>NZ_JBAWKD010000007.1:159767-169197 GCF_037095735.1 Frigidibacter sp. MR17.14 | reverse complement strand
GTATCTAGGGAAACTCGAAGACCCCCGCAAGTGGGATTCGCGAAAAAAATGAAACACAACCACCTGCCCCTGCGGAACGCCGCTGACACGGACGGAAGAGCCGCAGGACTGCTCGTGCGACAGGGCGAACTCCGAGCCAGATGGCAGCCAAGGCGCGATCCGGGCTCACAGCATTCGCTGGAGCAGAACGTCCCTGACGACGAACCGGTGTCAAAGCGCCATCAGGGCGTACCCCTCAGCCGAACATCGTCACGCCGTGCGCAGGCAGGGCAAGCGGGTCGCCGTAGCGTAGATCCGGCCGTACCAGATCAGCGCGCCAAGGACCGGCACCACAAGCATGCCAGAAAGAGCAAGTTGTGCCCGCGCGCCAGTGCATCGCCGATGCGACCGCTCTAGAGGTGACTGAACAGCACGAGCGTCGCGACATCCTCTTGAAGGGCGATGTGCAAAGGCGCGCAGCGGCAAGTTTGATCATGATCTGCGTGCGGATCGCGAGGTCGGCCGGAGTGGATCTCGCCCGCCCAGCCAATGTTGCTTCAGGCAGGCTCCCCCGCGAAAAAAACACTGGGCTTGGGGCCGCAGCTGGACAAGCCCAGCGCGAGCCCCCGCAGCGCCAGCGGCACCATCGGTGGTCTACCGCGCGGCAGGTCAAGGCCGCCATAATCGAGCGGCTTCGTCAGAGGTTGCCGAAGGTCGCACCAAGGCGTCGGCTTAAGATTAAAACCGCCCAAAACAGAAGGCCAACATGGCTGATCAGCGAGCACCACGGGGCCCATCACCGCCGCAGTGACAGCCGCGCTCTGCGGATAGCCGAGCCCGGCATTGATCGTCAGCCGGGTGCCGAAGGCAATCCCGAGGCGGTTCGAGAAGAAGACCGCGATCCAAGGGAAGGTTTTGGTATCGAGCCGGCCGATCAGGGTACCGCCAAGGAACAGTTGCGCAGGTGTCAGATCGCCGGCGTGACCAGTCACCGACGACGAGAACGGCCAAGCCGACGAGGTAGCCCAACCCGAACAAGCGGTTCCTCATGTCCGAAATTTCGGTCTCGGCTGTGGTGGTGGCAATGATCACGCACCAGAACTGCGCGGGGCTGTAGCCACGCGAGGGGCTCTGCTCGACCAGCGCCGCGATCGGCGCCAAGCCGGTGGTAGCAAAGCCGGCTTACTATCCAAGGCTCAGCATCATCCACGGGAAGCCGCCGGCGGTTTCGGCCAGCGTGGTGGCGAGGATCTTCATGAACCGAAAAGCAAGGGTGATCTGCGCTACCTTGCTGAAGGTCTGTTCGCAGGGAGACTTCGATCTCATTAAGGGCCCGCGCCGAATAGACAGGTGAGCGCAAGCAGCGCGGACGGGGCGGAATGTGGCCTGCCGCCATCGTCTATGGGCAGATGCCAGCCGAAGCTTGCCCAGTTGCACCGTCGGGACCACCTGCGCGATGAAGGCCCCGCAACGGAGCCAAGATTTGAGGGTTCCGCCAACAACCTGCCCGCGCTGGCCGAGGCGGTTGCGCGCGGCCTCAGGGCCGAGGGCCATGCCGTCGATCCTACCTCTGGCTGCGCCACGGTCGTGGCGGCACCGGCGGGCGTTGATCACGACGCCGTGGTTCTGGACCTGAACCTTCCGAACGGCTCGGACCTTGCGCTTCTGCGGGCGCCGCGCGCGGCATACGCACGCTCGTGATCATCGCCACCGCTCGTGACCAGAGCAGCAACCGCATAGCCGGGCTCGATGCTGGGCGACCAAAGAGGCCAGAAGGGTCACGATCGGCACTCCCGGAATCCGGCTCAGAGCAGGCACGCGCCAATGAACAGCGTGCAGTCGGCGACGGCACGGCGGCCATACGTGACGCGGATGCTGTCGAGATCGGCGATATCGCCGTCCCGTCAGGTGACTTCTGGATCCGCGCCTCGGCGACGGTGCGCATGTCTTTAGTTTCCGCCTTGGTCACGGGCGAGCCATCGGCGAGAGCGTATCGGGTGCGGCTCGCGATTGCGCGACGGGCCTCGGACCGCGTTCGCGAAGCCGAGCCTCGTGCCACCGGCGGCCAAGATACACACCGGGGGCCAAGGTCAGCCGATAGGCGAGCGAGCCGTCGCCATGCAAGTCGAACGACGGGCCTGGCACCGCCTGCTGGACTTGCAGAATATTTCCCATCCGCACCTCGTCGGGACGCGAGATCTCCAAGGGCCCGTTGGCGAGATTGCGCTTCCGCAGCAACTCCGACAACCGCCGCTCGACGGGCATCGCCTGGCGCCGGCGGGCGCAGGTCGGGGCACCGAGGCTGTCGATCTGCGTCGCCCCGTCGCGAAGCGTGGCCTGCGAGCCCTCGAAGACAGCGCGCTCAGCGAAGACGGCAACGATGTCGGGTAGCCACGGAGTATTGCCGTACTCGACATGCAGCCAGTTCGGACCGCGACCCGCGTCGACCATCTGCCGCGGTCGGTCGCATGAGTGCGCGCCGGGTCGAAGGTGCCGCGCGAACACAGTCGCCCGACGGGCGCCGCGAACGCGCCCATGTCGGGCACAAAGTTGCGCAGCAGCGTCCAGCCGTTGTGGGCGAGGGCGGCGCAGATCGTGGGGATAAGGGTCACGTCGGACAGGCACCGCGCAAGGTCGCGTCGGCGTGAGAGGTTTTAGGACATTTCCGGATCCGGTCAGTCGGGGTCGGAGCGGGCCGGTCGCAGCGCGGACCATGCCCAACGGCTCGATCAGCGCACGCCCCCTCGGATGCGCCGGTGCGGCTTCCGCGCGCCCGAAACCTCGGACGGGCCGATCTTGTAGGCAGAGCAGCTCGCTTAATGAGGTAACCCGATCACGTCGAGGTGACCACACGCCCTTCGCCGCGGCGCGCCTCGTCAAGAGGTCGCGAGCAAGCGCGATCGGTAAGGACAGGCTGGCGATCAAAGCGCGCTCGATCTCGGCATCGCAGGCGGTGCCGAGGGCCTGAAAGCACGGCCCCGGCGCTGTTGATGAGGATGTTGAGACCGCCCCGCTTGGCCGCGGCACGGCGCAGGTCGGCCCAATCCACGGCCCTGATCTTGTTGGCCGGCACGCAGATCGGGCGGTGGCGTGTCAGCAGCGCCGCCGTCTCGGGCAGCGGCTCGGCCCGGCGGCAAGCGAGGATGAGACAGTGGATGCGCCGCTCACGCTCGAGCGTCGGCGCCCGCGAGATACACGCCTCGCCTTCACCGCCGCCAGTCCGGTCACCACCGCGTCAAGATCACCGATCTCCGAGCCCACGGCATCCGGCCCCGTCGTGAAGCCCGCGGCGGCTCAGTCCAGCACCGCCTGTAGCGCTAACCAGCAATGTCGATGCTCGCCGCCGAAGAAGGCGGTCGCGCAACCGCGGGCTGCGGCATGGCAAGAATGGAATCGGGCGATCGGCGGCATAGGGAAGCCTCGGAGCGGAAATGAGGTAAGGCGGGCGTCGGGAACCGCAGTCCGTGGTTCTCGTCGGCCGGTGCGCAGACCGATAGATCGCAGTCGTTTGCGCGGACCCAGCTTTGGGAAGGTCTATCCGCTTGGCGCGCCGCGGGGACGAGCTGCCGCAGCCGTCCCCTCGCGCGGCTCAGCAGCATCATCAGCGCGGCGGTCGCGCTAAGACTCCGTTCGCGCGGCCATTGGCACGACGCATGCCAACGGGACGACCTCGATCACGTCGCGTCGACCGACCGCAGCACCCGCCATTCGACCGAGCACCTTTTCGCGCGGCCGGTCGGGATGAAGCCCGCGGCCGCGGTCCTGAGACGTTCCGTACATAGAATGCGGCCACCGGCGACAAAGATCGCCATCACCGGGATCGGCGGCAGCGGGATGCTTGCCGCAAACGCATGCCGCACCTTGATGCGGGCGTGGCTTTCGACACTCCCAAGCTGAGACAAACGACGCTCACTTGGATGGCCGGCCACGGTCAGGAAATGCGTGGCGTCTGATAACAGGGCCCAGCATCTCGGCTCTCGCGGTCCGTCGCGATGACCGCAGGAAGTGCCCTCTACCTTGCGCCGCGCTTACAGCCGCAAGAAAGGTAATGACCGGACGATGAGTCAACGATTGCCGCCTGACGAGGTTTACCCATAGTCACGCAAGTGCGGTCTGACCGTCACTCGGCGCCACGACATATCGCGATCCTTCACGGGCCAAATAAATGCTCTCTCCGGCACGGGGCGATTCCTTCAGGCACGAGACTGCGCACGCTCATCCACCGTCCCGCACGGATCCCACTTGCGCGGAATGGGCTTCTCGCGGGTTGACGGCCCGCGTCACGCGCCAGACGGCGTTCCCGACATCGTCGGCAACCGGCAACGCGCCGTCAGAGGCGATGGCGACCCCGGCCGGACGACCGCGTGCCATGCCGGCATCGGTCCGAAATCCGTCCAGCACCTGCCTCGGCGGACCGGAAGGGCGCCCGTTCCGGAACGGCACGAAGACGACCGCGTAGCCGGATGCCGGCCGGCGGTTCCAGGACCCGTGTTCGCCGATGAACGCCCCTTCGCCCCAATCCGGGCCGAGCGCCGCGCCCTTTGCGAACGCGAGCCCCAACGGCGCGACATGCGACCCAAGCGCGTAGTCCGGGCGCGATACAGGCTCTGGCGGGGCCGAGATCCAGTCGACCCGCGGATCGCGGTCGGTGCCATAATAGATCCAAGGCCAGCCGAAGCTCTGCCCCCTGTGCACAGAGGTCAGATAGTCGGGCACCAGCCGATCGCCGAGTTCGTCCCGCTCGTTCGCAACGGCCCAGAGCCTGCCGGTCCCGGGCTCGATCGCCATGCCAACCGGATTACGGATGCCGTCGGCGAACACTTCGGCCCGGTCTCGGGCAGGATCGACACGCCAGATCGCGGCGCGTGACGTCTCGGCCCGCTCGCCAGCCTCGCCGTGATCGCTGTTCGACCCGACCGACACATAGAGCGTGCCGTCCGGTGCAGCAACCAACCCCTTTGTCCAGTGATGGTTCGCCCCGTTCGCCGGCAGCGCCCGCACCCGGCGACCGGGCTCACGGATCTGCGTCTGGCCGCTGCGATAGGGGAAGACCGTCAACGCATCGGTCTGCGCGACGTAGAGCCGATCGCCCACCAGCGCCATCCCGAAGGGCGAGGTCAGCCCCTCCAGAAAGACCGTGCGCAGGTCGGCCACACCATCGCCGTCGGCGTCCCGCAGCAGGCTGATGCGATCGGCACTTTTCACCTCGGCGCCCGCGACCCTCATGACCTGCCTTTGCACCAGCTCTCGCAAGCTCTTCGGCGGCGAAGGCTGCTTGTTCGACTCCGCGACAAGGACATCGCCGTTCGGCAGGACATGCAGCCAGCGCGGATGATCGAGGCCGGTCGCGAAGGCCCGGACCGCAAGCCCTCGGGCAGCCCGAGGCGTCCGCCCCTCGCCCCATCCGCGCGCCGGCGCGACGTTTAGAGTCGGCAGCACGGACCGTTCGGGCGCGGGCAGCGCCGGATGCGCGCCCGTCTCGGAGCGGGCGACGCTGCGCGGCGGACCACCGCAGGACGACACGAGGCAGATGGCGCATGCCCCAGCCAGCAAGAAGCGCGCGGTCGAACCCATGATCCCCTCCCGACGAACGAGATTCGAACGCGGTAGCGTCGGAAAGGTTGCCGGTCTCGATAGACTGGGCCACCAGTATCACGCGAAGGCGGAACGGCGGGTTCTGGCCCTTCGGGCTGAAGAGAGGCCAGAGGCCCGCAGGCCGGATCGCCCATGCATCCGAGCAATGGCTTCGGATGCGCCCCGGGCCGAGACGCCCGCGGCGTGAACGCCGAGGAGCCATTGCGCACTGCCGCGTCTTCCCGTGCCGGGCATGGCAGCGGCGGGCCAGGCTCGATCGACGAGAGAACCCTCGATACCGTCGGCCCATGCATTGCAGCTGCAATCGGTCTGTCGTGAGAGTGACGTTTTTGCACGTATCGGTGACCCGGATTCACGTCGTGTATCCTTACCGTTAGCATCGGTCCATCCGGGAGCCTTCTTCTCCCCGGTACTGCACGACGAACCGGCCCGGCTTCTTGGCCGTCGCGGCACGTTCGGTTCCAGCCCGATGGCGAAGACCGCTTAGGGCCGTCGCGTGTCGCTCTCGACCTGGTCCGACCGGAACATGACCAGGCAGGCTGCGAAGACTGGCAGGCGCGGTCACCCGAAGACCTTCCCCGACTGCGCAAAAGCGGAAAACAGTCTGGGGGACTGTGCTTCTCACGCTGAAGGTGTTGTTCGGCCGGCTGCTGCGGCAAAACGAGCCCGTGAGGTGCCATCCGTCCGAGCCTGCTGGCCGGCGGACCGGTCGCCAGCCTGATCGGATCGGCGGGGCTGGACTGGACTGCTCCGAACTATTCGACGGCGTCTGGCCGTCGTCAGGCGCGGATCGCGATGCGGGCCGCTGCCGGCGCCCAAGCGGCCCCGTCGCCCTGTTGGTCGACGCTGAGCCAAGGGAACGCCGCTGGTTCGAAGGGCCATGGCACCGCCATCATATTCCCCGGCGATGGCGAGTGGCAGGCGCGCGAGCATCCCGCGTCGCGCCACGGACAGCGGCACGAGATCCGTACTGGCATGGATGCGTAGACGGCGATGTCCGGCCCGACAGCGCCAGTGACAGCAGACGATGCCATGGCGCAATCGTCGAACGGCGCGTCGAAGCGCACCCCGATCCGCAAGCACGATCGCCCTGCAACTAGAAGACTGCCCGCCCAACCGCGCCCTAAACGGCATCCTTCTCCGCCGCGACGACATCTCCAGACGATATAAATCCGGTCCTTGGGCGGCCGGCCGCGACCACTTCCGCCAGACATTNCGCCCTGCAACTAGAAGACTGCCCGCCCAACCGCGCCCTAAACGGCATCCTTCTCCGCCGCGACGACATCTCCAGACGATATAAATCCGGTCCTTGGGCGGCCGGCCGCGACCACTTCCGCCAGACATTTGGTCCAGCCAATGTCACCGCGCCGGTCGAGCGCCCAAGCCGCATTCTCGTCGCGCCGCACAGTTCTTCGAGGCGCACCAAGCCGATCACGGCCTGGATCGCCGCGGCGCCGCGGCTCCCGCCCCGAACAACGCGCCGCTCGGCCACCTACGACCACGGCCCGGAGGTTTCCGACTGGCGGGATCTGCAGGCCGGGATCGGCGCCCACACCATCGAGGGCTCGCTCGGACCGATGGCGCAGGCCCGTTCAATTCTGCGGCCCGCAGTCGCCCACGCAAAAGGGCAGCGTGGAGAACGCCGACAGGCGATCCAGAAGATGTCTCTGCCGCACTGCCGACAGCGAAAACGTCACGCAGGACGGTCTGAGAAACCACTGGGCGGGCCCGTACGCCATGCCAGGCTGATGCCACGGAGACCGGACCCCGCCCGAGGTGTTCCGTGCGAACATCATTGGCCGCGACCATAGGGCGAAGGAGCTGTCACGCCGTCCCAAGTCGCAGGTGGACTAGCGCGTGCAGACTACCGGAGAGCAACGTGGCCACCGAGGTCGCCCTCACAAAACCAGGACGATCTCCGAGACGAGTTCCGCGGTGTTCTTCGCACCCAGCTTTTTCATCAGCTTCGCGCGGTGAACTTCGACCGTCCGATGCGAAATGCCAAGGATCTTGCCGATCTCCTTGCAGGTCCGCCCATTGACCACGTGATGCGCCACCTGCCGTTCGCGCGGGGTCATGTCGCTGGGGCGGCCGGCGCGCGTCTCGATCCGCTCGAACCCCCAGACGGTCAGTGCGAAGGGATCCGCGGGCGAAAGCGTCACCCCCCAGGCACGCGCCCAGAAGATCTCGGAATCCGCCGCCTGCATGAACCTTTCGTCGCGATAGCTCTGACCGGTTCTCAACATCGTCTCACAACGGTCGCCGATATCACGGAAATCCGCGATCGAAGGATAGAGACGGCGGATCGAGCGGCCGATCAGCTCTGATCGCGGAAAACGGAACAGCGCCTCGAGCGCGCGATTGCAGGCGACGATCCGGCGGTGACGCAGCACCACCTGCGCGATAGGCGACTCGAGAAATCCAAGCTGCATGGCCTCGTCCGGCACCGGCATATCCCCCTCCCTCGCCTCCGGCCCCTAGGCTACTACGTAGCGGCCCGCAGGCAATTACGTAGTTCCACGGATTCCCGCCCGCCCCGCGCTGGCGCACCCTGTCCCGACCTTTGGGAGGAGGCAGCAATGGCAGGCACCGGCATCTCGATCATCGGCAGCGGACACACGCGCTTCGGGCGACGGCCCGAGACGCTGGAAGAGCTGATCGTGCTGGCCGCGCGCGAAGCGGTCGAAGAGTCGGCGATCGACCCCGCGACGATCGACGCGGTGTTCCTCGGGCATTTCAACTCGGGCCTCGTGCCGGACGGCTTCGCCTCGTCGCTGATCCTGCAGGCCTATCCTGAGCTGCGCTTCACGCCGGCGGCGCGGTGCGAGAATGCCTGCGCCTCGGGCGCCGCCGCGCTGCATGCCGGGATCGGGCAGATCTTGTCAGGACGGGCGCGCACCGTGCTGGTTGTCGGGGCCGAGAAGATGACCCACCGCGCCACCCCCGACGTCACCCGCGCCCTCGCCGGCGCCAGCTATCAGGGCGACCCGACCGAGGCGGCGCTGAGCTTTCCGCAGGTCTTCGGCCTTGCCGCGCAGGCCTATGCCGAGCGCCACGGCAGCCCGCTTGACGCGATGGCGCAGATCGCCTCGAAGAACCACGACAACGCCATGGCGAACCCGCTGGCACAGATGCACAAGCCGATGAGCGTCGCGCACTGCGCCACGGTTTCGGACATGAACCCGCTGATCGCGCCGCCGCTGCGGCTGACCGACTGCTCGCTGGTCAGCGACGGCGCGGCGGCGGTCGTCCTGACGACCGATGCGCAGGCCGCGGCCGCACCGCGCGCCGCCAGCCTGCGCGCCGCCACCCATGTCAGTGACCTGATGCCGATGTCCTCGCGCGATTTCATCCGCTTCGAAGGTCCGGCCCGCGCCATCGCCGCGGCGCTGGACGGGGCCGGGGTGACGCTGGCTGATCTGGACTTCGCCGAGGTCCACGACTGCTTCACCATCGCCGAGTTGCTGATCTACGAGGCGATGGGCCTGGCCCCCGAAGGCCGCGGCGCCGACGCGCTGGCCGATGGCACCGTCCTGCGCGGCGGCGCGCTGCCGGTGAACCTGTCGGGCGGGCTGAAGGCCAAGGGCCATCCGGTCGGGGCGACGGGGGTGTCGATGCATGCGCTGGCCTTCCGCCAGTTGACGGGCACCGCGGGGGCGATGCAGTGCCCCGGTGCCGGCCTGGGGCTTGTGTTCAACATGGGTGGGGCGGCGGTGGCGAACTATGCCTCGGTCCTCGCGGCACGGGGGGCGTGACATGAACATCGCAGGCTGGCTCCACGACATGGCCCGCGCCCGGCCCGCCGCCCCGGCGCTGCGCCGGGGCGAGACGCTGGTCGCCGACTATGCCGGTTTCG
>NZ_JBAWKD010000007.1:98089-159602 GCF_037095735.1 Frigidibacter sp. MR17.14 | reverse complement strand
CGGGGCTGGCCAAGACGCTGGGGCGGGTGCATGGCATCGCTCCGGGCGATCGTGTCGCGCTCTTCGCGCCGAATTCCACCGACTATCTGGTCGCGCTTTACGGGGTGCTGTGGCTGGGCGCGGTGGTGGTGCCGATCAATGCCAAGCTGCACCCGCGCGAGGCGGCGTGGATCCTTGAGGATGCCGGGGCGCGGCTGGTGCTGACCGGCGGCGGCAGAACCTTCGCCGCGCCAGACCTGATGGCGGCCCTGCCGCAGGGCTGCGCCGAGGCCGCGATCGCCCTCGCCGCTCCGCGGGCTGCGCCGCCGCAGCCGCCCGCGGCGCGCGGCGCGGACGATCTGGCATGGCTTTTCTACACCTCGGGCACCACCGGGCGGCCGAAGGGCGTGATGCTGAGCCATCGCAACCTGATGATGATGTCCTACTGCTACGCCATCGACGTCGATGCGCCGGGGCCACAGGATAACGTGCTTTACGCCGCGCCGATTTCGCATGGCGCCGGGCTCTACGGTTTCCCGGCCCTGCGCGGCGGCTCGTGCCACGTCGTTCCGGACAGCAAGGGCTTCGCGCCCGACGAGATCGAACGCCTCGCGCAGGGTCTTGGCGGGCTGGTGTTCTTTGCCGCGCCGACGATGATCAAGCGGATGGTCGATGCCGCTGCCGTCTCGGGTTTCGACGGACAGGGCATCAAGACAGTGATCTATGGCGGCGGGCCGATGTACCTCGCCGATCTGGAACGGGCGCTGGCCGTCTTCGGGCCGCGCTTCGTGCAGATCTACGGCCAGGGCGAGACGCCGATGACGATCACGGTGCTGACCCGGGCGCTGGTCGCGGATCAGGGGCATCCAGGGTGGCGAGCGCGGCGCGCCTCGGTCGGGCAGGCACAGGCCTGCGTCGAGCTGCGCGTGGTCGGGCCGGACATGGAGACGCTGCCGGCGGGCGAGACCGGCGAGATCGTGCTGCGCAGCCCGACGGTGATGCAGGGCTACTGGCGCAACCCGAAGGCCACCGCCGAGGCGATCCGCGACGGCTGGCTATGCACGGGCGATCTGGGCCGGGTGGACGAGGACGGGTTCCTGACGCTCACCGACCGCTCGAAGGACGTGATCATCTCGGGCGGCACCAACATCTATCCGCGCGAAGTCGAAGAGGTGCTGCTGACCCATCCCGGCGTCTCGGAAGTCTCGGTCGTCGGGGCTCCGAATGCAGAATGGGGGGAAGAGGTCGTGGCCTTCGTGGTTCCCGAGGCAGGGGCGGCCTGCGATGCGGGGCTGCTCGACGGCTGGTGCCGGGCGCAGATCGCCTCGTTCAAGAAGCCGCGGCGCTACGCCTTCGTGGCCGAGCTTCCGAAGAACAGCTACGGCAAGGTGCTGAAGACCGAGCTGCGCGCGCAGCTGGACCTGCTGCCGGCCGGCGACTGACGGTCCCCGGTGCCGGTTGCAGTCGGCGCGCAGCTGCACCCGACCCGCGGCGCCGATCGCGGGGGCCAGGACCGCGGTCACAACCCCAGGGCGCTGCGCGCCTCGGCCGGGGTGGCGCAGCGGCCGCCGGCGCGGGCAATCAGCGCCGCGGCTTCTGCCAGCAGCGCGGCATTGGTCTGCGGCGCGCCGGTTTCGTCCAGCAGCGTATCCTCGAGCCCGGCACGGACATGGCCGCCCGCGGCGACCGTCTCGGTAATCACCCAGCGGTTGGCGGGGCCAGCGGCGAAGGCGGCCCAGGCCGCGTCCCCGGGCAGGCGGTCGCGCATCGCGGCCAGCGCCGTGGGTGTCGCCGGGGCGCCGCCATAGCCGGTGCCCAAGCAGATCTGCAGGAAGGGCCGCGGTCCCAGCGCGCCCTCGGCCGCAAGCGTGCGCGCGGTCTCGAGATGGCCGAAGTCGAAGCATTCGACTTCGGCCAGCACGCCCGCCGCCCGGTAGAGCCCGGCCATCGCGCGCAGGTCCGGCAGCCGCGCGACATGCACCGCCTCGCCCAGTGCGAAGGTCCCGCAGTCGAGCGTGCCGATCTCGGGCCGGGCTGCCAGCACATGCGCCGCGCGCCCGGCGGGCGGCTTCAGGGTCGAGCCGGGCAGGATCCGCGTGCCCTCGCCGTCCAGCAGCAAGAGCCCGTCCATCGAGGCACTGAGATTGAGCAGGATCTGCCGTCCCTCGGCCGCGAGTCGATCGCGGATCGCCGCGACCACCCGCGCCCAAAGCGCCCCGTCGTTCGACGGCAGCCCCGTCGCGGGATCTCGGGCATGCAGATGCGCGATGGCCGCCCCCGCGCCCGCGGCCTCGGCCACTGCCGCGGCGATCGCCTCGGGCGTGACCGGCAGGCCGGGGTTGAGTGCCGCGGCATCCGGCCGGCCGCCGTTGATGCAGGCGGTCAGGATCACCGGGCGGCTCATGCCACGGCCCCGCGCACGGCCGTGCAGGCTGCCGTTGCCGCCTGCGACAGGAACATCGCGTCCTGCATCAGGGCGACGAAGCCATAACCCTGCCGATGATAGTCGAGCGCCAGTTGCGGGGTCAGGGCGAAGATGCCCGCGACCTTGCCCGCCGCACGCGCACGCGCCCCCGCCGCAGCGATGGCCGCAGCTGCATCGGGGCTGTCGAAGGTGGCCCCCGCCGACAGCGAGACAGACAGGTCCATCGGTCCGACGAAGATGCCATCGATCCCCGGCACCGCGAGGATGTCATCGAGCGCGGCCAGCGCCTCGCGCGTCTCGATCATCGCCAGCGCTAGCGTCAGCCCGTCCGCCTGCCGCAGGTAGTCGGCCGCCGACAGCCCCGAGAAGGGGATCGCCCGGCGCGGCCCCCAGCTGCGCCGTCCGGTCGGCGGGAACTTGACGTAGTCGACCAGCCGCCGCGCGTCCCCGACCGAGTTGACCATCGGGCAGACCACGCCCGCCGCCCCGAAGTCGAGCATGCGCGAGGTCAGGCCCCCGGCATCGACCGGCACCCTGACCAGAACCGGCTTGCCGATCATCGCCGCCGCCGCGACCGAGGCCTGCACGCTCGCCTCGTCCTGCATGCCGTGCTGCATGTCGAGCAGCAGCGAGTCGAGCGGACTGCGCGCCAGCGTCTCGATCAGGTTCGGATCGGGGATCTGGACGAAGGTGGACAGATGCAGCCCGCCAGCGCCCAGCGCGGGGCGGAACCCCGCCAGAACCTCTGCGCCCGCCATCTCATCCCTCCGCCGGGAAGTCAGCGGACTGATGCGCGACGATGTCGAGATAGTCCTTCCTGATCGGGCAGAAGATATCGAGGTTCATGACCACCTCGTCCGAGATCGGGATCCCTCCGTGCATCACGTCGGGGGGCACGCGCAGCACCTCGCCCGCACCGACCTCGAAGGTCTCGTCGCCCACGGTCCAGCGCATGCGCCCGGTCAGCACGACGGCGATCTGTTCGAACGGGTGCTTGTGCATGCCAAGCGTCATGCCCTTTTCCAGCCAGTTCATCACCAGCAGCACATCCTCGCCGCGGAAGCCCGCGCGGGCGATGTGGTCGCGCACCGGAAAGCGCGGCAGCTCTTCCCATTTCACCGGCATGCGGAACGGTTGCAGGTCCGTCATCTGTCATCCTCCCATTTTCGCTTGTCGTCCGGGGCGGCGGGCATAATCCCCACGCGCCCCGCCATCACTGGTTTCGGCCGCCATTTGCTCAGGCGCTCTTGGCGACCTTGAAGGCGCCGAAGCCACCGCCGCCCGGGGTGACCATGGTGACCTCGTCCGCGGCCTGCATGTCGGTCTTGCCCGACAGCATCACCGGCTTGCCGTTCACCAGGAACTGCCCGGCGCGGCCCGGCGCGCCACCGTCCAGGCCCTGCGGCGCGTCCATCAGCCGGCTGGGCACCGTGTTCAGCAGCCAGGACGACCCCGTGCGCATCCGGAACCCTATGCGCTGGCCGTCACCGCCCGGCTGCAACCCGGCCCCACCAGAGCCGCGTTCCAGTTCCTTGCAGGTGAACTCGATCGGATAGGCGGCCTCGAGCACCTCGACCGGTACCGCCGACACGCCTGTGGGGTAGCAGACCGCCGAGATGCCGGGCTTGCCCGCCCGCGCGCCCATCCCGCCCGAGTAGTTGAACATCGACGAGGTGAAGGCCCGCCCCTCGCGGTCGCGGCCCTGGATCTGCACGGTCCAGACCGCGCCCGAGCCTTCGGCCACCACCTTGTCGGGCACCACCTGCGCCAGCGCGTTCAGGATCGGGAAGGGCACATACATGCCCACGACGTGGCGCGCGTTCACCGGCGAGGGGTAGGTGGCGTTGACGATGCAGTTTTCCGGCAGCTTCAGCCGGATCGGCGCCAGCGAACCCGCGTTGTTCGGCAGGTCCGGGTTCAGGGTCGAGCGGATGGCGAAGGTCGCATAGGCCTGGGCATAAGCCGGCACCACGTTGATCCCCTTGCCGCTGCGCCCCGACGAGCCCTCGAAATCGACAACGATCTCGCCGGCCTCGGCATCGATGGTGACGGCGGTCTTCAGCGTCACCCGCTCGCCCCCCGGCACGTCGAAGGTCGAGCTGCCGTGGAAAGTGCCACCGGGCAGGGCGCGGATCGCGGCGCGGGTCGCGGCCTCGGAGCGATCGATGATCTCGTCCGACAGCGCCTCAATGTCCTCGAGCCCGTAGCGGTCGCACAGCGCGTTCAGCCGCTGCGAGGCGATCATCCCCGACGAGACCTGGGCCCCCAGATCGCCCAGCAGCGCATCGGGGGTGCGCACGTTGCGGGTGATCATCGAGAAGAGCGTCGCGTTCGGCACGCCGGCTTCGTAAAGCTTCAGCACCGGGATCCAGAGGCCTTCCTCGTGGATGTCCCGCGCGCCCGAGCCGATGCCGTAGCCGCCGATGTCGGTGTGATGGATGGTCGAGCCGGCGTAGCCGATCAGCCGCTCGCCGCGGAAGATCGGCGACAGCACGGTGATGTCGAAGAAATGCCCGGCCGACATCCACGGATCGTTGGTGATCAGCACGTCGCCGGGCTTCAGCGCGGCCACGTCAACATGGCCCAGCAGGTTGCGCGCCGCCGCGGCCAGCGAGTTGATGTGCCCCGGCGTCCCGGTCACCGCCTGCGCGACCATCCGCGCCCGGGCATCGAAGATGCCATTGGCAAGGTCGCCGGCCTCGCGCACGATCGGCGAAAAGGCGATGCGCTGCAGCGAGCGCGCCTGTTCCGAGACGATCCCGATCATGTTCGACCACAGGATCTGCAGTTCGACGCCATCCATGTTCAGTGCTCCATCATCTTGTCGGCAACGAGGCTGCCATTGGGGTGCAGGCGGACCGTCCAGCCGGGCAGGACGAAGATAGTGGTCTCGCGTTCCTCGACGATCACCGGACCGGTGATCGCCGCGCCCTCGACCAGCTCGGCCCGGGCATAGACGGCGGTCTCCATAGGCCTGCCGCGGAAATGCACGGTGCGGCTGCGCGGAAGCGGCGCGCTGCCGCCGCGGGCGGCGGTGGCGGCGCTGCGCTCGGGCAGGCGGCCGCGGGCGGTGACGTGCCAGTTCACCACCTCGATCCCCATGTCGTCGAGCTTCAGCCCGTATTGCGCGACATATTCGGTCTCGAAGATCCGGCGCATCGCCTCGGGGTCGAGGGCCGCGCGCGGGTCGAAGGGCAGCTCGATGCGCAGCTCGGACTGCTGGCCCTGATAGCGCAGGTCGGCGCCGAAGACGAAGCCGATGTCGGCGGGGGCAAGGCCCGCCTCGCCAAGCGCCGCCGCGCCTTCCTCGCCCATCTGGCCGACCAGCGCCGCGACGGCGGCAGGGTCCAGCGCGGCCAGCGGCGCCAGCTGGCTGCGCACGAGGTCGATCTGCGCGGGCGTCACCAGCGTGCCGAAGGCCGACAGCACCGAAGCCAGCGGCGGGTAGATCACCTGCCGGCTCTCGATCAGGTCGGCCACCAGACAGGCATGCACCGGGCCCGCGCCGCCGAAGGCCAGCATCGGCAGGCCGCGGTAATCGACTCCGCGGTCGGTGGCATGGGTGCGCGCTGCGCCCGCCATCTGCTCGCAGACCACCTCGTAGATGCCCCAGGCGGTCTCTTCGGGGGTCAGGCCGATCCGCGCGCCAAGCGCGCCGACCGCCGCCCGCGCGCCCTCGGCATCCAGCTTCATGTCGCCGCCCAGGAAGCGATCGGGGTCGAGAATGCCCAGCACCACGTCGGCATCGGTCACGCAGGGCTCGGTGCCGCCGCGGCCATAGCAGACCGGGCCGGGGATCGAGCCTGCGCTTTCCGGCCCGGTGCGCAAGAGGCCAAGCTCGTCGACCCAGGCGATCGAACCACCCCCTGCCCCGATCTCGATCATGTCGATCGAGGGCACGGTGATCGGCATCCCCGATCCGGGCTTGAAGCGATAGCGGCGGTCGACCTCGAAGGTGCCGGTGACCAGCGGTTCATGGTTCTGGATCAGGCAGGCCTTGGCGGTGGTGCCGCCCATGTCGAACGAGATCAGGTCGGGCATGTCGAACATGCGCGAGAAGTAGCAGGCGACCAGCGCCCCCGCGGCCGGGCCGCTTTCGATCATCCGGACCGGCAGGGTGCCGGCCTTGCCCGCGCCGATCACGCCGCCGTTCGACAGCATGATCAGCGGCTGCTGGGCAAAGCCGCGGCGATCGAGCTCGGCGATCAGCGCGTCCAGATAGGGTCGGGTGATCGGCACCGTGTACGCATTGATCGCCACGGTAGAGGTGCGCAGGTATTCGCGCATCTGCGGCGCGATCTCGGAAGAGAGCGAGACGAAGATCTCGGGCGCCTCGCGGGCGAAGACCTCGGCGATGCGGGCCTCGTTCTCGCCGTTGCGATACGCGTTCAGCAGGCTTACTGCCACCGACTGGATGCCGCGGTCGCGGCAGGTGCGGGCGATGGCGGCGATCTCCGCCTCGGCCGGGATGCGGCTGACGGTGCCGTCGGCCAGCACGCGCTCGTCCACGACCCAGGTGCGCTCGCGCGGGATCAGCGGCTCGGCGAATTCGATCTGCGGATCGTACATGTCATAGCGGTGCTCGTCCCGGATATAGAGGATGTCCGAGAAGCCCTTGGTCAGGATCAGGCCCACCGGCGGGCCCTTGCGCTCGATCAGGGCGTTGGTGACGACGGTGGTGGCATGGACCAGCACGTCGTTCACGTCGACCGGGCCGATGCCGGCGCGATCCATCACCAGCCCCACGCCGCGGAAGAAGCCGTCGAGCAGGTTGCCGTGGGTGGTCAGGGTCTTGTCTACGAAAGTCCGCCCGTCGTCGGCCAGAAGGACCGCGTCGGTGAAGGTGCCGCCGATGTCGATGGCGAGGGAATATCTGGTCATCACTTGGGATCCGTGTTGCCGAGTTGGATGGACAGCCTGCGCGTGACGTCGCGCAGCGCGGTGACGAAGGGCTCTTTCGCCGGGGCACCGATCGAGGCCGTGGGTCCGGCGATGGTCAGGGTCGCGGCCATGCGGCCGGTCATGTCGAAGACGGGGGCAGAGATCGCGGTGACCCCGGGCAGGGTCTGGTTCGGGGCCTCGGCCCAGCCACGGGCGTGGACCTCGGCGACCTCGGCGGCGAATCGGCCGGGGTCAAGCGGCGTTTCATCGGTCCAGGCGCGCAGCGCGCCTTCGGCCAGACGCGCCCCGCCGAAGGCCATCGCGACCTTGCCCTGCGCCGAGGCGTGGAAGTCCAGAAGCGCGCCGGGCCGGGTCACGATCTCGACCGGCTGCGACGAGCGCACCATGTCGAGAATCCGCATCCCTGTAGGCTCCATCTGCGACAGCGAGACGGTGAAGCCGGTGGCCTCGCTCAGCTCGACCATCAGCGGGCGGGCGTCGCGCAGAAGGTCGGTGCCGTCGGCCAGCGACTGCCCGAGGTGATAGAGCTTGTAGGACAGCCGGTAGCGGTCGGTCTCCAGGTCCTGCAGCACGTAGCCGAGCTGCAGGAGCGTGCGCAGGAAGCGGTGCACGCGCACCTTCTGGATATCAAGCTGGCGCGACAGGTCCGCCAGCGCGACCGGGCGGCCGATCTCGACCATCAGCTCTATGACCCGGAAGGCCATCTGCGTGGACTGGTTGCCCGACTTGTCGAATTCGAAGCTCATGCGGACCTCACTTCAGAAGGCTGGGAAGGAACAGGGTCAGCGGCGGCGCCGCGACCGTCAGGAACAGGACCAGCACCGCCAGCCCGATCAGCGGCAGCGCGGCGCGGGTGACCTCTTCAAGGCTGACGCGGGCGATGGCTCCGACGATGAACAGCACCAGCCCCACCGGCGGGGTCACCATGCCGATCATCAGGTTCAGCACGATCATGATGCCCATCTGCACCGGGTCGAGCCCCATCAGCGGTGTGACCTGCGCAAGGATCGGCATGATCAGGATCATCGCCGCCATCGGTTCGAGGAACAGGCCCAGCACCAGCAGCAGCAGGTTCAGCATCAGGATCAGCACTGCCGGGGTCTCGCTGACCGACAGCATCGCCGCGGCGACTTTCTGGGGGATGTTCTCGATTCCCATCACGAAGGCGGTGACGCTGGCCATGGCGATCACCAGCATGATCCCGGCCGACATCGTCGCGGTCTCGAAGAAGCTGCGCTCGATCTCGCGCAGCGACAGGCTGCGGTAGAGCAGCCCGCCGATCAGCAGCGCATAGACGCAGGCGACCGCCGCGGCCTCGGTCGGCGTGAAGATCCCGCCGCGGATGCCGCCGACGATGATCACCGGCAACAGCATCGCCGGGATCGCGCCCACGGTGGCGGCCCGCCGCTCGTGGCGCGGCAGAAGGGGCGCGGCGGGGTGGTTCTCGGCCCGCGCGCGCCACAGCACATAGAGCGTGAGCAGCCCCGCCAGCGCGAAGGCCGGGCCGATCCCGGCCAGGAACAGGTCCCCGATCGAGGTGCCCGTCAGCGCGCCATAGAGCACGAGGCTGAGCGAGGGCGGGATCATCGGTCCCAGCAGCGAGCCGACGGCGGTCAGCGCTGCCGCATAGGCAGGCCGGTAGCCGTCGCGCACCATCGCCGGCACCATCACGCTGCCGATCGCCGAGGCCTCGGCCGTCGCGGCACCCGAGACACCGGCAAAAAGCAGGCTCGAGATCACGTTGACCACGGCAAGCCCGCCACGCAGCCGGCCGACCAGCATCTGCGCGAAGCGGACGATCTGCTGGGTGAGATTGGCCGCATTCATCAGGTTGCCGGCGAGGATGAACAGCGGGATGGTCAGCAGCACGAAGCTGTCGATCCCCGCGATCATCCGCTGCGGCATCGCCAGCAGCAGGTGCAGATGGCCATGTGCCAGCAGGTAGCTGATCGACGACAGCCCGAGGCTGATCGCGACCGGAATCCCCAGCGCCAGCGCGAAGGTGAAGGTGGCAAGGATCAGGATCACAGCTCACCCCCCCGCACGGCATCGGCATCGGGGCCCTGCGGCGCGGGCAGTCCCTGCCCGCTGCGCCACAGCCCGAGCTGCCGGACGAGATCCACGCCGATGCGCAGCGCCAGCAGGCCCAGCCCCAGCGGCAGCGCGAGATAGACCCAGAACATCGACGGGATCGGCATCGCCGTGCCGAAGAGGTCGCCCAGCAGGAAGCGCAGTGCCGGGATTGGCTGGCGCCCGGTCTTGAGCGCGTATTTCACCCCGTAGAGCACCAACGTGCACAGCAGCGCACAGGAGGCCAGCGAGCCCGCGATGGCCATCGCCAGCGCCACCCGGCGCGAGACGGCGTCGCGCAGCATGGTGACGGCGACGATCTCGCCGCGTTCGTAGGCAAGGATCGCGGCCAGGAAACTGCCCCAGATCAGCAGGTAGCGGCAGACCTCTTCGGCCCAGATCAGCGAGGTGCCGAAGACGTAGCGCAGAACGACCTGGACGATCATCAGCGCCAGCAGGATGACGAGCATGGCCACCGTGACCGCGCGGATCGCGGTCCCGTGGAAGGTGCGGATGCCGGACAACGGCTCCTCCATCGATTTGGATCAGTTGCCGGGCCCGCGCGCGACGCGGGCACCGGGCCGGGCTTGGCTCAGTTCGTGCTCTGGGCGTGGACCGCCTCTGCGAACTTGCCGATCAGGGGGTCCTTGCCGATCCAGGCGTCGAGGACCGGCTGCATCTTCGCGCGCATGGCATCCGGGTCCTTGATTTCGGTGATCGTGACGCCGTTCTCTTCGAGGAACGCGCGCACGCCGTCCTCGTCGGCCTTGGCCATCGCGTATTGCTCGGCGATGACTTCGTGGCCGGACTCGGTCAGGGCGGTCTGGATGTCGGCGGGCAGACCGTCGAAGACGCTCTCGCTCATCATCAGGACGCCAGGCCAGAAGTAATGGCCGGTGAGCGTCACGCTCTTGGCCGCCTGATAGAGGCTTTCGGCCTTGATCGAGGACAGGTTCATTTCGACCGCGTCGATGGTCCCGGTCTCGAGCGCGGAATAGACCTCTCCGAAGGCCATGCCGATCGGTTGGGTGCCAACGGCCTCCCATGTCGCCTTGTGCAGCGGCGTGGGCACGATCCGCGTCTTCAGCCCGGCGAAGTCCGCGACCGAGGCGACGGGCTTGCCGCGGGTCAGGAAGTGGCGCTGCCCGGCCTCGATGTAGCCGAGCCCCTTGATGTCGCTGGTGGCCAGAGTATCCAGCATCTCCTGCCCGACGTCCGAGGCCAGGACCTTGGCCATGGTGTCGTAGCTGTCGACGAGGAACGGCAGTTGCAGCGCGTCGAACGCCGGCGCGTCCAGCGTCAGCGGGATCGTCGGCACCGAGACCAGCGCGCCGTCGATGGTTCCAAGCTGCACCCCCTCCAGAAGCTGCTTGTCGTCACCGAGCTGGCGGTCGCCGTAGACCTCGATCTTCACCTTGCCTCCGGTCTTCGCCGCGACCTTGTCCGCGAAAAGCTGGAGGCCGCCCTGGAACAGGTGGGTCGAGGCGGCCGCATGGCCGAATTTGAAGGAATAGTCCTGCGCTTGGCCCGCTGCTGGCAACAACAGAGCCATCGCGGCGAAGACGCCGCAACGAATGTTCATGGTATCTCCTCCCTTGCGTTACGATATTCGTAATGCTATTTCAAAATACGTTATGACTATGATTCGTGTCAACGCGCGCCCCGTGCCGCGGCTGCCGACATGACGGCGCGTCCCACCGGAAATGTCAGATCTTTGCTCCCCGCCGATCCGCGCGGGTCGCGGCGGATTTTCGTCCCGTTTCCGGGCGATGGCCGCCCACGGCTGTGGCGGCCTCGCCGGCCGGTAGCCGCGGTAGCGCAGCACCACCTCATACTTTCGGATGAATGTCGGGGACCTCAGCCGCGTCGACGGACATAGACGGCGACGCCGCCCATCGCCGCGCGAAGCACCGCGCCCACGCCAAGGAAGGCCGCGCCCAACCCGAGGCTGTGGCCCATACGTCCGAAGACCGCCGGGCTGACGAAGGCGATGCGGTGCCCTGAACACCGCGCAAGCCAGACGATGGCGCCGCCAATCAGCCGCCCGATCGTGCTGCCCCCCGACATCCACATCGCGCAGCGCGTGATCGCCTCGTTGCGCTTGGGCCCCGCACCCTCGGAGACGAGGACTTGGAAGGACGAGGCCATGATGATGATCGCCGCCCCCATCAGCGCCTGCGACATGGCCTGAAGCGGGGTCGCGGCAAAGAAGACCGTGAGCCCGATTGTGGCCATGAGGAACAGCGATCCGGCCTGCAGCATCCGCATCGGCCCGATGGCGTCGATCCTCTGGCCGAGCGGCATCGCGATGACCAGCGGCAGCGCCGCCTTCAGCGTGACCATCTGCCCGATCAACGCAGTCGAGGCGCCAAGCTCGTCGGTGTAAAGCGGGAAATAGGGCTGCGCCACGCCGACGACGCCGAAGAAGACCTCGCCGCCATGGACGCCAAACCGGGTGAATCGTTCTGTCGACCTGGCGGCAGTCGGCCTCGCGGGTCTTCGAATGGGCGGCGAGCACGGGCTTGCGCTCGCGGCAGAGCGCGGTGGCCCTAAGGCAGCGCGAGCTCAAGGCGCAGCCCGCCGGCAGGTCGAGCGGGCTTGGCAGTTCACCCTGCAGCGGCGTCGCGACACGCGCATCCTCGATCATCGGATCGGGCACCGGGGCCGCGGCGATCAGCGCCTGGGTGTAGGAATGCGCCCGGTCGCGGAGGATCTCGTCGGCAGGGCCGCATTCGACGATCTCGCCCGGGTGCATGACCTTGATCCGGTCCGAGATGTAGCTGACCGTCAGCGGGTCGTGCGAGATGAAGACGAAGCGGACGCCGAGGTCACACTTCAGGTCCACCGTCAGGTTTACGATCTGCGCGCGCGCCGAGATGTCCAGCGCCGAGGTCGGCTCATCCGCGACGACGACCACCGGTTCCAGTGCCAGCGCGCTCGATGGCCACGCGCTGGCGCTGCCCGCCCGAAAGCTGACCCGGGCAGCGCCCGACATAGAACGGATCGAGCCCGACCTGAGCCAGCAGCCGGCCCACCCTCCCGACCCGCTCGGCCCGGGTGCCGCGCCCGCGCACCTCGAGCGGCTCGGACAGGATGCGGTCGACAGTCATCTCAGGATTGAACGAGGCAACCGGGTCCTGGAAGATCATCTGCGCCATCCCCTCGACGAAGACGTCGCCAGACGTCGCGGGGTCGAGCCCCAGCAGCCGCCGCGCGAGCGTGCTCTTGCCGCAGCCGCTCTGGCCGACGATGCCCAGCGTCTCGGCCCGGCGAAGGCAGCACGCGGCGTCACCGACAGCCTGCACGGTGCCGGTGTCGGTGGCGAAGCGGGTCCGCAGGTTGGGCACCTGCAGCAGGGCGTCATCGACGGGCCGAAAGAAGGTCATGGCAGGGGGCTCTGTCCGGGATCACTTGCGGGAGCGGGGGGCAAGCACCTGGCGGATGCCGTCCGACAGGAAGTGAAGGGCGACGGCAATCGGCAGGACGATCAGCTCGGGCAGGGTCGAGATCCACCAAGCCTGTCCCAGGTGCATCTGCCCGTCGCGGATGACGTCGCCCAGAGAGCGCGCGGGCGGCATGATCCAGAGCCTCAGGAAAGAGAGCCCTGGCTCGACGAGGATCGTGTCCACCGTGAACAGCCGTGACGCGCCGTCTTCCAAGGCGGCTTTCCTGCCCCATCGGCCCTCGCGACCACGGACTCCTTATCCGGCACGACCCAGGCACAGTCTCGACCACGGGTGTAGCGCCGGGCGGAACCGTCCCGGGCGGTCACCCCGCCGCCGCGCGCATCGCCAGCGCGCGAAAATCGAGACGCCGTCCTTCGGCGTGCAGCCGCGGCTCGGGCCCGCAGAGCAACCCCTCGACCGCCATCTCGACCCCGCGCGTGTTCAGGATCGAGACCGTCTGAGTCGCCGCATCGAAGCGCAGCGGCAGCGCGACCTGCCCGTCCTCGGCGGCAAAGCGCAGCACGTACCAATGGGCCAGCGTCACCTCACAGGCCACGCCCGCGGGTTGGGCGATGGTGACCGGGGCCGCCACGGGCCCCGCCAGCGACAACGCGGGTGCCCCGAGCAATCCGGCAAAGCCAAGCGTGCGCGCGATCGGACGCAGGCACCGGATCATGCCGCCACCTGCGCGCGAAGCTCGTCGAAGTCCCAGAAGTCGGTGCTGCGCCGGATGCGGCCGGCCTCGATCTCGAAGAGATGCACGCCACGCAGCGCCACGCGGCGGCCTGCAGCCTTCAGCGGCCCCAGATCGCGGACCAGCGTTCCGGTCATCAGGTAGGTCACGACGACCTGCGACCCGGCGCGGACCGGGCGCTCGGTCTCGAACCGCAGGTCCCTGAACATCGCCAGGAACCCCTCGAGCCCCGCGCGCAGGGCCTCGGGCCCGCTGCGCGCCTTGCCCGATGCCGCCTCGACATGCGTGCCGTCCCCGGCATACAGCGCCACCGCTGCCCCGGCATCGCCCGCGTTGTAGGCCCGGTAGAAGGCCGCGATCAGCGCGTCCTGCTCCACGGCCTCAGATCCCCGCCAGATCGCGGGCCAGACGCACATGGTCGGCGCGCTCGTATTCGTTGAACAGCCGCAGCCGCAGGCTGGGCGCGGCACCTGCGTTCACATTCTCGAACAACGCCACACGGCCGGCATGGGACGAGGTCGTCAGGTCCCAGACGAAGTTCATCACCCGCTCCTTCTCCATCCCGGTGACGCCATGGCCGGGCAGAAGTTCCGCCAGGTGGTGGCCGATGTCGGGATTGCCGAAGGCCTTCTTGCCGAAACGCATCACCAGCCCCTGCCCGCACAGCTCCTGCAGCGTGTGGATGATGTTGGGATAGTGCTGGATCGAATACATCCGGCCCGCGGTCAGCAGCGGGATGTCGGGCGCCATCACCCCGTTCTCGGTCGGGCGGGCCTGCGCCTCGGCCGCCAGCACGAAGGCGCGCAGAGTCTGGGCATACTGGATGATATCGGCCACCAGCGACTGAACCGGCTGGATCTTCCCGGTGCCCAGCACGTCAAGCACCAGCTGCGCCGTGCCCACGAACAGCTGCGCCTTGACCATCAGCCGGGTCAGGATGTGCCAATGCGCCCAGTTGCAGGTCTTGCCGTACATCGTGACCAGCTGCGGATCGCCAAGGTTGAAGATCCGCTCCTTCGGCACGAAGACGTTGTCGAAGATGCAAAGCTGGTCGGCCTCTTCTCCCTTGTGGTTCAGCGGGTGGTCGAACGGGTCCGCGCCCGGGTTCGACAGGCATTCGCGACTGACCAGCTTAAGCCCGTCGGTCGCCATCGGGACCGATCCCCAGATGCAGCTTTCCGGCGGCGTGCCCTCGTAGGCGAGATTGGTGAAGAACAGCTCGTTGGTCTGCGCCGCGATCGAGCCCACGGATTTCGCGCCAGAGATCCAGACGCCGTCCTTCGACACCTTCTTCACCCGCAGAAGCGAGGCCGCCTGCGCCAGCGGCTGCGAGCGGTCGTTCTGCGGCCCGGTCAGGCTTTCGGCGCAGGTGATGTTGTTCAGTCGCCCGTATTCCATGTACCGCTCGATGTTCTCGGCGAAATCGGGCTGGCAGCCGTCGAAGGCCGAGACGCGGGACTTGAAGGTCGGCAGGAAGGCCCATAGCCCCATCGCGATGGTCGGGCCCAGATCCGGTGGGCGGCCATAGGTGCCCGCGGTCTTCTTCGCCGTGTATTCGATCATCATCCGCCGCTCGACCAGCTCTTCGGGCGACATCGGCGCCTGCCACGAGCGGGTGACGATTTTGCCGACCTTCGGTTCGTAATAGGTCGTCGCCTCGGCATGGGCGGCGTCGAACTGGTCGTCGAACATCTCGGCCAGCGTGTCGATGCCCGCGGCAAGATGCGGCGCCTCGAAGACGTCGCCCAGCAGCTCGCCGTCCAGCCAGACCCTGCGGCCGTCCTTCAACGAGGCCTTGTATTCCGCGCCGGTGCGCAGCTGCTTCTCGGGCGTCTTGCTCATGTCGTTCATGGGGCTCTCCTCAGCGTTGGCCGCGGTGGTAGGGCTGCCCCAGCGCGCGCGGCAGACGGGCGCTGCGTCCGAAAAGGATCAGCACCGCCATCACGGCGAGGAAGGGCAGCATCTGGATGAAATCGGTGGGCACCTCGATGCCGGCGACCTGCAGTGCGGTCGTGGCGGCAAGGCAGAGCCCGAACAACAGCCCGCCCCCCACCACCCAGGTGGCGCGGTCGCGGGCCAGCATGGCCAGCACGATGGCGATGTAGCCCGCGCCGCCGGTCATGTGCGGCACGAAGATGCCAGAGCCTATGACCGCCATGTAGCTTCCGCCAAGACCCGCCATCGCGCCCGCCACCAGCACCGCCACGCTGCGCGTGCGGGTCACGTCGATGCCGGCCGCGTCCAGCGCGTCGGGCTTTTCGCCCGCAGAGGCAAGGTTGAGGCCAAGGAAGCTGCACCGGTAGACCAGCACGAAGACCCCGGCCAGCGCGAGCCCCGCCCAGGTCGCCGGGTGATGGGTGAAAAGGCCAGGGCCCAGCACCGGGATCTGCGACAGGCCGGGCAGCGCCAGCTTTTCGGCCGCGTCGAGGCGGGGGTAGCTGCGCGCATACCAAGCGTCGTGCATCAGCGAGGTGATCCCGGTCGCGCCCAGGGTGATCGCGATGCCGACGATGATCTGGTTCATCCCCTGCCGCACACAGAACATCACCATGATCACCGCGACCGCGGCACCAACCACTCCACCTGCCAGAAGCCCGCCCCAGACGCCCCAGCCCGCCAGCGTGGCCGAGAAGCCGCCGAAGGCCCCGGCCAGCATCATCCCTTCAAGCCCGATGTTCATCACGCCCGCGCGTTCCGACATCTGCTCGCCCAAGCCCGCAAGGATCAGCGGCACCGCGGCGACCACGGCCCCGGACAGCAGCGCGGCCAGGAAGGCTTCGTTGAAGATCGCGAGCATCTCAGCGCCTCCGGGCACGCAGGCGCTCGCCGGCGTATTCCGACAGCGCGAGGAACAGGAGAAGGAAGCCTATGAGGACCAGCGTGAAGTCCTGCGGCACGCCCAGCCGCGTCGCCGCCGAGGCCGAGCCGATCTGCAGTACAGAGAAGGCGAAGACGAACAGGATCAGCGCCCAGCCGTTCATTCGCGCCAGGAACACCAGCGGCACGATCGCGAAGCCGTAGCCGGGATGCCAGCTGGCCTGCATCTTGCCCAGCACCCCCGTCAGCTCGACCGCGCCGGCCAGCCCGCCCAGCGCGCCCGACAGGCACAGCACCGCCACCGTCAGCCGCGGCACCCGGAAGCCGGCATGGGTCGCGGCCAGCGGGTTCAGCCCGAGGATGCGGAACCGCAGCCCCGGCGCGGTGCGCATCATCAGCAGGTGGCAGGCGATCAGCACCGCCAGCGCCAGCACGATGCCGACGTTCACATCGCTTCCCGCGATCAGCGGCAGCCGGTCTCCCACCGCCAGCGTCA
Source organism: Frigidibacter sp. MR17.14 (assembly GCF_037095735.1). NCBI lineage: Bacteria > Pseudomonadati > Pseudomonadota > Alphaproteobacteria > Rhodobacterales > Paracoccaceae > Frigidibacter > Frigidibacter sp. MR17.14. The sequence goes on along the minus strand of NZ_JBAWKD010000007.1, from coordinate 142,773 downwards.
GGGTCTGCGGCTCCTGCGAGGCGGGGTCCTTCAGCCACAGCTTGATCGCCGCCGCCGCCAGCGACTGCGCGATCAGCGACATCATCAGCCCCGAGATCACCTCGTTCAGACCGGCGGTCGCGCGCAGGATCGCGGGCGGCAGCGCCCAGGCCGCGCCGACGGCGGCGCCCAACACCATCGCCAGCGGCAGCGCCAGCCACAGCGACAGATGCGCGGCCAGCACCGGCGCCGCGGCCCCGGCCGCCAGCGTGCCCAGCAGGTATTGCCCGTCGATCCCCAGATTCCACAGTCCCGAACGGAAGCTGACGATCAGCGCCCCGCCCAGGATCAGCAACGGCACCATGTTCACGAGCGTCGCCTGCAGCCCGCGCCAGCGCAGCAGCCCGCGCTCGACCACGTAGCCGTAATATTCGACCGGGTCCGAGCCCAACGCGTAAAGCACCAGCCCCGCCGCGACCAGCGCCGCGACCACCGGCAGCAGCGTCATACCCAGCGGCAAGAGCGCGCCGGGGCGCAGGCGGCGCGGGGCCGCGCTCCCGGCCGCAACATCGGTGCTGTCGGTCATGCCGCCTCTCCTTCGGTGACGCCGGCCATCAGCCGCCCGACCTCGAGCCGCGCCTCGGGCCCGTTCTCGACCACGCCGACCATGCGCCCGCGCACCATCACGCCGATGCGATCCGACAGGGCCAGCACCTCGCCGAGATCGGTCGAGATCAGCACCGTGGCGACCCCGGCCTCGGCGGTTTCGCGGATGCGGGCGCGGGTGGTCTCGATGTTGCGCAGGTCGAGCCCGTGGGTGGGTTTCGAATAGACGATGACCTTGGGGCTGCCCGACAGCTCGCGTGCCAGCAGCACCTTCTGAATGTTGCCGCCGGACAGCCGTCCGACCGGCGTCGCGATCGAGGGCGCGCGCACGTCGAAGGCCGCGAACAGCGCCCGCGCATGCGCGTCGATCGCCGCCCGCCGCTCGAACCCGCGGCGCCAGAACGGCGCGGCGCCGATCTCCTTCAGCACCATGTTGGTGGCGATCGGCAGCTGGCCGACCATGCCTTCGCCGTTGCGGTCGTCGCTGGCATAGCGCAGGCCGCGGCGATAGCGCTCGCCCACCCCCGCCGCGCCAAGCTCGCGCCCGCCCAGCACGACCGACCCGGTCGCGGGGATCTGCCCGGCCAGTGCCTCGGCCAGCGGGGTCTGGCCATTGCCGTCGACGCCCGCGATCCCGAACACCTCGCCGCGGCGCACCGTGAAGGACACGTCGTCGAAACGCGCCCCCGACCGCGGCGAGCGGCCCGAGAGCCCGATCACCTCGAGCATCCGCGCCCCTGCAGCGGGGCGCGCCCGCCGCCCCCCGTCGCCCGGCCCTTCGCCGGCCGCCGCAAGCCCGGTGCCGAACATCAGCCGCACCACCTCGGCCATCGCCGCCGGCCGGTCGAGCCGAGACAGCGCCTCGGGCGCGATCCCGCCCACGGACCGGCCGCCCCGCAGCACCGACACCCGGTCGCCGAAGTCCAGCGCCTCGTTCAGGTGATGGGTGATGAAGACGATGCCGATGCCCTGCGCCTTCATCCGCCCCATCATCGCGCCCAATTCCTCGACTCCCTTCGGCGACAGCATCGCCGTGGGCTCGTCCAGCACCAGCAACCGGCCACCGCGCCAGAGCGCACGGATGATCTCGACCTGCTGCTGCTCGCCCAGGCTCAGGTCCTCGACCCGGGCGTCGGGATCGACCTGCACGCCGAAGGCGGCCGCGGCCTCGCGGAACCGCGTCCGGACCCCGGCCAGCGCCGGGCGGCGCCACCAGCGCGCGCCCAGCATCAGGTTCTCGGCCACGCTCAGCGTCGGCACCAGCATCCGGTGCTGGTAGACTGTGCCGATCCCCAGCGACAGCGCATGGCGCGGCGAGGCGATGGCGACGGTCTGCCCGCCAACCGCGATCTCTCCCTCGTCCGGGCGCTGCACGCCGGCCAGCATCGAGATCAGCGTGGACTTGCCCGCGCCGTTCTCGCCCAGCAGCGCATGCACCTCGCCCGCGTGGAACGCGAGCGAGACCCGGTCATTGGCCACCACGCCCGGAAAGCGCTTGGTGACCTCGCGCAGAGAGACGATCGCGTCGGGCATCACTCGGCCGCCGCCACCGTCGAGGACATCATCGCCCGGGTGTCCGCCGGCTCGAGCACGACCTTCACCGCGATCTCGCCCGACATGATCTTGGCCTTAACCGCCTCGACCTCGGTCCAGACATCGGCGGGGATGTGGTCGGTCTTCAGCAGCCGCTGGCTGCCATCCTCCAGCTGCAGGGCGTATTCCTTGGTGCCGAAGGTGTCGGCCCGCACGTCTTCGACCATCTGGGTAAAGACCGGCGCCATGTCCCAGATCACCGAGGACAGCAGGTGGCCCTTGTCGATCGAGGACTTGTCGCCGATCACGTCGATGAACCAGACCTTCTCGCCCGAGGGCGGGCTCACCGTCTCGACCGCCTGGATCATCCCGAAGGACGACCCGTTGCCCTGCCCGAAGATCACGTCGGCGTTCGAGGCGATGACGCTTTCGGTCACGCGCTTGGCACCGGCGACATCGGCATAGGCGGCCGGGCCGATGATGGCATAGCGCAGCTCGATGTCGGGCGAGACATAGCGCACGCCCTGCGCGAAGCCGGCCGACTGCGCGTTCCAGTTCGGGCTTTCCGACGACACGACGATCCCGATCACCTTGGTCTTGGTCATCTTCGCCGCCAGCACGCCTGCCAGGAACGAGCCCTTTTCGGCCAGCAGTTCATACTTTCCGACCAGCGGCGGTTCGGACGGATTGCCGGTCGCGACATGCACGCCCATCTCCTTGCCGACCTCGACCGCCTCTGTGGTGTAGCCCGAGGCATGCGCGATGATCAGCTGCGCGCCGTCCTCTGCCAGTTCGCGCAAAGTGGGCCGGACGTTGCCGTAGCCAAGGCCCTGCGCGACGATCGCCTCGGTGCCGGTCGCCTTGGCAGCGGCCTCGAGCCCCTCGATCCCCTGCTGGTTCCAGCCGAAGTCGGTGCCCTGTTCGGGGGTGACGATGGCGATGGTCTCGACCTCGGCGGCAAGGCCCGGGGTCAGCGGCGCAAGCAGCGCCAGGACCGCGACGGAGGCGCGGAGCATGCTGGTCATGTCGGATGTATCCCTGTCTGGTGGCCGGCGCGATCATTGGGCGTCGCTGCCGTTGTCCCAAGCCCAGTATGGTTCCAACCCGCGGTCAATGGTCATCTAAACCAGTTTTTTGGTTGTCAATTTGGTTGATCCCCCCGCGAAGGTCACTGCATAGATTTGAAGCACAGGCTGCGCGATTTGATCGCGCCGCGATAGAATCGCCCATGCACCTCGCGAATCATCTCAGGCCGGATTTTCAGGCAACCACTCAACCAACATTTTTTGGTTGAATCGGCTCAGGAGATCTGGCAAGGGCCCCCATCGGCAACAGGAGCTGGCATGACGGCAGGACGGCAGGGGGTCGCGGCAGGCGGCGGGGCGGCGGGCGACGCGGCGGACGAGATCGACCGCGTGGCGCGCGCGGTGCTCAGGATCCGCGAGCGCGAAGGCGCCCTGCCGGCCGAGCGGCAATTGGCCGAGCGGCTCGAGATCAAGCGCCACCTGCTGCGCAGGGCGCTTCTGGACCTGCGCGCGCGGGGGGCGCTGCCCACGCCGTCACCGCGGTTGCGCCGGGTTCAGCTGGGGGCCGAGCGGGCGCAGGATCTGGCTCGCGACACGAACCCCATCGAGGTGATGGAGATGCGGCTGATGATCGAGCCCACGCTGGCGCGGCTGGCGGCGGTGCGCGCGACGCCGAACCAGATCGCCGGCATGCAGGCCGCGATCGCGGACCGCGCGCCCGAAGACCTGCACCGGCTGATCGCCGCCGCGGCGGGCAACGGGCTGGCGCGGGTGCTGCATGACATGGTCCGGGTGATCGAGCAGGACGTCCGCGTCGACCGTCATGTCGAACACATGCACCCGCCCGATGACGCCGAGCAGCACCGCCGGATCGTCGCCGCGATCGCGCGGCGCGACGCAGAGGCGGCCGAGGCCGAGATGCGCACGCATCTGCAGGCGATCCACCGCATCCTGTCCTCTGCCCTCGGCTGAGGCCGGCCCACCGCCACGGCGGCGGCGCGCGGGTCAGAGCGCGAGCGCGGCGGGATAGGCGAAGCTGCCGGCCGAATAGACCAGGCTGCGGCGCGTCTCGTTGCGCAGCATCCCCTGCACGCGCCCGATCAGGATCGCATGGGTCGGGCTGTCATGCTCGCGCTCCAGCGTGCAGTCGAAGACCGACAGCGCGTCGGTCAGCACCGGCGCGCCGGTCGTCAGCACCCGCCAGTCGCCCTCGTCGAAGCGTTCGGCGCCATAGACGCGGGTGCGCCCGGCGAAACGCTCGGCCACGTGGCTCTGGCCGTCGGTCAGGAAGTTGGCACTGAAGCAGCCGGTGGCCCGGATGACCGGCAGCGCCGGCGAGTTCAGGTTGACGCAGGCCAGAATCATCGGCGGCGCATCCGACAGCGAGCAGACCGCCGAGGCGGTCAGCCCGCAGCGGGCATCGCCCTGCCCCGCCGCGATCACGGTGACCGAGGTGGCGGGCAGCCGCATCGCGGCGCGGAAGTCGGGCGGGGTCGGCAGGGTATCGGACATCGGGATCTCCGGACCGTCACTTGAGGGCATAGCGGGCCGGGTCGGCGCCGCCGTTGAGCCATTGCAGGATCGCGGCAAGGTGCAGGCGCATCGCCTCCTCCGCCTCTGTCGCGTGGCGCGCGCGGATCGCGTCGACCAGCATCTGGTGATGGCGCCAGCCGGTCTCGGCCGTGAAAGCCGGGAACTTGGCGCGGAAGCCCGGGTCGCGGGTCATGTCCATCACCTGCTCCATCAGGTGCAGCGCCAGCGCGTTGTGGCTGGCGACCGCGATGGCGCGGTGGAACGCGATATCGGTCTCGAGATCGAAGACCGTAGGGGTCGAGCGCGCATGCACCGCCTCGATCGCGTCGATCTCGGCGGCGGTGCCGCGCACCGCGGCCAGCCGCGCGATCTCGGGCTCGAGCGAGAGGCGCACCTCCCACATCTCGGCCGGGCTGGTCAGATCGGCGATCGCGCCGGGCGCGGAGCCGGCGGCGCGGCGCTTGCCGCGGTTGCGCGGCTGGCTGGCCGGAATCTCGTCGCCCGCGCGCAGCTGGCCAAGCGCCTTGCGCAGGATGTAGCGGTTCACCCCCAATTGGTCGGCCAGCACGCGCTCGGCCGGAAGCCGGCCCTCGCCCGAGATCCTGCGGATCCGTTCCACCACATCGTCGATCATCGCCTGGCCTTCGCTCATCCGCTCGGTCATCCGTGTGCTGCCGCCGCCCCGCGGGGCCCGTGTCGCGGCGACCGCCGCGCCGCCGGCCCCGGGGTCGCGCGGCTTCCACCAAGTCTTCAACCAGCCGCCGCCCAAAAGGCAAACCAATTTGGCACATTCAACCAATAACTTTGGTTGAAACCGGATGACGGACTTGGTTCATGCCTTGGTCGTCCCCCAAAACCTATGGCGCAGAGTCCCGATTGCACGAATTTAAGGCACGATTGAAACGCTAATTCTGTTTGTTTTTCATAGGATAGGGGCCAAGCCCATGGCCACCCACAGGCTTTCTGCCGCGTGTCACAAGACAATCTGCGAAAACTCTCCGCTTTTTTGAAACGCGAAACCAGACCTATGGTTGGCCAAGAAGACGGTTTGGTTGATGCCGAATCGCTCAACCAAACCCCTCCGGACCAGACGGAAGATCCCAGCATGAACAGCATCGTCACCGAGACGAAACCCGCCCACGCGCTGAAGACCGGCGCCGAATTCAAGGCCTCGCTCGATGACGGCCGCCAGCTCTGGGTCAACGGCCGCAAGCTGGCCCGCGTCACCGACGAGCCGGCGCTGAACGCGGGCATCGACCTGATGGCCTCGATGTTCGACGACCAGTTCGACCCGGCCTACGAGGCGGCGACGACCACGCTCGATCCCAAGACCGGGCTGCGCGTCGGCCGCTCGTGGCAGGTCCCCGCGACGATGGAGGACCTCAAGGGCCGCCGCGCGATGATGGAATACACCGCGCTGAAGACGGTGGGCACCTTCGGCCGGCCGATGGACCTCGGCCCGACGCTGGCGGTGGGGATCCTCGCGCATCTGCACATGTTCAAGGGCTTCAAGTCGGCCTTCGACGACTGCCAGCCCGACTTCGCCGAAAACGTGCAGGCCTATGTCGAGTTCGGCCGCATGAATTCGATCACCTGCGCCGAAAGCCTCACCGGCCCGCAGAACGACCGTTCGTCGCCGATGGCGCAGGCCGCCTCGCTGCTGCGGGTGAAATCGGTCGAGAAGGACGGGATCCGGATCTCGGGCGCGAAATCCGTGGGCTCGATCGCGGCGCAGACCAACGAGATCTTCTTCTCGAACCTCGGCTACCCGGGCACCCCGCCCGAGGCCTGCGTCTGGGGCGCCGTGCCGATCAACTCGGACGGGATCAAGCTCGTCTCGCGCGAGATGCTGTCGAACCCCGGTGCCGATCCCTTCGACCATCCCCTGACCCACAAGGGCGAGGAAGCCGACCAGCTGGTGATCTTCGACAACGTCTGGGTGCCGAAGGAGCGCATCTTCAACCTCGGCTCGGAACACGGGCTCGCGATCTCGGGCAAGGCCACGATCTTTGCCCATTGGCACGTCCTGACCCGCCTGAAGGTCAAATCCGAGATCTTCGTGGGTTGCGCCCAGATGGTGACCGAGATCCTCGGCACCGACCAGATCCCCGCCGTCCGCTCGATGCTGGCCGAGATCATCGAATACAACCGCACGCTCGAGGCCTTCGTGCTGGCGGCCGAGGCCGGGGCCTTCGTCAACGACTCGGGCGTGATGGTGCCCGACGTGATGATGCTGACCACCGGCCGGCTCTACGCGATCCGCAACTACCCCCACATCATCCACGTCCTGCAGGAGATGTGCGGCCAGGGCCTGGTGATGCGCTTCGGCAAGGCCGCCTTCGAGAACCCCGAGATCGGTCACCACCTTGCCGAGCTTCTGCCCGGCAAGGGCGTCAGCGGCATGCAGAAAGAGCAGCTGATGAACTTCATCTGGGACCTGACCTGCTCGTCCCTCGCCGGCCGCGTCGCCCTCTTCGAGAACGTGAACGCAAGCCCCGCGCCGCGCATGCGCGAACGTCTCGTCACCGAATTCGACCGCTCGGACCTGGTCGGCAAGGCCCGGATCGCGGCCGGCCTCTGAAGGAACATAGGGTCATGGCAAGCCAGGTGGAAATGGTGCGGCTGTTCGGCGAACAGCTGAAACTGTGCAAGATGCAGCCGCACGAGACGGTGATCGTGCTCTGCGAGGACGACATCCGCGCCGATTACGCGCAGGCCTTCATGCTGGCCGCACAAGAGCTGGGGGCGACGCCCTTCCAGATCACGCTTCCGCTGCGCTCGCGCCGCACGGCCCGCCAGACGACCGGCAAGAACGCCCTCGCCGGCAACCGTCCCGCGATCGAGGCGCTGAAGAAGGCCGACCTGATCGTCGACGTGATGGGCACGCTGTTCTCGCCCGAACAGGACGAGATCACCGCCGCCGGGGCGCGCATGCTCTTCGTGCGCGAACCCTTCGACATCCTCGTGCAGAACTTCCCCAACCCCGACCTGCGCCGCCGGATCGAGTTCGGCGAACAGCTGCTGGGCAAGGCCGAGACGCTGCGGATCTGGTCCGACGCCGGCACCGACTGCACCTTCGAGATGGGCGGCTACCGGGTGATGACCCAGTACGGCTACACCGACACGCCCGGCCGCTGGGACCACATGGGCACCGGCCAAGTGCTGAGCCAGGCCCATGACGGCCGCGTCAACGGCACGGTCATGGTCATGCCCGGCGACACCGTCACCGCCTTCCAGCGGATGATCGAAAGCCCGGTGAAGCTGACGATCCGCGACGGCTTCGTCACCGCGATCGACGGCGACGGCATGGATGCCGCGCTGCTGTCGGATTACATGGAAAGCTTCAAGGACCCGCGCGCCTACGCGATCAGCCACATCGGCTGGGGCCTGCTGGACAGCGCGACCTGGTATCACCGCGCCATCACCCGCACCCGCCCGGCCGAGATCAGCGTCAACTCGCTATCCTACTACGGCAACGTCCTGTTCTCGACCGGCCCGAACACCGAGCTCGGCGGCAAGAACGACACGATGTGCCACATGGACATCCCGCTGCGGAAGACCTCGCTGTCGCTCGACGGCGTGACGATCGTCGACCGCGGCCGCGTCGTCATTCCCGAAATGGCTGTCTGAGAAAGGGGGCGCAATGGCGCAGGTCGACCTCACCGGCGGCATCGGCAGCCTGCGTCCCTCGGGACGCAGCGAGCTGACCGCCTGGGACCGGCAGCGGCGCGGGCTCACGCTCTCGCTGATGGCGGCCCCGATGATCGCGATGGTGGTGCTGTTCGTGGCACCGATCCTGGTGCTGGTCTGGATGAGCTTCGGGGGCGGCAGCACGAACCCCCCGCTGGCCGGCTATCAGGCGCTGATGCAGCCGGTCTACCTGCGCCTGCTGGGCTTCACCCTGCAGCTGGCGGTGATCACCACCGTGATCTGCGCGGTGATGGCCTATCCGATCGCCTACCTGATGGTGAACATCCCCTCGAAGTTCAACCAGTGGATGGCCGTCACGCTGTTCATCGCGCTTTGGCTGTCCTTCCTCGCGCGGACCTTCAGCTGGATCATCATCCTGCAGCGCCGCGGCATCGTGAACAACTTCCTGGTCTCGACCGGGATCACCGACCAGCCGCTGGAGCTGGTCTACAACCAGTTCGGCGTCTATGTCGGGATGATCCACATCCTGCTGCCCTTCATGGTCGTGACCCTGATCCCGGCGATGAAGGCGATCGACCCGGCCTATGTCCGCGCGGCGCTGAGCCTGGGCGCGACCCCGGCGATGGTCTTCCGCCAGATCTACCTGCCGCTGTCGCTGCCCGGCCTCGTGGCGGGCTCGATGCTGGTCTTCACGCTGGCCTTCGGCTTCTTCATCACCCCCGCGATCCTCGGCGGCGGCCGCGCGCCGACCATCGTGCTGGCGATCCGCGACCAGATCCAGCAGCTGGGCAACCTGCAGCTGGCGGCGGCGACCTCGATGGTGCTGCTGGTGATCTGCCTCGGGCTTCTCATCGTCTACGACCGGGTCTCGGGCGTCGACCGGCTGTATGACAAGGGAGGGCGCTGAGATGGAGCTTCTCGCCAAGGGCCGCGCCCTGACCGCGCTGAAGATCTACGGCTGGATCGCGCTGATCCTGCTGGCGCTGCCGGTGGTCTTCCTGGTGCCGATCTCGTTCGGGCAGGGACAGGCCATTACCTTCCCCCCGCGCGAGCTGTCCTTCGAATGGTACACCGGGCTGGTCGAGGATCCGCGCTGGGGCCGCACCGCGCTGCTGTCGCTGCAGGTCGCGGCGCTGGCCACGCTGATGGCCACCGTCATCGGCACCGCCGCGGCGATCGGCATCCACCGGGTCGAAAACCCGAAGCTCGCCAAGTTCCTGAAGATGTTCTTCATCGCGCCGATGATCGTGCCGCTGATGGTGATCGGCGTCGGGCTCTACATCGTTTTCGCCAAGATGAAGCTGCTGGGCGCGGTCTGGCCCCTGGCGATGGCCCATGCCATCGTCGTGCTGCCCTTCGTGGTCATGCCGGTGATGAGCCGCCTCGCCTCGCTCGATGCCGCGCTCGAACGGGCCTCGGCCTCGCTCGGGGCCGGGCAGTGGCGCACGCTGGTCTTCGTGACCCTGCCGCTGCTGGTGCCCGCGATCATCGCCGCCGCCGTCTTCGCCTTCGTCTTCTCCTTCGACGAGGTGGTGCTGGCCCAGCTTCTGGCCGGCCCGCGGTTCGAGACGCTGCCCCGCAAGATCTACGAAAGCCTCACCCAGAACGGCCTCGACAAGTCGATCACCTCGATCGCCTCGCTGCAGCTCTACCTCGTGCTGGCCTTCCTCGGCATCTACGCGCTCTGGCAGCGCCGGGCCCGCCGGCTCGCCGCCGTCCCCCGCTCGCTGTCGGCCGCCGCCACGGCCGAGACGTTCTCCCCCGACACGATCGGCCTGCCACCCTCCCCCGCGAGCTTCCCCGCGACCCAGGCGGCCCCGCCGATCCCGACTGGAAAGACGCCCCCCATGAAAGACACGATCTCGCCGGCCCCCGCTCCCGCCCCCGCGACCCTCGGCGGCCAGCGCGGCTTCGGCATCCAGTTCCAGCGCCTGACCAAGTTCTACGGCGACAAGGCCGCGGTCGAAGAGGCGGACTTCGCCGTCGAACCCGGCGAGTTCCTGACCATCCTCGGGCCCTCGGGCTCTGGCAAGACCACGCTGCTGATGCTGATCGCGGGCTTCATCTCGCCCGATGCCGGCCGCCTGATGCTGGGCGAGCGCGACATCAGCCGGGTGCCGCCGCACCAGCGCGACATCGGCGTCGTCTTCCAGTCCTACGCGCTCTTCCCGCACATGACCGTGGCGCAGAACGTGGCCTATCCGCTGAAGGCCCGCGGCGTCCAGAAGGCCGAAATCGCGCGGCTGGTGACCTGGGCGCTGGACCGCGTGCACATGTCCGCCTTCGCCGACCGCCGCATCCCGCAGCTTTCGGGCGGCCAGCAGCAGCGCATCGCGCTGGCCCGCGCCATCGCCTTCTCGCCCCGCGCGCTTCTGATGGACGAGCCGCTCTCGGCGCTGGACCGCAACCTGCGCGTCGACATGCAGCGCGAGATCCGCAGCCTGCAGCGCGAACTGGGCCAGACGGTGATCTTCGTCACCCATGACCAGGAAGAGGCGCTGAACATGTCCGACCGGGTCGCGGTGATGAACCACGGCCGGATCCAGCAGGTGGCGACGCCCAAGGACCTGTATCTGGCGCCGGCGAACAGTTTCGTGGCCGATTTCTTCGGCGAATCCAACCTGTTCCGCGGCACCGCGCAGGGCAGCAGCCTGTCGCTCGGCGGCCGCAGCCTGCCGCTGCCCGCCGCCCGCGCCGGGGCCGCCGTGCTCTGCGTCCGCCCCGAGGTGATCCGCATGGACGACCCCGACGCGCCGGGCTGGGCGCTGACCGGGACCGTCACCGACGCCCGCTTCCTCGGCTCGCTGCTGCGGATCCAGTTCCAGACCGAGCTGGGCCCGATGGTCGTGACCCGCCAGACCGACGGCCTGTCGGTCGCCCCCGGCATCGGCGACACCCGCCGGCTGTCCTGGGTCCCGGCGATGAGCCACGCCATGGCCAGCTGAGCCGCGGCCCCTTCGACGACGTGCCCATGCAACACGAGGCCGAAAACGGCCCGCATCCCCGACAGGAGTGACGACAGATGACCACCAAGCACATCGCGCTTGCGGTCTGGGCGGCCCTCGGCCTTGCCCTGCCCGCCGCCGCCCCCGCCCTCGCGCAGGACAGTGTTCCCGAAGCCTTCAAGGGCTCGGGCACGTTGATCGTGAACAACTGGGGCGGCCCGACCGTCGAGAAGATGCACAAGGCCTGGTACGGGGACTTCCCCGAGGCCACCGGCATCGACATCGCCTTCACCTCGGTCCCCGACGTGGCCAAGCTCAAGATCATGGAGCAGGTCGGCAACGTCGAATGGGACATGGTCGACTTCGAGGGCAACCAGATGCTGATGGCGATGCAGGACGACCTGCTCGAGCCCATAGACTACGACCTGCTGTTCTCGCTGGTGCCCAAGGAAGATCTCGACCAGGCGGTGCTGACCAAGTACGGCGTCGGCTCGGTCGCCTTCTCGACGGTCATGGCCTGGAACAAGGAGATGTTCCCCGACGGCGGGCCGCAGACCTGGGCCGAGTTCTTCGACACCGAAAAGTATCCCGGCCGCCGCGCGCTTTACGCCAACCCCAAGCCCGCGCTCGAGATCGCGATGCTGGCCGCAGGCCACAAGCCGAACGAGCTTTATCCGATGGACATCGACGAGGCCTTCAAGGCGCTCGACGCGATCGGGCCGAAGGTGGACCTCTGGGTCGAGAAGACCTCGCAATGGGACGTGCTGATCCAGAACCACGAGGTCGACCTGATGGGGTCGAGCCTCGCGCGGACCATGGCGCAGATCCTGGCGGGCGAACCCTATGACCTGACCTACAGCCAGTCGATTTCGGAACAGTCCTACTGGACGATCCCGAAGGGCGCGCCGAACGTCGCCGATGCGCAGAAGCTGGTGGCCTGGACGGTGCGCGAACAGGGCGCCAAGGCCGCGCTCGAGCTGCTGCCCTATTACGGCATGACCAACACCGCGGTCTATGCCGAGCTCGACCCGGCCCTGACCGCCAAGCTGCCCGGCGCCCCCGAAAACGCCGCGACCGCCCACAAGATAGATGCCCAGTGGTGGCTCGACAACGGCCAAGCGGTGCGCACCCGCTGGCTCGACTGGCTGAGCAAGCAGTGACCGCAGCCGCGGCAGGCTGAGCCGCCGCGCGCGGCCTGCCCCCTGCCCGGCCCGTCTGAACCTTCCCGCGGGCCGCCTGCGGCCTGTGCCACCGAACCCCTCGCGCGGGCCGCCCCCGGCCCGCGCCACAAGGATCCCCGCCCCGGCGCCGCGCCCCTTCCGCGCGGCCCCCCCGGGGCGGGTCTGCACCGGCCGGCCCCGGCCGGTGATCGCCCCGACCGCCTCCCCCTCCCAGATGGAGCACCGCGATGATCCTGAAATCCCCCTCCCGCCGCCAGATCCTCGGCGGTCTCGGCGCCGCCGCCGGGCTTGGCCTGACCGGCCTGCCGCTGCGCCCCGCCTTCGCCCAATCCGCCACCCGATCCGCGGCCGAGGCCCTGAAGGGCGACGGCTCGGTGATCGTCTGCACCTGGGGCGGCGGCTATTCCGACACGATGCAGCGCATCTGGTTCGATCCCTTCGCCAAGGCGACCGGCATCGACGTCTCGACCACCTCGATCCCCGACATGGCCAAGCTCGAGGTGATGGAGGGCGTCGGCAATGTCGAATGGGACCTGATCGACACCGAGGGCGTGCAGATGCAGATCGCCATCCAGAAGGGCCTGCTGCAGAAGATCGACTACGACCTCGTCTTCTCGATCGTGCCGAAAGAGCAGATCGACCCGAAGGTGATCACCGACTACGGCATCGGCTCGGTCGCCTTCTCGACGGTGATCGCCTGGAACTCGGATCTCTTCGGCAAGGACGGCCCGCAGACCTGGGCCGAGTGGATGGACACCGCGAAGTTCAAGGGCCGCCGCGCGCTCTATGCCCAGCCGCGCCCCAGCTTCGAGATCGCGCTGATGGCCGCCGGCGTCGCCCCCGCGGACATCTACCCGATCAAGATCGACGAGGCGTTCGAGGCGCTGGACGCGATCCGCTCGAAGATCGACCTCTGGGTGCAGAAGACCTCGCAATGGGCGGTGCTGATGCAGAACGGCGAGGTGGACCTGATGGGGTCGAGCCTCGCGCGGACGCTGGAAGAGAAGAAGCGCGCCGGCAAGATCGACTTCACCTTCAACCAGTCGATCGTTGAACAGTCCTACTGGACGGTCCCGAAATCCGCGCCCTCGGCCGAACAGGCGCAGAAGCTGATCGCCTGGATGATGCAGGCGCAAGGCATGCTCGAATACGCCTCGGCCCTGCCCTTCAACGTCGCCAACACCTCGATCTACGGCGCGATCCCGCCCGAGATGCAGAGCCAGCTGCCCGGCTTCCCCGAGAACGCCGCCAAGAACATGCACATCGACGAGGCCTGGTGGGCCGAGAACACTGCAGAGGTCCAGCCCCGCTGGCTCGAATGGATGTCGAAGAGCTGAGATCCAAGCCCAAGGCGCGGGCGGCCCTCGCCCGCGCGTCCTGACCCGGAGACGACATGGAACTGTCCAACCTGACCGCGCGGCAGATGTTCGAGAAGCTCGCCGCCAATCCCCGCAAGCGTTACGGCTTCGGCACGCGCCCGATGCTGATCAACGTCGACATGCAATGCGCCTATACCCAGCCCGGCACCTATGTGACGGCCTACGAGACCGATCCCCGCCAGATCGAGTACACCAACCGCCTTGCCAGCTATGTGCGGGCGATGGGCCTGCCGGTGATCTGGACCTATGTCGCCTTCTCGCCCTCGGGCGACGACTGCGGCGTCTTCGGCACCCGCGGCGACGATCCCGACGCGCTGAAGATGATCAAGATCGGCTCCGACCGCGCCGCCATCGACCCGCGCGCCGAAATCGGCCCCGAGGACGTGCTCCTGAACAAGAAGATGCCCTCGGCCTTCTTCGAAACGCATGTCGACAGCCTCGCCCGCTTCCACAAGATCGACACCGTGATCGTCACCGGCGGTTCGACCTCGGGCTGCGTGCGCGCGACGGTGGTCGACGCGCTCTCGCGCAGCTTCCGCACCATCGTGCCGATCGAATGCGTGGCGGACCTGCACGAAAGCCCCCATTTCGCCAACCTCTACGACATGCACAAGAAATACGCCGACTGCATCGCCGTGCAGGAAGTCTTCGACTGGCTGGAAACCCTTGCGTGACCTTGCCCATCCCGTCGCCATGCGTCCCGTCGTGACGGATGGCAGCGCGCCGCTGCCCGAAGGGCTGGCGGGCGCGGTGATGCTGCTGGGCAGCTTCGACGGGATGCACCGCGGCCATGCCGCGCTGGTCGCGGCGGCCACGGCCGAGGCCCGCCGCCGCGACGCGCCCCTTGCCGTCCTGCAATGCGACCCGCATCCGCGGCTCTGGTTCGGCGGCCCCGCGCGGTTCCGGATCTCGACCGGATCGGCACAGCGGGCGCTGCTGGCCGCGGCCGGCGTCGGGCTGGTCTATGCCCCGCGCTTCGACGCGGCCTTCGCCGCCACCCCGGCCGAGACCTTCGTGACCGCGATCCTGCACGGCCGCCTGCGCCTTGGCGCGGTGGTCGTCGGGCGCGACTTCCGCTTCGGCCGCGGGCGCGAGGGCGACGTGGCGCTGCTGTCCGCCACCGCCGCGCGCCACGCCATCGCCACCCTCGTCGTGCCCGACCAGTGCGAGGGCGCCGGCCGCATCTCGTCCTCGCGCGTGCGCGCCACCCTGCGCGCGGGCCGCATCGCCGAGGCGACCCGGCTGCTTGGCCACGGCTGGGAAACCGAGATCACCGCCGCCGGTCCAGAATTCGACCCGAACCCCTGCCGCTGGCGCTTCGACGCGGGCCAGCTGCTGCCGCCGCCGGGGCTCTGGCCGGTCGCGGCCCGCGGCGCGGGCGGCGCATGGCTGGGCCGCGCCCGGCTCGCGCTCGGGCCCGACGGGCTGGCCGGCGCCGCGCTGCCCCCCGCCACCGACCGCATCGAATGGCTGGTGCCCGACGGCCCCGCCGCCTGTTCCGACCCGCTCTCCGAGGAAGACCGCAGATGACCGAGTACGAGGCGCTCGACGCGCTGGCGATGGCAGAGATGGTGCGCCGCGGCGATGTCGCCCCCGACCATTTCGTGACCGAGGCGAAGACCCGCGCCGCCGCGCTGAACCCGGCGCTGAACGCCATCGTCCACGACTTCGCGCCGATGGCGGCGCCGACGACCGGCCCCTTCGCCGGGGTGCCGCTGTGGCTGAAGGACACCGGCGCCGCGATCGCGGGCGAACCGATCACCTCGGGCGCGCGCCTGCACGAGGGGCTGCGCGCCCCGGCCGACAACACCGTCGGCGCGCGGCTGCGCCGGGCGGGCTTCGTGCTGATGGGCCGCACCAACACGCCAGAGCTTGCCCTATCCTTCACCACCGAAGGCCCGTTCCACGGCCCTGCCCGCAATCCCTGGGACCTGACGCGCACCCCCGGCGGCTCGTCGGGCGGCGCGGCGGCGCTGGTCGCGGCCGGGGTCGTGCCGCTGACCCAGGCCTCGGACGGCGCCGGCTCGATCCGCGTCCCCTGCGCCCATACCGGCACCTTCGGCTTCAAGCCCTCGCGACTGCGCACCCCCGCCGGCCCCGCCCAGGCCGAGGGGATGGCCGGCATGTCCACCCTGCACGGCATCTCGCGCTCGGTCCGCGACAGCGCCGCGCTGCTCGATGCGATCCACGGCCCTGACCGAGGCGATCCCTGGGCCTGCCCCCCGCCCGCGGGCCGCTTCCTCGACGCGGTGGCGCGCCCGCCGGGGCGGCTCAGGATCGGGATGCAGCTTGCGGGCCCCGCGGGCTTCCCGCTGTCGCCAGAGGTCGTCGCCGCGACCGAAGAGGCCGCACGCCTGCTGGCCGACCTCGGTCACGAGGTGACGCTCGCCACCCCCGCCTATGACACCGAGGCGCTGCGCGCCGCCTGGTTCACCGTGGCCGCGGTGAATGTCGCCAAGGGCGTCAAGGGCCTGGCCGCCGCGCGCGGCCTGCCCGACCCGCTGGCGCTGATGGAGCCGGTGAACGCCGAATGGGTCCGCCGCTCGGCCGGGATCAGCGGCGAGGACTATCTTGCCGCGCTGCAGGTGCTGCACGGCACCTCGCGCGCGATGGGCGCCTTCTTCGCCGACCACGACATCTACCTTTCGCCCGTCACCGCCGAGGTCGCGCCCAAACTCGGCGTGCTGACCGGCGCGGGTCTTGGGCCGGAACAGTTCTTCCACCGCTTCTGGTCGCATGCCCCGCTCACCGCGGTGTTCAACGCCTCGGGCTGCCCGGCGATGTCGGTGCCGCTGCACTGGACACCCGGCGGCCTGCCGGTCGGCATCCACTTCGGGGCCGCCTACGGTGCCGAGGAACTGCTCTTCTCTCTCGCCGGCCAGCTCGAGGCCGCCTGTCCCTGGGCCGCCCGCCGCCCCGCGCTGGAGGCGCTGGAAGCATGACCGAACTCGATCCCAGGACCCTCACCGCCCGCGGCATCGCCGCCGCGGTCCGCGCCGGGACGCTGGCCCCCGAAGCGGTGGCCGAGGCCTATCTCGACCGCATCGCGACGCTGGAGCCGCAGGTGCGCGCCTTCGCCTTCCACGACCCTGCCGCCGTGCGCGCCGAGGCCGGCCGCGCGGCGGCGACCCGGCGCGACGGCCTGCTGGCCGGGGTGCCGATCGGCATCAAGGACGTGCTCGACACCGGCGACATGCCGACCGAATACGGCTCGCGCGCCTATCCGGGCCTGCGCCCGGCCCGCGACGCGGGCGCCGTGCACATCGTGCGCCGCGCCGGCGCGGTGGGCATCGGCAAGACCGTGACCACCGAGTTCGCCACCGCCGCCCCGGGCGCCACGCTGAACCCCTTCGATGCGACACGCACCCCGGGCGGATCCTCGTCCGGCTCGGCGGCCGGGCTGGGCGCCGCCTTCTTCCCGCTGGCCTTCGGCACCCAGACCTCGGGCTCGACCGTCCGTCCGGCCTCGTTCTGCGGGGTCGTCGGCTACAAGGCCTCGCGCCACCTGATTGACCGCACCGGGGTGAAACCGCTGGCCGAAAGCCTCGACGTGGTCGGCCTCATGGCCCGCGACACCCGCGACGTGGCGCTGCTCGCCGCCGCCGCGATGCGCCGCCCCGAGCTGCTGCCGGCCGACGAGCCGCCTGCCCTGCCGCAGATCGCCCTCTTCGCCCCGGACGAGGCCGTCGCACCTTCGGCCACGTCGCTGGCGGTGCTCGAGACGGTGGCGGGCCTGCTGGGCCGAGTCACCGCCAACACCGCGGTCCCCGACTGGTGGCTGCCGCTGATCGAGGCGCAGTCCGACGTCTTCGCCTGGGAAGGCTCGGCCTGCCTCGCGCCCGAACGCGACCTGCACTGGGACCGGCTGCACCCGGCGACGCATGATTTCCTGCGCCGGCAGGACGGGATCACCTTCGAGCGCTGGCAGGCCGGGATCGCGGCGCGCGACGCGGGCCTTGCCGATCTCGACACCCTCTTCGCCGGGGCCGACCTGCTGCTGACCCAGGCCGCCCCGGGCGAGGCGCCGGTCGGGCTCGGCTCGACCGGGCAGGCGCAGTACAACAGCCGCTGGACGCTGCTCGGCACGCCCTCGCTCAGCCTGCCCGCCGGCCTCGGTCCGGACGGGATGCCGGTGGGCGTGCAGCTGGTGGCGCGGCCCGGACAGGATGCGCTGCTTCTGGCCCTTGCCCCCGTCATCGAGGACAGGCTACGCGCAGCGGGTCTTCCTGCGAGGCCGGAACGCCCCTGATGATACCCTCCATTCCCCGCGACCCCTCGCGGCTTGGCCAATGGGCCCTGATGCTGGCCGGCGGGCTGCTGCTTGGCCTCGGGCTCGAAAGACTGCATGTCCCGGCGGCGCTGATGCTGGGCCCGATCCTGATGGGCGCCACGCTGGCGCTGCGCGGCGTCGCGATCCGCGTCGGGCGGATCCCGCACCAGTTCGGGCAGGCCATCGCCGGCACGCTGATCGCGCTGAACCTCGACCCCTCGGTGCTGGGCCAGACCCTGCAGCTGTGGCCGGTGGTGATCTTCTTCGTCGTGGTCACCCTGGCGCTGGCCTGCGTCACCGGCCTCGTCGCGGCCCGGCTCACCCGGCTGGATCAGGAGGTCGCGGTCTGGGGCTTCATGCCCGGCATGGCCGGCACGATGATCGCCATGGCCCATGACCGCGGCATCGACAGCCGGATGGTCGCCTTCATCCAGATCCTGCGGCTGCTGATGGTGATCGGCACGATGATCGCCGTCGGCGCGGCGCTGGTCGGGGCAGCGCAGCCGCACGGCGCCGGCGCCCCGGCCGCCGATGCCGCCTCGACCGCGCTGGTGCTCGGGCTCGGGCTCCTCGGCATCGCCGCCGCGCGCTACCTGCCGATGCTGCCCGCCGGCGCGACGCTGGTGCCGCTGGTGCTGGCCTGCCTGCTGTGGGTCAACGGCGTGAACATCGCGATCCCGCATTGGCTGGTCGCGCTTGGCTACCTGTTCATCGGCGCGCAGGCCGGGCTGCGCTTCACGCCCGATCTGCTGCGCACCGGGGCGCGGGCACTGCCGATGCTGGTGGTCTCGGTGCTGCTGCTGCTGGGGCTCTGCGCGCTGTCGGGCGTGCTGCTGTCGCTGGTCGCCGGCGTCGACCTGATGAGCGCGATGCTCGCCACCGTGCCGGGCTCGATCGACTCGATCGCGCTGATCGCGATCTCCACCGGCAGCGACATCTCGTTCATCATGGCGCTGCAGACCGTGCGGCTCTTCGCGGTGGTGCTGCTTGGCCCGCCGCTGGCGCGGGCGGTGCTGCACCTGTGCGACCGCTCGGTCGCGGCGGCCCGCCGCGGCTGAGCCGGCTCAGGGCGCCAGACCCGCAAGCGCGCCCGCCTCGGCCGCCTCGCGGCAATGGTCGATGAAGGCCTGCACCGTGCGCGGCACATGCGCCGCGCGCGGCATCGCAAGGCCAAGCCGCAGCGGCGGCAGCTCGGTGCGCAGCGGCACGAACACCAGCGGCCGGCCGTCCATCGCGGTGGTCGAGACGGTGCGCATGTTCAGGATCCCGAAGCCGTAGCCATTGGCCACGAGGCTGCGCTGCACCGCGATCTCGGTCGTGCGCTCGGCGATCCGCGGGCGGCGGCCCTCGGCGCGGAACAGCGACAGGAAGTAGTCGTTGCTGTGCGGCAGGTCGAGCATCACCATGTCATGCCCGACCAGATCCGCGGCACTCACCGACGCGTGCCCGGCCAGCGGATGGTCGGGATTGACCATCACATGCGGCGGCAGGCTGCGCAGCGCGTGGAAGCTGATGTCGCTTGGCAGCGCGAGATCGTAGGTGATCGCCAGATCGATCCGCGCGGCCCCCAGCGCGTCGAGGATCTGCGCCTGGTCCAGCTCGACCTGGCTGAAGGCGACGCCGGCATAGCGCCGCTCGAAGCTGCGGCGCAGCTGCGGCACCAGCAGCGGCACGAAGGTACGCAGGCAGCCGACCCGCAGCGAGCCCTGCACAAGCCCGGTGTGCAGGCTGGCAAGGTCGTTCAGCTTGGCCGCGCTCTCCAGCACCTGCCGCGCCTGCGCGAGGAAGCGCTCGCCCGCCGGCGTCAGGACCGAACCCTGCGCATGGCGGCGGGTGAACAGCTGCACGCCGAACCCGGCCTCGAGCTGCGCGATCGCCGCGGACATCGAGGGCGCGGTGACATTCACCTTGTCGGCGGCCAGCGCGATGCTGCCCGCCTCGCCGACGGCGATGAAGTATTCCAGCTGTCGCAGGGTGAAGCGAAGCGGCATTCCGGGTCCCCTCTGCCCGGGCCGCAACCCGCGCCGCCCGGTGCGCGAAGGCTAGCTATTCGTCGCCGGGAACACCATATGACGGCGCCGCCCCGGGATCGAGCGCGCGGGTCACATAGGCCTCGGCCTGCGGATGATAGACCTCCCAGGCGCGCTCCAGCGCCGCGATCGGGCAGGTCTCGGACCAGTCGATGCGCAGCTCGGCGAAGGGCCAACTCTGCCGGTCGACGACCAGAAGCCCCGCCGAATGCACCGGCCCGGCCTCGCCCCCCGCGTCGAGCCCCGCACGCAGCGCCGCCAGCAGCCGCGCGCCCAGCGGCCCGCTCGCCGCCGCGAACCGCCGCACCATCGCATCGGGCACCCCGGTGTCGGCCAGCAGGTTGCCCGCCGCCGCGGTGCCGGGCCCGCGCGCCTCGGCCCATTGGCCCAGCACATGGCTGCCCGACAGGATCGCGCTCTCCCCATCGGTCCCGACCGCCAGCACCTGCCGATAGGCCATCTGCGGACCGTTGCGCCGCAGGATCTCCAGCGCCTCGGCCGCGCGCGCCCCCCGCGCCATCAGGTCGAGCGCCTGCGGCCCCAGCCGCGGATCGGTGACGTTCTGAGTCGCCACCGCGCCGACGCCGGCACGGGCGAAGGAACAGCGCGCCGCCACCGCGGGCGAGGAAGACGAGATCGCGATGCCGAACTGGCCGCTCTCGGGGCAATGGCCGATGATCGAGAAGGTCATGGAACTCCCGCGGCACCGCGCGCCGCCCTTGCAGGGGATTGCCGGCGGGCGCTGGCGCCCGTCCGGTCGGTTGGTCGGTCGCGCCGGCGCGTCAGTCCGGGATCACCGCGGTCGCGTCGATCTCGACCAGCCATTCGGGGCGGGCCAGCGCAACGACGGTCAGCCCGGTGCAGACCGGGAACACGCCCTTGATGTATTCGCCCATGGTCCGATAGACCGGCTCGCGGTGGCGCACGTCGGTCAGATAGACGACCAGCTTCGTCACATGCTCCATCCGGCCGCCGCATTCCTCGACCAGCTGGCGGATGTTCTGCATCACCTTGTGGGTCTGCTCGACCGGATCGCTGCTGGCAAGGTTCACCGCGGTGTCCAGATCCTGCGGGCACTGGCCGCGCAGGAAGATCGTGGTCCCGCCCTTGGCGACCACCGCCTGCGACAGGTCGTTGTCGAGCCGCTGCTCGGGATAGGTGTCCTTGGTGTTGAACTTGCGGTGCCGGTAATGCGCCATGGGTCGGTCTTTCTGGCTCGGGGATGGGTCGGACGCGGCGATCATGCCGAAGTTTCCGCGGCATTCCAGCGCCGGCGTCGCCGGCCGCGCGGAACGCCGCGGCGCGGTCAGGTCTTTTCGTAGGCGACATACATCCGCTGCACCCCGATATGGGTCGCGATGTATTTCGCGTCGTAATAGCAGCCGTAGATGAAGGACGAGGCGCGGTTGGTCAGCTCCGGCAGGCCCAGGAAATAGACCCCCGGCTCGGCCGAGATCCCGCGGCGATGCAGCGGCTGCCCGGTCTCGTCGAAGGCCGCGACCTGCAGCCAGCCGAAGTCGAAGCGGAAGCCCGTCGCCCAGATGATCGTGCCGACGCCCTCCGCCGCGAGGTCGAGGCTGCGCAACGGCGCGCGGATGCAGGCCGGGTCGGGCAGCATCTCCCAGGCCTCGGGCTCGGGCGGCAGGTCCAGCCCGTTGCGCGCGACATAGGCATCGGCCTCGGCCAGCACCTCGAGATAGGCGCGGTCGCCCTCTGCGATGTTGGCGGCCAGATCGTCCGCGATGCGCAGCACGCCGTCGTCACAGCCTTCGGTCAGGCCCAGCACGGTGATCCCGGCATGGCCCAGCCGGCGGAAGTCCACGGTCTTGCCGCCGTCATAGCCGCTGACCGCGAAGGCGACATGGCGCTTCTTGGCCTGCGGGCGGAACTCGTCCCACTTGCCCAGCACCCCCAGCCACCAGCAGTAGTCGCGCTGGCGATAGGCGCGCGGCGGCCGGTAATGCTCGCCGATCGACAGGAACACCCGGCGCCCGGCGCGCTGCAGCTCCTCGGCGATCTGCGAGCCCGAGGCCCCGCCCCCCACGACCAGCACCGCGCCCTCGGGCAGCTGCCCGGGGTTGCGGTAGGCCGAGGAATGGATCTGCAGGAGCCCCGCGGTCTCGGGCACGATCTTCGGGACCGAGGGCACCTGGAACGGGCCGGTGGCCACGACGACGCGCTGGGCCTCGATCTCGCCCTGCGAGGTCGAGACGGTGAACCCTGGCCGCCCCTCGCAACGGCGCACCCGCGTCACCTCGACCCCGGTGCGGACCGGCGCGGCGATCTGGGCGGCATAGTCCTCGAAATAGCGCGCCATGCGCTCTTTCGCCGGGAAGCTCTCGGGCGGGATGTCGTCGAAGGCCAGCCCCGGGAAGCGGTCATGCCAGGCCGGGCCGTTGGCGACCAGCGAATCCCAGCGCTGGCTGCGCCAGGCCTCGGCGATGCGGTTGCGCTCGAGCACCAGATGCGGGACGCCCTCGCGGCTCAGGTGCTCGCTCATCGCGATCCCGGCCTGCCCGGCGCCGACGACCAGCGTGTCGATCTTCTCGGCAGTCATGTCCGTCCCCGCGCCCCCTGCGCCACTGCGTTCCGTCCCCCAGACCTGCACCGCGCAGCGCCGCCGGAAAAGACGGAAGTTCCGAAGCACTGCACAGGAAAAACCCGTGGAAGGAACAGGTGGTCCTGATCACGCGGCAAAGGCCGGATTGGCCCTCCGTCCCTGCGAGGAATGCACGGGCAGGCGAAAAGAACCGCTGGCAATCGGTCGGTGAACAGGACAGAAGAACCGGATGCGACCGTCCGCGGCAACGGGTCGGTCAGGCTGCATTGGACGATGGGGACTTCCGATGGCACTGTCATTCCTTGGCCAGTCATTCGACGCGCCGACCTATGTACCGCCCACGACGGCATGGACCCGCCACGGCCCCTTTGCCAACTGGATCGTCAAGGCCGCACGTCCCAGCACGATCGTCGAACTCGGCAGCCATTACGGCTTCTCCTATTTCGCCTTCTGTCAGGCCGTCGTCGAAGCCGGCCTGCCGACCCGTTGCTACGCGGTCGACACCTGGCAGGGTGACGAACATGCCGGGCATTACGAATCCACGGTCCATGATCACGTCTCGAAAGCCAATGAAGGCTACGCAGGATTTAGCGCGCTGCTGAGAAAGACCTTCGCCGAGGCGCTTGCGGATATCGAGGACGGGAGCGTCGACCTGCTGCATGTCGATGGCCGCCATTTCTACGAGGACGTGCGCGAGGATTTCGAAAGCTGGATCCCCAAGCTCGCCCCAAGCGCCATCGTCCTGTTCCACGACACCGAGGTGCGTGACCGCGACTTCGGCGTCTATCGTTACTGGGCCGAACTGCGGCAGACCCACCCCGGGCTCAACTTCACCTACCAACACGGCCTCGGGGTCCTGTTCTGGGGCGAGCCGCAGACCGCGACGATCGCCCGACTGCGCGAAATGGTCGCCACGCCCGACGGAGAAGCGCTGGTCAACGACTTCTTCTTCGCGGCCAGCGAGGCTTACGTGCGGGCAACCCAGGCGGTCACGTTCAGCCGACAGGCGCGCGAGACCGGCAAGCAACTCGAGGCGGACGGCGCCCGGCTGGCAAGCCTACGCGACAAGCTCTCAAAGCTGGAGCCCGAGCATCTGCGCCTGCGTTCCGAACATCGCGCGCTGAAGGAAAACCTGCAGGTCGCCCGTCGATTGCTGCGCAAGCCGCTTCGGACCGCCCTGCACCGAGGCACCGCGCGCCTCGCGCTTGCCGTGCTGCCCTGGCTGCCCGAGCGTCGCAAGGAAAGCCTGCGCCAGATCATCGCCAAACGCGAACTGCGGCCAGAGACCTGACCGCCCGGACTCACTCCGGGTCCTTGGCCCTGCTTGAAACCTCGCGACGGAAGCGCTTCAGCGCTTCGTCATGCACGGACCCGGGCGCGATCTTTGTCCGGTTCCGCACCCATTCCACGTTGTGCTTCACCACCTTCGCGGGATTGCCGGCCAGAACCGTGTTGGTCTCGTCGAAGCGCTTGGTGACCACGGCACAGGCCGCGACGATGCAGCCATCGGGGACCGTCGCGCGCTTGGTGACATAGGACCGCTCGCCGACCCAGACGTGATCGCCGATGAAGAGCCCTTCGGTGCGGTCCAGATATTCGCCGGTCTCGCGGTCGAAGATGAGATGCGGCGAGTCCCCTGCCCTGAAGGTGATCGTGTTCGATATCAGGCAGTTCGAGCCGATACGAACGATGTTGCCGTGGTTCGGCGCCAGGATCTTGCACTGCGGCTCGAAGCTGGTGCCGCTGCCCACGGTGACCGAACAGCCACTGGCCGGCACATGGTTGCCGATCGAGATGTAGGTGTCCTTGGTGATGCAGCCGCGGCCGAGCTCGAGGACATTGTCATCGCCATTGATGAGGATGGTCAGCGTCGAGGCCGCATGCGCGTCGCCGACGATCAGCCGGTTGCGATTGCCGGTGATCCTGCCCTTGATCCGGATCTTGGCGCCGACCTCGATCACGGTGTCCGTGCCGGCGTCGACGAGTTCGGCGATCGCGGGATCGACCACGGGCGCCGGCGGCTCAGGCGCGGGCGGCGGCGGCGGTTCCGGCTTGCGCCAGAAGAACCAGAGGCGCTTCAAGCCGCGCATTTTCTTGTCCCGCTTCATCGCCGCGCCCTTCGCACTGATCTCTCCGCGCCAGACCTCACGCGCTTCTGGCCGCAGAGACGCCCTCGGCATCCGGACCGGGGATGATCCGCGCCTCAGGGACCTGCGCGCCCCACTGCCCGAAAAGCATCAGCTCGCTCAGCGCCGCCGCATGCGTCGAATATCCGATCGCCGTCTTCAGTGCCTCGACCTGCATCGCGCGCAGACCCGCCGGGTCCTCGAGATGCGCCGTGATCTTCGACACGCAGGCCTCGAGATCACTGGTGTCGAGCACGATCGCGTTCACGCCATCGACAGCGTACTCATCGGCACCACCCTCGCGCGGAACCGCCGCGACGGCCCCGCAGGCCATGGCCTCGAGGCCGGTTCGCCCGAAGGCCTGATAGGTCGACATGTCGATGAACAGGTCGCTCCAGCCCAGCACCTTGGCGACCTCCGTCCGGGTCAGGATGCCAAGGTTGCGCAGCTCGAACTCGCGTGCCAGCCCGTGCTCCGCCATCGCCTGATCCGTGCACCCGAATATCCGGATCTCCAGGGCCTCGCCGAACCGCGACTTCAGCCGGGCCAATGCAGCCATCGTCTCGGCGGCGCCACGGCGCGGCGTGTTCGGCCGGATCATCGCCGAGATGTTGAACTGTCCGCCATCGCGCTTCTGCTTGACGCCCGGGCGGTAGCACGCATGGTCGATGCTCGCCTTCACGCGATGCACCGGAACGCCATGGCTCTCGGAGACCGTCCGGCAGAGCCAGTCCGTCTTGGCGAAAAGCAGGGTGTTCGGCACCAGCGCATAGGACTCGTGCGCTTCCTGCCAGCGATCGGTGCCCTGCTCGAAGAACATCGGCTCATAGTCCTGAACGTAATAGGCTGGCCGGACATGCGGGTGGGCCGCCACGATGTCACGCAGCAATCGGGCCGAACTGAAGATCGTCGCCACGACGATATCGAACCCTCCGCCGATCTCGACGACGGTGTCATCGTCGATGCCGACGAAGAGCTCGGCATTTTCCGGAATGTCGCTGTATTGCTGGCGCAGCCGCTCGATCGCGTTCTGCCGAACGGCAACCCTCGCCTCCACGCCCATCCGCCGCATCGCCGTCACTTCCTGGATGACCGAATGCGCGCCACCGCCGCCGCCCTTGACCGGCAGCAGGAAAAGGATGCGCTGCCCCATCAGGCCATCCGCGGATCGCGCCCAGTCGGCCGCGGTCACGCCCGCGACCGCACCGGCCCGCACCAGCGCCGCCTCGACGCGGCGCCGAACCGCGTCCATCGGCGCGGTCTCCTTCGACCGGGCGACGAGGTCCAGGAAGTGCTTCTCGCCGTGCTTCGCCCGAAGTGCAAGGTTGCCCGCTTTCGACAGCGTCTTGCGCCGCTCCGACCCGAAGCTCTTGGATTTCGCATGGAAGACATAGACGTCGTCGGCATAGGCGAGGGTGAAGCCCGCCTTCGCCGCGCGGATGCAGAGGTCGTTCTCTTCCCCGTAACCCTGCGGGAAGGTCCGTTCGTCCAGGATGCCGATCTTCCGGATCACCGCGCGCGAGATCATGAAGCAGAACCCGTTGACGAAGTGAGCTTCCGGATAGCAACGGGCGCTCGATCGGCGCACGAGCTCCGCCATCTGATCCGCCGTCATGCCCTCGGGGAGTGCGTTGATCGCATAGCTGCCGTCGGCCGCGTAAAGGCGCGGCACGTTCTGCCAGCTTGCCGCGTTCGAAAGCGGCCCGACGATCCCGCGCGTCCGGTCGGCGATCATGCAGCGGATAAGCCCCTCGACCCAGCCCTCCGTGACGATCGTGTCGCTGTTCAGGGTCACGACAAAATCACCGGTGCCGCGGCGCAATCCGGCATTCACAGCCTTGGTATAGCCGACGTTCCGCGCATGGTCGATCAGCTCGAAGCTGGTTCCGCCCGACCGTGGAGCCTGCGCGACGAAACTGCGCAACCACTCCGAGGTCTCGGCATCCGAACCGTCATTGACGACGATCACGCGGGGCGGGAAGCGGCCCGGGTGGGCTGCCAGCGACGCAAGGCAGCGCTGCACATCCTCAAGCGCGTTGTGCACCGGCACGATCACATCGCAGCTGAAATTCCCTGCCGCGAAAGCCTCCAGCGTCCGCCGCCGCGGCTTGCGGTCCGGCCCGGCGTTCCGCTTCGAGAGGTAGGACTTCAGCTTGCGAAACTGTCTCCGCAGACCCATGGTCGACCCTCTTCCCGAAACCTGAATTGCCTGCCTGATGTATCCGCAGCTCAAGTTGCTGGCAAGCGACCCCCCTGTCGGCCTCCGAATCGCGGCGGGACCAGGGATCGGTCCAACAGACGCTTCTCGCAGCGCGCGAAGGCTGTTATTCGGCCTTCGACGACCCGCCCCGCCGCCTGTTCCGGCGCATCCGAGAGGGGCCAGCGACTGCGCGAGGACAGATGACGAAAAAGACCGGCGACGCCATCGAGGACGTCTTCAAGGCCAGCGAGCAGCTCGAGCACGTGACATTGCAGCGTGACCGGCTGCTGCGGGAATATCTCAACGTCGCCCGTCATCTCGAAAAGCAGGATCGGCTCGTCGAGGACCTGCGGGGCAAGCTCACCGACGCGCGAAGCCGCCCAACAGCCCAGCTGACCCGCAAGCACAAGAGCCGCCTCTACAAGTCGCTTGCCAGCCTCGAGGGCGTGCTGCCGGAAAAGCTCGCCACCCGCCTGCGCGAGAAGGCAGAACGGCTGGACCCCAGGCGTTTCGCGGCCGTGCCCGAGAACACGCCCCAGCGCAAGGTGCCGGCAGTGGTCGCCACACTGACCGCGCCGCCACCCGAACCTCCGAACCCGGATGCCGAGCTGGCGGCAGCGATGGCGCGGGTGTCGTCCGAAGGCTTCCGCGCCGCTCGGGCCGAGCTGGCATCGCTTGCGGCCCGGACCGACCTTGACGAGGTCGAATGGCCCGAGATCGTTTCGGACCTCTATGGCTGGGAAAGGCACCCTGATCCTGCGATGCCGCGGGTGTCGGGACCGGATCTCGGGCAATTGCCGCAGCGGGTCGCCATCTACACGACCCTGTTCGGACCTTTCGAGGATCTTCCCCCGGTCATGTCCCATGACCCGAACCTCAGCTTCCTGTGTTTCACCGATCAGGACATCTCGCCCGCCGGCTGGACGGTCATCAAGTGCGAACCGCTTGCGGACGACGGGAACCTTTCCGCCAAGCGCTACAAGGTCCGCCCCCACCTGTACCTCTCCGAATTCGACGCCTCGATGTTCGTGGATGCCAACACCGTCCTATGGGGGCGGATCGAAGCCTTCGTGCGCAAATGGTTGCTGCACGAGGACTTCGTGATGTGGCGCCACCCAGAGCGCGGCACCATCGCGGAAGAGGCATGGGCGGTGGTCCGGATGGGCAAGATCGGGCTCGAGGCGCCGATCGCGCAGGTCACGGCCTACGAGGACGAAGGGCTGGGGTTCCGCTGCGGTCTCTTCGAAGCCTCCTTCATCTGGCGGCGTCACAACACCCCCCGCATGATCGCCTTCGCCGATGCCTGGTGGCATGAAATCACCACGCGCACCAAGCGCGATCAGCTGAGCCTGCCCTACGTCGCGGAAAAGCTCGACACGCTGCCCAAGGTCCTGCCCTCCTGTCTCGGCACCTCACGGCGCAACCATTACTTCGCCAAGCTGCCCCACAAGCCGATGGCGACGACCCGCATCAGCCGGTCGTCCGATCGACGGATCACGCTGCTTTACGACGAGGCGTCGAAGGCTTTCGGCTCTACGAGGATGCGGGTCTTCCAGCTGGCCGACATCCTGCGGTCGCAGATCGGCGGCAGTGTCTCTGTCGAGGTGTCGGCGGATCCCGCCACGGTGCGCGACTCGCTTGTGATCGTCCACAAGCGGTCCATCGAGCGCCTGCCGGCGGAGCAGCTTGCAGATCTGCGACAGCGGAACGACGCCGTCTTCCTGGACCCGGTCGACATGGATCACCGCAAGGTCATCGAGATCCCCTGCGACGGGATCATCGCCTGCAGCCTGCAGGCCTACCGCATCTATCGCTACCAGCGCGAGGTCGGGCACGTCCACATGGTGACGCACCATGCCGACCCGAGGATCCGGCCCTCTGGAGAACATTTCGACAGGCCGCGGATCGGTTATTTCGGCGAGCTGGCAAATACGGCCCTTCCCGAGCACCATGAAGGGCTCATCGATGTCCACGCCGTCGACACCAAGAATGTCAACGACGCTTGGCTCGACCAACTGACCCATTACAATGCCCATTACGCAGTCCGTCGGCGCCGCGGCATCGACGGCCAGAAGCCCTTCACGAAGGCCTTCAACGCCGCGCGGTCCGGTGCGGTCATCGTCTGCGACAAGGACGAAGGCGACAACCTGCACTATCTCGGCGAGGATTACCCCTACTTCGCCGAACGCGGGGCGGATCCCCGGTCGCTGCAGGAGGTCTGCTTCAAGCTGATCGAGACCTTCGGCACGGCCGACTGGCGCTATGCGCAAGAGATCATGCGGAATGTCGGCGAGCGGTCGTCGGACGCCTGGATCGGACGCGAGGTGCTCGACCTGCTGCGCGAGGTCTATGGTCCGGACGTCTAGGTCCGGACCCGCCTATTCCTCTGGCAGCAGCCAGCCGTTGCGGATGAAGACCGCCTTCGCCTCGTGCCGGATGCGGGTCAGGGTCGGGTGGCTGCGCGAGTTCTCGAGCGCGGCACGCACCCGCTGGCGGCCGTGCAGCCGATCCACGGCAGCGCGGCCCTTCTGGATCAGCGCCGCACGTCTCTTGTGCGAATAGCTCTTGGTCTTGTCATGGTAGACGAAGCAGTCGATCGCGACGGCGCAGAGGAACCCGGCATCCTGTGCCCTGAGGTTGAAGTCGACCTCCTCGCCATAGCCCATCGGGAAATTGACGTCATCGAGCAGCCCGATGCTGTCCAGGACTTCGGCCCGGATCGCCAGGCAGAAGCCGTTCACCTGCTCGATGATCGGCGGCTCGAGCTGATCGGCGAGCGTCACGCAAAGCCGCTGGATCTGTTCCAGTGTCCTGTCATCGCTGGGGATGCGATTGCTGGGCGGCGATCCTTCCGACCCGAACCCCGGGATCGACTGCCATCCCCCCGCGTTGGAGAGAGGCCCGACGATGCCGATGCGCGGATGGCGCGCGAAGCAGCCTGCCAGCCGGTCCAGCCAGCCGGGCAGGACGACAGTATCGCTGTTCAGAAGCACCACCATTGCGGCGCGCCGCAGCGCAAGACCGGCATTGGCCGCCCGTGTGAAGCCGCTGCCCGTCTCGCGGCGGATCAGAACCACACGGGCGGAATCGCGGTCCCGAGCCGCGACGCAGATCTCCTGCGTCTCGGGCTCGGAACCGTCGTCGACCACGATCATCCGGTCCGCCGGTCCCAGCGTCGCCAGGACCGAGGCCAGGCATCGCCGCACGTCTTCGGGACTGTTGTGGACGCAAATCACCACATCCGCGCGCAGACGGCTCATCGGCAGTATTTCCCCCCCGCGCGCCCCTGAAACCTCAGCGGCGAATCCGGTGCAGCCGGCGAAGCGAGCGCCCGCCAGCGCAGCCGTGGCGTGCGTGCGAGTGCAAGCGGCAGCGAAAGGGCGTCGTTCGCGACGCCATTGGCCACGAGCTGCCACCAGGCCGACGACAGGGCCTGAACCTCGGCTGCACCCGGCCGCAAGGCCAGAAAGCCGGTGTCGTAGCTTTCGGCCGTCTGGAAATCGGGCGACCCGCCGATCGTCGCGAGATGCCGCGCCAGCGTGAACGAGGGTTCGCGCCGCTCGATCACGCAGGCCAGGAACTCGTCGCGCAGACTGTTGCCCGCGGCGTCCTGTGCGACGACGAAGTCGACGCTGCCGCTCAGGGCGAGATCGACCCCGTCCGGTTCGCGCAGGCCAAGGATGCCGTCTGTCCAGACGATCCAGTCGTAATCGCCGAAGAACGTCGGCAGGTGGCACTTGTAGTAGGCAGCCCGGCGGCGCGGGTCGTGATGGAAGAAATTCGCCTCGACACGTCGCCAGGGCCCGGCTACGGGCCCGACGTGATCGGTGATCAGGTAGTGGTCGGCCGTGTCGGCAAAGCCGGCGAGCGGCGGCACCGCCGATGCGTCGCGGCCGAAGATCGCGGTGACCACCGCGACGCGCCGGCCCATCGTGTTGCGGATGCACAGGTCGCTCAACGGCGGCACCGTCAGCGGCGGCTCGGTCGCGACCCGGCACAGCGCTCCAATCGGAAAGTCGAGGCTCTGCAGGAAGGCCATCGCCCAAGGCTGCAGCGTGAGACGGCCCGAGGAGGCATAGGGCCGGGCCGGCGCCAAGCGCTGCGACAGACCTTCCGTCAGGAAATGTTCCAAGGATTCTGCCGGACGGGGCAACTTGTGACGCTCGGCATACCAGTCGGCCTCGACGAGGTCGCGCGCGATGGCCACCAGCCGGTAGCAGCGGCGCATGTCCGGGCCGCAGCGGTCTCGCAGTCTGCGGGCCAGACGACGGTAGCGAAGCCGGAAGAGCAGGCTGCGAGCGGTCTGGTCGGCCGTGAGCCGTCCCCAGGACTCGCCCAGCGTCACGCTGCGCCGCTTGTCACGCGTTCCGAAGATGACCAGCAAGGCTTCGCGGGGCGCAAAGTTTCTCGACAGCGAGAAACGCTTGGCGATCGACTTCAACATCCCCATGACACGATCCTGCAACCTTGGGACGCAACTGCGTCTCCGGGTGGTCGACTACCAGCACTTGCAGTGCACATCCATCCCGATCTTCGCGTGCCTCCGCGCAGCGCCTCGGCTAGCCGTGACCGGCCAGCCGTGTCCAGTCTGCCGGCGCCGCCCCTTCTGCCGCCGCCGCAGCCGCGGGCTCGCTGTCCCGGTCGGGCCCTCCCGGGGCCGCAAACTGCTGCAGGTAGAGGTCGCGGAAGGCGCCGGGTGCCTCGACCAGATCGGACGGCGCGCCCTGCTGGACGACCCGCCCGGCCTCGAGCACGAAGATCCGGTCGGCCTGCATCACCGTCGACAGCCGGTGCGCGATGATCACCGTGGTCACGTCGCGGGTGATCTCGGCCAGCGCCTCCTTGATCAGCCGCTCCGAGGTCGCGTCCAGCGCCGAGGTCGCCTCGTCCAGAAGCAGGATCGGCGCGCCCTTCAGCACCGCGCGCGCGATCGACAGCCGCTGGCGCTGACCGCCCGACAGGAACTGGCCGTTCTCGCCGACCGGGGTCTGGTAGCCCTGCGGCATCTCCGAGATGAAGTCATGGGCATGCGCGACCTTGGCCGCGGCGATCACCTCGTCGTCGCTGGACTGAGGCCGGCTGGCGCGGATGTTCTCGAGGATCGAGTTCGAGAACAGGAAGGTCTCCTGCCCGACATAGGAGATGGCGCCGCGCAGGCTCTCCAGCGTCGCGTCGCGCACGTCGGTGCCGTCGATGCGGATCGCGCCGCCCGTCACGTCGTAGAAGCGCATCAGCAGGTTCATGATCGTAGACTTGCCGCCCCCCGAGGCGCCGACCAGCGCGATGGTGTTGCGCGCCGGGATCGAGATCGACAGGTCGTTCAGCGTCGGCGTGCCGGACTTGTAGTGGAAGCTGACGTTCTCCAGCTCGATCGCGCCGTCCCGGACCGTGATCGGCCGGGCGGTGTCGCGGTCGACCATGGTGATCGGGGCGTCGATCAGCTGGAACAGCATCTTCACGCCGATCATGCTCGATTCGATCGAGACCCGCATCCGGCTCAGCCGCTTGGCGGGCTCGTAGGCCATGATCAGCGCGGTCACGAAGCTCATCAGCTGCCCCGGA
This sequence comes from Frigidibacter sp. MR17.14, assembly GCF_037095735.1. Classification (NCBI taxonomy): domain Bacteria; kingdom Pseudomonadati; phylum Pseudomonadota; class Alphaproteobacteria; order Rhodobacterales; family Paracoccaceae; genus Frigidibacter; species Frigidibacter sp. MR17.14. The sequence goes on along the minus strand of NZ_JBAWKD010000007.1, from coordinate 110,193 downwards.
GAGGCGGTGGCCCCGCCCAGCATCCGGGTGCCCGAGATCACCACGACCGCCGAGATGATCAGCCCGGTGACGATCTCCATCAGCGGCATGGTGATCGCCTCGAGCCGGTTGATCGCGTTCGAGCGCTTCTCGACCGCGTTCACCGCGCGCTGCATCCGCGCCTCGAGCCGGTCCTCGAGACCGAAGATCTTGATCACCCGGATCCCCATCGAGGTCTCCTGGATCACCTTGATGATCTCGGCCAGCGACGAGTATTCCTTGTGCATGATGTCGCGCACCTTCACCAGCAAGACGCGCAGGCCGAAGAAGATCGCGGGCACCATGATCAGGCTGAACAGCGACAGCTGCGGCTGCTGGTAGAACATCACGACCAGCAGGCCGATCAGGGTGATCAGGTCGCGGGCGAAGCTGGTGACGATCGTGTTGATCACGGTGCGCGCGGCATTCGCCCCGTTCGAGATCCGGGTAAGCAGGTCCGAGGTCTCGTGCGTGTTGTAGAAGGCGATCCCCTGCGCCAGCAGCTTGCGGTAGAGCCGCATCTGCTGGCTGGCGACGATGCGGTTGCCGGCCCGCGCCAGCGTGACCATCTGGACGTACATCGACACGCCCTTGACCACGAAGACCCCCAGCACCAGCGCGCCCACGCCCAGCACATAGCTGCGGCTGGCGCCGGTCATGGCGTTGACGATCATCTCCATCGAGAACGCGGTCATCGCCGACGAGGCGCCGACCACGAACATCGAGATGATCGCGGGAATGTAGAGATGGAGCAGCCCGCCCATCCCCTCGCGCAGCAGCCGCCACAGCAGCGACTTGTCGAGGCTCTTGCCGATGAAGGTGTCTTTGACGGCCATTCAGGAATCCGTGGGGCTCGGGGCGCGCCTGTCTAGCCCGCGGGCCCGCCCTTGGCAATCTCACCCCCCGGCGGTTGCCGGGGGTGAGCCGCTAGATGGGGGCGCGGGGGGCGAAAGGCAACCGTCGGCCGGCCGGGCAGCGCAAAGGGGGCGGAGAGAGGGGGCGCTGCCCCCTCGCCCCCGGGATATTTGGGCCAATGCGAAAAGGGGCAAGAGGGGGCCCTGCCCCCGCCCCTGCGGGCCCCCCGGGATATCCGGGCACAGTCGAGGGGGGCGCGGGGGCGCCTCAGGCCGAGGCGGGGGCGAAGAGGGTGGCGAAGTCCTTGCGCAGCAGGTTCTTCTGCACCTTGCCCATCGTGTTGCGCGGCAGCTCGGACAGCAGTTCGATATGCTTGGGCTGCTTGAACTTCGCGAGGCTCGCGGCCATCGCGGCGCGCAGCGCCTCGGGCGTGGGCGATTGGCCCGGCAGGGGCACGATCACCGCCACCACCGCCTCGCCGAAATCGGGATGCGGCACGCCGATCACTGCGCTTTCCAGCACGCCCGGCTGCTCGTCCAGCACCAGCTCGATTTCCTTGGGATAGACGTTGTAGCCGCCGGTGATGATCAGGTCCTTCTGCCGCCCGACGATCGAGACGTAGCCATCGGCATCGACCACCCCGATGTCGCCGGTGAGGAAGAAGCCGTCCGCGCGCAGCTCCTCGCGGGTCTTTTCCGGCATCTCCCAGTAGCCGGCGAAGACATTGGGGCCGCGGACCTCGATCATGCCGGGCTCTCCCTCCGGCAGGGTCGCGCCGGTCTGCGGATCGGTGATCTTCAGCTCGACCCCCGGCAGCGGGAAGCCCACGGTGCCGGCGCGGCGCTCGCCGTCATAGGGGTTCGAGGTGTTCATGTTGGTCTCGGTCATGCCGTAGCGCTCGAGGATCCGGTGGCCGGTGCGGTTCTCGAACTGGACATGCGTTTCCGCCAGAAGCGGGGCGGAGCCGGAGGTGAAGAGCCGCATATGCGCGACGAGGTCCCGGTCGAAGCGGGGATCGTCCAGAAGCCTCGTGTAGAAGGTGGGCACGCCCATCATCGTGGTGGCCTTCGGCAGCCAGACGATCGCCTGCTCGGCCTTGAAGCCCGGCAGGAAGATCATCGCGCCCCCCGACAGCAGCACCACGTTCGAGGCGACGAAAAGCCCGTGGGTGTGGAAGATCGGCAGCGCGTGCAGCAGCACGTCGCGGTCGGTGAAGCGCCATTCCTTCACCAGCACCTCGGCATTCGACAGGAGGTTGTCCTGCGTCAGCATCGCCCCCTTCGAGCGGCCGGTCGTGCCCGAGGTGTAGAGGATCGCCGCAAGGTCCGAACCCGCGCGCGCCACCGGCTGGAAGCCCGGGCCCGACAGGCGGGCAAGCTCGACAAGGCTGCCCTCCCCTGCCCCGTCGAGGGTTTCGAAGAGCGCGCCGTGGCGGGCGGCGACCGCGCGCAGGCTGTCGGCCCTGGCCGGGTCGCCGACCAGCAGCGCCGCGCGGGCATTGCCGACGAAATAGTCGACCTCGTCGGCGGTATAGGCGGTGTTCAGCGGCAGGAACACGACGCCCGCCGCCACCGCGGCGAGGTAGAGCGCCAGCGCCCGCGGGCTCTTCTCGATCTGCACCGCCATCCGGTCGCCGGGCTTCAGCCCCAGCCCCGCCAGCGCCGAGGCCAGCGACATCGCCATCGCATGCAGCTTCGCACCCGAGAGCGTCTCGCCCGCGGCATCGGTCAGCACCGCCGAGGTCCGGGCGGCAAGGGGGGCGGCGATCGCGTCGTAAAGCGGGTTGGTCATGTCTTGCGTCCTGTCTTCTGGCCGGCCTTCGTCCCCGGCTTCGGGGGGTCGGGCAGCAGCGCCTGCACCTGTTTCGACGCCGCGACGGCCTTCGCCGTCACGAAGCGCTCGTTGTTCCGTTCAACCTCGGCAAGGTCGTAGAGGTAGTTCACCATCGCCCCGCAGGACTGTTTCAGCCCGTTCGGGCTGACATCGGCCCCGGCATGGATGTCATGCAGCAGCGCGCCATTGCCAAGGTGGAACCGCGCCACCGGGTCGGCGGGCAGGCCGTCGCGGCGCTTGGCCTTCAGCAGGTATTCCGCCGTCAGACGGCGCAGCACCGGGTGGTCGGGCTCCAGCGCCGAGGCGGCGCCCGAGGCCGCGAGGTCGAGCAGCGCCTTCGCCTCGGGCCGCTCGGCCGCGACCGAGCCGAGCCAGCGCGCGAGGCCCGGGACCGGCGAGAGGGTCACGAAGGTCTGCAGGCCGGGCAGGTCGCGGTGCAGCTCCTCGACCACCTGCTTGATCAGCGAGTTGCCGAACGAGATGCCGCGCAGACCCTCCTGGCAGTTCGAGATCGAGTAGAAGACGGCGGTGTCGCACTCGGCCTCGGCCAGCGGCGCGCGGCCCTCGGCCAGCAGCGCCTGCACCGAGCCGGGGATGCCCTTGGTTAGCGCCACCTCGACGAAGATCAGCGGCTCTTCCGGCATCGAGGGGTGGAAGAAGGCGAAGCAGCGCCGGTCGGCGGGGCGCAGGCGGCGCTGCAGGTCGTCCCAGGAGCCGATGGCATGGACGGCCTCGTACTGGATGATCTTTTCCAGGATGTTGGCGGGCGTCCGCCAGTCGATGTGGCGCAGCACCAGGAAGCCGCGGTTGAACCAGCTGGCGAAGAGATGCTGGAAATCGGTATCGATCACCGCCAGCTCCGGCGCGCCGGGCAGAAGCTTCAGCAGGTCGAGCCGCATCCGCACCAGTTCCTCGGTCGCGCCGGGGGCCTGGTTCAGGCGGCGCAGCAGTTCTTGCCGGGGCGGCTCTGCCTGCGCCAGCATCTCGGCCAGCGCGGCGGGATCGGCTGTCTCGCGGTAGCGGGTCGCGGCCTCGATCACCCGGGTCACGTCGGGGTCGAGGGCGCGGGCGAGATGGGCGAAGAAGGCCAGCCTCTCCTCTGGCGTCATCGCGCGGTAATGCGAGAGGATGTCGCGCGACAGCTTCATCCCCGAGACCTCGCCCCGGGCAGAGAGAAGCTGGCTGCACAGGGTCTCGATCGGGACCCGGCTGGGCAGAAGCGCCCGGGCCGGGCGCCGCTCGAACAGCGTGCCCATCAGGTCTGCGAAAAAGGCCATCCGGCTCATGTCGTCACCTTTGCGCTGGGGAGGGAGGGTGCGTCATGCCGGCCCCATGACCAGGTCGGGAAGCCAGGTCGCGAGTCCGGGCACGAAACAGAGTATCACGATGGCCAGGAACATGCAGGCGACGAACGGCGCCGATCCCCACAGGATCGTCTTCAGCTTGATGTCAGGAGAGATGGAATTGATCACGAAGAGGTTGAGACCGACCGGCGGCGTGATCAGCCCGACCTCCATGTTGATCGTCAGGATCACCGCGAACCAGTAGGGGTCGAACTGCGCCGCCTGCAGGATCGGCAAGAGGATCGGCGCGGTCATCAGGATCACCGCCACCGGGGGCAGGAAGAAGCCCGCGACCAGCAGGAAGACGTTGATCACCGCCATCAGCACCCAGCGGTTCACGTCCAGCGCCGCGATCCACTGCGCGACCGACTGGGTGATGAAGAGCGAGGACATCATGTAGGAAAACACCCCCGCCGCCGCCATGATGAACAGGATCATCACGCTTTCGCGGGTCGAATCGCGCAGCACCCCCCAGATCGCGCCGGGGCGCCACAGCCGGTAGATCACCACCGCCATGCCAAGGCACAGCACCGCCCCCACCGCCGCGGTTTCCGAGGTCGTGGCGACGCCGCCGTACATCGCGTAGAGCACCCCCGCGATCACCAGCAGGAAGGGCACGACGCGGGGCAGGATCTCGAACCGCTCGCGGATCGAGTAGTGGCGCGGCGAAAGCACCGCGGTGTTGCCCGAGGCCCAGGTGGCATAGATCGCCCAGGCCATGAACAGAAGCATCAGCAGGATGCCGGGCACGATCCCGGCCAGGAACAGCCGCCCGATCGAGGTTTCGGTGGCGATGCCGTAGACGATCATCGTGACCGAGGGCGGGATCAGGATCCCCAGCGTGCCGCCCGCGGCGATGGCGCCGGCGGCGACCCCGTCGGGATAGCCGCGCTTCTGCATCTCGGGGATGCCCATCTTGCCGATCGCCGCGCAGGTCGCGGGGCTGGAGCCCGACATCGCGGCGAAGAGCGCGCAGGCCCCGAGGTTCGAGACCACCAGCCCGCCCGGCACCCGGGTCAGCCAGCGCTCCAGCGCCTCGAAGAGGTCGGCCCCGGCGCGGGTCGAGGCGATGGCCGCGCCCATGATGATGAACATCGGGATCGACAGGATGGTGAAGCTGTTGAGGTCGGCGAAGAAGATCTCCGGCAGCATCTCGAGCGAGCGGGGACCGTCGAAGGCCAGCAGGAAGCCGGCGGCGACGATCAAGAGGCCCACGGCGACCGAAACGCCGGAGAACAGCACCACGATGGTGGCCAGCGCCACCAGAAGGCCAAGAAGCAGCGGGTCCATCAGGTGTCCTTGATGCCGAAGGGCGGCTCGGCCCCGGTGATCAGGCCGATCAGGTCGGCCAGCAGTTGCAGCAGGAACAGCACGAAGCCGAGCGGCAGCGCGAGGTAGGGGATCCAGAGCGGCGGCGCCCAGACGGTCGAGCTTTTCCAGTTGCGCTGGAAGGCCTGGTGCCAGACGTCATAGGAATACCAGGCGATGACGGCGGTGACGGCGATGGTCGCGGCCAGCGTCACCAGCGCCAGCACCCGGCGGGCGCCGATCGGCAGGGCATGGGGCAGCAGGTCGACGTTCACATGGCCGCGCAGGCGCTGGACGTAAGGCAGGCCGATCGTGGTCGCGGCGATCATCAGGTAGATCACCGCCTCGGTCTGCCAGATCGTCGACTGCTTCAGGACGGCGCGCACGAAGATCATGTGGCAGGTGACCAGCAGCGCCGCGACGGTGAAGCCGGCGGCGATCCAGCCGCAGAGGGTCGAGATCGCGTGCACGGCCCGGATGAAGGCGTTGCCGCCCGAGCGGGCCGGCGCGGCGGTGAGGGGGACGGACATCTGGGGAACTCCGGAGAGCCTCGGGGTGGGCGCCGGGTGGGGCAAGCCCCCTGCCCCGGCGCCTGCGGCATCAGGCGGCGGTCACTCGACCGACAGCGCCATGTCGAGAAGCTTCTGCCCGTCGGGCACATCCTTCACGAAATGCGCATAGGAGCTTTCCTGCGCCAGCGCCTTCCAGGCGTCGAAATCGGCCTGGGTCATCGCCGCGATCTGCACGCCCGCGTCCTCGAACACCTTCTTCGAGGCGTCGTCCTCTTTCTTCGCCTCTTCGAGGTAATAGGCCTCGGCCTTGGCGGCGGCGGTCTTCAGCGCCTCTTGCTGGGCGGGTTCTAGCCCGTCGAAGGTGGTCTTGTTGATCAGCAGCGGCTGATACATGAACCACAGCGCGATCTCGCCCGCGGGCGTGTAGCATTTCGACTGTTCCTGCAGCCGGTAGCTGACGAAGGACGAGGACGAGGTGTTCAGCGCCTGCAGGACGTTCTGCTGCATGGCGTTGTAGGTCTCGGACGAGGGCATCGACGAGATCGAGGCGCCTGCGGCCTGCAGCATCTCTTCGAAGCCCTTGCCGGCGGCGCGCACGGTCAGGCCCTTCACGTCCTCAGGCTTGGTGATGCAGGCGCCGGTCGAGGCGAAGCCGCCCGCCAGATAGCCGTGCACGAGGGTCATCACGTCATCGTCGTTCAGGATCGTCTCGATCTCGCCCATGAAGGGCGAGGCGTTCATCCGCGCGGCATGGTCGTGGCTCTTGATCAGGCCCGGCATCAGCGTGAGGTTGTATTCCGGGTGCTGGCCGCCGGCATAGCTGAGAGGCAGCACGGTCATGTCGAGCTGGCCGCGGGTCAGCGGCAGGTACTGCTCGGTCGCCTTGAAGAGCGAGGCCGAGGGGAAAATCTTGATCGTCAGGTCGACATCGGCCGCGGCCACGTCGTCGGCGACCATCTGGGCGACCTTGTGGCGCAGGTCTCCGGGGGCGAACTGATGCGACAGGCGCAGTTCCTCGGCCCCTGCCCCGGTCACTGTCACGGTCGCGGCGAGCGCGGACAGGGCAAGGAAGGGCAGCACGGCGCGGGGCATCGCGCGGGGGACGGCGCGGGCCGCCAGCTTGGCAAGTTTCATCGAAGACCTCCTCCCAAAGGTGTTCGTATCGAACAATGTCGGCAAGGCTGGCGTTGAATGCATCACGAGTCAACGCTATTGTATGCAAGAATGCCATTTCGGGGATGCAGGCGATGACCGGGGACCTGGGAGACGATCACGAGACCGCGCAGGAGGCCGCGGCCGGGGGGCTCGACCGGCGCACCGACCAGATCCGCGAGGCGCTGGAGGAAATGATCGTCGAGGGGCATTTCGCCGATGGCGCGAGGCTCGACGAGGTGAGCCTGGCCGAGCAGTTCGGCGTCTCGCGCACGCCGCTGCGCGAGGCCTTCCAGGCGCTGGCCGCCTCTGGCCTGGTCGAGCTGCGCCACCGCCGCGGCGCCTTCGTGCGCTTCCCGACGCTGGAGGACGTGGTCGAGATGTTCGACGTCATGGCCGAGATCGAGGCGCTCTGCGGTCGCTATGCCGCGCGGCGGATGACCGCCGAGGACCAGGTGGCGATCGAGCGGGCGCTGCTGGACTGCGAAGCCGCGGCGGCCCGGCGCGACACCGAAGGCTATTACCGCGCCAACCACGCCTTCCACCACCGGATCTACGCGGCCGGCGGCAACCGCTTTCTGACCGGCGAGGCCGAGCGGCTGCACCGTCGGCTGAAGCCGTTCCGGCGACTGCAGCTGCGGGTGCGGGGCCGGATGGACGAAAGCCTGCGCCAGCACCGGGCGATCTTCGAGGCGCTGGTGGCGGGCGACGAGGCCTGGGTGACGAAGGTGATGCGCGCCCATATCGCGGTGCAGGGCGACCGGTTCAACGACCTGGCCGCGAATTACCGCACCGCGATCCGGGGCAAGCGCAGCGTCGCCTGAGGTTTCGCGGCGAAACCTCGGTGCGGTGGGGTCAGGCGGGGCCGAGCAGGTGCTCCAGCTCGCGCATCGCGGTCTCGACCAGCTCGCCGCTGACCCGATCGCCTTCGAAGCGGATGTACCAGCCCTTGGCATCGCAGCCCGAGTGCAGGGTGAAGCCGGTGGGCAGCGTGGCGCTGCGGCTGCGGGTCGGGCGCGGCTGCGACGGGGCCTTGGGGCGGCCGCCGCGGGCGGGGTCGCGCTCGGGCGGGGCGAGCAGCGTCAGCGCCTCGTCGATGGCGGCAAGCTCTTCGGTCGCGGTGTCGAGCGTCAGGTCGGCCAGCGCCTCGCGCAGCGCGGGCCCGTGACCCTCGCGGAGCGCGGTGGCGATCCGCAGCCCGTCCTTCTCGCGCAGCGCCTCGGGGTAGGACAGCATGTCGCCGAGTTCCTCGAAGATCACCGCGAAGGAGCGGATCTTCGAGCGCTTGGCCTTCGACGCGACCGAGAACAGCGCGTCGACCGCCGCCTCGACATTGGCGAAGGCGCCCTGGTGGGCGGCGAGCACCGCGATGCGCCCGCGCTCGTATTGCGAGAGGTTGGCGCGGACCTCGTTCTCTTCGACCATGGCGACGAAGGTGCCGCCCATCGCCTCGGGGTCGCGGACCAGTGCCTTGATCCGGTCATAGCGCGGGTTGCGCGACAGGCCGCGCAGCGCATGGAAGGCGCGCAGGCGGCGGTAACCCGAGATCAGCCCGTAGCGCGGCCCCGACTGGCCGTCGCGGAACTCGAAGACCTCGATCGGCAGGCGCAGGCCCTTTTCCGAGATCGAGAGCTGCAGTTCGGTCATCTCGGCCTCGTCCAGCGCCATGCGGTCGCGGACGATGGCATCGGCGTCGATCTCTTCCAGCGGGATCTCGATCATGACGAGCCCGGCCGCCTCGGCTCCGCGCAGGCGTTCGGCATCGGCGCGGTCGCGGGCGATCTCGGCGCGGGCCTCGGCGCCGCGGGGATCGTGCTGGGCGGCACTGTCCGCCGCGACCTGCGCGATCGGGGCCGCCAGCGGATTGCGCGGCGAGGTTTCGCGGCGAAACTCGTCTTCGAGCCGGGCAAGGTCGTCGGCGCTGGGGGCTTCCAGCCGGGGTCGTTTCGCCATGGGGTCAGCCCTCCTTCTCGGCCAGTTTCATGTCGCGCCACCAGGTGCCAAGGATCACCTCCTTCACCTCGGCCCAGGTGCGGTCGAAGGTCTCGCGCCCGCGGACATAGGTGTCGCGGTTGAAGTTGCGGTAGTCCGTCTCGTAGATGCCCGAGACCTGCTCGCCGGCCTGGCCGACCATCGCGGTGACCTCCTGGCGGAAGGTGGTCATGAAGTCGCCGAAATAGGCCTGGACGACATTGGCGAGGTCGGTCTGCTGCGCCGGGTCGAAGCGGGTGATCAGGGCCCGCACCGCGTCCCATTGGAAGCCGATCTCGGGCAGGCCGGCGTCGCGCCGCGCCCGGTTCTCGCCTTCCTCGATCGAGGCGAAGGTCGAGTAGATCATGTCGAAGAACCGCCCCGTTGAATCGAATTCGAGGAAGGACGCGCCCAGCGGCACCAGCAGGATGTCGGCCGCCGCCAGCGCGTTGATGGTGAGATAACCAAGCGCCGGCGGCGTATCGAGCAGCACGATGTCGTAGTCGTCAAGGATCCCGCCCTCCGTCAGCGCATTGCCCAAAGAGTCCCACAGCGCCCAGCTGCGCATCTGCATCCGCCAGACCGGCACCTGGAACTCGGCCCAATAAAGGTTCAGCTGCGCGCCGATCAGGTCGATGTTCGGCCAGTGGGTCTTCTGGATGAGGTTTCGCGGCGAAACCTGCAGCGCCTCGGTTAACGTTTCGTCAAGCGGGAGTTCGGGCTGGCCGGCGGCGGCGCGCACCGCGTTCTCGCGGGTCAGGTGCAGGGCGAAATCGCGGGCGAGCATCGGGAAGGCGGTCTGCCATTCGTCGGCCACCTGCCCGCCCATGATCGAGGTCATCGAGCCTTGGGAATCCAGGTCGATCACCAGCACCCGGTAGCCGTCGAGTGCCGCCGACATCGCCAGATGCGCGCAGGTCGAGGTCTTGCCCACGCCGCCCTTGAAGTTCGCGACCGCCACGACCTTGGCCGGCAGCCCCTCGGGCCGCCAGGCCTTGTACTCGCGCCAGCCCGCGCCCTCGGTCGCGAAATGGTCACGCAGCACCATCACCTCTTCGAGGGTGAACCATTTCGCGCCGCCTTCGCCCGAGCCCTGCGGCAGATCGGGGTTCGACTTCAGCACCCGACGCAGGTGGGCGGGCGCGACGGGGATCAGGTACTTGGTGACCTCCCAGGTCGAGAACTTCCGCAGCCGCTTCTGCCCGTCGGGCGCATAGCCGCGGCGGGCGAGGTCATCGCGGCCGCGGGTCGCAAAGGCCGCGGCCTTGGCGAATCGCTGGGTGTCGATAGGTTGGGTCAGCTGCTTCGCGGCCTCGGCCGGATCGATGCCGAAATAGGGGGGAAGGTCGGCCTTGTTCATGCTCGCTCCTGCCTCGCGCATTGGGATGTGCGCGGATCTTTCCGATATTCGCGTTTTTCTCGCACATCCGCCGCGCATTGGGAATCACGGATCCGTCCAGGCCCCTGAAATCCAAGGTTTCGTGACAAAACCGGCCGGCGCTGCTTTGCTTTCTTTATCGAGTATAGAGTCTTTGCCAGCACGGAATCGCTCCATCTCAGAGGCTTAGCGGCAGATAGGTGCCCGGATGCAGGATCAGGGGCGCCCGGCGGCAGGGGGAAGGGTGCCCGATTCCGGGATATCGGGCCCCGATTCGCGGGAGACGACCCCGATTGGGCCGGAATAGGGCCTTTTGCGCAGCGCGCAGATCCGCAGCGCGCCGGGGTCATCCCGGAAACGGGTCCCTGTCGCAGCCTCGTCGGTGTGGGGCCTCCTGTAAACGGGTTCCTTTGCAGGTGCCCGACCCATGCGTTGCCCGCAGGTACCTGAACCGCTAGACTGTCCGCAACGACGCCCGCGCGAAGCGGGCGCGGCCAGAAGCGGGCAGAGGGGCGACAGGTGGACGAGGACATTCCGCGCGAGAAGCTGACGGGCGCGCTGCGCCGGGGGGCGGTGAAGAAGCATGTCGCGGCGATCCATGTCTCGGGCAAGCTCACGCTGCTGCAGCGGCGGCTGTCGAACGTGCTGCTGCTCAACGCCTATGACACCTTGGTCAGCCAGGCCGTGCACCGGATCGACGCGCGCACGCTCTGCCTGATGATCGGCTACAACTCGAACGACATGGAGACCCTGAAACAGTCTCTGCGCGGGCTTGCAGAGACTGTGGCCGAGTGGGACATGCTCGATGCGCAGGGCCGGCAGGAGTGGGGGGTGTCGAGCCTTCTGAGCTATGCCAAGCTGAAGGGCGGGGTCTGCGAATACGCCTATTCCCCGGCACTGGCGGAGAAGCTGCACGACCCGAAGGTCTTCGCGCTGATCAACCTCAACATCCAGCGCCGCTTCACCTCCGGTCACGCGCTGGCGCTCTATGAGAACTGCTACCGCTTCGTGCGCACCGGCTCGACCGGGTGGTGGTCGCTCGACACCTTCCGGCGGCTGATGGGGGTCAGCGACAGTGCCTATTACGAGGTGTTCAAGCAGCTGAACGCCAAGATCATCAAGCCGGCGGTCGAAGAGGTGAACCGCTCGTCGAACATCATCGTCACGCCCGAGACCCGGAAGATGGGCCGCACCGTCACCGACATCCGCTTCCGGATCGAAGAGAACCCGCAGCTGGCGATCCTCGACCTCGACGATGGCGAGGGGGTGCGGAAGTCCGAGATCTATGCGCGGCTGGTGAAGCTTGGCGCCTCGGACCGGCTGGCGCGGCAGTGGATCGCCGAACATGGCGAGGGGACGCTGGGCGCGAAGCTCGACTATGTCGATGCGCAGGACGGGGTGCGCAATCCGGTGCGCTATCTCTCGGCGGCGCTGAAGGGCGATTTCGGAACGGCGGCGGCGACGACCGGGGCAGGGGAGGGGGCGCCGCTGTCCGACCGGGCCGAGCGGCTGAAACGTCTGCAGGCGCTGGTCGCCGCCCGCTCGCCCACCCAGCGCGATGCCGACCGGCGGATGGTCCTCAGCCGGCTGTCGGGGGCTGCGCGCGACGATTTCGAGCGGCACGGCTGGATGAGCGCGCTGAACGCCGAGGCGATCCGCACCTTCTGGGAAGAGCTGCATCCCGGCGCCTTCGACTGACCGGGCCGCCGGAACGGTTGTCTTTGCAACAAAAGA
>NZ_JBAWKD010000007.1:11863-97931 GCF_037095735.1 Frigidibacter sp. MR17.14 | reverse complement strand
CCGAAGCGGGCCGCTGTCCCGCGGGCGACCGCGATGGGATGCCCGGGCAGGGCCATGACGGCCGCAAGCGGGACATGCGTTCGCGTCTGACCCGAGGTCGGGCCGGGTCGCGCCCTTGCACCCGGCGGGAAAACGCCGAAATTCGGGACAACTTTCCGTTTGCCCGAGGGACTGCCATGACCCGCCCGATCCTGACCGCCGCCGCCGGCCTTGCCGGCCTTCTTGCCGCCACCTCGGCCTTCGCGCTGGGGGGCGATCCGCTGGTGACCCCGACCGATCTGCAGGCGGCGCTGGCCGCGGGCGGCGACGGCGCGCCGGTGGTTCTGGACATCCGCGGTGAAGGCTACGCCGGCGGCCATATCGAGGGGGCGCTCGACGCGCCCTACGGCCTGTTCCGCGGCCCGGCGGCGAACCCGGGCGCGCTGGTGCCGGTGGCCGATCTGGAGGCGCGGTACGAGAAGCTGGGCCTGACGCTCGACCGGCCGGTGGTGGTCGTGGCGCAGGGCAATGACGACAACGATTTCGGATCGGCGGCGCGGGTCTACTGGACGCTGAAGAGCTCGGGCTTCGAGGATATCTCGATCCTGAACGGCGGCGCGCAGGCCTGGGTCAACGCGGGCCTGCCGCTGTCGGATGCCGCCGCGAGCCCGGCGCCGAGCGAGCTGACGATCACCTGGAACAACCAGTGGACCGCCGAGACGCCCGAGGTCGCCTCGGTCGTCGAGGGCGAGACGCAGGCGCTGCTGGTCGACGCCCGCCCGCCCGCGTTCTTCGAGGGCGAGCAGGCGCACAAGGCCGCGGCGCGTCCGGGCACGCTGCCCGGCGCGATGAACGTGCCGCATTCGGGCTTCTTCCGCCCCGGCGCGACCGCGATCTCGCGCGTCGACGATGCTGCGGCGCTGAAGGCGAAGCTGGGGATCAAGGACGGGCAGGAGGTCGTGTCCTTCTGCAACACCGGCCACTGGGCGGCGACCGACTGGTTCGCCATGTCCGAGCTGGCGGGGATCGAGAACGTGAAGCTCTATCCCGGATCGATGGTCGAATATTCGCAGACCGGCGGGAAAATGGAGAACACCCCCGGCCTCGTCGACAACCTGCTGAAGCAGTTCGGGGGCGGCAACTGATGACGGTCGCGGCTGTCGCGCCGGCCGAGGGCGGGCGGATCGGCACAAGGGCGCTGCTGCTGCTGGCGGCGCTGGCCGCCGTCGCGGCGGTGGCGCTGTTCGTGGGCGCGCGCTTCGGGATGCTGCTGGCGGTGGGGCTTGGCTTCGGCGTCGTGCTGGAGGGGCTGCGCTTCGGCTTCGCGGGCCCGTGGCGGGCGATGATCCTGCGCCGCGAGCCGGCGGGGATCCTGGCGCAGCTGCTGGCGATCGCGCTGGTCGCGGTGGTGGCGATCCCGCTGATCGCCGCCCATCCCGGCGAGATCGGCGGCGCGCAGGCCCCGATCGGCTGGGCGATGCTTGGCGGCGCCTTCGTCTTCGGCGCGGCGATGCAGCTGGTGCTGGGCTGCGGCTCAGGCACGCTGGTCAACGCGGGATCGGGCAACCCGGTCAGCCTGCTGGCGCTGCCCTTCTTCGCGATCGGCAGCTTCGCGGGCGCCTATCACCTGATCTGGTGGACGAACCTCGGCGCGCTGCCGATCCTGACGCTGGGCGGGCTGCCGGGGCTGGCGGTCACGCTGGTCGGGCTGGCGGTGCTGGCCGCGATCTTCCTGTGGCGCGCGGCGCCGGGCACGCGGGCGATCCCCGGGCGCTACCTGCTGGCGGCGGTGCTGCTGGCGGCGCTGGCGGTGGCGAACCTCGTGATCGCGGGCCAGCCCTGGGGCGTGGTCTATGGCCTTGGGCTTTGGGCCGCGAAGGGCTTCGTGGCGCTGGGGGGCGATCTGTCGGGCTCGGCCTTCTTCGCGGCGCCGGGGTCGGTGGCGCGGGTGCAGGGCTCGATCCTGACCGATTACACCTCGCTCACCGACATCGGGCTGATCGCCGGGGCCTTCGGCGTCGCGGCCTGGCGGCGGGGTGCGCTGGCGGCGCCGCTGCCGCGCTATCCGGCGCGGGCCTGGGTCGCCACGGTGATCGCGGGGCTGGCGCTGGGATATTCCTCGCGTCTGGCCTTCGGCTGCAATGTCGGGGCCTTCTTCTCGGGCATCGCCACCGGCAGCCTGCATGGCTGGGCCTGGTTCGCGATGGCCTTCGCCGGGGCCTTCGTCGGCATCTGGCTGCGGCCGCGGCTTGGACTGGAGGCCCGCGCATGACCCGTCGCTTCACCGCGCTGATCGCGATCGTCGGGCTGGCCGCGGTCGTGGGCCTTGATCTGGCGGCGAGCCCGCCGAACCCCTGGCAGGCACCGCCCGCCTTCGCGCTGGGATCGGGGCAGGCCGCGGCCGGCGGCTTCTGCGGGGCGCTGCCCGGCTGAACGCGCTGGCATCCCGTGTCGCGGTCGATAGGATCGGCCGCGAACGGGGGGCCGCATGAATTACCGAGACCATCTGGACGACGAGATCCGCGCCTTCATCGCGGCCACCGCCGCGCATTACACCGAAGAGGTCGCGCCCGAGGACATCGCGGGGCAGCGCAGGCTCTATGACGCGATGGCGCGGGCCTTTCACCACGGCTATCCCGACGGGATCATCGCGCAGGACGGGCAGATCGCCGGGGTGCCGGTGCGCCGCTACGGGCCGGGGCAGGGGCCGGTGGTGCTGTACCTGCATGGCGGCGGCTTCGTGCTGGGCGGGCTCGACAGCCATGACGATGTCTGCGCCGAGATCGCGGCGGCCACCGGGCGCGAGGTGATCGCGGCCGATTACCGGCTGGCGCCGGAGCATCTTCACCCCGCGCAGATCGACGACGCGCTGGCGGTGGCGCGGGCGCTGGCGGCCGAGGGGCCGATCCTGCTGTGCGGCGACAGCGCCGGGGGCACGCTGGCGGCGGCGGTGGCGGCCGAGATGCGCGGCGCGGTGAAGGGGATGGTGCTGATCTACCCCTCGCTCGGGCTGCACGCGCCGCCCCATGCGCCGGACTCGAGCCTTGTGCTGCAGGCCGAGGCGCCGATGCTGACCACCGCGGACATGGAGCTTTATGCCCGGCTGCGCTTCGGCGGGCCGCCGCTGGCCGATCCGCGGGCCACTCCGCTGCTGGCCGGGGAGTTCGCGGGCCTGCCGCCGCTGCTGGCGCTGGCGGCGGAATGCGATCCGCTGGCCGATGACGTGCCGGCCTATGTGGCGAAGGTGACAGAGGCGGGGGGCGAGGCGGCGGGGATCGTCGAGCCGGGGCTGGTCCATGGCCACCTGCGGGCGCGGCACCGCTCGGCCAAGGCCGCGGCAAGCTTCGCGCGGGTCTGCGCGGCGCTGTCGGAGTTCGCGGCGCGCTAGGGGGCCCTGGCGCGGGGCCGGGGGCCGGGCAGGGCGGTCTTGCCGAGGGCGCGCCGCAGGGCGTAATCAGGGGCGCCCCCGTCCCTGTCGCGCGGGCGCGCCGAAGGATGCCCCCGCGATGATCATGCGCTGCCTGCTGGTCGAGGACGATGCCGAACTGGCCGGCTGGCTGGTGCGGTCGCTGGCCGAGGCCGGGATCGTCACCGACTGGGCCGACAGCGGCACCATCGCCGCGGCGCGGATCCTCGAGGAGCGCTATGACGTGGTGCTGCTCGACCTCGGGCTGCCGGATCTGGGCGGGGCAGCGGTGCTGGCGCGGGTGCGGCAGGCGGGGGCGGCGGTGCCGATCCTGATCCTGACCGCGCGCGACGATCTGGCCGAGCGGGTGCAGCTGCTGCACGAGGGCGCCGACGACTTCCTGACCAAGCCCTTCGCGCTGGCCGAGCTGGTGGCGCGGCTGACCGCGCTGCTGCGGCGCAGCCTTGGCCGGGCCAGCGGGCAGTTCACCTGCGGCACGCTGGGCTATGACGCGCCGCGGCGGCGCTTCACGCTGGCGGGCGCGCCGCTGGATCTGGCGCCGCGCGAACATGCGATCCTCGAGCTGCTGATCCAGCGCCCGGGCGAGCCGCAATCGAAGGCGCATCTGCTGGACCGGCTGGTCGGGGAAGAGGTCGAGATCCAGATCGAGGCGGTCGAGGTGATGATCTACCGTCTGCGCCGCCGGCTCGAAGGCAGCGACGTGCGGGTGGTGACCCAGCGCGGGCTTGGCTATTTCCTGGAACCGGTCGATGGCGGCTGAGGCGCGCTCGCTGCGCCGGACGCTGGTGCTGTGGCTGCTGCCGGTGGCGGTGGTGGTTCTGGCGACCTCGTCGCTGACGGGGCGGATCACGGTCGCGGCGCTGGCCGACAGCGCCTATGACCGGTCTCTGGCGGGCGCGCTGCGGGTGATCGAGGCCAATATCTCGACCCGCGACGGCGGGCTGGGGGTCGAGCTGCCCTATTACCTCTTCGCGACGCTGCAGAGCACGGCGGCGGGCACGGTCTATGTCCGGGTCAGCAGCGACGACGGGCTGGTGCAGATCGGCGATCCGGGCCTGCCCGAGCCTGCGACGGCGCTGGCCCCGGGCGAGATGCGCTTCTACGACGCCACCTATCTGGGCGAGCCGGTGCGGGTCGCGGCGCTGCGCCGGGCGCTGCCGGCGCCGCTTTACGGCGCGGCGGAACCGCAGAGCGTGCTGTTGCAGCTGGGCGAAAGCACCGGGTCGCGGGCCGAATTCCTTGGCCGGGTGCAGCGGCTGGCGCTGTGGCGCGATCTTGCGGCCGAGGCGGTGACGCTGGGCCTGCTGTGGCTGGCGGTGGGGGCGGCGCTGAAGCCGCTGCGCCGGCTGCGCGCCAGTTTCGACCGGCGCGCGGCCGACGATCTGACCCCGATCCCGGCGGCGGCGCTGCCGCGCGAGGTGCAGCCGCTGATCGACAGTTTCAACGGCCTGCTGCTGCGGCAGGCGGCGCTGGCGCGGGCGCAGCGCCAGCTGCTCGACACCGCCTCGCACCAGCTGCGCACGCCGCTGTCGATCCTGCGCATGCAGCTCGAGCTGGCGATGGGCGCGCGCGACCCGGCCGAGCGGGCGGCGGCGCTGCAGGCGATGGCGCCGGTGATCGACCGCTCGGCCCGGACCACGGCGCAGATGCTGGCGCTGGCGCGGGCGGGCCACCTGTCGGCCGAGGCGGCGCCGCGCCCGGCGGTGGCGCTGGCCGCGGTGCTGACCGAGCTTGCGCGGATGCAGCTGCCCGCGGCGCGGCGGCGACGGATCGACCTCGAGCTCGACCTGCCCGGGGCGGCGCTGCGGGTCGCGGGCGACGAGACGCTGCTTTACGAGGCGCTGAGCAACCTGATGGACAACGCGCTGCGCCATGCCCCGGTCGGCGGGACGGTGGCGCTGGCGCTGGTGCCGGAGCCGGAGCCGGGGCAGGGGGCGGGTATGGCGCGGATCACCGTCACCGACGGCGGGCCGGGGATGGCGCCCGCGCTGCTGGCGCGGATCGGCGAGCGGTTTCTGGGCGAGGACGGCGCTGCGCGGACTGCGGACGGCGCTGCCCGGGCTGGGGGCGGCACCGGGCTGGGACTGGCGCTGGTCGTCGCCGTGGCCGAGGCGCATGGCGGCCGCTTCGAGGCCCGCAACCGCCGCGGCGGCGGGTTCGAGGCCAGTCTGCTGCTGCCGTTGCTGGCGGAGTGATCCCGCACTGGACCCCGGCGGACGGGGCGGCGGGGGCGATTTCCTGCCGCCGCGGGCCGCATTGGGCCGAAACTGACAGCCGGTTGACAGCTTCGCGTCCCTATAACGCCCCTCAGGAGACGGTCGCAGGGCCGACGGGAGATTCAAAGTGACACGACGCCGCAGCAGGCTCCGGCCATCGGAAGGCCGCGACGACCGCCGGCCGGCCTGGCTGGCTGCGTCGCTGGCCCGTTCGCTCGTCCGGGCGGCGGCCCTTGCGCTTGCGCTTGCCCTTGCGCTCTGGCCCGGCGTGCTGCCCGGGCCGGCGGTCGCCGCCCCGACCGCCGCCGCCTGCGTCGCCCCGGCCCGGCCCGGCGGCGGCTTCGACCTGACCTGCCGGCTGCTGGCCGAGGCGCTGGATGGTGCGCCGCAGGAAACCCGGCTTTTCGCGGCGCCGGTCGCCCGCGACTTCCTGCCCGGCGGGGTGGGCGCGGTCGCCTTCAACGAAGTCGTCAACCGCCGCCGGGCCGAGAACGGCACGCTCGTCGCCTTCTCGGAAGGCTCGATCGACGCGCTGGCCCGCGGCGGCTTCGGCGACCACGGGCTGGGCGACGTGCGGTGGCTGGCGGCGCTGGGGCTCGACCATGGGGCGATGGTGGTGCGCGACGATGCGCCCTGGAGCGATCTGCGCGGGTTTCTGGCAGCGCTGGCCGCCGCCCCGCACCGGGTGGCGATCGGCGGCGGCGGCACGCTGGGCGGGCGCGACTGGCTGCGTGCGGCGATGACCGCGAAGGCCGCGGGCCTTGGCGCCGGAGAGATCCGCTTCGTCGGCTTCGATGGTGGCGGCAGCTGCAGCGAGGGGCTGATCGGCGGCTTCGTGCAGGCCTGCGTGAACGACGTGGCCGACAGCCAGGCGCTGATCGACGCCGGGCGGCCGCTGCGGCTGCTGGCGGTCTATGCCCCGGCGCGGCTGGGCGGCGAGCTGGCCGGCGTGCCCACCGCGCGCGAGCAGGGCGTGGCGCTGGACTGGCCGGTGATGCGCGGGGTCTACATGGGCCCGGACGTGTCCGACGCCGATTTCGACTGGTGGCGGCAGCGGATGGACGCGCTGCTGGCCACGCCGGGCTATGCCCGGCTTCTTGAACGATACCACCTGTCGCCGCTGCCGCTGACCGGCCCCGCCCTCGTGGCCGAGCTGGAGCGGATGGTGACGCTGGCCCGCGCCCGCGGACCCGATACCGGCCTGCCCTGACGCCGGCGCGCGCCGGGCGCCCGGCCCGGACCCCAGAACATCCCGAGAAAGACCCAAGACAGCGCCGGTCCCGCCGGCGCCCGAGGAGGAAGTCACGTGCTCACGTTCCTAGCCTATGCCATGATCCTGACCTTCATGGCCGCCATCATGACCGGACGCCTGTCGGCGCTGATCGGCCTGATCCTTGTGCCCATCGTCTTCGCGCTGCTTGCGGGCTTCGGCCCCGAGATCCCGACGCTGGTCATGGACGGGATGCGCAAGATCGCCCCCACCGCGGTGCTGCTGCTGTTCGCGATCCTGTATTTCGCGATGATGATCGACGTGGGCCTGTTCGACCCGCTGGTCCGGCTGGTGGTGCGCAGCTGCCATGGCGATCCGCTGCGGGTGGTCGTGGGCACCTGCGCGCTGTCGATGGCGATCTCGCTCGACGGGGACGGCTCGACCACCTACCTGCTGGTCGTCACCGCGATGATGCCGCTGCACCAGCGGCTGGGGATCAACCCGCTGATCCTGCCGGCGGTGACGGTGATCCCGAACGCGATCATCAACGTCGCGCCCTGGGGCGGGCCGACGGCGCGGGTGATGTCCTCGCTGCACACCGATGTCGGCAACACCTTCGTGCCGCTGCTGCCGGCGATGGCGATCGCCTGCCTGGCGGCGCTGCTGATCGCGGCCTGGCTGGGACTGGGCGAGCGGCGGCGGCTGGGCACGCTGTCGGCCGAGGGCTTCGGGGCGGCGGATCTTGCGCGGCAGGTCGAGGACTCGACCCGCGGCATCGTCAGCCGGCCGCGCTGGCTGCAGGCGTTCAACATCGTGCTGACGCTGGCGATGATGGTGCTGCTGGTGCTGGACGTGATGCCGCTGGCGCTGGTGTTCATGGTCGGCTTCGCGATCGCGATGCTGGTGAACTTTCCCAATGTCGAGGCGCAGCGCGAGCGCATCGCCGCCCATGCCGGCTCGGTTCTGGCCGTCGTTTCGGTGGTGTTCGGGGCCGGGGCCTTCACCGGGATCATGATGGGCACCGGGATGACCGACGCGCTGGCGCAGAGCGTGGTGGCGCTGATCCCCGCGCAGGCGGGCAGCTACATCCCGCTGATCACCGCGCTGCTGTCGGCGCCCTTCACCTTCTTCCTGTCGAACGACGCCTTCTACTTCGGGGTGGTGCCGGTGCTGGCGCAGGCGGCGGCGGCCTATGGCATCGCGCCCGAGGTGATCGCCCGCGCCTCGCTGGTCGGGCAGCCGGTGCACATGCTGAGCCCGCTGGTCCCGGCGGCCTATGTGCTGGTCGGACTGGCGAAGGTCGAGTTCGGCGCGCATCTGCGCTTCACGCTGAAATGGTCGGTGCTCGTGGCGCTGGTGATGCTGGCGGCGGCGGTGGCCACCGCCCCGGTGCCGCTGGGCTGAGCGCGACGGGGGAGGGGGCGCTGCCCCCTCTTGCCCCGTTCCGGGGCAATTCACCCCCGGGATACTTGCGCCGATGCGAAGGCCTTGAGGGCGCGCTATTCGCCGCCGGCGGCCATGCGGCGGCCCTGCACGACCTGTTCGAGCCAGCCCTGCCGCATCTCGGGAACCGAGGCGAGCAGCAGGTCCGTGTAGGCGTCGAAGGGCGGCGCCAGCACCTCGGCCTTGGGGCCGGAGCGCACGACCTTGCCGCGGTGCATCACCATGATCCGGTCGGCGATGGCGCGCACCGTCGCGATGTCGTGGGTGATGAAGAGATAGGCCACGCCCTCGTCGCGCTGCAGGTCCATCAGCAGCTTCAGGATCCCGTCTGCCACCAGCGGGTCGAGGGCCGAGGTGACCTCGTCGCAGATGATCAGCCTTGGCTTCGCGGCCAGCGCGCGGGCGATGCAGACCCGCTGCTTCTGGCCGCCCGACAGTTCCGCCGGGTAGCGGTCGGCGAATTTCGGGCCAAGCTCGATCTCTTCCAGCAGGGCGGTGACGCGGGCCTGCTTCTCGGCGCCCTTCAGGCCGAAGTAGAATTCGAGCGGGCGGCCGATGATCGTGGCCACGGTCTGGCGTGGGTTCATGGCCGTGTCGGCCATCTGGTAGATCATCTGCAGCTCGCGCAGGTCGTCGCGCGAGCGGCCCGCCATCGCCGGCGACAGGGTACGGCCCGCGAAGGTGATCGTGCCGTCGCCGGGCGGCAGCAGGCCGGTGATCACCCGGGCGAGGGTCGATTTGCCAGAGCCGCTTTCGCCCACCACCGCAAGGGTCTGGCCCTGCGGCAGCACCGCCGAGACATCCGAGAGCACCTGCGGGCCCGAGCGGCCGTAGCGCGCCGAGATGCCGGCGATGGTCAGCACCGGCTCGGCCGCCTGCGGCTTTTCGGGATGCTCGATCTGGCGGACCGAGACGAGATCGCGGGTGTAGCCTTCGCGGGGCGCGGTGATGATCTGGCCGGTGTCGCCCAGCTCGACCATCTTCCCGTGGCGCAGCACCATGATCTCGTCCGCGATCTGGGCGACCACGGCGAGGTCGTGGGTGATGTAGAGCGCGGCCACGCCCTCGTCGCGGATCGCGGCCTTGATCGCGGCCAGCACGTCGATCTGGGTGGTGACGTCGAGCGCGGTGGTGGGTTCGTCGAAGATCACCAGTTCCGGCTTCGGGCAGAGCGCCATCGCCGTCATCACCCGCTGCAGTTGCCCGCCCGAGACCTGATGCGGGAAGCGCTCGCCGATCGTCTCGGGCGCGGGCAGCGAGAGCTTGCGGAACAGTTCGACCGCGCGGGCGCGGGCCTGCGGTTTCGGGACGCCGGCGGCGAGCGTCGTCTCGATCACCTGGTCGATCAGCTTCTTCGCCGGGTTGAACGAGGCGGCGGCGGATTGCGCGACATAGGTGACGGTCTTGCCGCGCAGCTTTCGCAGCGCGCCGGGGGCAAGGGTCAGGATGTCCTGTCCGTTCAGCACAACGCGGCCGCCGGTGATCCGCACCCCGCCGCGACCATAGGCCAGCGTCGAGAGGCCGATGGTCGACTTGCCGGCGCCGCTTTCGCCGATCAGGCCCATGACGCGGCCCTTGGGAAGCTTCAGCGAGACGCCCTCGACCAGCGTGACCTCGCGCGGGGGCTCGCCCGGCGGATAGGAGGTCGCCTCGATCTTCAGGTCGCGGATTTCGAGAAGGTCGGTCATCCGCGGCCCCCCTTGAGGCTGGTGGTGCGATTGAGGATCCAGTCGGCCACGAGGTTGACCGAGATCGCCAGCGTCGCGATGGCGACGGCCGGGATCAGCGCGGCGGGCACGCCATAGACGATGCCGTCCTTGTTCTCCTTCACGATGCCGCCCCAGTCGGCGAGCGGCGGCTGCACGCCGAGGCCGAGGAACGACAGGGTCGAGATGAAGAGCACCATGAAGATGAAGCGCAGGCCCGCCTCGGCCACCAGCGGCGACAGGGCATTGGGCAGGATCTCGCGGAAGATGACCCAGCCGAGGCCCTCGCCGCGCAGGCGGGCGGCCTCGACATAGTCCATCACCGCGATGTCGACGGCGACGGCGCGGGCGAGGCGGAAGACGCGGGTCGACTCGATCAGCCCCATGACCGCGATCAGCACCGGCAGGGTGACCGGCATCACCGAGAGGATCACGAGCGCGAGGATCAGCGCCGGGATCGACATGAACAGATCGACGAGCCGCGACAGCACCTGATCGACCCAGCCGCCCGACACCGCGGCGATGAAGCCCAGCAGCGCGCCGGTGGTGAAGGCCACCAGCGTCGCCGCGGTGGCGACGAAGATCGTGACCTGCCCGCCGTAGATCATCCGGGACAGGAGATCGCGGCCGATGGAGTCGGTGCCAAGCCAGTGGGTGGCCGACATCGGCTCCCACACGCCGCCGGCGATCTCGGCCATGCCGTAGGGGGCGATCAGCGAGGCGAAGACGGCGGCCAGGAAATAGGCCGCGGTGAGGATGAGGCCGATCAGGGCCGACAGGGGGATGCGGCTCATCTGGGGTGCCTCAGGCGCGGGTTGGCAAGGATGGCGACGAGGTCCGCCAGCATGTTCAGCCCGATGTAGACGGCGGCGAACACCAGACCGCAGGCCTGCACCACCGGCACGTCACGCTTGGCGACATGGTCGACGAGGTATTGGCCCATGCCGGGATAGACGAAGACCACCTCGACCACCACGACGCCGACCACGAGATAGGCCATGTTCAGCATGATGACGTTGACGACCGGCGCCACCGCGTTCGGCAGCGCGTGGCGGGCGATGATGGTGAAGGGGCGCAGGCCCTTCAGCTCGGCCGTTTCCACATAGGCCGACTGCATCACGTTCAGGATCGCGGCGCGGGTCATGCGCATCATGTGGCCAAGGACCACGAGCACGAGGACCATCACCGGCAGGCCGATCGCGTGCAGCTTTTCGAAGAAGCCCATGGAATCGTAGACGGTCGAGACCGAGGGGAAGACCCGGTACTGGACCGCGAAAAAGAACATCGCGAGATAGCCGAGCAGGAATTCGGGGACCGAGACGGTCGAGAGGGTGACGGCCGAGATCACGCGGTCGGGCCAGCGGCCGCGGTAGCGCACCGAGACGAGCCCGAGGATCAGCGCCAGCGGCACCGCGATCACCGCGGCGGCCCCGGCAAGGAACAGCGTGTTGCCGAGCCGCTGCGACATGGCGGTGGCGATGTCCTGACCGTTGGTCAGCGCCTTGCCGAGATCGCCGTGCAGCACGCCGCCCGCCCAGGCGAGGTAGCGGGTCATCGCCGGCTGGTCGAGGCCGAGCTGGGCGCGCAGGTTGGCCAGCGCCTGCGGCGTCGCGGACTGGCCGAGGATGGATTGTGCCACGTCGCCGGGCAGGATCTGGGTGCCGGCGAAGATCAGGATCGAGGCGGCGAACAGGAGGACGAGGCCCAGCGCGATGCGCTGGGCCAGCAGTCTGGCGACGGGATGGATGCTCAAGGGCCGGACCTCAGGCGAACCAGCACTTGTGCGGCGCGTAGCCGTTCATGAAGTCCTGGTTCGGATCGTCGAGCCAGCCCATCAGGTCCTTCGAGTTGGCCGAGATGAAGTCGTTGAACATCGGCAGGATCAGGCCGCCGTCGTCGCGCACCAGCATCGCCATGCGGCCATACATCTCTTTGCGCTTGGCCTCATCCAGCTCGCCGCGGGCCTTCATCAGCAGGTCGTCGAACTCGGCGTTCTTGAAGCGGGTGTCGTTCCAGTCGGCGGTGGACAGGTAGGCCGTCGAATACATCTGGTCCTGCACCGGGCGCCCGCCCCAGTACGAGGCGCTGAACGGCTTCACGTTCCAGACGTCCGACCAGTAGCCGTCGCCGGGCTCGCGCTGGATCTGCAGCGGGATGCCGGCGGCCTGGGCCGACTGCTGGAAGAGCGCGGCGGCGTCCATCGCGCCGGCGAAGGCCACGTCCGAGCAGGACATCAGGATCGGCGAGCCGTCGTGGCCCGATTTCTTGTAAAGCGCCGCGGCCTGTTCGGGATCGTATTCGCGCTGCGGGATCGAGGCGTCGAACAGCGGGTAGGCGGCGTTGATCGGGAAGTCGTTGCCGACCGAGCCGTAGCCCATCAGGATCTTGTCGACCATTTCCTGCCGGTTGACCGCCAGCTTCAGCGCCATGCGCAGATCCGGGTTGTCGAAGGGCGCGGTGTCGCAATGCATGATGAAGACGTAGTGCCCGCGGCCCGAGACGTTGGTCACGGTCAGGTTCGGGGCGCGGCTCATCAGGCCCGCGACCTTCGGGTCGATGCGGTTGATCAGGTGCACCTGGCCCGATTGCAGCGCCGAGGAACGGGCGGTGTTGTCGTTGATCACCAGGATCTCGACCGAGTCGAAATGGCCCAGCTTGTCATCCCAGTAGCCGTCGAACTTCTCGAAGACCGCGCGGACGCCGGGCTCGTGCGAGGCGACCTTGTAGGCGCCGGTGCCGACGCCGGCGGCGGGCGCATCGACGCCGCCCTTCGGCTGGATCAGCAGGTGGTAGTCGGCCATCAGGTAGGGCAGGTCGGCGTTCGGCGCCTCGAGCTCGATCACCACGTTGTCGCCGTCGACCTTCATCGACGAGATGCCCTTCATCAGCCCCAGCGCGCCCGATTGCGACTTCTCGTCGGAATGGCGCTTCAGGGTCGCGACCACGTCGTCGGGCGTCAGCTTCGAGCCGTCGTGGAAGGTCACGCCCTTGCGGATCGCGAAGCTCCAGGTCTTGGCGTCGGGGGTCGAGGACACGTCGGTGGCCAGCCGCATGTCGAGCGCGCCCTCGGGCGTCAGTTCGACGAGCGGCTCGCCGAACATGCGCAGCAGCTGGAAGGTGACCTGGTTCGCCGCCAGCGCCGGGTCGAGGCTGTCGGTCGAGCCGCCGCCCTGCATCCCGATCTTCAGCGTGCCGCCCTTCTTCGGGGTGCCCTGCGCGCGCGCGCCCTGGGCCAGCAGGCCGTTGGCGGCGGTGGCGGTCAGCCCCAGTGCGGTGGCGCGGCCGATGAAGGCGCGGCGGTTCATCCGGCCGGCGATGGTGCGCGCCAGCATCCAGTCGAGTTCGTTGGACATGCGGTGGTCTCCCTGGGTCACGGTCGCGGCGTCGTGGCAGCGACTCTTGATTGATGCGTCAATTAATCGTGATTTCACGCCTTGCGGCAATGTTTTCCTGCGGGGTGGTCAAAGATGGTCGCGCGGGACCGTCTCGGTCACGTCGCGGGCGTAGATCAGGCGGTCGTTCTCCCAGGCCTCGATCCGGCCCGAGAGGTGGAAGGTGGTCGCATCCGAGTGCAGCGCGGTGAAGGCCTCGGTGCGCAGGGACGTGCCGTCGCGCTCGATTTCCTGCGTCCAGTGGGTGCGGCCGCGGGCCGACAGCGGGTCGTCGGGGTGGATGTCCCACCATTCGCGCAAGGTGGAACCCGCGATCAGCCCGTGGTTCGGGTCGCGCGCCTTGCCGAAATCGTCCTCGATGATCAGCGAAACCACGCCCGTGCGCTGGTCGATCTCTGTCCGGCGGGTGTGTGCCTCGGGGCGGATCTCCTGCAGCGCCAGCGGCGGCGCGGCCTCGGGCGGCGGGAAGGTCAGCTCGTCGCCGTCGCCCGAGGGTCGGATGGGCAGCGCCAGCGCGCCGCCGGTCAGGGTGACGCGGGCAGGTTCGGGCGAGGGCCAGATCATCGGCCAGTAGCTGGTCGAGACCGAGACCCGCAGCCGGTGGCCTTCGGGCAGGCGATAGGCGATGTGGTCGAGGGGGATCGTCACCTCGATCTCTTCGCCGGGGGTCAGCGCCTCTGGGTGCTCGCGCGAGTTGCGCTGGCAGAGGTTCAGTAGCCCCCAGGTGATCCGCGTCGCGGCGCCGTCGGGCAGCAGGTGGTTCAGCCGCACCGCCAGATGCGCGACCGGCGTGTCAGAGCGCAGGCGCAGGGTCACCGACGGGGCGCCGACGATGTCGGTCTGCGCCAGCGCCGCGCTGTCGAAGGTGACCGACAGCGCGTCGTCGCGACGCTGGTCGCCCGGCATCTCTGGCCCGAGGAAGATCGCGCAGTACTCGCCCGCGTCCATGCCGCAATGCTCGGGGCTCGCCACCAGTGCCGCGAAGGGCGCGGGCGCGGCGCCCAGCGTGCCGTGGCCTTGCGGGGTCTGACCCAGGGGCAGGCTCTGTTCCGTGACATTCGGGCCGGGCCAGGCGGGCTCGGCGATCCAGCGGCCGGGGCGGTGGGTGTACCAGGTCGAGGGCGCGGCGCCGTCCAGCAGGTACATCGCATAGGCCGGTCGGCCGGGGTCGGGCAGGCCCTTCAGATGCGTGTCCCAGAAGCCCTTCGCCTCTTGCAGGAAGCCGATGCGCGGTTCTGGATAGGCGAAATGCGGATATTTGTGCATCCAGGGGCCGTTGATGCCGCGGACGGGCCCCTCGATGTTCTCGACCAGCTGCGGCACCGCGTTCTTGTAGCTGTCGCCCCAGCCGCCGACCGCCATCACCGCGGCCTTGATCGCGGAATAATCCTCGCAGACCGAGCCGTGCTTCCAGTAGCCGTCGCGGGTCTGGTGCGCGAACCAGGTCTTCGCCAGGAACGGCTCGCTTTCCAGCCGGTCGAGCCAGACCGCGCGCCAGTCGTCGCGGATCGCCGGGTCGGGCGCGCGCGACGAGAAGGACCACATCGTCGCCGCCCAGCCGAGGTTCTCGGTGAGCATGCAGCCGCCCTTGTAGTGGATGTCGTCGGCGTAGCGGTCGGTGGTCGAGCACAGCGTGACGATGGCCTTCAGCGGTTCGGGCGCCAGCGCCGCGACCTGCAGCGCATTGAACCCGCCCCAGCTGATCCCCATCATGCCCACCGCGCCGTTCGACCAGGGCTGCGCGGCGATCCAGTCGATGACCTCGACCGCGTCGGACTGTTCGAGCGCGGTGTATTCGTCGGCCATCAGCCCGTCGCTGTCGCCATTGCCGCGCATGTCGACGCGCAGGCAGGCATAGCCGTGGCCGGCGAACCACGGATGGGTCAGCTGGTCGCGCACCGCCGTCCCGTCACGGCGGCGGTAGGGCAGGTATTCGAGGATCGCCGGCACCTGTCCCGCGCCTTCGGGCATCCACAGACGGGCCGCGAGCCGGGTCCCGTCCTTGAGCGGGATCCAGAGATGCGGCGTCTCGGTGACCTCGTGCGGCAGGTCGGTGGCGATCTTCATGGGCAGGCCTTCATGCAGGGATGGGCTTTCGCTGGCCGACATGACGCCCGGCGTGTTCGGGGCGGGGCAGGTCAGCATGGGCGGCGGCGATCGGCGAGAGCGTCGCGAGGACCTGCGGATCGGCGGGGCAGGTGCGGCCCTCGGCCATGGCGACATGCAGCAGCATCTGCTCGATCGTCGCCACCTCGACCCCGTCGCGGTCGCGGGTCAGGCTGATCCAGACATGCAGGCGCTTGTCGTCCGCGGCCAGCACCTGCACGGATCCGCTCAGCCCCTCGCCCGCCTTCGCCTCGTCGAGATGACGGATGTGGCTTTCGGCCGTGTAGTAGCTCTTGCCCGCCGCGACATAGTCGAGCCCGGCGCCGATCTTGGCGAGGAAGGCGTCGATGGTCTGCGAGCCCGCGAAGAGATAGCGGCTTTCCGTCATGTGGCCGTTGTAGTCGATCCAGCTGGGAAGCACCACCATCCGGGCGGTAACCATCGGATTTTGCTGGACTGGCGCCGCAGGCGCCGCCGCCGCGAGCCGCCGGTCATGGTCGTTGAAGACCCGGCCCGCCCCCCAGTCGCGGTCCTTCAGCGCGCGCAGGAAGGCCACGAGATTGCCGTCGCGGATCCGTTCCAGTTCCCGGATCGAGTGGTGGCCGGACTGCGCGTCGGACTGGCCGGCGATCAGGTCCACCAGCGCATCGTCGAAGGGTGGCACGTCCATCAGCTTGGTCCAGGGCCAGGCCAGCGCCGGGCCGAACTGGGCCATGAAATGCTTCATCCCGGGCTCGCCTCCGGCGATGCGATAGGTCTCGAACAGGCCCATCTGCGCCCAGCGCAGGCCGAAGGACATGCGGATGACCTCGTCGATCTCCTCGGTCGTGGCGATGCCGTCATGCACCAGCCACAGCGCCTCGCGCCACAGCGCCTCGAGCAGGCGGTCGCCGATATGGGCGTCGATCTCCTTCCGGATGTGCAGCGGGAACATCCCGATGCCGCGCAGCGTCTCTTGCACCTGCGCGATGAAGTCGGGGGAGGAGGCGGGCGAGGGCACGATCTCGGCCAGCGGCAGCAGGTAGACCGGATTGAAGGGGTGGGCCACGAAGATCGTGGCCGGGTTCAGCGCGCCCTGCTGCAGCTCCGACGGCTTGAACCCCGAGGTCGACGAGCCGATCGGTGCCGTGGGGTTGGCTTTCTGGATCTCTGCCAGCACCCGGTGCTTGAGGTCGAGCCGCTCGGAAACGGACTCCTGAATGTAGTCGGCGCCGGTCACCGCCTCGGCCAGCGTGGCGGGGAAGGTCAGCCGACCCTCGGCCGGCAGTCCGGTGTCCGACAGCAGCGGCAGGGCGGCACGGGCGTTCGACAGCACGGCGGCGATCTTGCGTTCGGCTTCCGGGTCGGGGTCGAAGACCGCCACGTCCCAGCCGTTCAGCAGGAAGCGCGCGGCCCAGCCGCCGCCGATGACGCCGCCGCCGACGATCGCGGCCTTCATGCCGCCACCCGCACGGGCGCGCGTTTCGTCAGGCCAAGCTTCGCGCGCACCTCGTCGGGGCCGATGACGCGGCTGCCGAGGTTCTCGATGATCGTCACCGCCCGTTCCACCAGCTGCGCATTGGTGGCGAGCTGGCCCTTGCCCAGCCAGAGGTTGTCCTCGAGCCCGACGCGGACGTTGCCGCCGGCCAGCACCGAGGCCGCGACGAAGGGCATCTGGTGGCGCCCGAGCGAGAAGGCCGACCAGGTCCAGTCGGCGGGCACGTTGTTCACCATCGCGAGGAAGGTGTTCAGATCGTCGGGTGCGCCCCACGGCACGCCCATGCACAGCTGCACCAGTGCCGGGCCGGCCAGCGTGCCCTCTTCCACGAGCTGCTTGGCGAACCACAGGTGGCCGGTGTCGAAGGCCTCGATCTCGGGCTTCACGCCCAGCTTCGTCATCATCCCGCCCATCGCCCGCAACATGCCGGGGGTGTTGGTCATGACGTAATCGGCCTCGGCGAAGTTCATCGTGCCGCAGTCGAGCGTGCAGATCTCTGGCAGGCAGTCGGCGATGTGGCGCATCCGGTCGGTGGCGCCGCCCATGTCGGTGCCCTGCGCCTTCAGCGGCAGAGGGCTTTCCACGTCGCCGAAGACCATGTCGCCGCCCATGCCAGCGGTCAGGTTCAGCACCACGTCGGTGTCGCTGTCGCGGATGCGCTCGGTGACTTCGCGGTACAGCGCCGGATCGCGCGACGGCGCGCCGGTCTCGGGGTCGCGGACGTGGCAATGGACGATCGCGGCCCCGGCCTTGGCGGCGGCGATGGCGCTTTCGGCGATCTGCGCCGGCGAGCGCGGCACATGCGGGCTGCGGTCCTGCGTCCCGCCCGAGCCGGTGACGGCGCAGGTGATGAAGGTTTCGCGATTCGGGGACAGCGGCATCGGACACTCCTTTGTTGGGGCCGAAGCTAAACCTCTTGCATGGCGGTGTTTGACCGATCACGCTGCGAATATGACCGATAGCGCCACCCGTCGCCCGATTTCTGCTGCCTCCGTCTTCGCCCCGGCCTCGGGCCCGCTCGAGATCGCGGTGCTGGTGCTGCCGCAGGCCTCGCTGCTGACGCTGGGCTCGGTGATCGATCCCCTGCGCGCGGCGAACCGGCATCTGGGCGCGCGGGCGTTCCGCTGGCGGATCGTGTCGGGCGATGGCGGGCCGGTGGCGCTGACCTGCGGGATCGACCTGCCGGCCGAGGTGGCGTTGGCCGATCTGGCGCCGCCCGACCTGCTGCTGGTGCTGGCGGGCTATGGCGCGAAGGAGATGGCGACGGGCGCGCTGGTGCGCAGCCTGCGCCGCGCCGCGAAGGGGGTGGGGATGCTGGGCGCGATCGACAGCGGCGGCTGGCTTCTGGCGGCGGCGGGCCTGCTCGACGGGGCGCGGGTCACCACGCATTGGGAGGATCTCGAGGATTTCGCGGCGGCCCATCCGGGAGTCGAGGTGGTGCCCGACCGCCATGTCGTCGCCGGCCGGCGGCTGAGCGCGGGCGGCGCGGGGCCGGCGCAGGACCTGATGCTGGAACTGATCGCGGCGCGCTATGGCGTGGCGCTGGCGATGCAGGTGGCGGGGACCTTCATCACCTCGCGCCGGGCCGGGGCGGAAAGCCAGCTGACCGCGATTGCCGCGGGCCGGCCCGAGGGCGGCGATCCCCGCGTCACCGCCGCGATCGCGCGGATGGAGACGCGGCTCGACGCGCCCGAAAGCGCCGGCGAGACGGCGGCGGCGGTGGGCCTGTCGCTGCGGCGTCTGCAGAGCCTGTTCCGCGATCAGGTCGGTGTCGGCCCCGCCGAATACGGGGCCGAGCTGCGCCTGCAGGCGGCGCGGCGGATGGTGACCGACAGCCGCCACCCGATGTCCGAGATCGCGCTGCGCTGCGGCTTCGGCTCGCTCTCGGCCTTCAGCCGGGCGTTCCGCAGCCGTTTCGGGCTGCCGCCGGGGCGGCTCAGGCGGCAGCCGCGCGGCTAGGCGCGCGCAAGCACCCGGCGCGCCTGTTCGACCACTGGGCGGTCGATCAGCTTGCCGTCGAGCCGGATCGCCCCGGCCGTCGTCGCCTCGGCCGCGGCGACGATGGCGCGGGCGCGGGTCACCTCGGCCTCTGCCGGGGCGAAGGCGGCGTGGACGCCGGCGACCTGCTTGGGATGGATGCAGAGCTTGCCCGCGAAGCCGAGCGCCTTGGCGCGCTTCGTGTCGGCCTCGAGCTGGCCCGGATCGTCGAGCGCGACCGTCACCCCGTCGACCGGCGGCGCGATCCGTGCCACGGCCGAGGCGAGGACGAGGTGCGAGCGGGCATACAGCAGCGCCTCGCCCTCGGCCTCGATCCCGGCGTCGAGCTGGAAGTCGACCGAGCCGAAGGCCAGCTGCACGACGCCCGGCGCGGCCGCGATCTCGCGCGCGTTGAAGAGGCCGAGCGCGCTTTCGATCACCGGCACGATCGGCAGGCCCGCTGGCAGGGCGGCGGCAAGGCGGGCGAGCGCGGCCGGGTCCTCGGCCTTGGGGACCAGCGCATGGGTGACGCCGGGGGTGGACAGCAGGGCGACGTCCTCGTCATGCCACTCGGTCCCTTCCGGGTTGATGCGCACCGCGGCGCGGCCACCCGCCACGAGCCAGCCGCGGATCGCCTCGCGCGCGGCGGGCTTGGCCTCGGGCAGGACCGCGTCCTCGAGATCGAGGACTGTCACGTCGGGACCGGCGGCGACGGCCTTGTCGAAGCGCTCGGGCCGGTCGCCGGGGACGAAGAGATAGGTGCGATGGGTCATGGCAGGGCCCCCTCCCCGGGGCCGGGTGGTTCAGGTGGTCGGGGGATGGCGGCGCAGGGTCAGGCCGGCTGGGCCCGCGCTCCGCCGCGCGGGCGGGTGGCGATCAGGAAGGCGCCGATGGCGGCCAGCAGGGCGCCGGTCGCCAGATACGCGGTTCCGTAGCTGCCGGAATGGCGGACGATGGCGGCGAAGGCCGGCGGGCCGACGACGACGCCGGAATAGGTCAGGAACAGGCTGGCGCCGGTCATCGAGCCTGCCTGTCCGGCGGGGGCGAGGCGCGCGACCTCGGCCAGGAAGACGCCGTTCCAGCCGATGGCAGAGGCGCCGAACACCAGCGCGATGGCGGCGAAGACCGGCACTGGCCAGCCGGGCGCGGCCATGGCGAAGGTGATGCCGGCCCCGCCCATCGCGATGCCCAGCAGCCCCAGCAGCAGCCGCGGCGCGACGAAGCGGTCGGCCATCCAGCCCCACAGCAGTCGCCCCGAGACGCCCGCGATCTGCGCGATGGCCAGAAGCGAGCCGGCGGCGGCCAGCGTCAGGTGCTGCACCTCGGTCAGGTAGAGGACGAGGAAGGTGGTCAGACACAGCTGCATCGCCCCGAAGAAGAACGAGCAGAGCCCGATGTCGCGCATCGCGGGGGTGCGCATCAGCCGGCCCAGCGGTTCCAGCGCGCGGCGCGGGTTCAGGGCGCGCGCGCGGTCGCGGTCGTCGTCGAACAGCGCGCGGATCGACTGGGTCAGCACCGCCATCCCGAGGCAGAGCGCGGCGAGGATCAGGCAGGTCTGCTGCCAGCCAAGGCCGTGGATCAGCGCCGGGACCATCAGCCCGGCCAGCATGCCGCCCAGCGGCACCCCGGTTTGCTTCAGCGAGAAGGTCAGCCCCATCCGGTGCGGCGGTGTGGTGCGCACGAGGATATGCGAGCTGGCGGGCGTCACCGGTCCGTAGCCGAGCCCGATCAGCACCGCGGCGGCGAGGATCATCGCGGGCTGGCCGGTCGCCGCGGCGGCAAGGCCCGCGGCGCAGAGCAGAAGCGAGACCTGGCTCATCCGGATCGGACCGTAGCGATTCACGAGATCGCCTGAACACAGGCTGGACAGGCAGGCCGCGGCATAGACCACGCCGACGAAGATCCCGACCGAGCCGGCGGCGAGGCCGGTCGTCGCCGCGGCGTCGGGGGCCATCACCGGCGCGGCCAGCGAGGTGAGCGAGACCAGCGCCTGGACGGCGATGGTGACGACGAGGGGAAGGACGGAGTCTTGGCGCATGGTCTCAGGGTTTCGGGGTCAGCGAGGGCGGGCCCTGCGTTTCGCGGTGCAGGACCATCGAATGGCTGAAGCGGTCGCCGGGGTGCAGGTTGACGGCCAGCTCGAACAGCTCGCCCGCCGCGGTCAGGTAGCGCCGCTCGACCCGCAGGCCGGCGGCGCCCGGGTCCGCGCCGAAGGCCTCGGCGGCGCGGGCGTCGAGCAGGACGGCGCTGACCTGCTGGTGCACCTCGCTTGCGACGATGCCATGCGCTTCCTCGATCATCGCGTAGATCGGCGTCGTGGGCTCGGTCACGCCCTCGACCACCTTGCGGTAGGGCCAGGCGATATAGACCTCCGCCAGCGCGATCGGGCGGTCTTCGCCGGCCACGTGACGCTCGCCCTGCACCCGCAGCCAGGCCTGGCCCGGGCGGCAGCCCAGCAGGTCGGCCAGTGCCTCGTCGGCGATGACCTCGCGCGCGTCGCGGATCACCAGGTTCACCTCGCGCACGTATTGGAAGAGATCGCCGATGCCCTCGCTGGCATGGACATAGCGCGAGGCGGCCTTGGGCGCCTGCACCCGCGTGCCCACCCCCGCCTGCCGGCTGACCATCCCGAGGTCGGCCAGACGCCGGATCGCCTCGCGCACCGTGTGGCGGCTGACGCCGAAGCGGGCGCAGAGGTCGAACTCGGTCGGCAGGAGCCCCCCCACCGGATAGGCGCCCGCGGCGATCTCGTCCATCAGGTGCTGGGCGAGCGCCATGTAGCGCGGGTGGCCTGCAGAGGCCGGAAGGGCGGGGGGCTGGGTCATCGCGGCTCAGGGCACCTTGCGCAGAAGCTCGGGCCGCGCCGGTTGCATCAGCGGCCCGAGGATGTCGTCGTTGTCGGCCCCCAGCCGGGGGCCCGGGCGTTTCGGCAGCTCTTCGCCCGGACAGCGGACCGGACAGGCGAGCGTGCGGATCGTGCCGCGGACCGGGTGCGGCACCTCGGCGATCATGCCCTGCTGCTGGACATACGCGCTATCGAGCGCCTGCGCGACATCATAGACCGGCGCTGCGGGCACCTGGCCTGCGAAACGTCTCATCCATTCGTCGGTGGTGGCGGTCGACAGCGCCGCGTCCATCTCCTGCGTGAGCAGGTCGCGGTTCGCGAGCCGGGCCTTGAAGCTTGCGAAGCGCGGGTCGGTCGCCCAGTCGGGCCGGTCGATGGCGCGGGCGAGCACGGGCCAGAACTTCTCCTTGTTGCACATGATGAAGATCCAGCCGTCGGCGGTGCGGTACATCTGGCTGGGGGTCAGCGAGGGATGCGCGCCGCGCGGGGCGCGGTCGGTGGTGATCCCGTCGTTCATGTACCAGGTGCCGAGGTAGTTCACATTGTGCAGCGCCACGTCGAACAGGCTGGTGTCGATGTCGCGGCCCTGCCCGGTGGCGCGGGCCGAGACCAGCGCCGCCAGCAGCGCCATCGCCGCCGTGGTTCCGGTCATCATGTCGATGATCGAGATCCCGAAGCGCGCGGGCGGCCCGCCCGGCTCGCCCGTCACCGCGCAATAGCCGGCCTCGGCCTGCATCAGGTAGTCGTAGCCCGGCCAGGCCTTGCGCGGCCCGGTGCGGCCATAGGCCGACAGATGGCAGCAGACGATCTTCGGATTGACGTGCTTCAGGCTTGCGTAATCGATGCCCAGCCGTTCCGGCAGGTCGCCGCGCAGGTTGTCGAAGACCGCGTCGGCGGTTGCGACCAGCGCCTCGAACACCGCGCGGCCCTCGGGGCTTTTCAGGTCGATGGTGACGCTTTTCTTGTTGCGGTTGAACGACTGGAAGAAGTGGCTGTCACCGGGTTCGAAGAAATAGGGACCGACATGGCGCCCGACCTCGCCGCCCTCGGCCGGGTTCTCGACCTTGATCACCTCGGCGCCCAGATCGGCGAGGTGCTGGGTGCCGAAGGGGCCGGCCCCGTATTGCTCGACCGCGACGATGCGGACGCCTTCGAGGGGCAGGCTCATGCCGGGTTCCTTTCGACAAGCTGGCGGGCGATGATGATGCGCTGCATCTCGTTTGTGCCCTCGCCGATCGTCAGCAGCGGCGCGTCGCGGTAGAGCCGCTCGACGTTGTATTCCTTGGAATAGCCGTAGCCGCCGTGGATGCGCAGCGCGTCGGTCGCGTTCTTCAGCGCGGCTTCGGTCGCGAAGTATTTCGCCATGCCCGCTTCCATGTCGCAGCGCTTGCCCTCGTCGAAGGCCTTGGCGGCGCTGTCGACCAGCAGCCGCGCGGCCTCGACCCGCGTCGCCATCTCGCCCAGCATCAGCTGGATCGCCTGATGCTCGCAGATCGGCTTGCCGAAGGTTTTCCGGATCTGCGCGTACTTGACGCTTTCTTCCATCGCGGCGCGGGCGACGCCGACGCCGCGCGCGGCGACGTTGATCCGGCCCAGTTCCAGACCCGAAAGGATCTGCTTCAGGCCCTGGCCCTCCTGCCCGCCGATCAGCCGCGAATAGGGAACGCGGTAGTCGGTGAACAGCAGTTCGCAGGTGTCGATGCCGCGGTAGCCGAGCTTCTGGAGCTTGCGCACCACCTCGAAGCCCGGGCCCTTCTCGGCGATCAGCAGGCTCATCCCCTTGTGGCGCGGCTGCGCCTCGGGGTCGGTCTTCACCAGCAGCGCGATGCAGTTGCCGTAGAGCGAGTTGGTGATCCAGGTCTTGGCGCCGTTCACCACGTAGTCGTCGCCGTCGCGTTTCGCCGTGGTGCGGATCGCCTGCAGGTCGGTGCCGGCGTCGGGTTCGGTCAGGCCGATGCCGCCGCGCAGTTCGCCGGTGGCGAAGCGGGGCAGGAATTCGGCCTTCTGGCCCTGCGTCCCCGCGCGCTGCACGGCCGAGGCCATGATCAGGTGCGAGTTGATGATCCCCGACAGCGACATCCAGGTCTTCGAGATCCGCTCGATGATCCGGGCATAGGTCGCGGTCGACAGGCCGAGCCCGCCGTATTCCTCGGCGATGATGCAGCCGAAGAGGCCCATCTCCTTCATCTTCTCGACGATCTCTTCGGGATAGATGTCGTCATTTTCCAGCTTGCGGACATGCGGCTCGACCTCGGTCTTCAGGAACCGGTCGATCATGTCGAGCATCATGTCTTCTTGCTCGAAGGCGTCCTGTTGGTCTTTCATTCTCTCTCTCCCTGTCAGCGGCCGGCGAGCACGGCGGCAAGGCCGCGCGCCGAGATCCCGTCATCAAGGCCCAGCACGGCCTCTTCGACCCGCGCCACGCCCGAGGGGGCCAGCGCCATCGCGGCGTTCTCGCGGAACTTGGCGGTGATGTCGGCGCCGCTCAGCGGCCGGTCCGAGGCGCCGCGGTTCATGTGCTCGCGGTGGGTCAGTTCACGGCCGTCCTTCAGCCGCACGATGACCTCGCCCGAGTAGTATTTCGGGAAGGCCGAGTTCGGATCGACCTCGTAGGCGACCTTGCGCGCCACGCTCAGCGTCTCGGCGTCGTTCAGCGCCTCGGGCTCCAGCTCGGCCAGACCGAAGCGACCCTTCACGAGGCCCGAGGCCACGGCGAAGGGGATCGAGAACTGCGCGTCGTAGCTGTTCTGCGGCTTCTGCTTGTGACGCACCGGTTCGCAGACGGTCTTCACCACCTCGGCCGGGATCAGCGCGCGGATGCTGTCGATCTGGTCGGGGCGGATGCCGTGGGTCTCGCGCAGCGTCACCGCCGCATCGGCGCAGGCATGGGTGAAGTGGCAGGCGGGCAGCGGCTTGATCGCGACCGCATTCACCTCCCAGACCTCGCCCAGCCCCTCGGTCGCGATCGCAAGATCGCAGTTCTCCGCCAGCGGGCCGAGGTGGCTGGCGTAAAGGCCGAAGCGCCCCTCGTAGGTTTCCTTGGGGCCGATGAAGCCTGCGCGGGCAAGCGCGGCGGCGGTAATGCCGGCGACCCCGGCCCAGCCGGGATGCATCCGCTTCGTCCAGGCGCCGTCCTGCAGGAATTCGAGGCTGCCAGAGGCCATCGACAGCGCGATGCCCTGCGCATGGGCAAGCTGCTTGGCGGTCAGTCCGCGCAGCTGGCCCGCGATCAGCGCCGAGGAGAAGGCGCCGATCAGCCCGGTCGGGTGGAAGCCGGTCTGGTGGAAGCCGCCCTTGGCGACCGAGCCGAGCCGCGTCGCGACCTCCATCCCGCCGACATAGGCGGTCAGCAGGTCGCGGCCCGAGCGGTCGCCTTCGGCCGCCATGCCCATCGCGGTGGGGAAGCAGCTGGCGGTGGCATGGATCACGCCGCGGGTGTGGGTGTCGTCGTAATCGAGCCCGTGAACGAGGAAGCCGTTCATCATCACCGCGTCGCGCAGCGGCAGGCGGGTGCCGTAGCCGATCACGTCATGGCTGCCCTCGCCGAAGCCCGCAAGCGCGGCATGGGTGCGGTGCGAGAAGTCGTATTGGGTCGAGGCCAGCGCGATGCCGACGGCATCGAGGATCAGGTAGCGTGCCCGTTCGCGGGCGGCCGCCGGGATCTCGCGCTCCGGCAGGGTCTCGGTGAAGGTGGCCAGCCGCTCGGCGATGGTGCCGCGGGTGGCGACCTCGGGGTCGGGGATCTGGGTCAGTTCGTTCATCTGGTCTCCTCCCTAGTGGACCAGTGCCAGCGAGATCGCCGGGACATAGGTGATGAGCGCAAGCCCGGTGAGCCGGACGGCGTAGAAGGGCATGACCCCGCGGGCGACCTCGTGAACCGGGATCCGGGCGATGCCCGACATCACGAAGAGGTTCAGGCCGATCGGGGGCGTGAGGGTCGCGATCTCGACATTGGCGACCATGATCACCGCGAAGTGGATCGGGTCGATGCCCAGCGCGGTGGCGGCGGGGAACAGCAGGGGCGCGGTCAGCACGATCAGCGCGATCCCGTCCAGGAACATGCCCAGCACCAGCAAGAGCAGGTTCACGATCAGCAGGAACATCCAGGGGCTCATGTCGGCGGCATGCAGCGCGCCGATCAGGGCCTGCGACACGCCCATCCGCGCCAGCACGAAGCCGATCAAACTGCCGCCCATGACCACCGCGAAGATCATCGTGGTCTGCAGCAGCGAGTCCTTGGCGGTTTCCCACATGTCGCCCAGGCTGACGCTGCGATAGACCAGCAGGCACAGCAGCGCGGCATAGGCGGCGGCGAAGGCCGAGGTCTCGGTCGGCGTGAGGAAGCCCGAATAGATCGAGCCCATGACCAGCACCGGCATCAGCAGCGCGGGAACGGCGCGGGGCAGGTTGGTGCCGAAGCGTTTCCAGTCGGGGCGGGCGATCTTCTCGCCGTAGCCGTTGCGGCGCGACATGATGCCCACGCCGATCATCAGCAGGCAGGCCTCCATGATTCCGGGCACGATGCCGGCCAGGAACAGCTTGTCGATCGGGACGCCGACGATCGAGCCGATCAGGATAAAGCCGAGCGAGGGCGGAATCATCAGCCCCAGCGTGCCGCCGACGGCAACGAGGGCGGCGGCGAAGCGGGCGGGATATTTCTCGCGCTTCAGCCCGTCGACGGTCGAGCCGCCGATGGCCGCGGCCGAGCCGACGGACGAACCCGAAACGGCGGCGAAGAATACCGAGGTGATCAGCACCGTCTGCGCGAGCCCGCCGCGGATCGCGCGGACCAGCGAGCCGACGAGGTCGATCATCAGGTCGGCGATGCGACCCTTCATCATCAGGTTGCCGGCAAGGATGAACATCGGCACCGCCATCAGCGCGTAGCTGTTGACCGACTTGAAGGCGGTCTGGGCGATGACGGTGGTCGGCACGCCGCCGGCCATCAGCAGCAGCACCGCGGTCACGAGGCCGAGCGCGATCGCGACATGGCTGCCGATCGCGAGGAAGGCCAGCGCCACCGGCAGGGCGAGAACGACGGTCATGGCGTTTCCTTTGCGACGACGGCGCCGGAGGGATGCTCGGCCAGCGGCGGCAGGGCGCCGGCGCCCGGCTGTGCGGCGAAGGGTTCCTCGCCCGCCCAGGCGCGCAGCAGGCAGCCGAGGTAGTAAAGCCCGAGCAGCGCCGAGCCGATCGGCATCGCCAGGAACAGCGCCCACATCGGCAGGTCGAGGGTCGATTCCGTCATCATCCCCATCGTGTAGTAGCGGGTGATCTGCGGGATCGAGGCGGCGAAGAGGATGACCGCGAAGGCGATGCCGGCAAGGCTTGCCAGAACGTGGCAGACCCGCTTCAGCGCCTCGGGCAGCATGTCCACCAGCATCTCGGTGCGGATGTGGAAGCCGCCGCGGCCGGCCGCGCCCAGCGTCAGGAAGAAGGCCCAGATCATCAGGTAGCGGACGGATTCCTCGGCCCAGAAGTAGCTGTGGTCGAGAAAGCCGCGGCTGAAGGCCTCGACCAGCATGATCGCGGTCGCGGCGATGGCGAGCAGGGTCGAGAAGCCCAGCAGCCAGCGATGCTCGAACCGGGTCCAGAGGCTGCCGCGCCGGCGTTCGGCGGGGCGCGCCTCGCGCGGCGACGGGGTCACCCCCGCCGCCTGCGCCCGGACGGGATCAGCCGCCGACGCCACAGGTCTTCTCCAGCTCGGCGACCTTGGCGACGATCTCCTTGTGCTCGCCGTTGAACGAGGCGGCGCTTTCATCGGCCAGCGCCTTCCAGCGGGCGATCTCGGCTTCGTCGGCGATGTGGAACTTGGCGCCCTGTTCTTCCATCTTCTTGATCAGCTTCTCGTCCGCGGCCTTGGCCTCGACCCATTCCTTGGCCGAGATCTCGGTGATCGAGGACTGGATCGCCTCTTGCTGATCGGCGGGCAGGCCGTCGAACCACATCCCGTCGACCACGACCGCATAGGTCGAAAGCGAGAAGCCCGGGACATACCAGCCGTACTTGCCGGTCATGCCGATCATCTCGGCCCAGCCGGCGGGCGACGAGAAGACGCCGTCGATCGCGCCCTGCGACATCGCCGTCGACATTTCCGATGCCGACATCGACACCGGCGAGACGCCGAGGCGGTTCATCGTGTCGAGGAAGACCTTGCCGCCGGTGACGCGCACCTTGGTGCCCTTCAGATCCTCCATCTTCGTGATTTCCTTGTCACGGAAGATGAAGAACAGGTCGGCGGTGCGCAGCATGCCCAGCACCTTCAGCCCGCGCGGCTTCAGCTGGTCCGAAATCACGCCGGTCAGCCCTTCCGAGAAGCAGCTGTCGGTCATCATCTTGTCGCTGAGCGCGAAGGGCAGGTTGATCACGCCGGTGTCGGGCACGATCGACTCGATGCGGACAGAGACCGGCCAGACCATCTGCACCGCGCCGGTGCCGAGCGCCGCGAGCGCGTCCTGCTCGTTGTAGAGCTGGCCGGCGGGGAAGACCTTCACGTCGATCTCGCCGCCGGTCTTCTCCTTCACCATCTCGGCGAATTCGTTCTGGTAGGTGGTCTTCCAGTGGGTCGCGGCCACCTCGCTGGGCAGCACCAGCTCTTCGGCGAGCACGGGGCCCGCGGCAAGCGCGCCTGCGGTGACAAGCGCGGTCAGGCCCGCGCCACGGAACGACTTGATCATGCTTTCCTCCCTGGTGTCCCCTGTCGTCCCGCCGCGCCGGGGACGGTCGCGCGGCTGATGGCGGCCGGCGGCGGGCTCCTCTCCCGCCGCGGACCGGGGCCGGGGCTCAGTAGCCCGCGGCCTCGTCGATGTTGCCTTCGCGCTTCTGGATCAGCGCCGAGCGGTCGAAGCTCATGAACACGGTGCCGTCGGCCTTCTTGCCCAGCGTGCGCACCTTCACGATGCCGGCGCCGGGGCGCGACTTCGACTCGCGTTTGTCGAGAACCTCGGATTCCGCATAGATCGTGTCGCCGGGGAACACCGGCGCGGTCAGCTTGATGCTTTCCCAGCCGAGGTTCGCGATCGCCTTGCCGCTGACGTCGGGGACGGTCATGCCCAGCACGATGGCGACGGTCAGGCCGCTGTTCACCAGCGGCTTGCCGAATTCCGACTTCTCGGCATAGGCCGCGTCGCAATGCATCGGGTGCAGGTTCATCGTCATCAGCGAGAAGTTGATGTTGTCGCTGTCGGTGATCGTCCGACCCGGGCGATGCTCGTAGACATCCCCCACCTCGAAATCCTCGTAATAGCGCCCGATCTCGCCCCGGTAGCGCTGTTCGCCGATCTTCTTCACGGCTTCTCCTCCGTCGTGTCCGGCGATGTCGTCGCGACGAGCTCCTCTCTCGCGCAACATTGTCCGGTTGTCCGGACAAATAAGGGCCCCAGAACGGCGCTCAGGTCAAGCGGCGAAACCCGCCTTGCGGCAGGTTTCTTGCAAGTCACTGATTTTGAATGACGGTTGAGGCGGGGCGCGGGACGCCCCGCCCGTCCCGGGCGACTCAGCCGCGCTGCGGCATGGCGCCGTCGAGCCGGCGCAGCGTCGCCGCGGCCTGCAGCGCGGCCAGATGGCTGAGCCCCTGCGGCAGGTTCCCGAGCCAGGCGCGGCTGTCCGGGTCGATCATCTCGGGCAGGATGCCGACGCCCGCGCCCAGCGCGTGGCGCAGGGCCTTGAGCCGCCGGTGCCCGTCCTCCGGATCGCCCAGCAGCGCGCGGGCCTCGGCCATCCAGAACGAGCAGGCAAGGAAGCAGCCCTCTTCGCGGTCCATGCCGGT
Organism: Frigidibacter sp. MR17.14; assembly: GCF_037095735.1. Lineage (NCBI taxonomy): Bacteria > Pseudomonadati > Pseudomonadota > Alphaproteobacteria > Rhodobacterales > Paracoccaceae > Frigidibacter > Frigidibacter sp. MR17.14. Next base: position 68,385 of record NZ_JBAWKD010000007.1, on the reverse strand, counting down.
GTAGCGGTGATGGAAGGGCCCGGCGCCAAGGTCGCGGTCGATGGCGTCGAGCGTGCTGCGCAGCCGGTCCTGCCCGTCGAATTCGAACCGCACAGCAAGGATCAGCGCGGCGTCGAGCTTGCGGGTGCCGGGATACATCACATAGGCGCCGATTTCCGGGTCCCAGCAGTTCTCGTCGATCCACGCGGCGATGCGGTCGCGCTCGCGCGCCCAGCGGTCGCGCTGGGTGGTGGGCAGGTGGCCGCTGTCGGCCAGTTCCACCGCGCGGTTCAGCGCCTGCCAGCAGCTGATCTTCGACATGGTGTAGTGTTCGAGCTCCGGCAGTTCCCAGATGCCGCTGTCCTTCTGCCGCCAGCGGTCGGAGCAGTCGTCGGCAAGATGCGACAGCGTCTCGGCGCTGCGATGGTCGATGATGTTGCCGCGGGCGATGAAGGCGGCGACGGTTTCGAAGATGTCGCCATAGGTCCCGTGCTGGTGCTGGCGGGCGGCGCGATTGCCGTCGAGCACCGGGGCAGAGCGGCGCCATCCGGGCATCTGCAGCCGGTCGATGCGGTCGTGGACGCCGCCGTCCAGCGCGAAGCAGACGCGGGCGCCGTGCTCGCACAGCTGGTTCAGCAGCCAGCTGAGCGCGGCCTTCGACTCCGCCTCGACCCCCAGCGCGAGGAAGGCGGTGATCGTGTAGCCCGCGTCGCGCACCCAGGCGTAGCGGTAGTCGTAATTCTTGTCGCCGCCGATGCGTTCGGGCAGCGAGGTGGTGGCCGCGGCGGCGATCGCACCCGAGGGCGAATAGAGCAGCAGCTTCAGCGCCAGCGCCTGGCGCAGCAGGAAGGCGCTTTCCGGGGTGCCGTCGCCGAAGACCTGCGCCCAGTCGCGCCATTCCCGGTCCGAGCGGTCGATGCGGGCGTCGACATCGGCCAGTGCCGGCACCACCAGCGGTTCTTCCTGACCGGCGACGATGGCCAGAACCTCGCGCCCGCCCGCCCGCAGGGTCAGGCGTCCCTCGATCACGTCGTCCTCTTCGCGCGTGATCTCGAGCGCGTCGCCATGCAGGAACAGACCCATCACCCGCCCGACGTGGAACAGCTTGTAGGGTCCGTTCGGCGCCCGGTAGGGGCTGCGCAGACCGGCGCGGTGGCCGAGGCGCAGGGTGACCGCGAAGGTCATCTCGCCGGAGATCCCGTCGAGCCGCCGCGCCAGTTCGCACCAAGGCAGGCGGCCGGCGATGCCGCTGTTGAGCGACTCGGTCAGAACGGCCGTGCCGGCGGCGCTGTCGAAGCGGGTTTCCAGCACGTTGGAATGGTCGCGGTAGCGGCGGGTGACGGTGACCTCGCCCTCTGGGCGGATCGTGAAATGCCCGGCAAGGCTGCCGTCGGGCAAGGCCGCGTCGCCCGCCAGCAGCCGGTCGAACAGCGGCGGGCTGTCCATGTTCGGCACGCACCACCAGTCGATGCCGCCATCCTCGCCCGACAGCGCGACCGAGCGTCCCTCGCCCAGCGCGCCATAGGCTTCGAGCGGCAGGAACCCCTCGGCATCGCGGCGGGGTCCGGTTTTTGCGCGGGGCCTGATGTTTGCGGGCGGAGCGGTCACGTCGCGCATCTCATGCGCCCTGCCCGACATTGATCGAAAGCCCGCCGTCGATCACGAAGCTCTGCCCGGTGATGTAGCTGGCGGCATCCGACGCAAGGAAGGCGATCAGCGCCGCGACCTCTTCGGGTTCGCCCGCGCGCCCCAGGGGGATGTGGCTTTCCATCTCGGCCCGCAGCTTGTCGTCGTCGATGGCCTTCTGGTTGATCGGGGTCAGGATCATGCCCGGCGCGACGTTGTTCACGGTGATCCGGTCCGGCGCAAGTTCCAGCGCCAGCGTGCGCGCCAGCATCCGCATGCCGCCCTTCGCGGCGTCATAGGCGGACGAGCCGATGCGGGGCGTGTCCTGATGGATCGAGCTCACGTTGATCAGCCGGCCACCGCCGCCGGCCTTCTGGCGGCGCTGCGCGAAGGCGCGGGCGAAGAGGAAGGGGCCGGTGAGGTCGGTCGCGATGACCTTCAGCCAGTCCTCGTCCGACATCTCGACCATGCGGATCCCGTCGGCGTCGATGCCGGCATTGTTCACGAGGATGTCGGGCGTCAGCCCCTCTGCATCCAGCGCGGAGAAAAGTGCCGCGACCTCGGCCGGTTTCGACTGGTCGCAGCGGCGGACATGGGCGGTGACGCCCGCCTTTTCCACCGTGCGGGCGGTGTCGGCCGCGCCGTCCTTGTCGGAATGGTAGGTGATCAGCAGGTCGGTGCCCGCCGCGGCAAGGGCGAGGGCGGTGGCGCGGCCGATGCCGGAGTCCGCGCCGGTGACGATCGCGAGGGGGCGGGGCGCTTGGGGCATCGGCAGGGTCCAGTGCTGAAGGAGTGGCCGGGGCCAACGCCGGGCCGGGCGGCGCGTTCCGGGCGTGGAGGCCGCGCCGCCGATCGTGATCGCTCAGCCGAGGAAACGGGTTAGCGCGCCATAGCTCTGCGCGGCCTCGGGCGTGGCCTCGGGCCAGAGCGTCCAGAGGTGGCAGAGCCCGGCGCGGATCTCTGCCGTCACCGCGACGCCGGCGCGGCCGAGGGCGCGGATCAGAAGCAGCGTGTCGTCCAGCAGCACCTCGTCCGTCGCCGCGGTGATCCAGACCGGGGGCAGGGTCGAAAGGTCCGCCAGCAGCGGCGAGGCAGCGGGCACCTGCGCGGGGTCGCGCCCGAAGGCAAGGCGCGCAAGCCCGGCATCGGTCGCGTCGTCGTTCATCAGGTCGCGGGCCGAATTCGGGCCGCGGGTGGTGCTGCGTCCGCTGCGGTCGGTGTTGGGCGAGATCAGCGCGAGCCGCGCGATCCGCCCCGGCCGCGCCAGCGCCGCGTCGAGCGCCAGCAGCCCGCCCGCAGAGTCGCCCATCACGTCCGGCCGCGGCCCCAGCGCATCGAGAACCGCGAGCGTGTCCTCGCGCGCCGCGGGCCAGGGATGTTCCGGGGCCAGCCGGTAGTCGGGCAGGATCACCTGCCGGCCGGTCAGCGCCGCCAGCCGCGCGGCGCCCGCGGCATGGCTGTCGGGGCTGCCGAAGACCAGCCCGCCGCCATGCAGCCACAGGATCGGGCGCGTGTCCTCGGGCCCGTGGCTGCGGCAGGGCACGGCGCCGATCACCCCGGACCGGCCGGCGGGGCCGGGCCCGGCGAGGGCATCGAAGGCGCGGCGACGCTCTGCCGGCGTGCCCTCGACCGGATGGGCGCGGATGTGGCGGGCCAGCGCCTCCCAGCCCTGCGGCCCGGTCATGGCTTGGCCGTCATACGTTGATCGAGCCGACCGCGCCGCCGTCGACCCGCCAGGCCGCACCGGTGACGAAGGACGCGTGGTCCGAACAGAGCATGGCGATCACCGCCGCGACCTCTTCCGGCTTGCCGCGGCGCTTCAGCACAAGATAGGGGCGCTGTTCGTCAAGGAAGCTTTCCACCGCCTCGTCGAAGCTGCAGCCCTTCTCTTCGGCGCGCTTCTCCATCATGCCGTCGGTCATCGGCGTCTCGATGAAGGCGGGGGCGACGCAGTTCACCAGCATCCCCGATTTCGAATGCTGCATCGCGACGCTCTTGGCAAAGCTCAGCAGCGCGGATTTCGAGGCGTTGTAGACGGTTTCGTCCGGGTAGGGCTGGGCGACGTTTTCCGAGGTCACGAAGACCACCCGGCCCCAGCCGCGCTGCGTCATCGGCGGACAGAGCCGGCGCGCGAGCCGCACCGCGGAAAGGAAGTCGATGTTCAGCGCATCGTGCCAGTCCTCTTCCGACATCTGCAGCGGGTCGCCCTTGGCGCCGGTGACGCCGGTGGCATGCACCCAGATGTCGAAGCCGTCGCCGGCCTGTTTGAGGAAGGCCTCGCAGCCCTCGGGCGTCGACAGGTCGGCCGGGATCGCGGTACCGCCGAATTCTTTCGCGACCGCCTCGGTCTTGGCGGCGTCGAGGTCGCTCAGCGTCAGGGCGACGCCCTCGGCGGCGAGCATCCGCGCGGTCTCCTTGCCGATGCCGCCGCTTGCCCCGGTGACGAGCGCGCGCTTGCCCTTGATCTTCAGATCCATGACTGCCTCTGGAATGGACGTGGGTTGCCTGCACAACCCGCGAGCGCCCCCAAAGGTCCGGCGCGGGTGTCAGGCGTTCAGAACCATCCCCGGCGCGGCAAGTCGGTCCGGTGCGCCGGTCCAGGCCCAGCCGAGCAGGCAGGGGGCATCGCGTCCGACCGTGATCCGGTGCGGGGTGCCGGGCGCGTTGAAGACCAGCGATCCGGGTGCCGGCAGGCCCGCGTCGTTCTGCGACCAGTGCTCCGCGACTGAAAGATAGCTTTCCGAGATGCCGGGATGGGCGTGCTCGGGATAGACCGCGCCAGGGGCGAAGAGCACGAAGCCGAGGATCAGGTCCGGACAGGGCAAGGGGCCGCGGGGCCCGAGGATTTCGCAATAGCCGTAGTCGCGGGCGAGATCGGCGGGCATCTCCTTGTAGCCGTATTCCCAGGTCAGATCGCCCGCGACCGCGCCAAGGGCGGTGGCGAGCGGGGCCATCGGGCCCGCCGCGCCAAGGTCGAGCGCGCGGGGCAGGTGCGCGGTGACCGGCAGGCTGCGCGGGGTGGTGGCGATGGCCTCGCGGCCGGCACCGGCGATGCGTGCCAACACCGTGTCGACATGGGCGCGGATCGCCGCGCTGCCGCCGTCGGGGGCAGCGCGGTAGGTCGCGGCGAAGGCCGCGACGAGGGCGGACCAGTCCGCCATCCGGTCAGGCCAGACCCGGCGCGATCGGCACGACCACGCGGCCGCGCACCTCGCCCTTCAGGAACTTCGGCGCGGTCTCGATCACCCGGTCCAGCGGCAGCTCGGTCGCCAGCGCGTCGAGCTTCGCAAGGTCGAGGTCGCGCGCGAGCCGCGCCCAGGCCTCGCGCCGTTCCGGCTGCGGGCACATCACGCTGTCGACGCCGACAAGGGTGACGCCGCGCAGGATGAAGGGGGCGACGGAGGTCGGCAGGTCCATGCCGGCGGCAAGACCGCAGCAGGCGACCACACCGCGGTAGCGGGTCGCTGCCAGCACGTTGGCCAGCACCGTGCTGCCGGCAACGTCGATCCCGCCGGCCCAGCGTTCGCGGGCCAAGGGCTTGCCGGGTGCCGAAAGCTCGGCCCGGTCGACGATCGAGGCGGCGCCGAGGTCGCGCAGGAACGCTTCCTCGGACGGGCGGCCGGTGACGGCGGCGACGGTGTAGCCGAGGGTGGACAAGAGCAGCGTCGCGATGCTGCCGACCCCGCCCGCGGCGCCGGTCACCACCACTTCACCGGCATCGGGCGTCAGGCCCTGCCGTTCAAGGGCCATGACGCAGAGCATGGCCGTGTAGCCCGCGGTGCCGATCGCCATCGCCTGCCGGGCGCTGATCCCCTCGGGCAGCGGCACCAGCCAATTGCCCGGCACCCGGGCCTGTCCGGCAAGGCCGCCCCAGTGCTTCTCGCCCACGCTCCAGCCGTTCAGCACCACGCGGTCGCCGGGCTTCCAGGCCGGGTCGGCGCTGTCGCGCACCACGCCCGCGAAGTCGATCCCCGGCACCATCGGGAAGCTGCGAACCACCGGCGAGGCGCCGGTGATCGCCAGCGCGTCCTTGTAATTCAGGGTCGAGAAGGCGACGTCGACCAGCACCTCGCCCTCGGGCAGGCCGGCGGGGTCGAGGGGGCCGAGCGTGACGCTCTGCGCGTCCTCGGTCTTGTCGATGGTGATGGCCCGGGTCATGGTCGCGTCTCCTCTCGCGTGATCTGGGTGAAGAACTGGTCGGCGAACAGCCTGAGCGGCTCCGGCCCGCGTTCGAGCTTGGCGCGCAGCACCGCGCCCTCCCAACCGGTCCAGAACAGCGCGGCAAGTGCCTCGGGCTGCGCGCCGGGGCGCAGGGTGCCGCAGGCCGCGGCGGCAGCGAGGCAGCGGGCGGTGCGGGCCTGCCAGTCCTCGAGCACGGCGATCAGCCGGGCGCGGAAGCTTTCGGGCAGCGCGCCCATCTCCTGCCCGAGGTTGCCGATCAAGCAGCCGCGGCGGAAGTCGTGTCGGGCCATGCCGGCCTCGGCGGTAGCGGTGAATGCGCGCAGCCGGTCGAGCGGCGGGCGGCCGTCATCGAGCAGCGCCGCGTCGATCAGGCCTGCGAAATAGCGGTGATAGGCTTCGACCAGTTCCAGCCCGAAGGCCTCCTTGGTCGGGAAATAATGGTAGAAGCTGCCCTTCGGCACGCCAGAGAGCCGCAGGATCTCGTCGATGCCAGTTGCCGAATAGCCGCGTTCGGTCAGCTGCACGAGGCCCGCGCGGATCAGCCGGGCGCGGGCTTCCGCCTGATCGGGCGCGCGGCGGGGGCGGCCGCGCGGGCGCGGTCCATCGCCGGAGGGGGCGGGATTGTCGGTCATGCATAATTGTTAGACCGATGAGTCTAATAAATGCAAGCGGCAGGCGCGAAAAAGCCCGGCGCCCCTGCGGGGCCGGGCCTGTCACTTCTGGTGGCACGTTCAGAACGTGTTGATCGAGAAGCCGATGAAGGTTTCCTGGGCTTCGAGCTTCTGGCCCAGCCGCAGGCTGAACGGGCTCTGGCCGAAGCGGTAGGTCGCGGTGATGGTCTCTTCCTGATAGTCCTCATCGTCGCCCATCGCGGCCAGCTCCAGCCCGAGGCCCGAGGCGCGGTGGCCAAGCTGGACCATGGCGAAGTGGCTGTTGCGGATCGTGGTGTAGTCGGCCAGCAGGTAGACATGGCCCCAGCCGGTCGGGTGGTAATGGTCCACCGTAGCGCGCAGCCCGCCCAGGGTCTTGTCCTCTTCATCGATGCGCACAGCCGGGCCGACCTGCAGGCCGATGGGGTTCTTGGCGCCGAACTGCATCCGGTACAGCACCGAGGCCGTCCAGTCGTGCCCGCCCTCGTATTCGTTGCGCGACAGCCCGTAGGAGATGTCGCCCCGCACCGCCACGGCGACGGCGCTGGTCGCGGCGTCCGAGAAGTCGAACTGCACGAAGGTGCCGTCGGCCTGCGCCGGCAGCGCGGCCGCCAGCCCGAGGCCGGAACAGATCGCCGCGGCCAGCGCGTGGCGCGGGAAGAGAGTTTCGCGTGCGGACATGACCCATCCTGCTTGCGCCCGCCGCCGTCCCGTCCCGGACCGCGGCGCGCTGATGCCCCCGCGACGGACTGTGCCGGAAGCGGGCGTGCGGCTCAAGCCGCGCCCGGCGGGCTTCCGCCGGGCCCTGCCGGAAAGGCATCTTTTTGCCACAAGCATTTCCTAAACCTTGCCCAGTTGCAGCCGCGTGGAGCACACCGTGTTGAGTCTTCTTCGGAATCCGACCCTTGCGGTCGCCACCTATGTCTTCGCCGCGTTCACCGGGCTGGTGCTGGTCGGCTTCACCCTGCTGGTGGTGCTGCGCTTTGGCGGCTCGGTCCAGGATGAGGCCGCGCAGCGGGCGGTCAATGCCCGCACCGCTTCGGCGGCGCAGGATCTGGGGCGCGAGTTCGAGACGGCGTGGCGCGGGCTGGTCTGGCTTGGCAAGACCGATGTCGAGACCGACTCCGACCGGCTGCGCAGCATGCTCGACTTCGCGGTGGGCGATGGGCGCATGATCCGCTGGGCCGGCTACGCGGGCGCCGATGGCGTCGTGCGCGCCAGCTCTGGCGGCCTGCTCGAGGGGGCGGATGTCTCGCAGCGGCCGTGGTTCCAGGCAGGGATCCAGAATCCCTTCGCCGGCGACGTGCACGAGGCGGTGCTGCTGGCCAGCAAGCTGGGCGGCGAGAACCTGCGCTTCGTCGACCTCGCGGTGCCCGCGCAGGCGGGGGACTTGTCGCAGGGTGTGTTCGCCTATCACATCGACATGGCCTGGCTGACGCGGGCGCTGGATGCGCTGGCGCGGGTGCGCCAGCTTGACCTGATCCTCGTGTCGCGCGACGGAAAGATCGTCTATTCGACCGCACCGGGCGAGGACCCGGGGCAGAGCGGGGTGCTGCGCGCCGCCGCAGCCGGCGTCCCCGCGAGCGGCATCGAGACCTGGAGCGACGGCGGACGCTATGCCGCCAGCACCGCGTTGCGCGTGGTGCCCGACGACATGCCGAACTTCGGCTGGCGGCTGGTCGGGCGCGTCGATCCGACGGTCTTCAGCCCCGAATACAGCAACATCTACAAGCGCATCGGCCAGCTTGTCTTCGTCGCCTGCTCGATCCTGCTGTTCGGCGCGGTGCTTTTCGTGCGGGTCGCGATCCGGCCGATCGAGCGGCTGACCAACAGCGCCTATCGCATCGCCGCCGGCAAGAGCGAATACCCGCCGGAAGAGACCGGCACCGTTCAGGCCCGCCGCCTGTCCGCCGCACTGGCCAAGCTGCACGCCTGACGGCGGCAGGCCGGCCGATACTGGAACCGACCGCCGAACCGATCCAGGCCCGCCCGGCAACCTGCCGTGGCGGGCCTTTCCTTGCTGGGTGCCGGTCGCCGCTGGGCACGGGGGCTGGCCCGGAGCGCAGGGCTCCATCGACCGCCGAGCGGCATGCGCCCTTCCCAGAGACACAGGCAGAAGCCGCGCCGGCAGGGGCTGCCGGGCGGGGCTTGCGTCAGCACTGTCGCAGGACCGGTGCCCGGATCAGAGCCCCGGGCGGGTCGTCAGGCGGCTGCCGAGGTCGGCCAGCACCCGCCCCAGCTTGACGGTGGTGATGCCCGGGGCGTTGTCCTCGGTGTAGAAGCGCAGGTAGAGCGCCTCGTGCTGTTCGTCGTTCGGGTTCAGGTGCAGGATCGCCCCGTCCTCGCGCTGGCCGATGACCACGCAATCGACATCCCCGACGTCGCGCAACTGCAACCGGCCCCGGGTGCCGATGGCGAACTGGTGGCCGCGCACCGTTGCCGTGTCGCGGGTGACCGAGGTCAGCCAGAGCTTCAGCTTGCGTCCGTCGAGCAGCATCGGTGCCAGCTCTGGCTCGTCGGCGATGTGACGCTCCTGCCGGGGCAGCTCGACGCAGACGAGGCAGGTCAGCGCCAGCAGGAAGATGTTGTAGAAGGTCCAGAACAGCACGACCGCCTTGCCGTCGCCCGCGTCGTAGAAGGCGAAGCGGTCCGAGATGCTGCCGAGGAACAGTCCGACAACCGTCAGGCCCAGCGTGATCAGGAACGGCATCATCATCCGCCACTGCACCTGCACCTTCGAGCGGTCGCCCCCCTTCGCGGTGACCTTGAAGGCATGGCCCTTGGGCCGCAGGATGCCGGTGAAGGCCGCGCGGGTGATCGGGATCGCGCCGACGATCTGGCTGACGTCATGGGCCAGCGGGATGATCAGCCCGCCCGAGATCGTGTTCATGGCGATCGACACCCACAGGAAATAGGTGCCGAAGAAGCGGATCACGTCGGCGACGCTGGCGTTCACCACGGTGACGTTGAAATACCAGTAAAGCAGCGGGAACAGCAGCCCCGCCAGCCGGAACACGAAGCTTGTCAGCCAGTAGAAGGTGGTGTCGATCACGCTCCAGCGGTCGCGGATCCTCAGCCCGTTGCGCGCGAAGGGACCGAGCGGCCCGCGCGCGATCTGCATCAGGCCCAGGCACCAGCGCGCCCGCTGGGTGACGTATTCCTTGAGGCCCTCGGGGGCGAGGCCCTCGGTCAGCGCCTCGTTCAGATAGACGCTTTTCCAGCCCTTTTCCTGCAGCGCGAGGGTCAGCAGGAAATCCTCGGTCACGCTGTCGGTGGGGAAGCCGCCCAGCTCGTCCAGCGCCGCGCGGCGGATCACCGAGGAGGTGCCACAGCAGATCGCGATGCCCCAGGCGTCGCGGGCGGGCTGCATGTGGTCGAAGAAGAAGCGCTGCTCGTCGGGATAGGACCGGTCGAGCCCGAGGTTGTGCTGGATCGGGTCGGCATTGAAGAAATGCTGCGGGGTCTGCACCAGCCCGACCCTTGGGTCGTGGAACAGCGCGAGCGAACGCGACAGGAACCCGCGATGCGGCACGAAATCGGCGTCGAGCACGGCGATGAACTCGCTGGGCTCGGGGTCCGCGGCCAGCACGCGCAGGCCGTTGTTGATGTTGCCCGCCTTCGAACCCTTGTTGTCGGCCCGCCGCAGGTAGCGCACGCCCTGCTTCTCGCAGTAGTCGCGCAGCCAGTCGCGGCGGCCATCGTCGAGCACGACGACCTGCTTGTTCGGATAGCGCAGCGACTTCGCGCCGACGATCGTGCGCTCGAGCACCTCGAGCTCTTCGTTGTAGGTCGCGATCATCAGCGAGATGCGCGGGGGCGGGCCGGGCTCCCACCAGCCCAGATGCTCGGTCGCCTCGCGGCTGCGGTCGCGGTAGCGGGTCAGCAGCAGGAAGGCCGAGACCGAGCCTGCCATCGACAGCAGTTCGAGGCTCAGCAGGAAGACGCTGGCCGCGAAGCTGAAGGTCAGGCCCGGCGGTGCAAGCGTTTCGGTCGCGCGCCACCATGCGTAGCGCAGGGCCAATGCGATCGCGACCGAGAAGACGAGACCGCGCTGCCAGGGGCTGCGGCGGTCCATGAACTGGTTTATCAGCACCCCGGCCGCGGCGACCAGCATCACCTGCGCAAGGGCCGAACCGGCCTCGCCGAGATAGGGGAACCCGCCCATCAGCGGAAGATCGCGCGTAGCCAGTCCAGCGGCCGGCTGTCGAAGAAGACCCGGCCCGTCTTGCCGATCGCGCAGGCCAGATCGGGATCGCCCGCCAGTTGCGGCACGGCGACCATCACGTCGAAACGCTCGAGATGGCGCTGGCTCGGGGCCACGGCCAGCTCGCCATAGACCGTCGCCGCGCCGGCCCCGGCAAGGCGGATCACGGTGGCGTCGAAGCTGCGGTCGCCCTCGCGCGGCTTGAAGATCGCGGGATCGCCGATCTTCAGGCGATTGTAGGTGGATTCGGTGACCGACAGCGTCACCGCGGTCGAGCCGCAGTCCAGCAGCGCCCCCACCACGTCGCCGCGCTCGATCACCGAGCCTTCGGCCACGTCCAGCTGCCAGATCCGGCCGCGCGCCGGCGCCAGGATCTCGCTGCGCAGGCCGCGGTTGGTCAGTTCCCGCTCGCGCGAGACGCGGGTGTCGATCGCGGTCAGCCGGTCCTCGGCGGCGGTCACCGCGGCCTCCTGCATCGCGCGCTGCGGTTCAAGTTCGGCCAGACGCTGCCCGGCGTTGGGCGAGTCGTTGTAGCCGTCGCCCAGGAAGACGCCGTCCTGGGCTGCGGTCAGCGCCGCCTCGCGCACCGCGACCAGCTCACGGGCCGCCGACAGCAGGTAGGGCGCGCGGACCGGGTCGGCCTCGGCCGGGGCGGGGGTGTCGCCGGTCACCTCGGCGGTCTCGGCCCCCTCTGGCAGGCGTCCGCCCTCCAGCAGCGCGAGCCGCTCGCGCGCCCCGTCGAGGCGGGCGCGAAGCTCGTCGATGCGGTGGCGGCGGAAGGTGTCGGCACGCGTCTTCAGCGCCTCCATCGAGCTTTCGGTCGCGGCCAGCGCGGCCTTGGCCTCGGCCAGCCCGGCGTTTGCAAGTTCCTGCTCCATGATCAGGTCGTTCAGGTGGACGACATCGGCGCGCGCGTCGCTGACCGCGGCGATCACCTCGCCCGCCTCGACATCCGCGCCCAGCCCCAGACCCGCCGGCTCGACCCGTCCCGCGGCCGGACTGCGCAGCGGCAGCACCCGGGCGTTGATCGTCGCATCGGCGCTGGCGCCTGAAAGCTGTTCGCCGACGATGACGAGGACGGCGATGGCCGCGACGACGATGGCGCTGATCAATCTGACGAGTTTCATACCTGCTGCCCGGTCCGTGCTGCGCGTGCATGGGGCGCCTTGCCGGCGCCGGTTCCCGGATTCTCTGGCGCAGAGTTGTGGCAAGAACGGGGCAAAAGCCCCGGATCTTTTCAACCTTGGCAATAATCCGCGCTGTCGCGGGCGGCGAGGTCACAGAGCGCCTGCAGCGTCGCGGGATAGTAGGGCTGCCCCGGATCGAAATCGGGCAGCGGCTGGCAGCGGACCAGCGCGGGGATCGCCCGGTAGCCGGGCAGGGTACTGCTTTCGTGCCAGCGCCCGTCGCGGTCGCGCACCACCGCGGCCGTGGTGCCATCGTCGGACAGTGCGCCCGCGGTCATCGCGGTCACCGCCGGGTGGTCGCGTGCGCCCGACCAGGCAAGGTACAGCGGCACCCGCAGCGCGTCATAGCCCGCGCGGTCCGACCGGTCGGGGGCGGGGAAGAAACCCTGTGGCCCAAGGCCGATCCAGTCGGGCGGCAGGCCTTGGCCCGCGATCTCGGCCAGCAGCGCGAGGCTTGCGTCGGCGGCGGCCTGCCACTGGGCAATGCCGGTCGCGGTGGCGATCTCGCGCATCGCGCGCGGCATCAGGTAGGACGGGTTCAGGAGCAGCCCCGCCGGGCTTTCGAAATCCCGCGCACCGGGCAGCAGCAGCCGGGCGCCCGCGTCCGGGCGGCGCGGATCCGGGCGCAGGCAGATCGCGGCCAGATCGCCCGCGATGCCCCGCGCGCGGTCCAGAAGATCGGCGCGGTCCCAGCGCCGCGCCGCCCGCACCAGGCCCCAGGCGCGCAGAAGGTCGCCATCGCTCGCGGTGTTCCAGTCGTGGACCGCGTTGTCGGGCAGCCAGCGCCAGCCCATCAGCCGGTCCTGCCGCACCATCAGGTTGGCCTCGGTCCAGGCCTCGATCGCCTCGACCGCGGCCAGATCGCCCGCCGCCTCGGCCAGCAGCAGGCCATAGGCCTGACCTTCGGAATGGCTGGCGTCCTGCTGTTCGTGGTCGATCACGCGCCCCTCGGAGGTCAGCCGTCCCGTGCGCCAGGCCTGCCACGGCACGTCCGGCGGCGTCCCGGCCCGCAGGTGCGCGGGCAGGGCCAGCAGGGCCGGCAGGCAAAGCAGCGTGCGGCGCCGCAGTGCGGCTGTGCTTGGGCAGGTCATCGCCTGATGCTGACATGCGGGGCCGGATATGCACAGGGCGGGGCGCGCGAGATGCCGCAGCCGTGACCGCGCCCTTCCTCCGTCGGCCTGCCGCCGTCAGCCACCCTGCGCCAGCAGCGCCGCGAAGGCGTCCGCCACATGCGAGCGCGCGCGCCGCGCGGGTTCGAGCAGGAAGAGGTTGCGGCGCAGCGGCAGGTCCGCCAACGGCAGGAACCGGATCGCCGGATCGCCGAACAGGCCCACCGCCCGCTCGGGCATCAGGGCCACGCCAAGGCCGGCGCGGATCAGGCACAGCTGCGCGATGGTCGAATGGCACTGCAATGCGCCCTGTTTCAGCGCCTCGGGCACCGCGTCCGAGGCGGCGATCAGTTGCCGCGTGCCGGTTTCGGCATCCAGCGAAATCACCTCGGCCGGGTCGATCTGCGCCAGCCGCACCGCGGGCTCGGCCGCCAGCGGATGGCCGGCATGGCAGGCCAGCCCCACTGGGTCGCTGCCGATCAGGCGCTGGCAAAGGTCGGGGGTGCGGCGTGCCGGGCCCGCCACGGCAAGGTCGAGCGTGCCCTCGATCACCATCTCGGCCAGCCGTTCGCCGACGTCGTCGTGCAGTCGGCAGAGGATCGCGGGATGCGCGCGGCGGAACCCGGCCAGCGCCGGGCCTACGAGATCCGAGATCGCCGAGGGCGCGGCCCCGACCGCCAGTGTCCCCGTGGCAAGACCACCCGCCGCCCGCGCGCTGCGGATCGCCCGGTCGAGCCCCTCGACCAGAGGCAGCGTCTCTTGCAGGAAGGACAGGCCCAGCGGGGTCGGCTGCGGCGGGCGCAGGCTGCGGTCGAACAGCGGCGCGCCGAGCGCCTCTTCGACTTGTCGCACCGTCTCGGTCAGCGCGGACGGCACCACGCCCAGCTCTGCCGCCGCCCGCGCGAAGCTGCCCCCGGTCCAGACCGCGTGCAGCGCGCGCAGGTGGCGCAGGTTGATGTTCAGATTTTCCGAATTCAGCTTCATTTAATTCCGTTTTTACGAACGGTGTCGCTGTGGTTCAAGAGGATCTGCTAGAGGAGGACCGCGACATGGGTCAGGAACAGGCGATCACCGGGCTTGCGGCGCTGCCGGCGGCCCTGCGCGCGGCGGGCTTCGCAGGCGAAATCGAGACGCACCGGGCACTGCGCGCCGCGATGGCCACCGACAATTCGGTTTACCGGATCCTGCCCGACCTGATCGTCGCCCCCCGCGAGGCCGGCGACATGGTGCGGCTGATGCAGGTTTTGGCCGAGCCCGCCTTCGCCGATGTCCCGCTGACCGTGCGCGGCGGCGGCACCGGCACCAATGGCCAGAGCCTCAACCGCGGGGTCATCCTCGACACCCGCCGGCACATGAACCGGGTGCTGGCCGTCGACACCGAAGCCGGCTGGGCCGAGGTCGAGCCGGGCTGCGTTCTGGACGACCTGAACGAACGCCTCGCGCCCTCGGGCTGGTTCTTCGCGCCCGAGACTTCGACCTCGACCCGCTGCACCATCGGGGGGATGGTCTCGACCGATGCCTCGGGCAAGGGCTCGCGGGTCTATGGCAAGACTTCCGACAACATCCTTGGGCTGGAGCTGGCGCGGCCCGAGGGGCTTCTGTCGAGCCTCGCGCCCGCGCCGGGCTGGGCGGGCCCCATGCTGGCCGCGGCAGAGGCGGCATCGCGCCGCGGGCGCGCGGCCTTCATCGCCAACACCCCGCGGCTGAACCGGCGCTTCACCGGCTACGACCTCGAGCGCGCCTGCCCCGAAGGCGGCGGGTTCGAATGGTGGCGGCTGTTCCTCGGGGCCGAGGGCACGCTGGGCCCGATCACCCGGATCCGGGTGAAGCTGCGCCGGATCGAGCCGGAAAAGCGCCTGCTGGTGGTGGGCTTCGACAGCTTCGCCGCGGCGCTCGCGGCCGCCACGCCGCTGATGGCGGCGGACCCGACGGCGGTCGAGGTGATGGACGAACGCGTGCAGGCGCTGGCGGAAGAGGCCGGCATCCTCACCCGTCTGCCTGCAAGCCTGCAGGCGGTGCCGGGGCAGCGCATCGCCTATGTCTTCGTCGAGTTCAACGGCGCGGATGTAGCGCTGCTGGCGGCCCGTGTCGCGCAGGCGCAGGCGATCCTCGCCGGCCTGCCGGGCGCCGGTACCGTCCACGTCGCCGCCGACCGGGCCGAGATCCGCGCGCTCTGGGCGATCCGCTCGGCCGGGGTGGGCCTTCTGGGCAAGGTCGACGGCCGTGCCCGGCCGGTGGCCTTCGTCGAGGATTGCGTGGTCCCGCCCGAGGCGCTGCCGGCCTTTCTGGCGGACTTCCTCGCGTTGCTCACCAGTCACGGCATCGGCTTCGGCATCTATGGCCATGTCGATGTCGGCTGCCTGCACATCCGCCCCGCGCTCGACATCGATGCGCAGGCCGACCGGGCGAAGCTGGTCGCGGTCTCGGACGGGGTGTTCGCCTTGACGCGGAAGCATGGCGGGATCTTCTGGGGCGAGCATGGCAAGGGCGTGCGCGGCGCCTACCTGCGCGGCTGGATCGGCGAAGAGGCTTACGGCGCGCTGCAGGGGGTGAAGGCGGCCTTCGATCCGGGCGGGCGCTTCAACCCCGGCAAGCTCGTCAGTCCGCGCGACGACATCATGGGCATTGCCACCACGCCGTTCCGGCCCTTCAACGCGCCAGAGGGCGATCCGCTGACCCGCGCCTTCCGTTGCAACGGCAATGCGCAGTGCCTGAGCTATGCGGCCACCACGCCGATGTGCCCCTCGTTCAAGGCCACGGCCGACCTGCGCCACAGCCCCAAGGGCCGCGCCGACGCCCTGCGCGACTGGCACGGCGCAAAGGCCGCAGGACGGGTCGAGCCGGAAATGGAAGCGTCGCTGATCGAGGCGCTGGACGGCTGCCTCGGCTGCAAGGCCTGCGCCTCGAGCTGCCCGGTGCAGGTCGACATCCCGACGATGCGCGCCGCCGCCTATGCCGAGATCTACAAGACCCGTGCCCGCCCCTTCGCCGACCGCGCCGCGATCTTGGCCGAGCGTTTCAGCCCGACCCTCTCGCGCCTTGCGCCGCTGCTGCGGCCGGTCTGGCCGCTGGCGGCGCGGCTGGGCGCGCGGCTGACGGGCATGGTCGACCTGCCCGAGCGGCTGGCGCCGCCGGTGCCCGCAGCACTTCGCTTGGGCGCCGGGCCTCTGCCCGAGCGGACGGTGATCCTCGTGCAGGACTGGTTCACCGCGCTCTTCGACCCGGATCTGCTGGCCGATGCCGTCGCGGGCTTCACGGCGCTCGGCTACCGGCCGCGGGTGATGCCGATGCGCCCGGCAGGCAAGGCCGCGCAGGCGGCGGGCGATGCGCCCGGCTTCGCCCGGTTGGCGGCGGCGCTGTCAAAGGCGCTTGCCGCCGCGGCGGACCGGGGCGCGCCGATCGTGGGGCTCGACCCGGCCTTCGTGCTGCAGCTGCGGCAGGACTATCCGAAAGCGGGTCTGTCGCTGCCCGAGGTGCTGCTGCCGCAGGAGTTCCTCGCCCGCGAGGTCGCCGCCGGGCGCGTCGTGGCCCGCGCTGCATCCGGGGCCGCATCCGAGGCCGCGCCGCTGCGCGTGCTGTCGCATTGCACCGAGGCGACGGCGCGCCCGGCGGGGGCCGCGGAATGGGTCGCGGTCTTCGCGGCGATCGGCCTTGCCGCCGAGGCCCCGGCGACCGGCTGTTGCGGCATGGCCGGGCTCTATGGTCATCAGGCCCGGCACCAGGACGTGTCCCGGCGGCTGTTCGATATGTCCTGGGCCGCGCCGGTCGCCGATCCGCGCCCGTTGGCCGCGACCGGCTTTTCCTGCCGCTGCCAGGCCGAGCGGCTGGGCGGGCGCGCGACGCGCCACCCGCTGGGCCTGATCGCGGACGCGTTGGCCGGCGCCTGAGCGCGGGTAGCGTCAGCCGCCGCGCGCCAGCTCTGCCAGCCCGGTCTCGCGCCAGCCGCCGTCTTCGGGCAGGGGCAGGAACAGGGTCGGCACCGCATTGACCGGCGAGGGGCCTTCGCAACTGCCGCCGGTCAACTGGCGGGCGGCGCGGATCGTGCCGGAATGGGCGACCATCACCGGCAGGGCCTCGCCTGCAAGCTCCTGACAGTGCCGGATCGCGGCGGCGACGCGGTCGACCACCGCCTCCCAGGACTCGCCCTCTTCGGGCACGGTCAGGCGCGGCGGCTGCAGCGCGGTCGGCCGCCCCTCGAAAATGCCCCAGTCGCGCTCGCGCAGCCCCGCCACCGGTTCGGGCGCGCGGCCCGGAAAGCCGAGCCGCGCCGTCTCCAGCGCGCGCTGCTGCGGGCTTGCGAACAGCGCCAGGGCCTCGGGCCAGGGGCGGGTGGCCAGCGCGCGGGCGGCCACGCGGCCGGCCTCGGTCAGCTGCGCCTCGGTGCGACCGGCGATGATGCGGTCGCGGTTGGCATCGGTCTGGCCGTGGCGGATCAGGCAGAACGGGCGCGGCAGCAGGATCACAGCGCCACCCGCCCGCCCAGCAGCAGCTCTGCCCCCAGCGCGGGTTCCAGCAGGTAGTCCTCGGGCGCCGGGCAGAACAGCGGGGCGAAGCGGCGTGCGCCCAGCCGAGCCAGCATCGCCCGCTGGTCCCGCAGCGGCGGGTGCACGTTCCAGCGCAGGAACTGCCCGCCCTGCGCGGCGATGACCCGGGCATGGGCGGTCATGTGGCCGGTGAAGATCACCCGGCCGTCCCGGCCGAGCCGCCCGCCGTCGCGCCAGTCCTGCACGATGCGCCAGGCAGTGCCGCCATCGGCATTCGGCGTGTCGCACAGCAGGAAGCGCGCCGAGGGGTCGAAGGGCGCCTCGACAAGCGCCGCCAGCGCCTGCGCGCCCGGGGCGACGCCGCCCGAGCGCAGCCCCGAGGTGAGGATCGCGCGGCAGGTGTCGTCGAGGCTGACGCGGCCGCGGGTCATCAGGTGCAGCGCCAGCTCTCCGGCGCGGCCCGAGGGCGGCACCGGGAACAGCACCTGCGTTCCGGGGGGAAGCGCGTCCAGCGCCGCATCGAGCGCGGCGCGGCGCTGCGACTGGGCGATGTCGTCGCGGTGATACGAGGCGTCGAGCAGGGCGGTGTCGGCCGGCGGCGGCGGGTCGAAGTCGAACCAGTGCGATTCCTCGGACCAGTCGCCGGAGTAGAACAGCCCACCTGAGCCCAGCCCGAGATGCAGCCAGACGCCACCCAGGGCATGGCCGTTGCGGCCGGTGGTCACCGGAATGCCGTCGAGCAGCGTCACCCCGCGCTCGGGCAGGGGGCGCAGGTCCGCGCCGGGCGGCAGCGCACGGGCGGTGGCGGCGGTGGCGTGGATCGGCAGGCCCGCGGCGATGGCATGGGCCGCGCCGCCGATGTGGTCGATATGGTCATGGGTCAGGAACACCGCGTCGGCGCCCCGCAGCCATTCGGGGCGAAAGGGTGAGCTGGCTTCGGGCCCAAAACCGGTGTCGAGGATCCAGAGCTGCCGCCCGGTCCAGACCCTGAGGCAGGCCGGCCCCTTCTCGCCGAGCCCTGACAGAACCTCGACCCAGGGCGCGCTTCCCGCCTGTCCGCGGGGCGATGGAGCAACCTGCGTGTCACGCATGTTCGGCCACCTGCAGCGCCGCCAGCGGGGTCACATCGGGGTCGCGAAAGGCCCAAGGGTGGCGGATCGCCAGCCGCAGGCTTTCGCCGACGGCAATGCGGGTCGGGCTGTGGGTCACGAGGCTTTCGGCCTCGGTCTCGAGCCCCAGCCGGAAGCGGCCGCCCTGATAGGTGCAGCTCGCGACGCGGGCGCGGACCGGTCCGTCGGGCGTGATCGCCACCTGTTCGGGGCGGATGCAGAGATGAGTGGGCAGGGCATCGGCGGCACGGGCCTCGATCCGCTGGCCGAGTGCCTCGACAAGCACGCCCGCGCCGGTCAGCGGTCCCGCGGCGCGGGCGCTGACCACCGCGCCGTCGCCGACAAAGCCCGCGACGAAGGCGTCCTGCGGGCGATCATAGAGCACCTCTGGCGGCGCGAACTGGCGGATGCGGCCGTCCTTCATCACCGCGACCCGGTCGGCCAGCGCCAGCGCCTCGGTCTGGTCATGGGTGACGTAGAGCATCGTCGCCCCGGTGCGGCGGTGGAAGGCGGCGAAGGCCTCCTGCATCGCGCCGCGCAGGGCGAGGTCGAGGTTCGCCAGCGGCTCGTCCAGCAGCACCGCGCCCGGCTCGGCGACAAGGCAGCGTGCGAGGGCCACGCGCTGCCGCTGTCCACCCGAAAGCTGGGCCGGGGCCCGATCGGCCAGCGCGGTGAGACCGGTCAGGGCCAGCGCCTCGGCCACGCGCCGGGCCCGTTCGGGGGCGGCAACGCGGCGCACCTCCAGCGGATAGGCCACGTTGCGCGCCACGGTCATGTGCGGCCAGAGCGCGTAGGACTGGAAGACGATGCCGATGTTGCGCTCTTCCGGCGGCACGAAGCCGCGCGGGTCCTGCGCGTCGGCCAGAACCCTGCCGCCAAGGGTGATCCGGCCGGCATCCGGCGTCTCGAACCCGGCGGTCAGGCGCAGGAGCGTGGTCTTGCCGCAGCCCGAGGGGCCAAGCAGCGCCACGAACTCGCCTTCCGCGATGCGCGCGTCTATGGCGTCGACGGCGGGGGCGCCCTGATAGGCTCGGGTCAGGCCCTCGAAGCTCAGTCCAGCCATGGCACGCATCCTTTCGGCAGTCGCGGGGCGGCGAGCTGCACCATCCCCATCAGAAGCACGATCAACCCGACGATCGAGCTGGCGAGCGCGGCGGCCATCACCGTGTCGCCGCTGTCCTCGAGGCTGAAGATCACCACGCCCAGCGTTTCCGTCCCCGCGGCCCAAAGCAGCGCCGAGACGGTCAGCTCGTTCACCGCGGTGAGGAACACGAGGATCGCGCCGGCCGCCGCGGCGGGGGCGGCAAGCGGCAGCACGATGGTGCGCAGGCGCCGGCCAAGCCGCGCGCCGGCGGCTGCCGCGGCCTCCTCCATCGCGGGGTCGAGCTGGCCCACCGCCGCCTGCACCGGGCGCAGCATCACGACGAGGAAGCGCGAGAGATAGGCCAGCAGGATGATCGTCAGCGTGCCGTAGAGCGTCACCTGCGTGAAGGGCAGGCGCAGGAAGCTGAGGATGCAGGCGATCGCCAGCACCACGCCCGGCAGCGCGTAGGGCAGGTCTACCAGCGTGTCGATGACCCGCGTGCCCCAGGAGGGACGGCGGGCGATCACCCAGGCCAGCGGCACCGCCACCGCCATCAGGATCACCGCCGCCGCCGTCGCCAGCAGCAGCGAGTTGCCATAGGCGCGCAGCGTGACCGGCTGGCGGAACAGCACCTCGTGCCAGGCGTGAAGGGTGGCGTTCGACAGGCTCAGCGGCACGCCATAGGCCGGGATCACCGAGGTGGCGAGCAGCGCCGCCAGCGGCACCACGAGGATCGCGGCAAGGAACAGCCAGAAGCCGATCTCGACCGGCAGCCGCGCGCGGCCGAGCGACAGCGACAGAGGCCGGCCCGAGAGGCCCACGAGCCCATAGGCCCGGCGGCGCAGCAGCAGCCGGTTGGCCAGCACGCCGAGGATCGCCACGGTGCCGATCAGCAGCGCCAGCACCGCGACCTCGGGCAGGACAGAGGGGCCCATCGACACCAGCCGCTGGTAGATCAGCGTCGGCAGCGTCGAATAGCGCGCGGGGATTCCCAGCATCGCCGGAATCCCGAAATTGCCAAGCGCGGTCACGAAAGTCATGGCGGCGCCGGCGGCAAGGCTCGGCAGGCTCAGCGGCAGCACGACCTGCGCCCAGACGCGCGGGCCCCGGGCGCCGGAGATCCGCGCGGCCTCGACAAGGTCGGCCGGGATCAGGCGCAGACCCGCACGCAGGGTGAGAAACACGATCGAGGCATGCTGCAGCCCCAGCAGAAGCGCGATGCCGCCGGAGGAATAGAGCGGCTGCGGACTGCCGAGCGGCGGGGCAAGGCCCAGCGTCTTCAGCAGCACCGACGAGGGGCCGGTGACCTGCATCCAGGCAAGTGCCGTGATCTGCGGCGGGATCATCATCGGGATCATCAGGCAGAAGACCAGCGCCGCCTTGGCGCGGATGTCGGTCAGCGCAACGACGAAGGCGAAGGCCGCGCCGATCAGGACAGAGATCACCGTGCCCGCGCCCGCGGTCAGCAGCGAATGGCCCAGCGCGATGCGGGTGCTGTCGCGGCCCAGAACCTCGGTCGCGTGGGACAGGGTCAGTCCCTGTCCGAACCCGAAGCCCTCGGCCAGCAGCCGCAGGATCGGGCCCAGCGCGATCAGCGCGACCGGCAGCAGCAGAAGCGGGATCAGCCGGTCCTGCGACCGGCTGATCGTCGTGGCAAAGGACCGGACGCTCATTTGACGCCGAAGGTCTCCGCGAACCTGGCCTTGTTGGCCTCGGTGTCGGCAAGGGTCTTGGCTGCGTCGAAGGCCATCAGCTTGATGTCGCCGCGCTCGGGGAAGCCTTCGGGGCTGGGCACGCCGTTGCGCGCCGGGATGTAGCCCATGTCCGACACCAGCTTCTGGCCGGCTTCTGACAGGACATAGTCGACGAAGGTCTGCGCATCCGTCTTGTTGGCGGCATCGGCCATGATCGCCACCGGTTCGGTCACGTAGGTGACGCCCTCGGTCGGGAACACGAAGTCGATGGGCGAGCCCTTGGCCTTGGCGCGCAGCGCCATGTAGTCGACCAGCACGCCATAGGGCTTTTCGCCCGCCGCCACGGCCTTGAACACGCCGCCGTTGCCACCGTCGGCCTGCGCGCCGTTGGCGGCCAGCGCCTCGTAATAGGGCCAGCCGAGCGAGGCGTCGGCAGTCAGGGTCGCAAGGTGGATCAGCGCGGCGCCGGAATAGAGCGGCGAGGGCATGGCGACGAGGTTCTTGTAGTCCTCCTTCGCCAGATCGGCCCAGCTGGTCGGCACGGTGCCGGCGCCGGTGTTGTAGGCTATGCCGGTGGTGATCAGCTTGGTCGAGTAATAATAGCCCTCGGGCGAATAGAGCGCCGCGTCATAGCCCGCGGCCTCGGGCGACTTGTAGGCGGCAAGCTTGCCCTCCTGCGCGAGGCCTTCCAGCGTCACGGTGTCGGCGATCAGCAGCAGGTCGGGGGCGCCGGCGCCGGCGGCCATTTCGGCGGTCATCCGCGCCATCAGCTGGGTGGTGCCGTCGCGGACCCATTCCACGTCGATGCCGGGATGCGCGGCCTCGAAAGCGTCAACGGTCTTCTGCGCGTCCTCGTTGGGTTGCGAGGTGTAAAGCTTCAGCGTGCCGGCCGAGGCCGCGATCGGGAAGGCGAGCGGCAGCAGGACCGCAAGGGCGAGGCGGGACATGGGCGTCTCCTGGGCATGGGATCGGGAGGACTGCCGGGGAGGGCAGCGATCACCCGGCTCCTATGCCCGGCGGATGACAGGGGGGTGACGGTTTGACGTCGGTTTCGTCACATCCCCTTCAGGCGCGCGTCACGCCCCGATCCGCCGATACGCGAGCCCGCGCGCCAGCCAGCAGCCCACCGTCAGGCCGAGGGGCCGCCCGGCCTCATCGCGGTGCAGGCGCAGCGTCCAGTCGCCGGGGGCCGGGGCATCGACCGAGCGACGCACCGGCATCACCCAGACATCGCGACCGACCGGGTGCACCCGTTCCGGCTGCGCGGTGCCGAAGCGACCGCGGGCCACGGCATGGGTCGCGCCGCCGCGGGTCTCGATCGTCAGGAACGCGTTCAGCTCGGGCCAGTGCCAGAGCCCGTCGAGATCGGCCGCGGCTCCGGGCGCGGCCGGTGCGACGGGGGCTGCGAGCAGGTCGAGGTTCTCGCCCGGGCGGCGCATCCTGAGCGCGTCGCCCTCGCGCGACAGGCTGACCGTGGGCGCGCGGCCCCCCTCTGCTGTGGCCTCCAGCGCGTCGGGGCCGGTGGCAAAGCGCAGCGCGATCCCGTCGAGCGTCGGCGCCACCCGCAAGAGCAGGCCGCTCGCCGGGTCGATCCATGCCCCGTCAAGGCTGCCGGGCGCGCCGCGCTTGCACTCGGGCGCGCCAAGCGCCGCGTCCAGCAGCGAGGTCGCAGCGCCATGTGCGTCGCCCTCGTGGTTGAACATCACCACCGCCGACAGGCGTGCTGCCGCGACATGGCTGCGATAGGCGCGGAAGCCGCGCAGCGCCCCGCCATGCCCGGTCGCCGCAGCGCCCGAGGCGAGGCGTTCATGGGCAAGGCCGTAGCCGTACTGCGCCGGCTGGCCGTTGCGGAAGGCGGGCGCGGCCGAGAGGCGGGTGTAAAGCCCGCCCTCGCGGGTCGCGTCGATATGTACCTCCCAGGCCAGCATGTCGTCGATCGAGGCGGTGATCCCGGCGTCGCCCTTCCAGTAGAGCCGGTTCGTCGCGGGGAAGTAGCCGGTGGCCGCCGTGCCCTCGTATCCGGTGACGCCGACGGGGGGCGTCGCCGTGTCGGGGGCGAGCCGCGCGCCTTCCATCCCGGCGGGGGCGAAGAGGTCGGCCTCGTACAGTTCGGCGAGATCGCGGCCGGTCTCTTCCTGCAGGATGTCTGCGACGATGCGGAAGTTCTGGTTGCAGTAGGAATAGGAGGAGCCGGGCGAGAAATGCCCGGTCTGCATCCGGCCATAGACCTCTGGCCCGTCCGAGCGGCGGAACTCGCCATCGGGCCGTGCCCCCAGAAGCGGGGCCAGCGCCCAGTAGTCGCGCAGGCCCGACTGGTTCGCCATCAGCTGCATCAGATCGGGGCGAGGCCCTTCGAAGGCGGGCAGATGATCGGCCACGCGCCCGGCCAGCGCCGCGGGGTCGAGCCGCGCGAGGAAGGCCGCGCAGGTGAACTGCTTCGAGATCGAGCAGATCGGCAGCGGTGTCGCGCGGGTCATCGGCACCGCGGTCTCGACCGTCGCGTGGCCCCAGGCGCGGGTGGCTATGACGTGCCCCTTGTGCACGAGCCCGGCGACGCCGCCGGGGCCGGGATAGAGATCGGGCAGAAGGTCGAGCCGGGCAAGGGCTGCGTCGAGATCGGGTGTCATGCGTTTCTCCTGTGCCGGGCCAGCAAAGCAGGCGGGCCGACGGGTGGCAACCTATGCTGCGGCAGGGGCCGCCCGCCCTTGCCCTTCCGGCCGAAACCGGGCTTTCTGCGGGAAAACCGAACCGAGGCCCGATGCATCCCCGCGACCGTCACGCCCGCATCGTCGAGATGCTCGACCGCTCTGGCAGCGTCAGCGTCGAGACGCTGGCCACCAGCCTCGACGCCTCGCGCGAGACGATCCGCAGGGATCTGGCCGCGCTCGACCGGCAGGGGCTGGTGCGCAAGATCCACGGCGGCGCCCGGCGGCTGGAGCAGATCCCGACCGAGATCGATTTCGACGCCCGGATGACCGAGAACGTGCCGGAGAAGCGCCGCATCGCGCAGGCGGCGGCGCGGCTGTTCAAGCATGGCGACGCGCTGTTCATGGACGCCGGGTCGACCACGATCTTCTTCGCGGAACACCTGTCGCAGCTGACCGGGCTGACGGTGATCACCAATTGCATGGGCGCGATCCGGCACCTGACCGGGGCGGGCACGCGGATCTTCCTGCTGGGCGGCGAATACGAGGTCGCGGGACAGGAGACGCTGGGTCCGCTGACCGAGGCCGACCTGCGCCGCTTCCGGGCCGAACATGTCGTGCTGACGGTGGGCGCGGTCCACGAGGGCGCGATCATGGACTACGACCTGCGCGAGGCGTCGCTGGCGCGGGCGATGCTGGCGCAGGCGCGCCATGTGACGGTGCTGGCCGATCATGCCAAGTTCGACCGCCCGGCGGTGTTCGAGGTCGCGCCCCTTGCCCGCGTCGACCGGCTGGTGACCGACCGCGCGCCGCCGCCACACCTGCGCGAGGCACTGCGCGCGGCAGGGGTCGAGGTGATCATCGCCTGATCAGCCCTTCGCGGCCGACACCAGCCCCTCGCGGGCGCGGGCGAAGCGCGCCAGCCGTTCGGGCTTCGGGTCGCAAGGGATGACGCGGCGCTGCTGGCCGGGCGGCGGCGGCGGGGCGCCGAGTGTCTCTGCCACCATCAGCGCAAGGCCGCGGGCGGTCTGCTCGACCTCTGCAGGCAGCAGCAGATCGCGGTCCAGCGCATCGGCCAGCACCTGCAGCAGGTAGGGATTGCGCGCGAGCCCGCCATCGACCGAGATCCGCGACAGGGGTTGTTGCGCGGCGACCGATGCCGCCGCCTCGGCTATGCGGAAGGCGATGCCTTCCAGCAGGGCCTGCATCATGTCGCGCGGCCCGGTATCGAGGGTCAGCCCCGACCAGCCCGCCCGCGCGTCGCGGTCCCAATGCGGGCAGCCGAGCCCCGCCAGCGCCGGTACGAAGGCAAGCCCGCGGTCGATCGCCGGGGCGGCGTCGAAGCTCGAGATCTCCGAATGCTCGCGGAAAAGGCCAAGTCCCCGCGCCCAGTTCACCGCCGCCGCTGCCGTGGTCACGCCCGCGTCGAGCGCGAAGGCCGGCGCCATGCCCGCCTTCGCCCAGGCAACCGTCGGCACCGGCCCCGCGCCGATCACCGGCCGGTCGGTGACCGCCAGCAGGAAGCCGCCCGTGCCCAGCGTGATCTTCGCCTCGCCCGCCCGCCGGCAGTCATGGCCATAAAGGGCGGCCTGCTGGTCGGTCAGGCTAGCCCGCAGCGCCCCGCTCAGATCGCCGGTCGAGGGTTCGATCGGCGGCAGCGCCCAGCGCGGGACGCCGAAGATCCGGCACAGCTCGTCATCCCAGTCGAGCGTCGCAAGGTTCATCAGCGAAGTGCGCGAGGCGGTGGTGGGATCGGTCGCGGCCCGGCCGAACAGCATCCGCCGGAACCAGGCATCGGTGGTGCCGAGCCGCAGGCGCGGGCCCAGCGCGCGCGCTTCGGGCCGCGCCGCGATCCAGCCCAGTTTCGCGGCCGAGAAATAGGGATCGAGCGGCAGGCCCGCCCGCGCCCTTACCTCTGCCGCGACCTCGCCCATCGCGGCCAGCGCGGGAGCGGTGCGCAGGTCCTGCCAGACGATGATCGGGCTGACCGGCTCACCCGTCGCATCATCCCAGCCCAGGCAGCTTTCGCCCTGGTTCGCGAGGCCGATCTCCGCCCCCGGCGTGGTGTCGAGCGCCGCGCGCAGGTTGCGCAGGATCTCGGCCGGGTCATGCTCCACCCGTCCCGGCGCAGGCAGGATCTGGCGATGTTCGGCGCCGAAACAGGGCACGAGGGTGTCGTCCTGAAGGCGTAGCGCCCGCGTGCTGGTGGTGCCCTGGTCGAGGACGAGGATCATGGCGTCTCCAGCGTCAGCGTCACGTCGCCCGCGGGCAGCGCCGCGAGGTCGAGGCCGAGCCGCCGTTCGGCCCGGGTGACGCAAGGCTGGCGGGAAGTGGCGGCGCCGGCAAGGGTCAGCCGGGTCGCGGGGCCGGTCGCGCGGAGCTGCAGGCGCGTCATCGCCGGACCGCCCGTGGGCGCGAGCCGCTGCGGGATCGCGTAGCGCAGGCCCGCGCCGGCATGGACGTGGCGCAGCGGCCCCTCGGGCAGGCGGCCGTCGAGGCTGGCCAGAAGGCTTTGGGCGGCGCGGCGACCCTCGGCCCAGCACCAGCCTGCGGTCTCGACCGGGTGCAGAAGGTTGCCGGTGGCGAAATAGGCGGGGTCCGAGCAGCGCCCGTACTGGTCGATGATCGGCGCGCCGGTGCGCGGGTCGGCCTCGAGGTGGCTGGTTGCGATCAGCGCCGATTCCGGGCGGAACCCGCCGGTCACGATCACGCCGTCGCAGGCGATCTCTTCCTCTTGCCCGCCGCCGGTCAATGTGACGCCGGTGACGTGCCTGCCGCCCGAGATCGCGGCAATGCGCCGGTCGAGGCGCAGGGGCACGCCCATCAGCCTTGGCAGCACCGCCGCGGGCCAGCGGGCGGTGACCGCGGACGAGGGTTCGATCATCGCGACCGGGCGGATGCCGGCGTGGTGACAGGTGAGCAGGGCCGAGAAGGCGACCATTTCGGTCCCGAGGATCACCGGCCGGCGGAAGGGTACGGCGCCCGAGAGATGCACGAGCCCCTGCAGCGCCCCGGTCGAAATCACGCCGCCGGGCTTGGTGCCGCCGATCAGCCGCGTGGCGCGGCTGGTCTCGCGCACGCCGGTCGCGATCAGCACGCGGTCGGCCTGCAGCGTCTCGATCCCATCGGGGGTCGACAAGGTCAGCGTGGCCCCGGGCAGCAGGGCCGTGACCGTCGTCTGGCAGCGGATCGTGACGCCCGCCGCCCGCGCCCGCGCGACGAGCCGCGCGGCGTAGGCCGGGCCGGTCAGGACCCGGCCGAATTCGCGCATCCCGAACGGCCGATGGCCACAGTGGCGGGGGATGCCGCCGGCCTCGGCCTCGCGGTCGAGAACGGTGACATCCTGCCCGCGGCGCGCAAGCTCTGTGGCGGCGGCAAGGCCCGCCGGTCCAGCACCGATGATCGCGATCCGGCTCATGGCGTCTCCGGCAGCATCGGTTGCGCCAGCCGGCCGCGGGTCACGCGGGCAAGCTCGGCCGAACAGTAGAAGCCCTGACAGCGCCCCATCGTCACCCGCGTGCGCCGTTTCAGCCCGGCGAGGCTGCGGGCCGGGAGCGGGCCGGTCAGCGCCGCCTCGACCTCGCGCCGCGTCACGCGTTCGCAATGACAGAGGATCCCGCCATTGCCGGGGCATTCCCAGTCGCGTGTTTCGGTCTCTGCCAGCATCGGCATCTGCGGCCAGCTCGGGTCGGGCAGGGGGGCGCGGGCGGGAAGCGCCTCGGCCACTTTGCGCGCGAGGCCGAGCGCGGCCGAGAGCCCGGTCGAGCGGATGCCGCCGACGCAGACGTAGTTAAGTGCGGGCTCGGTGCGGAAGCGATACTCGGGCCGTTCGGTCGCCGGACGCAGGCCGGCGTAAAGCGCCGTGATCTCGTGCCCCGCAAGCGCCGGCAGCAGCTCTTCGCCCTTGCGGCGCAGCGCGTGGAGCGTTTCTGGCACCAGTGCAGCGGTCTCGCGGTCGTCCTGTTCCTCGGCGGTCGGGCCGACCAGCAGGTTGCCGAAGGCGGTTCGGCAGATGACGACGCCCTTGGTGATCTCGTTCGGGACCGGCAGCAGGATGTGCCCGGCCAAGGCGGCGGCGGGCTTGTCGTAGAGGATGAACTGGCCCTTGCGTGGCTTGATCCGGAACTGGGCCGCACCGGTCAGCGCGGCGTCGAGCCGGTCGCCGAAAAGGCCGGCCGCGTTCACCACATGCGTGGCCTCGACCAGCCCCTGCGATGTGTGCAGCCGCCAGTGACCGTCGAAATGGCCGCCGGTGACGGTGCAGTCGAAGCGGGTCTGCGCCCCGTTCTCGACCGCCTGCCGCAGCCAGGCATGGGGCGCCGACCAGGGATCGACCAGATATTCCCGCGGCACCCGGAAGCCCGCCAGCAGATGCGGTGCCAAGGCGGGTTCCAATGCCCGCAGCGCGCCTGCGTCCAGCGGCTCAACATCCGTGACGCCGTTCTCTTCCGCCTTGGCGATCAGTTTTGGAAGCGCTGCGCGTTCCGCCTCGGTCCAGGCCAGCACCAGCGCGCCCGAGCGGATCAGCGGCAGGTTCATCCGCGCGTGGATCTCTTGGTATTCGGCATGACCGAGTGCCACGCACTCGGCCTCGAGCGTGCCGGGCGGGGCGTCGAAACCGGTATGCAGGATGGCGCTGTTGGCCTTCGAGGCCCCGTCGAGCGCATCGGCGGCCTTGTCCAACACCAGCACCGTCGCGCCTTCGAGCGTCAGCCGCCGCGCGATGGCGCAGCCGACAACCCCGGCCCCCACCACCGCCACGTCGAATCTCTGCCTTTGACCCATATCCTGCCCGAACCCACGAAAACCTGCTGCCAACTTTTGCAGCAAACTTTGACTCGGTCAATTACCGGTCCAATAATCGGGCACTATATGACCGAACGGGCATTGACGTGGTTGCGGATTCGCTGTTCGGTCTTGAAAGCGGGTCGCGGAGTCCGTCTACTCTGCCGCCACGGCTGTCCGGGCCGGATCCACATGCGAGAGACTGCGAAGATGTCCTACCTTCCGAACTCCCTTCAGGGCCGCGACCTGCGCTACCTGCTGCATCCCGTCACCAACGCCCGCGCCCATGAACGCAACGGCCCGCTGGTGATCGCGCGGGGCGAGGGCATCTTCGTCTACGACGACGCAGGCAAGGACTATATCGAGGGTCTGGCAGGGTTGTGGAGCGTGGGTCTCGGCTTTTCCGAGAAGCGGCTGGTCGATGCGGCCAAGCGCCAGCTCGACGTGCTGCCCTACATGCATCTCTTCGCCTCGAAATCGCAGCAGCCGGCGATCGAGCTGGCCGAAAAGCTGGTGCAGATGACGCCCGAAGGGCTCGACCGCGTGCATTTCACCAACTCGGGGTCGGAAGCGAACGACACCGTGGTGAAGATGGTGTGGTTCTACAACAACGCGATCGGGCGGCTCGAGAAGAAGAAGTTCATCGGCCGCCACAAGGGCTATCACGGCATCACCATCGCCGCGGGCTCGCTGACCGGGATCCCGGCGAACCACAAGGGGTTCGACCTGCCGCTGGATTTCGTGCGCCATGTCACTACGCCCCACCACTATCGTTTCGCCAACGAGGGCGAGACCGAGGAGCAGTTCTCGGACCGGCTCGCGGCCGAGCTGGAAGAGACGATCCTCGCCGAGGGTCCCGAAACGGTCGCGGCCTTCATCGGCGAGCCGCTGATGGGCGCGGGCGGCGTGCTGCCGCCGCCGAAGGGCTACTGGGAAAAAATCCAGGCGGTCTGCCGGAAATATGACGTGCTGATCGTCGCGGACGAGGTCATCAACGGCTTCGGGCGCACCGGCAAGATGTTCGCCTGCGAAACCTACGACATCAAGCCCGACATCCTCGTGGTGTCCAAGCAGATCACCTCGTCCTACCAGCCGCTGGCGGCAATCGTGTTCAGCGACAAGATCTACCAAGGCATCGCCGACGGGTCGGAATCTTTGGGCACCTTTGGGCACGGCTACACCACCTCGGGCCACCCGGTGGCGACGGCCGTGGGTCTCGAGAACCTGAAGATCATCGAAGAGCGCAACCTCGTCGAGAACGCCCGTCGCATGGGGCAAATCTTGCGCGACGGTCTGGCGAAATACGCCGATCATCCCTGCGTCGGCGAGATCCGCGGCGAAGGGTTGATCGCGGCCATCGAGTTCGTGCAGGACAAGGCCACCAAGGCGCCGTTCCTGCCCGCCGGCAAGGCCGCACAGGCGGTCGCCGCCGCGGCGCAGGCCAATGGCCTGATCCTGCGCGCGATCGGCGAGGCGATCTGCTTCTGCCCGCCGATGATCATCACCGAAGCCGAGATGCACGAGCTGCTCGCGCGCTTCGACCGCGCCATGGCCGAGGCCTTTGCCCCGGCGGACTGAGCGGCGGCGCCTTGGCGCGCGCCATTGGCCGAACATCGCCGGACACCCGGAACCCTGCGCTGTGCGCAGGGTTTTTTTCTTTTTTGATCATCAGATTAGCACAATGTATTCTATGGGTCATAAAGAAATTTTTGATTGGACCTCGTTCGCCTTCCGCGGTTTCCATGGCGCTCAGAGACGGGCCCAAGCCTGCGCACCCCCAACAGATCCGAGGACCTCATGACCGATTTCGACTTCTCGCTGTCGCGCCGCACCATGCTGATGGGACTCGGCGCCGGCATGGCCGCGCTGGCGCTTCCGGGGCGCTCGCAGGCGCAGGCCGCGGGCGGCGTGCTGCGCTTCGGCCTCTCGACCTTCCCGCCGAGCCTGAAGCCCTTCGACAACACCGGTGGCGCCGCGAACACCGTCAAGCTGTCGATCTTCCGCGGCCTGATGGGCTATGACGGCCAGGGCAACCTGATCCCCGAGGTTGCCGAGAGCTTCGCTTGGGAAGGCGACCGCACCATCACCTTCAAGCTGCGCGACAACGCTGTCTTCCACAACGGCGACCCCGTCACCGCGGCCGACGTGATCTATTCCTTCGGCGAGATCGTGAAGGAAGGCTCGACCGCCTTCCTCAAGGCCGACCTCGCGGTGATCGAGAAGATCGAGGCCGTGGACGACAAGACCGTGAAGATGACGCTGAAGACCCCGAACGCGGTCTTCCTGTCGCTCTTGGCCAACTACTGCTCGCCCGTCGTCTCGGCCAAGTCGACCGAGGCAGAGGTCATCGGCTGCGGCCCGTTCCAGCTGAAGGCGCAGGAAAAGGGCGTCTTTATCGAGGTCGCCAAGTTCGACAAGTTCTATGGCGAGGGCCAGCCCGGCACCGACGGCATCCGCTTCGTCGCCTATGCCGACGAGAACCTGCGCTATTCGGCGCTGGAGGCCGGCGACGTCGATGTCATCGAATACCTGCCCTGGACCCAGTTCGACACGGTCGAGAAGTCCGACACGCTGAAGATCTCGACCACCTCGGGCCCGTTCATGTTCCTGCTGTTCAACGTGGCCAAGGAAGGCCCGCTGCAGAACCCGAAGGTGCGCCAGGCCATCGGCTACGCGATCGAGCGTCAGGACGTGGTCGATGCCGCCTTCGCCGGCCGGGGGGTGCCGCTGTTCGGCCTGCCGAACCCGCAGGGTTCGAACATCCAGCTGTCGGATCCGGCGGCGGAATACAGCTATGACGTCGAGAAGGCCAAGGCGCTGCTGGCCGAGGCCGGCTATCCGAACGGCTTCGACTGCCGGCTGCTGGCGACCGCAACCTACGGGATGCATCAGGACACCGCCTCGGTCGTGCAGGCCTATCTGGGCATGATCGGCATCAACGTGACGCTGGACCTGCCCGACTGGGGCAGCCGCGTGACGATGGGCACCAACGGCCAGTATGACATCGCGGTGCACGGCACCTCGGGCACCTTCAACGACCCCGACGCGCTTTATTCGCTGCTCTATTCGGGCAACCCCTCATACCTGCAGTCCTACGGCTTCAAGAGCGAGCGGATCGACGGCCTGCTGCAGAAGGGCCGGGCCGAGATGGACCCGGAAAAGCGCAAGGCGATCTACCAGGAACTCTACACCGCCTATTACGAAGAGGCGCCGCAGATCCCGCTGAACTGGCGGACCCAGGCGTTCGGCATGTCGAAGAAGGTCGAGGGCTTCGGCACCCTGCCGGGCTTCCTGAACGGCTCGAGCGGCTTCGTTCTCGACGAAGCGAAACTGGCCTGAGGCGCGCGGATGGCTGGGTTCCTGCTGCGACGCGTCGCGGGCGCGGTGGCGATGCTTTTCGTCGTCGGCACGATCGTCTTCTCGCTTCTGGCGATCGTGCCGGGTGACCCGGCCGAGCTTCTTCTGTCGACCGGTGGCGGGGTCGCGACGCCCGAGGCGATTGCGAACCTGCGCACCCAGATGGGTCTCGACCAGCCCCTGATCGCGCAGTACCTGGGCTTCCTCTGGGACAGCCTGCGCTTCGACTTCGGCAGCTCGATCATCGACGGCTCGTCGATCGCGGCCAATATCGCCCTGCGCCTGCCCCGCACGCTGGAAATCATCGGCGCGGGCACGGTGCTGGCGCTGCTGGTCGCGATCCCGGCCGGCACCGCCGCGGGGCTGCGCGCCGGCGGCTGGTTCGATGTCGCGGCCTCGGGGCTGAACGCGCTCTTGACCTCGGTCCCCGGTTTCGTGGTCGGTACGCTCTTCATCTACTTCTTCGCCCAGACGCTGGGCTGGCTTCCGGCCGGCGGCTACGTGGCCTTCGCGCAGAACCCGGCGCAGCACCTGCAGATGCTGATCCTGCCGGCGGTGACCGTGGGGCTGCATCTGGCCACCATCATCTTCCGGATGACCCGCGCCAGCGTGCTCGAGATGCGCGGCCATGACTGGGTGCGCACCGCCATCGCCAAGGGTCTGACCCGCCGGCTGGTGATCCGCCGCCATGTGCTGAAGAACGCGCTCGGGCCGGTCATCACCGTGGTGGGGATGCAGCTTGGGATCCTGCTCGGCTCCACGGTTCTTGTCGAATTCGTCTACAACTGGCCGGGCCTCTCGGGCCTGCTGGTCGGCGCGGTCGAACAGCGCGACTACCCGACGGTGCGCGCCGTGATCCTGACGGTGGCCGCGATCTTCATCGCCATCAACCTGGTGATCGACATCCTCTATTCGCTGATCGACCCGAGGATCCGCCTGCAATGAGCCTCGTGTCCCGCTTCCCCCGCAAGATGATCCTGCCCAGCCTGCTCTTGGCCGCGCTGATCGTCATTCCCTTCGCAGCCCCCCTCATCACCGATGCCGACCCGGTCAAGATCTCGGTCCGCGACCGGCTGGCGAGCCCCAGTACCGCGCATTGGCTGGGCCAGGACGAGTTCGGCCGAGACCGGCTGGCGCGCGTCCTCTACGGCGGACAGGTCTCGCTGATGGTGGCCTTCGTCGCCACCTCGATCGCCTGCGTCGTGGGCACGCTCTTCGGCCTGATCGGCGCCTATTTCCGCGGTCCGTTCCAGTTCGTCACCACCCGGCTCTCGGACGTGGTGCTGTGCTTCCCGCCGATCCTGCTGGCGCTTCTGGTCGTCACGCTTTTCGGGCCGGGCACCGGCACGCTGGTTTCGGTGCTGTCGATCCTCTACTTCCCCGCCTTCGCCCGGATCTCGTTCTCCGAGGCGCTGCGCGTCTCGGCGCTGGACTTCGTCGAGGCCTCGCGCGCCCTTGGCACGCCGTCGCGCAAGATCGTGATGAACACGATCCTGCCGAACATCGCGGGTCCGGTCTCGGTCCAGTATTCGCTGACCGCCGCCGCGGCGATCACCATCGAAAGCGGGCTGTCCTTCCTGGGGCTGGGCGTCGTGCCGCCCGCGCCCAGCTGGGGCCAGATGATCCGCGGCGCGCGCCAGTTCATGAATCAGGACCCGCTCGGGATCATCATTCCCTGCGTGGCGCTGACGCTGACCATCTACGCGATCAACTTCTTCTGCGACCGGCTGCGCGACACGCTCGACCCCAAGGGCAGCGGCGCGGGCAAGGACGCGACCTCGGTCCCGTCGAGCGACGGTGCGGCGCTGGCCGCCGCCCCCGACACCGTGGCCGAGATCCGCAACCTGCGGCTGGAAATCCCCCGCCCCGCCGGCGCCGTCCCGGTGATCGAGGAGGTCAGCCTGACCCTGCGCGCCAACCAGTGCACGGCGCTGGTGGGCGAGTCCGGCTCGGGCAAGTCGCTGTCGTCGCTGGCGCTGATGGGCCTTCTGCCCGATGCGATCCGGCAGGCGGGCGGCAGCCTGTCGCTGCGCCGGAAGTCGGGCGAGATGGTCGATCTGGGCAAGCTTGGGCCGAAACAGCTGGAAGGGCTGCGCGGCAATGACGTGGCGATGATCTTCCAGGAACCGATGACCTCGCTGAACCCGGTCCACAAGGTCGGAGCGCAGATGGTCGAGGCGATCCTCGCCCATCGCAAGATGACCCGGGACGAGGCCCGCGCGCTGGCGATCCGCCTGCTGACGCTGGTCGGCATCAACGAGCCAGAGCGGCGCTTCGACGGCTACCCGCACGAGATGTCGGGCGGCATGCGCCAGCGGGTGATGATCGCCATGGCGCTGACCTGCGAGCCGCGGCTGCTGATCTGCGACGAACCGACGACCGCGCTCGACGTCACGATCCAGGCCGAGATCATCGAACTTCTGCAGCGCCTGCGCCACGACTATGCCGATGGGCTGAGCCTGCTGTTCATCAGCCACAACCTCGGCGTCGTGGCCGAGATCGCCGACCGCGTCGCGGTGATGTACGCGGGCCAGGTGGTCGAGGAGGGCCCCGCGACCGAGGTCCTGACCGCGCCGCGCCACCCCTATACCAAGGCGCTGCTGCACTCGATGCCCTCGTCGCATGAGGAATTGCACTCGGCCCGCGGCGACCGGCTACAGGCCGTCGACGGCGCGCCGCCCCTGCCGGAACGTCGCCCCTCGGGCTGCAGCTTCCGCGACCGCTGCCCGATCGCGACCGCGGCCTGTGCCGCGACCCGCCCGCCGCTGCTGGCATTGCCCGGCGCCGATCACCAGGTCCGCTGCCACTATGCGCAGGACCCCGAGCGGGAGGCCGCATGATGGAGACGCTTCTCGAGGTTCAGGGCCTGAACAAGAGCTATCCGGTCGGCCGCAGCGGCCTGTTCGGCAAGCGCATGATGCAGGTGCTGCGCGATGTCTCGCTCAGCGTCGCGCCCGGCGAGGTCCTGGGGCTGGTGGGTGAAAGCGGTTCGGGCAAGAGCACGATCGGCAAGGCGGTGCTGCGGCTGATCGACAGCGAAAGCCGCGGCATGCGTTTCCAGGGCCAGGAGCTGAAGGGGATCGCCCCCGAAAAGCTGCGGGCGCTGCGCAAGGACATGCAGATCATCTTCCAGGATCCCTACGCCAGCCTCGATCCCAGGAAGACGATCCGCGCCACCCTGTCCGAGGCGCTGGACACCCATGGCCTGCACACCGGCCCCGCGCGCGGGCCGCGGCTTCTGGCGCTGATGGAGATGGTCGGGCTGAACCCCAGTTTCCTCGACCGCCGCCCGCACGAGTTCTCGGGCGGCCAGCGCCAGCGCATCGGCATCGCCCGCGCGCTGGCGGTCGAGCCGAAGTTCATCGTCTGCGATGAGGCCGTCTCGGCGCTCGACGTGTCGATCCAGGCGCAGGTGCTGAACCTGTTGGCCGACCTGCGTCAGAGCCAGGGCATCTCGCTGCTGTTCATCAGTCACGACCTGTCCGTGGTCCGCTTCATCTCGGACCGGATCATGGTGCTGTATCTGGGCCGGGTGATGGAGGTCGGCCCCGCCGACGCCGTCCACTTCACCCCGCGCCACCCCTACACCGCCGCGCTGGTCTCGGCCGAGCCGAGCCTGCGCCACGAAAGCCGCCGGATCCGGCTGGAGGGGGACATTCCCTCGCCGCTCAATCCACCCACGGGCTGCGTGTTCCGCACCCGCTGCCCCTACGCGCTGCCGGCCTGTGCCGCGGCCGTCCCCGAGCTCAGGCCCGCCGGCGAAGGCCGGATGACCGCCTGCATCCGCGATGACATCCTGCAAGAGAATGCCCCATGACCGACAAGCTTAAGATGGCCGAGCTGACCAGCGAGGAAGCCCGCCAGTACCTGAACAAGGACGCCGTGATCCTGCTGCCGATGGGCTCGCTGGAAGATCAGGGCACCCATGCGCCGATGGGCGACTATCTGGGCGCCGAATGCGTGGCGCTGGACATCGCCCGCGCCGCCCGCGCGGAAGGCGTGCCGACCTTCGTCGCGCCCCCGATCCCGTTCGGCGGCTCGGACTACTTCGGCTCGTCCCATGGCGGCATCGCGATCAGCCAGCCGACGCTGACCGCGCTGATCGACGACATGCTGGCCAGCCTTGCGCGCCACGGCCTGACCAAGATCCTGATCATCAACGGCCACGGCGGCAACGTCACCGCGATCAACGAGGTCACCCAGAAATACCGCAAGTCGCACGGGATGCTCGTCTTCTCGATGTATCTCTGGCAGATTTCGTACGAGCTTCTGAAAGAGATCCTCGGGCCGCAGGCGGCCGCGGCCTCGTCCGGTCACGGCGGTGATCCGCTGACCTCGATCGGCCTGCACTACTATCCGGATATCCTGCGCATGGACCTGAAGCAGGCCCCGCCGAAGGGCCAGAAGTTCATGGGCATGGACGTGGCCGGCTTCGCCGCGATCAAATACGACGGTGCCCGCATCACCGGCCCGATCGAGGCGCTGGAAACCGCGCCGCACGGCACCTGGGGCGGCGATCCGGTGCATTGCTCGGCCGAAACCGGCAAGGCGCTGTCCGAGCGTCTGACCAAGATCGGCGCGGGCTTCATCCGCGACCACGTCGCGAAAGGCTTTCCGGGCTGAGGTTGCCCCGGCGGGCGCGGCCTGACCCTCTCCCCGGGTCGCGCCCCTTTTTCTGTCAGCCGGGCTGGAAACCGACGTAGCGGGGATGGGCCGTTGCCCATTCCTCTGCCGCCTGCCGGGCCAGCGCGAAGATCTTCTCGGTCTGCTGGCGCCGTGCCCGGTTCAGGTGGACGCAGCGGGTGTCCAGCGGCGCCAGCTGCACCGTCGTCGGGATCTCGACGATCATGCCGGTGGCGATCTCTCGCTCGACCGCCGCCAGCGGGATCGCAGCGACGCCGAAGCCCATGCGCACCATGTCGCAGATCATGCCCAAAGAGTTCGCGGTGTGGCGCGCGTTCGGTCGACGGCGGGTTTCGTCCACCATGTCCGCGACCGGCCGGAACAGCGGCGAGGTGTGCGGGTAGAAGATCAGCGGCAACGAGCGGATCTCGTCCGGGGTCAGCGGCCGCATGATCTCGCCGACGATGTCGGGACGGGCGACCCAACCGACCTTGTAGCTGACCGAGAAGCTTTCCGCGATCTGCGGCAGGCCCGCCTCGCCGGTGACGAAGGCCATGTCGAGCGCCCCGGTCCGCACCTGCTGGCGCAGGTCGACATTCGAGCCGGAATGGAAGTCGACGATGCCGATCTCCGGGTCGTCGAGGATCTTGCGCCTGAGCGTCGTGGCCCAGGTCTTTGTCACCATGCCTACGGTGCCGACCGTATAACGTCTTTTTTGCTTGTTCTTTAGGCGGGATGTCATCGCCTCGGACAAATTGAGAAATGTCTCGGCGTATTCCGCAACCTCGTAACCCTGTTCCGTCAGGGTGAATTCTGACGCGCTGCGATCGATCAGCGGCACCCCGAGACTGTCTTCAAGCCCGGAAATCCGTGCTGAAACAGCCGGTTGCGTCAGGCCGATATGATCCGCGACACGCTGGTAGCTTTTCAGCCGCGTCAGCCAGTAGAAGGCTTCCATCTGCTTGAGGTTCATCGGCGGCGTCCTCTGGCTTGGGCTGGAATGGTCCTGCACCATCATAAATTTCTTCTATGGGCTTGACCAGAATTATTGCTTTGCCATGCCGGACGAGTCCCGGTCACATGCCGTGGACACTGCTTGCCGAGGACTGAAATGAGCGTCGCGATCTACCTGCCCAACGAAGCCAAGATCAAAGACTGGTGTGGAATGCTGGGGGATCTGATGCCGGACTGGCAGTTCCAGGGCATCTCGGAGGTCACCGATCCCGACGCGGTGAAATACTGCGTCGTCTGGCGGCCGAACACCGGAAGCATGAAGGGTTTCCCCAACCTCAAGGCCATCGTCTCGATCGGGGCCGGCATCGATCACGTGCTGGCTGACGAGGACCTGCCCGAGGTGCCGATCATCCGCACCGTCGGCACCGACCTGACCCAGCGCATGAAGGAATACGTGGCCCTGCACGTCCTGCGCCACCACCGCGGCATGCCCGAGATCCAGGCCGCGCAGGCCCGCGCCGAGTGGATGCCGATCGTGGTGCCGCCCGCCACCCGTCGCCGCGTCGGCGTGATGGGCCTTGGCAACCTTGGCGCCGAGGCCGCGAAATGCCTGGCCGCGATCGGGTTCGACGTCGTCGGCTGGTCGCGCTCGGGCCGCGAGATCGAGGGCGTGAAGACCTATTCCGGCGCGCAGGGCTTCGGCGCCTTCCTCGAGGGCACGGAGATCCTCGTGAACCTGCTGCCGCTGACCGACGAGACCCGCGGCATCCTGAACGCCGACACCTTCAATCGCCTGAAGCGCGGTGCCGCCGTGATCAACGCCGCCCGCGGCCCGCACATGGTCGATGACGACCTGCTCGAGGCGCTGGCTTCGGGCCAGATCGCGGCCGCCACGCTCGACGTCTTCCACATCGAGCCGCTGCCTTCGGACCACCCGTTCTGGTCGCACAAGCAGATCACCGTGACCCCGCACATCGCCTCGATGATCGACGCCGCCACCGGCAGCCGGATCATCGCGAAGAACCTGCGCACCTTCGAGGAAACCGGCACCGTCGCCGATCTGGCGGACGCCGTTCGCGGCTACTGACCGCATCACGGGGCAGGACCAATCCTGCCCCGGAAAACGACAAGACCAACAGGAGACATCAGGGATGAAGACCACCTTTTCGGTGCTGGCGCTGGTCGCCGGCCTGTCGAGTGCT
Source organism: Frigidibacter sp. MR17.14 (assembly GCF_037095735.1). NCBI lineage: Bacteria > Pseudomonadati > Pseudomonadota > Alphaproteobacteria > Rhodobacterales > Paracoccaceae > Frigidibacter > Frigidibacter sp. MR17.14. Next base: position 29,511 of record NZ_JBAWKD010000007.1, on the reverse strand, counting down.
GCCTACGCGGAAGACCTGAAGGGCGAGATCACGCTCGGCGCCTATACCGGCGTCTTCCAGGACGAATACACCAAGGCGGTGATCGCGCCCTTCGAGGCCGCGCATCCGGGCGTGAAAGTCAACTACGCCTCTGACCGCGCCTCGTCGGGCCTGCTGGGCCAGCTGCGCGCCCAAGCCTCGGACCCGCAGATGGATGTCGTGCTGTTCGACGTGTCGACCGCGCTGATCGGCAACAAGGAAGGCCTGCTTTCGCCGATCACCAAGGAAGAGGTCCCGAACCTCGCCGATCTCGCCCCCGAGGCGACGGTGCAGGAGGGTTACGGCCCGGCGGTGACCTTCGACCACGAGGTCATGGTCTACAATACCGAGACCGTGAAGACCGCGCCGACCTCGCTCGAGATCCTCTGGGACCCGGCCTACAAGGGCAAGATCGCTGCGACCTCGATGCCCTCGATCCTCGGCACCGGCCTGATGATCATGACCTCGAAGATGCTGGGTGAGGACTACACCCAGTCGGTCGAGAAATCGGTGGCCAAGCTGGCCGAGCTTGCCCCCGCGGTGCAGACCTTCGACCCCAAACCCGACAGCTACACGCTGGTCCTGAACGGGACCGTCGACATCTCGACCGGCTGGAACGCCCGCGCGCAGTATTACTTCGACCAGTCGAACGGCAAGCAGGGCGTCGTGACCCCGGCCGAGGGCACGATCCTGCAGAAGAACACCATCAACCTCGTCGCGAACGCGAAGAACCCGGAACTGGCGAAGGCCTTCATCAACTACGCGCTCTCGCCCGAGGCGCAGACCGCCTTCACCAACGCGATGTACTACTCGCCCACCAACACCAAGGCGACGCCCTCGGAAGAAGCGCTGAAGCGCACGCTCTTCGGCAAGCTCGACAGCACGCTGCCGCTGGACTGGGCCTGGGTCGCGACCCAGAACGACCGGTGGAACGCGATGTGGAAGCGCGAAATCATCTCGGCGGGCAACTGACCAGATGGCCCTCGACACGAGCATGGGGGCGCCGACCGGCGCCCCGTCACCCGCCCACATCCGCATCGATCGCCTGACCTTCGACTACGGCGGGGCCCGCCCCGCGGTCGACGCGGTGTCCTTCGAGATCCAGAAGGGCGAGTTCATCGGCGTGCTCGGCCCCTCGGGTTGCGGCAAGTCGACGACGCTCAGGATGTTCGCGGGCCTGCTCGCGCCGACCTCGGGCTCGATCCTCATCGGGGGGCGGGACATCGTCGCCGCCCCGCCGTGGGAGCGCAACCTGGGGCTGGTGTTCCAGTCCTACGCGCTCTTCCCGCACATGACCGTGGCCGAGAACGTGGCCTTCGGCCTGAAGCTGCGCAAGATCGGCAAGGACGAGATCCGCGCGCGCGTGGCCGAGGCGCTGCGCGCCGTGCGCCTTGAAGCCTTCGGCGAGCGCCGCCCGGCGGAACTGTCCGGCGGCCAGCAGCAGCGCGTCGCCATCGCCCGCGCCATAGTCATCGAGCCCGAGATCCTGCTGCTGGACGAGCCGCTGTCGAACCTCGACGCGCGCCTGCGCGACGAGATGCGGTTCGAACTGCGCGACATCCAGACGCGCACCGGCATCACCACGCTGTTCGTGACCCACGACCAGCAGGAGGCGCTGACGATGTGCGACCGGATCGTCGTGATGAACGGCGGCAAGCTCGAACAGATCGGCACGCCCGCCGAGATCTACGACCGCCCCGCCACGCCTTTCGTGGCCAATTTCATCGGTCGCGCCAACACCCTGACCACCCGCGTCGCGGGGCAGGGGGTCGAGATCGCGGGCCAGCCGCTGCCGCGGCCCGAGGCCCTGCCCCCGGGGCTGGCCGAGGGTGCCGAGACGCTGACCGTCGTGCGGCCCCATGTCATCCGCCTGCTGACCGAGGGGCCGCTGCGCGCCAAGGTGCTGCGTCGGGTCTTCGTCGGCTCGATGATCGAGGTGGAACTGGAACTGGCCGGCGGCCAGCGCCTGATCGCGGACCTGCGCCCGGGCGATCCCGATGACGCGCTGGCCCATGTCGGCAATGATGTCGCGCTCGACTGGCGCGGGTCGGACATGCGGGTCTTCCCGGCATGACAGGCTTCGCCCCTCCCGGAACCGGGTCGAGGGTGACGCCCTGGATCCTGCTGGCCCCGGTGCTCGCGGTGCTGGCGGTGACCTTCATCGCCCCGATGATCTGGCTGTTCCGCATGTCGCTGAACATCTCGGACTATGGCGCGATCATAAAGGCGGTCAGCCCCGCCACCTACCTGACGATCCTGTCCGACGGCTACTACCTCGACCTTCTGGGCCGCACGCTGCAACTGTCGATCACCTGTTCGCTGGTGGCGCTGGCGCTGGCCTATCCGGTCGCGCTCTATCTGTCGCGGATGACCTCGCGCTGGCGCACGATCCTGACCGTCATCGCCGCCGCGCCGCTGCTGGTTTCGGCCGTGGTGCGCAGCTTCGGCTGGATGGTGATGCTGGGTCACAACGGTGTGGTGAACTCGCTGCTCCTGAGCCTCGGCCTGATCTCCGAGCCGCTGCAGATGGTGAACAACTACTTCGGCGTGGTCATCGGCCTGTCAGAGGCGATCATGCCCTTCATGTTCCTTACGATCACCGCAGGCCTTGGCCGGCTCGACCCGCGCCTCGACGAGGCCGCGATGTCGCTGGGGGCGAAACCCTACGAGGTGTTCTTCAAGATCACCCTGCCGCTTTCGGTCCCCGCGATCGTGGCCGCGCTGACCATCGGCTTCGTGCTGTCGATCTCGTCCTACATCACGCCCTCGCTTCTGGGCGGCGGCCGGGTCTTCCTGCTGGCGACCGAGGTCTATGATCTCGCGCTGGAAAGCCTCGACTGGCCGACGGCCGCGGCGCTGGCCTTCCTGATGCTGGCGCTGTTCTTCATCGCGATGCTGGCCACCGGCCTTGCGCTGCGACTGCTGACGAAGGTGCGCTGATGACCCGGTTCCTGACGATTCTCGCCCGCACCTGGGTCTTCGCGGTCTTCACCGCGATCTTCCTGCCGCTTCTGCTGATCTTTGTGACCTCGTTCAGCGCCGATGCCTACCTGTCCTTCCCGCCCTCGGGCTGGAGCACGAAATGGTATGCCGAGGTGCTGTCGAACCGCGGCTTCATGGTCGGCCTCAAGAACTCGGCGATCATCGCGGTGATCGTGGCCTTCCTGTCGCTGGCGCTGGGGCTGCCCGCGGCCTACGCGCTGGTTCGGCTGGAGTTTCCGGGCCGCCGCGCGATCCAGACCCTGATCCTGGCGCCGCTGGTGCTGCCGGCGATGATGCTGGGGCTTGGCATTCTGATGGTCTTCACGCCCGCGGGTCTCGTCGCCACCTTCCCGGGCCTCGTCCTCGCGCATCTGGTGATGACGCTGCCCTTCGCGGTGCGGATCCTGCAGACGAGCCTGTCGAACCTCGGCACCGATGTCGAACAGGCGGCGATGACGCTGGGTGCGACCCCGGTGCAGACCTTCCTGCAGATCACCCTGCCGCGTCTGGTGCCGGGCATCGTCGCCTCGTCCGCCATCGCCGCGATCATGTCCTTCGACGAGATCGTGCTGTCGCTGTTCCTCGTCGGGCCGCGGCTCTCGACCCTGCCGGTCGCGATCTACCGCCATGTCGAGGACCGCACCGACCCGATGGTCGCCGTGCTCGCCGTTCTTCTGATCGCCGTCTCGCTGGGCGTCGTGCTGCTGATCGAGCGCACCGTCGGCTTCACCAAGGCCTTTGGCCGCTAAGACTGAGGATATCCCATGACCTACAAGATCAACCCGATGCCGGAGCAGATCCCGGCCGCCGATCTGGAGCTGCTCGCCCAGTGCGAGACCGCGACCATGGGCCACTGGCGGCAGTTCGGCTTCCTCAACCGCCAGATCCAGCCGCTGATCCCGCGCCGCCGCGTCGTGGGCACCGCCGTCACCATCGCGATCCCGGGGCCGGATTCGACCCTGCTGCACCATCTTCTGTCGCTGATCCGCCCGGGCGATTTCGTGATCGTCGACCGCCTGCACGATGACCGCTACGCCTGCTGGGGCGGCGGCGTGACCGTCGGCGCCAAGGCTGCCGGTGCCGTGGGCGCCGCGGTCGACGGGCCCTGCACCGACCTGGAAGAGATCGAGCAGTCGGACTTCCCGATGTGGTGCAAGGGCATCTCGCCGATCACCACGCGCCTCTACGACCTCGGCGGCGCGATCAACGTTCCTGTCTCCTGCGGCAACACCGTGGTAATGCCGGGCGACGCCGTGCTGGCCGACGAGTCGGGCGTGCTGGTCCTGCCGCGGGACGAGGTGCGTTCGGAAGCCGAGAAGGCGATCCAGATCCAGCTGCGCGGCAAGGGCCGCGAGGGCCAGGTGCGTGACGGTCTGGCCAAGCTTGGCGATCTGTCCGGCGCCACCGAGAAGGTTCTGGCGAAACTCGCCTGAGCCGATGACGGCCCGCTGACCGAAGAGATCCGAGGACAAGACCATGACCCTTCCCTTCTCCTGCGAAAAGCAACCGGCCAGCGGCGCGGGCGGCGTGGTGGTGACGAACCACCCGCTCGGCACCGCCGCGGGGGCCGAGATGCTGGCCGCGGGCGGCAATGCCGTCGATGCCGCGGTCGCCGCGCTGCTGACCCTGACCGTCGTCGAGCCGATGATGGTCGGGATCGCCGGCGGCGGGCTGTCGCATCTGCGGATGGCGGACGGGACCTCGGTCGTGTTCGACGCGCTCTCTTCGGCGGCGGGCGCGATGCACCCGTCGATCTACGAGCCGGTCTCGGACGAGCCGGCGCAATACATGGATGCGAAGGGGCGCCGCAATCTGGTCGGCGCCTCGTCAGTCGCGGTGCCGGGCAACCTGCGCGGCTGGTGCGACATGCAGGCGAAGTTCGGGCGTCTGCCCTTTGCCGATGTGGTCGAACCCGCGATCCGCGCCGCGGCGCGCGGTTTCACCGTCACCCATTACCTCGCCGGCGCGATCCATGAATTCGCCGACGACCTGACCGCCGATCCGGCGATGGCGGCGCTGGTCGCCCCGGGCGGGCGGCTGCTGGCGCCCGGCGACCGCATGGTGATGCCGGACTATGCCGAAAGCCTGCGCCTGATCCAGTCCGAGGGCGCGGCGGCGCTGCATGGCGGCGCACTGGGTGCAGCGCTGGTCGAGCGGATGGCGACGGGCGGCGAGGATGCGGGCTATCTCGCCCTCGACGACCTGACCGGCTACCGCGCGATCGAGCGCGCGCCGATCACCGGCACCTACCGGGGCTACGAGATCATCGGCCCGCCGCCGCCCGCCTCGTCGGGCGTCCACATTCCGCAGATGCTGAACATGCTCGAGCGGTTCGACGTGAAGGGCATGGGGTTCGGCGCACCCGAAAGCCTGCACCTGCTGGCCGAGGTCATCCGTCTCGCCTTCGTCGACCGCCGCGCCTGGTCCGGCGACCCGGCCTTCGTCGACGTGCCGGTCGAGCGTCTGACCTCGAAGGCTTACGGCGCGGACTGCGCCGCGCAGATCCGAAACGCGGGCGGCCTCACCCCCGCGACCCCGGGGCGCGAGAGCGCGGACACCACCCACGTCACCATCGCGGACAAGGACGGCAACATCGTCACCGCGACCCACACGATCAACGGCCTGTTCGGCGCGCGCTTTGTCGTGCCCGGCACCGGGATCATCCCGAACAACTACATGTCGAACTTCGACCCGCGCCCGGGCAAGGCGCTGTCGGTCGTGCCCGGCAAGCGGGTGCCGACCTCGATGGCGCCGATGATCGTGACCAAGGACGGTGCCCCGGTCTGGGCGCTGGGGATGCCCGGCGGGCTGCGGATCTTCCCCTCGATCCTGCAGGGCATCGTGAACCTGATCGACCACGGGATGAGCGTGCAGCAGGCGGTCGAGGCGCCGCGGATCTGGACCCAGGGCCAGGAGGTCGAGATCGAGAAGGGCTTCGAGCCGCAGAAGGCCGCGCTGGAGGCACTGGGGCACGAGGTCCGCGTGATGCCGCACATCGGTGGCGGCATGAACGCGATCGCCTTCGGCGAGACCATGACCGGCGCCGCCTGCTGGCGGGCGGACGGCACCGTCGCCGCACTTGGCGGCGGGCTCGCCCGGCCCGGTGTCCGGTTCTGGCCTGACCGTGCCCCCGGCGACGAGGGCGATGAGGACGCAGCGGCCGACTGAGCCGGGCGGGTCCCGGCGTCCGCTCGGGGCCCCCCCGCGTTTCCCTCGACTGTTTCCGCCGGCGTGCGGGGCATTTGCCTTGCCGCACGCCGCTGCGTATCGATGAGGCGCAGCAGGCGGAAACGAGAGACGGACAGCATGGCGAAGGATCGCGACGGCGCAGAGGCGCGACTGACCCAGAACCCGCATGCGGTGCGCGAGGGACGCGAGAAGACCCTCGAGGCGGCGATCGGTCATCAGGTCAGGCAGCTGCGCAAGCGTCAGCGGATGACCGGCGCGGATCTGGCGGCGCAGACCGGCCTGTCGGTCGGGATGCTGTCGAAGATCGAGAACGGGGTGATCTCGCCTTCGCTCGCGACGATACAGGTGCTGGCCCATGCGCTTGGCGTGCCGTTGGTGCAGCTGTTCTCGGGCTTCGAAGAGCCGCGCGGCGCGATGCATGTGAAGGCCGGGCAGGCGCTGGAGATCGAGCGGGCCGGGACCCGCGCCGGGCACCAGTACCACCTGCTGGGGCATATCGGCTCGAACGCCTCGGGCGTGGTGGTCGAGCCCTACCTGATCACCCTGACGACGGAAAGCGACCGCTTCCCCACCTTCCAGCACGAGGGGATCGAGCTTCTCTACATGCTCGAGGGGCGGGTGAGCTATCGGCACGGGACGCAGGTCTACGACCTCGAACCCGGCGACAGCCTGCTGTTCGACGCCGATTCCCCGCATGGCCCGCAGGAGCTGAAGCAGCTGCCGGCGCGGTATCTGTCGCTGATCTGCTATCCGCAGGCGCGCTGAGGCGCTGCCGGTTTCATCGGCAGCGCCGAGGCCGAGGTTGCCCAACTTCCGGGCGGCCGCGTGATGGCGCGTGGAAATGTCGCCGTGAACCAAAAAATCCACTTACAGGAAATAAATCTGCGCATTAAGAAATATCCGACAGCCTTCCATCGCTGAACGGAGAAAACGAATGTGTGGCATCGTCGGCCTGTTCCTGAAGAAGGACGACCTGCGCCCGCGGCTTGGCGACCTGCTGAGCGACATGCTGATCACCATGACCGATCGTGGCCCAGACAGCGCCGGGATCGCGATCTACGGTGACAGCGGCGCCGGCCTGAAGATGACGATCCAGTCGGACACGCCCGACACGACCTTCGCGGGTCTCGGGGACGATCTGGCCGCCGCGCTCGGCAGGCCGGTGAGCATGCGGGTGGTCGACACCCATGCAGTGCTGAGCCTGCCCGAGGGGTCGGAAGCGGCGGCACAGGCCTTCATGGCCGCGCGCGGCATCCGCGTCATGGGCACCGGCGAGAGCATGGAGATCTACAAGGAAATCGGCCTGCCCAAGGATGTGGCGGCGCGGTTCGGACTGCGCAGCATGGGCGGCAGCCACGGCATCGGCCACACTCGGATGGCGACGGAGTCGGCGGTGACGACGCTTGGCGCGCATCCGTTCTCGACCGACACGGACCAGTGTCTCGTCCACAACGGCTCGCTGTCGAACCACAATGCGATGCGGCGCGTGCTGACGCGCAAGGGTTTCGCGCCGAAGACCGAGAACGATACCGAGGTTGCGGCCTGCTACATCTCGTCCCGTCTGGCCGAGGGCGCCAATCTGGGCGAGGCGCTGGAAGGCACGCTGACCGATCTTGACGGCTTCTTCACCTTCGTCGTCGGCACCAGGGACGGCTTCGGCGTCGTCCGCGATCCCGTCGCCTGCAAGCCCGCGGTGATGGCCGAGACGGAGGATTACGTCGCCTTCGGTTCCGAATACCGGGCGCTGGCCAACCTGCCGGGGATCGAGACCGCCCGCGTCTGGGAACCCGAACCTGCCACCGTCTATTTCTGGGAGCGCTGACCCATGCAGACCATCGACATGGCCGTCACTCCGCTGCGCGAGCTGAACGCCGCCCTGCAGGCGCAGGCCAAGACCACAAACCAGACCGCCTGGGAAATCCTGAACCCGAAGGGCGCCCATGCGATCGCCGTCGGGCTCGACGCGCCGATCGAGGTCACGGTGAAGGGATCGACCGGCTACTATTGCGCGGGCATGAACAAGCAAGCGACCGTCACGGTGGCCGGGTCCGCGGGGCCGGGCGTGGCCGAGAACATGATGTCGGGCACCGTGATCATCGAGGGCGACGCCAGCCAATATGCCGGGGCGACCGGGCAGGGCGGGCTTCTGGTGATCAAGGGCAATGCCTCGTCGCGCTGCGGCATCTCGATGAAGGGGATCGACATCGTGGTGCATGGCAACACCGGCCACATGTCTGCCTTCATGGCGCAGTCGGGCAATCTCGTCGTGCTGGGCGATGCGGGAGATGCGCTGGGCGACTCGCTTTATGAGGCGCGGCTCTTCGTGCGCGGGTCGGTGAAGTCGCTGGGGGCCGACTGCGTCGAGAAGGAGATGCGCCCCGAGCACATCGCGATCCTGACCGACCTGCTGGCCCGCGCCGGCGCGGATGCGAGGCCCGAAGAGTTCAAACGCTACGGCTCGGCCCGCACGCTCTACAATTTCCACGTCGACAACGCTGCGGCGTATTGAGGATCGAGGCGATGGACTCCAAGAAAATTCCGCAGACGGTGCCGCGCCAGTCCTGGACCTTCTCGAACGAAGTGAACTCCGAGATCCGCCGCGCGGCGGCGACCGGCATCTACGACATCCGCGGCGGTGGCGCGAAGCGCCGGGTGCCGCATTTCGACGACCTGCTGTTCCTCGGCGCCTCGATCAGCCGCTATCCGCTGGAAGGCTACCGCGAGAAATGCGCGACCGATGTGGTTCTGGGCTCGCGCTTCGCCTCGAAACCGATCCATCTGAAGATCCCGGTCACCATCGCCGGCATGTCCTTTGGCGCCCTGTCTGCCAATGCGAAAGAGGCCTTGGGCCGCGGCGCGACCATGGCCGGCACCTCGACCACCACCGGTGACGGCGGCATGACCGAGGAAGAGCGCGGGCACAGCCAGACGCTCGTCTATCAGTATCTTCCCAGCCGCTACGGCATGAACCCCGATGACCTGCGCCGCGCGGACGCGATCGAGATCGTGGTGGGGCAGGGTGCGAAGCCGGGCGGCGGCGGGATGTTGCTGGGCCAGAAGATCACCGAGCGGGTCGCCAACATGCGCAACCTGCCGGTGGGGATCGACCAGCGCTCGGCCTGCCGTCACCCGGACTGGACCGGGCCTGACGATCTCGAGATCAAGATCCTCGAGATCCGCGAGATCACCGGCTGGGAAAAGCCGATCTATGTGAAGGTCGGCGGCGCGCGGCCCTATTACGACACGGCGCTGGCGGTGAAGGCCGGTGCGGACGTGGTGGTGCTGGACGGGATGCAGGGCGGCACCGCCGCCACGCAGGACGTGTTCATCGAGAACGTGGGGATGCCCACGCTGGCCTGCATCCGTCCGGCGGTGAAGGCGCTGCAGGATCTGGGCATGCATCGGAAGGTGCAGCTCATCGTCTCGGGCGGGATCCGCACCGGGGCGGACGTCGCCAAGGCGCTGGCGCTTGGTGCCGACGCGGTCGCGATCGGGACCGCGGCGCTGGTAGCACTTGGCGACAACGACCCGCATCTGGAAGAGGAATACCGCAAGCTGGGCACCACGGCCGGGGCTTACGATGACTGGCACGAGGGCCGCGACCCGGCGGGCATCACCACGCAGGACCCCGAACTGATGGCCCGTCTCGACCCCGTCGAGGCCGCGCGGCGGCTGCGCAACTATCTGGCGGTGCTGACGCTCGAGGCGCAGACCATCGCGCGGGCTTGCGGCAAGAGCCATCTGCACAACCTCGAGCCCGAGGACCTCTGCGCCCTGACCATCGAGGCTGCGGCCATGGCCGGAGTGCCGCTGGCAGGCACCGACTGGATCCCCGGCAAGGGCTTCTGAGCGCGACCGAATGACGGGCGGGGCAATGTATCCCGCCCGCATCCTCCCCATTCCTCAACAGGGAAACGTCATGACGGATCTGGCCGCCTTCGCCCGCGACAAGGGCGTGAAGTATTTCATGATCTCCTACACCGACCTGTTCGGGGGCCAGCGCGCGAAGCTGGTGCCCGCGCCGGCGATCGCCGAGATGCAGACCGATGGCGCGGGGTTCGCGGGCTTCGCGACCTGGCTCGACCTGACGCCGGCGCATCCTGACATGCTGGCAGTGCCGGATCCCGCTTCGGTCATCCAGCTGCCGTGGAAGAAGGAGGTGGCCTGGGTCGCGTCGAACTGCGTGATGGCGGGGGGCGGGCCGCTGGGACAGGTGCCGCGCACCGTGCTGGGCCGGCTGATCGACGAGGCGGCCGCGTTGGGTCTGACCGTGAAGACCGGGGTCGAGCCCGAGTTCTTCCTGCTGTCGCCCGACGGGACCGAGATATCGGATCCGGCCGATACCTCGGTGAAGCCTTGCTATGACCAGCAGGCGGTGATGCGCCGCTACGACGTGATCGCAGAGATCTGCGACTACATGCTGGACCTGGGCTGGGAGCCCTATCAGAACGACCACGAGGACGCGAACGGCCAGTTCGAGATGAACTGGAAGTACGACACCGCGATGGCCACCGCCGACAAGCACTCGTTCTTCAAGTTCATGGTCCGCTCGGTCGCCGAGAAGCACGGGCTGCGCGCGACCTTCATGCCGAAGCCGTTCATGGGCCTGACCGGCAACGGCTGCCATGCGCATATTTCGGTCTGGAACACGGACGGCACCAACGCCTTTGCCGACACGGACAAGGAGCTGGGTCTGTCCGACAAGGGCCGCCACTTCCTGGGCGGGATCATGAAGCATGCCTCGGCGCTGGCGGTGATCACCAACCCGACGGTGAACAGCTACAAGCGCATCAATGCGCCGCGCACCGTCTCGGGCGCGACCTGGGCGCCGAACACGGTGACCTGGACCGGCAACAACCGCACGCACATGGTCCGCGTCCCCGGTCCGGGACGGTTCGAGCTGCGCCTGCCCGACGGTGCCGTGAACCCTTATCTGCTGCAGTCCGTGATCATCGCCGCCGGCCTGTCCGGGCTGGCAACCAAGGCCGATCCCGGCCCGCGCCACGACATCGACATGTATGCCGAGGGCCACAAGGTCACCGATGCGCCGAAGCTGCCGCTGAACCTTCTGGACGCGATCCGCGCCTACGAGGCGGACCCGGAGCTGATGGCGGCGATGGGCGCCGAGTTCTCGGAGGCCTATGTGAAGATGAAGCGTCAGGAATGGTCCGCCTACACCTCGCACCTGTCGCAGTGGGAGCGCGATACCACGCTCGACATCTGACCCCGCCGGCGGATCCCTCCGGAACCCGCAGCGCGCGAGGATTGCGTCGAGGTGGCTGCGCCCGTCGCCGGGCACGAGGTGAAAAACCGGGTGCGGCAGGCAGCGGGCCGCTCACGGTGGCCGGCAATGTGCTCCGTCGCGGCGGCGATCCTGCAGGTCAGGGGGACGCCGGTCCTGCCCGACACGACGATCGCTGGCAGTCGCTGGTTGCGCGCCCGATATGCCAGCCGCACCGAGAGCGAAGGCGACGTGGCCGTTCCGCGCGAGGCTCTGGGTCAGATCGCGGATGCTCGCTTGCGTGCCGGAACGGGGGCGTCACGCGGCGCGGGCGGTGGCCGAGATGATCCCCAGCGCCGAGGTCTCGTCGATCACGTCGCAAATCTTGAATTGCATGTCGAAGAGCGAGGCGGCATGGCTCATCTCGATGCGGTCGAAGACGCCCTGCTCGACGACGCTCATCCGGTAGCCCAGGGCTTCGCCATCCACGCAGGTCGCGCGCACGCAGCCCGAGGTCGAGTTGCCGACGACGATCAGCCCGTCGACGCCAAGCTCTGCCAGGATCAGCTGCAGGTTGGTGGCCACGAAGCACGAGGGCGTCTGCTTTTCGATCAGGATGTCGCCGGGAAGCATCGCGACCTCTGGCTGGATCTCGGAGCGCGGATCGGTGGCGGCGAAGACGCCGGCGGCAGCCTTGGCAAGCCCGGTGTGGGCGTGGAAGACATGCTTGGAATAGATCACCGGCATGCCCTCGGCCCGGGCGGCGGCCAGCAGGCGCTGCTGCACCGGGATCGCCTTCCAGGCATGCGGCCCGCAGGAACCGGGGAAGCGGTCGAGCTGCTCGGCGATGGGGCGGTCCTCGCCGCAGGCGGTGACCTGCATGTCGACCAGCAGCAGGGCATTCACCCGGCCCGGACCCCGCGGGGCGCGCAAGGCGCCGTTCGCGAAGACCTTGCGGTCGTCCTCGGTCATGAACCTGTCCCACGCGCGGGTCGTCATCGTCGTCGTCCTTCCGGGTCAATCCTGCCGAGACTATGGGCGCCGCCGCCCTTGGGTTCCATCCGCACCCGGCTGAGAAAACGTCAGCCTCCACACACCCGAATCGCGGCGATCCGCGAACTGCCCGGAATTGCGCCGCCGCGCCCGCGTGCTGCGCAAAACGGCGCGCATGTCGGATGCGCGCCCCGGCACGGTCGCGCGGATCATGGGAAAGGCGGCGCGGCAGGTGCACTGAAGGGGCAAGGGGGACTGGACAGGAGAAGCCGCCATGCGCAGGCGCGTTCCGCTGAACGCCATCCGGGCCTTCGAGGCCGCCGCCCGCAACGCCTCGGTGGTGAAGGCCGCCGACGAGCTTTGCGTCACACCCACGGCGGTAAGCCACCAGATCCGGATCCTCGAGGAGTTTCTGCAGGTCGAGCTGTTCAAGCGGCGCAACAACCGCATCGTGATGACGGACGAGGCGGCGGCCAACATCGCCCGCCTGACCCGCGCGCTGGACCTGATCGACGAGGCGGTCGTGGCCTTTGCCGATGCCCGTCCCGCCACGCGCTACAGCACGCTGTCGGTCGCGACCTCGGCCTCGGTCGCCTCGCTGTGGCTGGTGCCGAAGATCTCGCATTTCCTTGCGATCGAACCGGATGTCGAGCTGGACCTGTCCACCTTTGTGTCGCGGGCCGAGGCAGAGGCGCGCGAGTGCGACGTGCGGATCTGCAACTGGAAAAGCGATCTCGACTGCCGGATCGAGCCGCTGCTGGAGGAAGAGATCTTCCCGGTCTGCGCACCGGCGCTGGCCGCGCGCTTCGGCAATGACCGCCGCGAGATCCTGTCCCGCGCGCCCCTCGTCCATGTCGACCGCCGGATGACCGGGTTCGAGCCGAACCAGCCGGACTGGCAGCAGTATCTGGGGGATTGCGGCATGAGCCGCGCGCAGGTGATGCACGGGCCGCGCTTCAATCAGGCCAGCACGGCGATCGACGCGGCGCGGGCCGGGGTCGGCGTGATCCTCGGCCGCTCGCTGCTGGTCGCGCAGGCGCTGGCCAGCGGCGATCTGGTGCAGGTCGGCGAGGCTCATCCGCGGCGCAGCCCCTATTACCTGATGACCCCGCACCGCCCGAGCAATGCCCCGCTGCTGCAGAGCTTCCGCGACTGGCTGTTGTCGCTGGCCCCCGAGCTGCCCGGCACCGTCGCCGCCTGACCGGCCCGGGGCTGAGAATTTCTCTGGTCCGGGGCGGCCGCGCGCGCTCGCCCGCTGGGCAGGGGCGTGCGACACCCTGCACAGGATGGCAGCAAGGGCCGGGAGTCGGACGGATGGCGGATCACTTTCACGCAGGCGGGCTGTCGGTGGCGCGGATCACCGACATGCCGCGCTTTGCGCTTGGCCTCGATTTCCTGCTGCCGGAGGCGCGGCTCGACGCGCTGGTGCCGCATCGCGACTGGCTTGCGGGCGATCACGTCGACTTCGACAGGGCCGAGATCCTTCTGGGCGTGCACAGCCTGCTGGTGCGCACGGGCGGGCTGGTGATCCTGGTCGACACCTGCGTGGGCGAGTGCAAGCCGCGCGAACGCCGCGCCGACTGGCACAATCGCAAGGCCTCTGGCTATCTCGAGGCACTGGCGCACGAGGGGCTGGCGCCCGAGGACGTGGACATCGTGCTGTGCACGCATCTGCACGCCGACCACGTCGGCTGGAACACGCGGCTGCAGGACGGACGCTGGGTGCCGACCTTCCCGCGCGCCCGCTATGTCTGCGGTGCCGCCGAGGCCGCGCATTGGGAGGCCGAGGAGGCCGCGTCCCCCGGTCAGGCCAACCACGGCGCTTGGGGCGACAGCGTCGCGCCGCTGATCGCGGAGGGGCTGCTGGACCGGGTCGAGCCGGGAGCCGAGCTTGCCGGCGGGTTGATGATCCGCGATCTCGCCGGGCACTCGCCGGGCCAGATCGGGGTCGAGATCGCGACACCCGAGGGGGGCGCGGTGTTTTGCGGCGACGCGATCCACTCGCCGGTGCAGCTGGCCTTTCCGCAGTGGTCGAGCCGCTTCTGCGCGGACCCCGCGCAGGCGGTCACGACGCGGCAGGCCTTGCTTGAGCGCGCGGTGGGCGAGGGGTTGATCCTTTTCCCGGCGCATCTGCGCGGCGCGTTGGGGATCAGGGTGCAGCGCGCGGGCGCGGGGTTCCGGCCGGTCTGGCTCTGACCCCCGCGCCGGCGTCCGGCGCTCAGGCCTGTCGCGCGAAGCGGCGGGCCGCGAAGCTGGCCAGCGGCGGGCCGAACAGCACCACCGCGAACAGCCGGAACACCTGCAATGTCATCACGAAGGACAGGTCGGCATTGCTGGAATAGCCGATGGCCGCGACCGCATCGATGCTGCCCGGCACTGCCGACAGCACGCCGCTGAGCGGGTCCATTCCGAACAGCAGCCCCAAGCCCGCCCCCATCGAGGCGCCCAGCACCAGCAGCGCCGCCGCCGCACCGATGAGCGCCGGCAGCGCGCGGCCCGCCCGGGCCATCAGCGCCCGGTCGAAACCCAGACCCACGCCCGCGCCGATCACGAAATAGGCGATGACGATCGCAAGATGCGGCAGCATCAGGGGCACACCCGCCGTCTTCAGAGCCACCCCGACCATCATCGGCACCATCATCGAGGCGGCCGGGATCACCTTGGCGAACCGGTCGGCGAGCGGCGCCAGCGCCACCAGCCCCAGCGCGACGAACAGAGCCGCCAGCGGCGGCGGCGCGGCCTCGACGCTGGGCCCGGCGGCGGCGCCCAGCACCGCGGCCAGTCCCGACATGCCGAGGATTACCACGATCAGCCGGATCACCTGCACGATGGCGACCGCGCGGGCGTCGAGGTTGCGCTCTTCGCTCATCGCGATCACCGCACCGGCCATGCCGGGCAGGAAGCCCCAGATCGCCTCTTCGCGGTCGATTGCCCCCATTCGCCCGATCAGCACCCCGACACCGATCGCCGAGACCAGCGTGACGCCGACGACAAGCACCGCGGCGGGCCAAAGCTCGGACAGCTGCGCGAAGGTGTCGGGCCGAAGGCTCTGCGCGATCAGGACGCCGGTGACGCCCTGGGCCGCGGCGCGCGGCGCCGGGGCGAAGCGCAGCGCCACCCCATTCAGCCCGAAGGCCATCCCCGCCGCGATCGGGCCCAGCAGCAGGGCCGAGGGCGCGCCGATCAGGTCAAGCGCAAGCGTGGCCGCCAGGCCAAGCGCGATCAGGGCCAGCCAGCGCGGCAGGCCCCTCGCGGTCTTTGTCAGGGTCACGCAAGCACCCGCCCGTCACGCGGCCGCGCCAGGAAATGCGCCCCCAGCAGCACGAGGCCGAAGGCGGTCACCGCCAGCTCCAGCGCCAGCGAGACATGCGACAGCGGGGCGATGGTCAGCACGCCGGTCGCCGCCCACAGCAGCCGCATCGGGCCGCGGATCGGGCGGATGCCGAAGCCGATCACGCCCCCCGCGACCAGCGCCAGCGAGGCGACCGAACTGACCGCAACATAGGCGATGTCCATTGCGCCGCCTTCCATCAGCAGGCCCGGCTTGTAGATGAAGAGGAAGGGCAGGAAGTAGGCGACCCAGCCCACCCGGAACGACTCGATGCCGGTGCGGACCTGGCCTGCGCCAGAGATCGTGGCGGCGGCGAAGGCCGCCAGCGCGATCGGCGGGGTGATCATCGACAGCATGCCGTAGTAGAAGACGAACATATGCGCGGCGATCGGCTGGATTCCGGCCTGCACCAGCGCCGGCGCGGCCAGCGAGGCCAGAAGCAGGTAGACCGCGGTCGTCGGCAGCCCAAGGCCCAGCACCACCGCGACCAGCGCGGTGACCAGCAACATCCCGAACATCGAGGTGCCGCCGAGGTCCAGCAGAATGATCGACAGCGAGAAGCCAAGACCGGTCACCGACAGGATGCCCACGATCATGCCGGCGGCAGCGGTGACCAGAAGCACCTCGGCGGTGGTCACGCCCGTTTGCCACAACGTGTCCCAGGCGGCCTTCGGCGACAGCGCGCCCGGCATCCCGCGGCGCAGGTAATGCGCGGCAATGGCGGCAGCGATCAGCACGAAGATCGTCCAGGTCGCCGCGACCTCGGCCTGCAGGTTCAGCCCGAAGATTCCGCCCAGCAGCACGACGAAGCCCAGAAGCGTCGGCCAGCCGTGGACGAGGATGCGCCGCATCGTCTCGCGTCGTTCGCCCACCAGCGAGCCGGTGCCGTCGCGCCGCGACAGGAAGTCGATCTGGATGTAGACCGACAGGTAGTAGATCAGCGCCGGCAGCAGCGCGGCCACGAGGATCTCGCGGTACGAGACCTGCAGGATCTCGGCCATCAGGAAGGCGGCGGCGCCCATCACCGGCGGCATCAGTTGCCCGCCGGTCGAGGCGACGGCCTCGATCGCGCCGGCCTGCGCGGGCTTGATGCCCGAGCGGATCATCATCGGGATGGTCATCACCCCGGTCGACATCACGTTCGACACCGCCGAGCCCGAGATCGAACCGAAAAGGCCCGAGGCGGTGACGGCGATCTTCGCGGTCGCGCCCGGCCCCTTGCCCGAGACGCGCATCGAGAGTTGGGTGAAGAACTCGCCGCCGCCGACGGCCAGCAGGAAGCCCCCGAAAAGCACGAAGATCACCACCACATAGGCCGCGACCTGCAGCGAAGAGCCCCAGGTGGCCGAGCTGTCCGAGGACAGGTACTGCAGCACCTCGGCCAGCGACATCGGCCGCCCCGCGATCGGGCCCGGCAGGTGGTCGCCCCAGAGCGCATAGGCGATGAACAGGCCGAAGATGGCGATCAGCGTCCAGCCGATCACCCGGCGCAGCCCGTCGATGATCAGGCCCACCACCAGCACGCCCAGCCACAGCGCCTCGGTCGGGTGGAACATCGCCTGTTCCGACAGCACCTGGAAGCGGACGAAGACCCAGACCCCCAGCATTAGCGACAGCACCGCCCCCAGCAGGTCGACGGCGGCGGGCAGCTGCGCGCGCCCCAGTGTCTTGAGATAGACCGCCGCAAGGGACAGCGCGAGCATCACGGCCGCGATCTGTTCGGGGAAGACCAGCAGGCCAAGGCGCATCGGCACCTTCAGCACCCAGGCAAGCGCAAGCGCGGGGATGGCCGCGCCGAAAAGCGCGGTGGTGGCGGTGATCGCGGGGCTGTCGGCGGACAGTCTCATGGGGAGCTCCTGTGCCATCGGGGTCTGGGGAAAACCGGGTCGCGCGGGCCGTGGGGAGACGGCCCGC
>NZ_JBAWKD010000007.1:0-11761 GCF_037095735.1 Frigidibacter sp. MR17.14 | reverse complement strand
CGGGCCGTGGGGAGACGGCCCGCGCGGGGGCGGATCAGGTCAGGTCAGGCGGTCACTCGGCGACGGGAACGCCGTGCTCCTTGTAGAAAGCGATCGCGGCCGGGTGGTAGGGCAGGCCCTTCGAGCGGCCCATGCCCTCGGGCGAGAAGGTCTCCCACAGCGGTCCGGTGGCCATCAGCGCGGCGCGGCCCTCGTAAAGCGCCTTGGTCATCGCGGTCACGACGGCGTCGGGCGTGTCTTTGCCGGTGAACAGCATGTAGTCGTAGCCGAAGATCTTGGTCGTGCCCTCGACGCCCTCGGCCTGCATGCCGGTGATGTCGAAGATCCGGGTGCCGGGCAGGATCGCGTCCATGCGCGCGCCGTCCTCGGCCCCGTCGAGCGACAGGAACTTCACGTCGCCGGCCGAAGCCTTGATGTCCATCACATGTGCGGCGCCGGCGGTGGCGATCGAGGTGTCGAGCGAGCCGTCCTTGAGCCCGTCGAACATCGCCGGGAAGTTGGCGGTCGGCACCTGAGTCACGTCGTCATAGGTCAGGTCGGCGGTGGCCAGGATCGCGCGGATCACGAAATCGCCCAGCGAGTTGTCGGGGAAGCGCGGCACCTTGTGGCCCTTCAGATCGGCCACGGTCTGGATGCCCGAGGCCTTCAGCACCAGCATCCCCGAGGTGAAGTCCATCAGCGAGGCGACCATGCGCAGGTTCGGCGCGGCAGCGCCTTCCGACATGCCGGTGCCCTTCAGCGCGAAGGCGGTCTGCGGGTAGTTCGCGATCCCGAATTCGACGCGGCCCGTGTCGACCATCGGGATGTATTGCGAGGTGTTGGCGGTCTCTTGCGGGATCACCCGGATCTCGCCGGCCTGGGTCGCGATGTTGGCGATGGCGGTACCGACCTGGCCGGTCGAGCCGCCCTTGGTCGTGCCCAGTGCGACGGTCTGCGCACCCGCGGTGCCGGCCAGGCCGAGAGCGATGGCCCCCGCCAGCGCGACCTTGGTCAGATTGATCATTTCTTACTCCCGGTTGCCGATTTTATAGGCGATATTTGGATACATCGCTTGACAGAAACCTTGCCACGAAACTGCATCAAATCGGCCATGAGAATTTCTCTGCCAAGCGAAGGTCACGCCACATCATTGTATAATATGCTGTTTATACGCGTTTATATGCTCATCGCGCTTGCCGCGTTGCAGAAATCTGCCTGTGCCTCAAGGCTGAGGAAATCTTGATTGCCGGATCGCACTGGCGAAGGGCAGAAGTTTCTTGGATACAAACTATCGAGGTAACCAGATGGGCAGCTCCGAGGCTCCAGTCATCATTTCCGGCGCCGGTCCCGTAGGGCTGATCGCCGCGGCGAACCTGATCCGTCACGGGATTCCGGTCGTCGTGCTCGAGCGGTCCGAGGACGTTCCCCGCGACCTGCGCGCCTCGACCTTCCATCCGCCGACGCTGGACATGCTGGCCGAATTCGGCATCGCCGACCGGCTGGTCGAACGCGGGCTCGTTTGCCGCAACTGGCAGTACCGCGACCGCGACACCGGGGTGGTGGCGACCTTCGACATGGGTGTGCTTTCCGACGACACCGCCTATCCGTTCCGCCTGCAATGCGAGCAGTGGAAGATGTCGGACATGCTGCGCGAGGACTTCGCCGGCACCGGCGGCATCGACATGCGCTATGGCCACAGCGTCACCGGCTTCACCCAGGACGAGGACGGGGTGACGGTGCTGTTCACCGACCCGGCCGGCGAGCCCGGCGAGGTCCGCGGCCGCTACCTGATCGCGGCGGACGGCGCGCACAGCCCGATCCGCAAACAGCTGGGCGTCAAGTTCGACGGCCAGACGATCCCCGAGATCTTCCTGTCGATCTCGACCAGCTTCGACTTCGCGGCGGTGATCCCGGATCTTGCGCCCATTGCCTATGTCTCGGACCCCGACGAATGGCAGGTGCTTCTGCGCACGCCGACCCTGTGGCGGGTGCTTCTGCCGACCGACGCCCGGCTCAGCGACGACGAGATCAAGAATCCCGACACGATCGAGCGGCGCCTGCAGGCGATCCAGTTCAACCCCGACCGATACGAGATCCTGCACTGCACCGCCTACCGCGTCCACGAGCGCGTGGCCGAGGCTTATGTGCACGGCCGGGTGTTCCTGGCCGGCGACGCGGCGCATCTGAACAATCCGCTGGGCGGGATGGGTATGAACGGCGGCATCCATGACGCGCTGAACCTGACCAACCGGCTGGTCGAGGTTCTGGCCGGCGCCGCGCCCGAGACGCTCGGCCGCTACGAGCGTCAGCGCCGCAAGGTCGCGCTGGACACGGTGCAGGCCACGACGCTGCGCAACCGCAAGATGATGTCGGAAAAGGACCCGGCCGCCCGCGCCGCCTATCACGACGAGCTGCGCGGCATCGTCGCCGACCGCGCCAAGCACCGCGCCCACCTGCTGAAGGCCTCGATGATCCAGTCGCTGCGCGACCTCGAAGCCGTCGCCTGACCCCCGAAGAACCGGAGAAGACCCATGACCGACTCGCTCGGCTACCGCATGAAATTCGGGGTGATCGCCCCCTCGACCAACACCTCGGTGCAGCCCGAATTCGACGACATGCGCCCGGTGGGCGTGACCAACCACTTCTCGCGCATCGTGATCCCGAACGATCCCGTCGCCAGCGACGCCGACTTCAACGAGCTGGTGATGCGCATCCGCGCCAAGACCATGGAGGCGATCGACAGCGTCATGTCCTGCGAGCCGCAGGCGGTGATCATGGGCATGTCGGCCGAAACCTTCTGGGACGGCAAGGATCGCGCCGACACGCTCAAGGGCCAGGTCGAGGACCGCGCCGGCGTGCCGGTCACCATGGGCTCGGACGCCTGCCGGGCCGCGCTGGAGGCCTATGGCAACATCAAGCGCATCGCCGTCGTCACCCCCTACATGCCGATCGGCGACGACCAGGTGACGAAGTTCTTCACCGACTGCGGCTACGAGGTCGCGGGGGTGAAGGGGCTCAAGTGCAAGGGCCCGATGCTGATCGCGCACGAGACGCCCCAGACCCTGCGCGACGCGATCATCGAGCTGAACGAACTGGGCGTCGACGCGATCATTCAGGCCGGCACCAACCTTGCCATGGCGAAGGTCGCGGCGATGGCCGAATTCTGGCTCGACAAGCCGGTGATCGCGATCAACACCGCCACCTACTGGCACGCGTTGCGCACCGCCGGGATCACCGACAAGGTGCAGGGCTTCGGCAAGCTTCTGTCGCACTATTGATCGAAGGGGGGCAGGCATGACCCGCGACACCGCGCCCGACAGTCCCGAGCCGGAGCTTCGCGCCCCGGACGGGCCCGAGGGCGATCCCTCGGCCAAGGCCGCGACCCGGGCCTATCTGGGCATCCGCGCCGCGATCCTGTCGAACAGCCTGCCCCCCGGCAGCCACCTGCGCGAGGAAACCCTCTGCGAGATGACCGGCACCTCGCGCACCCCGGTGCGCGAAGCTTTGCGCCGGCTGGTGGCAGAAGGTCTTGCCACCGAGGACAACCGGCACCGCTTCGTCACCGATTTCTCGATTTCCGAGATCATGGTGATGTTCGACATGCGGGCGCGGATCGAAGGCTATGCCGCCCGCATCGCCGCCGAGCGGATCACCCCGGTCGAAATCGACCGGCTGTCGGCGCTGATCGCGGCGATGGACGCGATCGACCACGCCGAGCCAGAGGCCGCGACCGAAAGCTTCCTGCGGTTGAACGGGCAGTTCCATGACGTGCTGGTCGAGGCCTGCCACTCGACCCAGATCCGCATCATGATGCGCCCGGTGATCGCGGCGCCGGTCGCGCTGATCAAGCGCTTCGTCATGGGCCAGCCGCTGAACATCCGCGCCTCGAACGACCAGCATCGCGACATCCTGCGCGCGCTCGCCGCGGGCAATCCCGACTGGGCCGAGATGGCGATGCGCGCCCATATCCTGTCGACGCGCCCCCGAGTCTGCCCGCTGCCCGCCGACCGCGAGCTGCGGCCATGACCGCGGCCGGGCGAGAGCTGGCCGGCACGGTCGCGATGATCACCGGCGCCAGCCGTGGCCTTGGCCGGGCGATGGCGCTGTCGCTGGCGGGGCAGGGGGCGCGGATTGCGCTTTGCGCCTCGGCCGAGGGCTCGGCGCTTGCGGCCATCGCGCGCGAGGCGCTTGCCGCCGGGGCGGGCGCGGTCTCGACCCATGCCTTCGACGTGGCCGATCCCGCCGCCTGCGTGCAGGCCCATGCCGCGGCCGAAGCCGCGCTTGGCCCGGTGACGGCGCTGGTGAACAACGCGGGCCTCGGCATGCGGCTGATCTCGGAGCGGTTCAACACCGAGCCCACCCGCTTCTGGGAGGCCGAGCCCGAGGCCTGGGCGCGCATCATCGCCACCAATGTCAACGGCGCCTTCCACATGGCCCGCGCGGTGACGCCGGGCATGATCGCGCGCGGGGGCGGCAAGATCGTCAACATCTCGACCTCGGACCTCACGATGGTCCGGCGCGGATACGCGCCCTACGGCCCCTCGAAGGCCGCGCTGGAGGCCGCGAGCCGGGTCTGGGCGCAGGACCTCGACGGGACCGGCGTCACGGTCAACGTCTTCCTGCCCGGCGGGGCTGCCGACACCGACCTGCTGCCGCCCGGGCCCGAAAAGAAGGGGGCCGATGGCAACCTGCTCTCGCCGCAGGTGATGGCCGCGGGGATCGCCTGGCTTTGCGGTCCGGCTTCGGACGGTGTCACGGGCCGGCGCTTCATCGGCCGCCACTGGACCGTCCCCGGCGCTCCGCCGCCCGAGGCGGTCTCGCCCCCCGTCGCCCGCCCTTCGATCCTGTGAGAGCCGCCATGACCCGCCCGCTGTCGACCTATTCCGCCCGTGCCCGCATCGGGCTGATCGTGCCGCCCACCAACACCGTGAACGAGGCGGAATGGGCCCGGCTGCTGCCCCCCGGCGCGACCGCGCACAGCCAGCGCATGGCGCTGCATTCCGACATGACCAGCCCCGATGGCCGCGCCGCGCTGAAGGACGACCTTGCCGAGACCATCGCGATGCTGGCGCCGATGAAGCCCGATGTGGTGGCCTATGCCTGCACCGCGGGCTCGATGCTGGTGCCCTCCGACAGCCTCTGCGCCGAGATGACCGAACGCAGCGGCCTGCCGGTGGTGACCACCGCGGATTCCATCGTGCGCGCGTTGCGCCACCTCGGTGTGCGCCGCCTTTCGATCGTCACGCCCTATGCCGAGGCCACCAACCAGCACGAGGTCGCCTTCCTCGCCGCGCATGGCTTCGAGACGCTGGCCATCGCCGGTCTGGGCATCGGCGCGAACGGTCCCTGCGAGTTTCCGCTGATCGCGCAGACCCCGCTCGACCGGATCCGCGCGCTGGTGGCCCAGACCTTCGTGCCGGGCAGCGAGGCGCTGCTGATCACCTGCACGGACTTCCCCAGCCTGCCGCTGATCGACGCGCTCGAGGGCGAACTGGGCGTGCCGGTGATTAGTTCGAACACCGCGACGCTGTGGGCCTGCCTTGCGCAAAGCCCGGGCGGAACGACCGGTCTGACGCAGGGCGGACGGCTGCTGCGCGGCGCCTGACGCGGGCCCCGACGGCCCGGCCAGAACGCGGCAAGGCCGCGCGACCCGACAGCGTGGTTAAAAATTGCCGCGTCCGTGCCCGCAGCCCGCCGCATTTTTCCTGTCTTGAGACCGGAGCGTTGTGTGTTGCCGGGGCCGTGCCGATGAGGATGGAATCGCTGTCCGTTGCCTTTGTCCTGCCCTGTCTCAACGAGGCACGGACGATCGAATGGTGTGTGACCCGCGCGCGTGAGGCGCTGGCCGAGATCCGCAACCGCTACGGGTTGTCGGGCGAGGTCATCGTCGCCGACAACGGCAGCACCGATGGCAGCCAGGCGCTTGCGATCCGCGGCGGGGCGCGGGTCGTCTCGGTCTCGGAGCGTGGCTACGGCGCGGCCCTGATCGGCGGATTTGCCGCGACGAAGGCCCCCTATCTTGTGATGGGGGACAGCGACTGTTCCTACGATTTCGTCGAGGCCCTGCCGATGATCGGGGCCCTAATCGAGGGGGCCGATCTCTGCATGGGCTCGCGGTTTCGCGGCGAGATCAAGCCGAACGCGATGCCGTGGAAGAACCGCTACATCGGCAATCCGGCCCTTACCGGGCTGCTGCGGATGATGTTCCGGACCGACATCACCGATGCGCATTGTGGGATCCGGGCGATCAGCCGCACCGCCTATGACCGGCTGAAGTTATCTTCGACCGGCATGGAATTCGCGTCCGAGATGGTTCTCAAGTCGGCGCTGGCCGGGCTGACCATCGCCGAGGTTCCGGTCACCCTTTCCCCGGACCAGCGCGGGCGGCCACCGCATCTGAACCCTTGGCGGGACGGGCTGCGACACCTCGTCTACATGTTTCTGCTTAACCCGGTCTGGCTGTTTCTTGTCCCCTCGGCGGCCCTGTTCTGCCTTGGCAGCCTGTTGCTGGCAGCGCTGGTCCTGGCGGGTGACAGCACGCTGTTCCTGCCAGGCGGACTGCGCTTCGGCGACCATTGGGCCGTTGCCGCCTCGGCCGCGCTGGTGATGTCGACCCAGACCGGGATGATCGGGCTGTTCGCCGTGGTGATCGGCGCGCGCGACGGGCTGATGCGTCCGGCCCGGCACCTGCGCGGACTGTTGCACCGCTCGCGCCTTCAGCACTGGCTGCTTGCCGGCGGCGGCACAGGGCTTGCCGGGCTGATCTGGATCGCGACGATCACGCTGGGCTGGATCGCCTCCGATTATGGAGCGCTGAACCAGATGCGGGCGCTGATCGCGGCGGCCACCATGGTCATTCTGGGATCGCAGATCTTCTTTTCGGGGTTTCTGCTGTCGATCCTGTCGGGCCACCGCTCGCGCCATGCCGGAGCGATCTGAGGTGGTCTCGCTGTCCGACAGCACGCCTGCCCTGCCGGGAGGAAAGGGGTTCGCCGCGCTGGCCTTCGGCCTTGCGGCGATCATGGCTGTTGTCCTGACAAGCGGGATGGACGGCGCGACGCTGCTTGCCACTCTCTCTCGGCTGCCGCCTTGGGCCTATGCGCCGATCACGCTGCTGCAGGTGACGATGGTGTGCCTGGCTGCGTGGAAGTGGCGCCGGATGCTTCGTGATCTGAGCGGTGGTGCATATCGTCTGCCGCTGCGCAGCGCGGTAGCGGCGACGACCCTCGGCACACTCGCGGGCCAGGCGATGCCGATCCAGATCGTCACCCCGGCGGTGCGGACGGTCTGGGCACGGCGCAGCGCGATCCCGGTCGGCCCGGCACTGGCGAGCTCGCTTTTCGAACAGGTCTTCGATCTGCTCGCACTGGCGGGGCTGGTGTTGACCCTGCTGCTGACGGCCGGGACGGGCGCAGCACCTGCCGGGATCGCGGCACTGGCCATCGCCGTCTCGCTGACGCTGACCATCCTGATCCGCCCCCTGCTGCGCCTGGCCGGTCAGATGGCGCATCCGGTGCTTCCGGGCCTGTCGCAGGGCATGACCAAGGCCGCGTCGATGCCGCTTGGCGGTCTTTCGGCACAGATGGCGATATCGCTGCTGCGCATCGCCATCATCTCGGTCCTGACCGTCGGGGTGCTGACCCTGCTGGCCCCGGGCGTGGATCCGCGGCCGCTGATCCTTGCCCTGCCGCTGCTGCAGCTTGCCTCGGCCTTTCCTCTGGTGCCTGCGGGTCTGGGCCTTGTCGAGGCCGGATGGTCCGGCCTGCTGGTCGCGCAGGGGATCGATCCCGGTGCCGCCGTTGCCACGGCTGTCGCGTTGCGGATCGTGACCACCGGTCCGTTCCTGGTCGTGGCGCCGCTCATGATCCTGATCGGGGCCAGAGGGGTGCAGCGGTGACCGCGCCCTGGCTGACGGTGATCATGCCCGTCTTCAACGGCGCGGCGACGCTTGGGCGGACGCTCGCCTCGCTGCCCGTCGATGCCCCGGGGATCGAGATACTGGTCATCGACCAGGGCTCTGGCGACGCGAGCCGCGCGATCGCCGCGGCCCATGCGGAAGGTCGCAACCTGCGGATCATCGATGCGCCGCAGAATGTCAGCTGGATGCAGAATACCAATCTCGGTCTGCGCGAGGCGCAATCGGACCTCGTCACCATCCTGCATCAGGATGATGTCTGGCTGCCCGGCCGTGCCGAGGCGCTGAGGGCACAACTCGACCGCCACCCAGAGGCAGGGTGCTGGCTGCACGCATCCGCCTATATCGACCCCGACGACCGCCGCATCGGCCGCTTCGCGCCGCCCTTCGGCGGGAAGGACGCGCTGATCGCGCCCGAGCGGGCACTGGCGCGGCTGATCGTCCAGAACACGGTGGCGCTGCCCTCTGTCGTGTTCCGCCGGGATCTCGCGCTGCGCGGCGGCGGGCTGGACGAGACGCTGTGGTACACGGCTGACTGGGATCTCTGGCTGCGGCTTGCGGCAGCGGCGCCGATGGCCTGGTCGCCCGAGACGCGCACGGGCTTCAGGCTGCATCGCGGCTCGCTCACGGTCACGGGTTCGCGCGATCTTGCAGAGTTCGGCCGGCAGCTGGCGATCCCGCCGGCCCGCCATCTGGACGCGCTGCCCGCCGCAACGGGCCGCCGACTGCGGCCGGTCATCGAGGCGTCGAATGCCGTCAACCTTCTGCTGGCCGGCCGTTTCCACGGGGCCGCGGGCACCGCGACGGCGGCGACCTGCGCGCAAGTCATGGCGCTGGGTCCACGCGGGATTTGGTGTCTCTTGCGCGACAGCCGGATCGTCGCCCGCGTCCGCCCGCGTCTTCGGCTTCTGCGCGGGCGGAAGACCGCATGACTCCGGTCGCGGGGGCGGGACCCTGGGGCGGGGTCTCTACCGGACTGTTGCTGCGCCTTCTGATCGGGCTCAAGCTCTGCCTGCTGGCCGCACTCGCGTTCAACACCCGTTTCGTCATGGACGAATTCTGGACCCTGTCTCAGACCACATGGCTTTGGGACGGCTTTTTCACCACGATCTGGCCCGAGAAATCGGTGCTCTATGTCGTCTTCTACGACCTCGCCCGGCGTATCGGCACGGATTCCGTCTCGATGCTGTTGATCGCCCGGGCAATGACGGCCGGGGTGGCGATGATCACCTGCGCGCTCGTCTGGCGGATCGCGCGGCATAGCGGCCAATCGGCGCTAATGGCTGCGCTGGGCGTGATGGTCCTGCTCAGTTTTTCGAATTTCATGGAACGCGGGTTCCGCCTTCGGTCGGAGCCGCTGGCGTTGCTCTTCGCATTGCTGGCGCTTTGGGTGACGATGCGCGGGCCCGCCGATCGCACGGGTCGTCTGATCCTTGCCGGCATCTTCTCCGGGCTGGCCTTCCTGACGACGCAGAAGTCCATCTACTTCAACGTCGCGCTCGGCATGGCGCTCGTCGTCGATGCTCTCGCCCTGCGCCGCCCTGCGTCGGCACTCCGCCGCGGCACGCTGCTGATCGGCGGCTGGCTGATCGCCGTCGCGACCTATGTGCTCGGCTTCGGGGGGATGGCGCCGCTCGGCGTCCTGCGGGCGCTGTTCCTTGGCCCGATCGAGGTCGCCACCGTCGCACACGAGCTCTATCCCGGCATCCGGGGGTTCGTCGGCCAGACATTCGTGCGAAACATCGCACTCTACATCCCGTGTTTAGCAGGTCTGGCCGTCATGCTGGCAGGCCTGCCACGGCTTGCGCCGCCGCAGCGAATCCATGCGATCTTCACCCTCGTCATGGCCGTGCTGGTCTTCACGCATGATCAGCCCTGGCCCTATGTCTTTACCATGGTGCTGCCCGTCCTCGCGATCTGCCCCGGGCATCTGTTGACCCGGTCGCGCGAGGGTATCGGCGCGAAGGTGGTGCTCATGCTGCTGGTCGCCGGAATTTCCGCAGGTTTCGTGCGCAACGTGGCCTATTTCGACCATGACAACCGGGTTCAGCTGGCCTTCATCCGGCAGGCCGAGGCGCTGGTTCCCCTCGGCGAAACCTATTTCGACGGCATCGGCATGCTGCCCGCCCGACGCATGGCGCCCCGGCTCTGGCTCGACGCCATGGCAGTCTCGCGTGCGAACGCGGCCGGGCCTGACGGCGCGCTGCCGAACGCATTGGCCGAGGAGCGGCCTGAGCTGATCATCCAGAGCTACCGCACGGATGCTATCCGGCCAGTGATCGCTGGGCTCGTCGACACCCGCTACGTCCATGACGGCGAAGATTTGCTGAGGCTACGTCAGCCCGGGGAAGCACCGCAGGGCGGTGGACCATCTGCCACGGACCTGTTCCAGTCCGTCTACGACTGAAGCCGACGGGTCCGGACGCGCTGGCCCGGATGTGACGTCAGACGGCGTGACAGCTTCACCGTCCAATAGCCGTGGCACGTGATGTTCGCGGAAAACCTCGGTCGGGGTCAGGTAGCTTGGCTGTCGTCAATCACGCCTGAAAGAACTTCGATCCGGTGAACGTCGCGCTCGCTCATCTGCACCAGTCCCATGTCGCCAACTCCCAATGGTCAAAAGGGCTGAGACGCCAACCGACCGATGACCTTTTCCCAACGTCAGGCACCCGATAACCATTATATTTCGGCCATTTCTCGAAATTTCACGCGGCCACCATGTCCATTTTGCAAGCCGAGGCGACAGGACTTCGGTAACGGGATCGTCCTCGTAAAGCGGCTTTGCACACAGCTGATCGGCGGCCATGGCGGGTATCTTTTCCGTTCTTTGCACGAGCCTGGCGGAGACGCGGCCTTCTTCTGTGGTCACCCGGGTGCATGCTTCGGTCGGTGGTCGGCGCGCTGACCGCCAGCATGATGCCGGTTCTCTGCAGTCCCGGTGTGCCCATATCATAGGCGTGCTCGATCTGGATCGGCACAGTCCTGACCACGGCATCGCCGGAACCACGTCCC
Source organism: Frigidibacter sp. MR17.14 (assembly GCF_037095735.1). NCBI lineage: Bacteria > Pseudomonadati > Pseudomonadota > Alphaproteobacteria > Rhodobacterales > Paracoccaceae > Frigidibacter > Frigidibacter sp. MR17.14. The sequence goes on along the minus strand of NZ_JBAWKD010000007.1, from coordinate 855 downwards.
TCGGGGGACCTCGAAGGCCCGCAGGCCTAAAGGCTCGTGCGGGGATCACTACATCTCAGGCAGCGGCGGGCGCCGCACCATCTAGCCGGAAGTCGGTGTCATCGACCCACATCCGATGCAGGATGACGCCGATCCGCCGCGCCAAGGCCACCATCGCCCGCTTCGCGCCGCGCCGGCGTGCAAGCTGCGCCAGCCATGTCCGCAGCCATGAGACCCGACTTCAATGCATCATGACTGTCGCGGCCTGACACAAGGCACGACGCAGATAGACGTCGCCGGCCATGGTGATCCCACCCGAGATATATCTCTCGCCAGACTGGCTGCGCGACAGCGTCAGTCCCGCCCAAGGGCCGATTTTGCTCGAGGTGCTGAACCGGGAGGGGTCATGAACCGCGGCGCGATAGGACAGCGCGACCACGGCCCCGACGGCCCGCGCATGGGCATCAGGCGACGGCAGGCCGGATCGTCCTGCGCCAGCCTACGGACCTGTCATTCCAGATCGGCCAGCTCCTGACGAAGACAGGATTGCGCCCGCAGCATCGGCTCCGAGGCGGCCTCGAGCATCGCGTTGCCCTCCGCCAGTTCCCGGATCCGCGCCTCGAACCGGCCGCGCGAGATCGGACCGACCTTCAGGCCGAAGTTCCGAAGCAGCCCGCCCGAGGAAAGCTCCAACGAAATCATGGCCTGCTGGATTGCCTCACGTGCGCCCAGCAGGGTGCGGAGTTCCTGGGCCGAGACCGACTTGCAGTGGATGTGTGGTTTCACGCTGAAGGGCGACTTGGTCGCTGGCGAGGTTAGGGCAGGGCGGTGTCACCTTCCATGAGTTTGTCGCGGAAGACCTCGGCGGGTGTTCGA
>NZ_JBAWKD010000006.1:112874-213555 GCF_037095735.1 Frigidibacter sp. MR17.14 | reverse complement strand
ACAGATACAACACCCTCGGCACCGCCGAGATCATCGCCGTGGGCTGAACACAGAGCGGGACAGGGGTAGATCGGCCTTCAGCTGATTAGTGCAACAACGCCTGTCCAGGGGGGTGTTCTCGGATGACTTCCCGGCTCGAGGCTTTCTCCTATGCGCCGACTGCGGGAAGCCCATGACAGCCTGCTACTCGCAGGGCAAGTTCAAGCGCTACGCATACTATCTGTGCAAAACGAAGGCGTGTTTCAGTTACGGAAAATCCATCGGTCTGAAAGTCATCCATGACGGCATCTGTGATCTTCTCAGATGCCTAGCACCTACGTCAGTCGGGTTGGAAGTTTTCGAATCGTTTCTCACGCAGGCGCAGGATCGAGCGCGCCAGTCCCTTCATGTCGAGCTGGATGACCTTGAGGCCGGGAGGAAGAAAATTGGCAGAGACATGGAGGGGATTGCAAACCGCATGGCATTAGAGAGCGACGACGAGGTCTACGATGCTCTCAAGGCTCGCTACCAGCAGCTCCGTAAGGAGGTGCAGATCAGCGACGCAAGGGTGGCTCAGCTTCGTAAGAAAGCGAGCGGCTCAAAGCAAACGTTCGAACACGTCAAAACGTTCTTGAGCCAGCCACATATCATTTGGCTTTCCAACGACGTAGAGGCGAAGCGCCTGATCTTGAGGGCGTGTTTCGCTCAACCGCTCAGCTATTCACGGACTCGAGGGTTTCGAACACCGCAAATATCCATCGTTTATAAGGCGTTGGATGCTGCTTCGCGCAGCGAGTTTGATTTGGTGGAGCCAAGGAGGATCGAACTCCTGACCTCTTGCATGCCATGCAAGCGCTCTCCCAGCTGAGCTATGGCCCCACTATCTGGTGTGAACCGTTTCCGGTTCCGGGTCCGGACTGTCTGGCGTTGCCGCCGCGCCGTCCGTGGAGCGCTGTCTATTGTCATCGCCGGGCAGGTGCAAGTGAGAATTTCGGCCTGCCCGGAGATATTTTCGACGTCCTTACGTCAACCTTCGTCCTCGTCGCCGGACACGTCGGCAAGCTCGTCCAGCGAGACGTTCTCGTCGTCGTCTTCCTCGAGCAGGTCGTCGTCCAGATCCACGTCGCCGGCATCGTCGTCGATCGATTCTTCGCTGCCGAGATCGTCGATATCGGCGTCACGGTCGCGCACGGCGGTCTTCTCGGCGATCATCGAGCGGCCACGGGTGGCCACCAGGCTGTCGGCGGTGAAGCCGTGACCGCATTCGGGGCAGGTCATCGGATCGCGTTGCAGGTCGTAGAAGCGGCTGCCGCAATGCGGGCAAAGGCGCTTCGTGCCCCATTCTTCCTTGGGCATGCTCGTCCTCTCAGTCTGTCTTGAATTCAGAGTCGGTGCCCAGTGCCACAACGGCACAGGGGTGTCAAAGTCTTTCGCGTCTGGCGCGAGCGCCCCGTCTTGCAAAGGCGGCGGCCCCTGTCAAGCGCCCGCCGCCCCCGTCCGTCCGGCAGGGTTCAGTGCCCGCCGCCACCGCCGCCGGCCGCGGCCCGCGGCTTGCGCATCAGCAGCGCGGTGACCGAGAGGCAGGCGAAGAGCACCGCGATCAGGAAGAACACGTCGATGAACGACATGACCATCGCCTGGCCGGTGACCCTGCCCGCAAGCTGCTGCAGCGCCGCGCGGTCGTCGGTGATGCCGTGGGCGGCGAGATTCGCGGTCATCATCGACAGCTGGCGCACCGCCTCGGGGTTGGTCCAGCTCACCGCCTCGGCCAGCCGGTCGTAGTGCAGCGCCTGACGGTCCGACAGCAGTTGGTTGATGATCGCCAGCCCCACCGCGCCGCCAAGGTTGCGCGTCAGGTTGTAGAGGCCCGAGGCGCCCTTCATCTTATCCGGCGCGAGCGTGCCCAGCGCGAGGTTGTTGATCGGCACCATGCAGGTCATCAGCGCCATGCCGCGCAGGACCTGCGGCAGCAGAAGCTCGCGGAAGTCCCAGTCGGCGGTCAGCCCGGTCAGCATCCAGGTCGAGACGGCGAACAGGAGGAATCCCCCCATCAGCATCACCCGCAGGTCGAGCTTCGAGGACAGGAACCCCGCCACTGGCGCCATGAGGAACATCGCCATCCCCGAGACGAAGACCGTCTCGCCGATCATCAGGCTGTCGTAGCCGCGCACCCGGCCCAGGAAGAGCGGGTAGAGATAGGTCAGCCCGTAGAGGCCGATACCCATCACGAAGCTGAAGATCGAGCCCATGGTGAAGTTGGTGTCGCGATAGGCCGACAGGTCCACCAGCGGCTCGTCCCGGGTCAGGGCGCGCCAGAAGCTGGTGATGCCGCCGACCAGCATGACCACGGCCAGGATCGCCACCGCCTCGTCCTGGAACCAGTCGTTCGAGGGCCCCTCTTCCAGCACGTATTCCATGCCGCCGAGGAAGGCCGCGAGCGCCACGAGGCCCCACCAGTCGAAGCGCTGGAAGAGCTTCCAGTTCGGCTTGTCGAAGTCGATCAGGAAGAAGGCGCCGATGGTGACGCCGATGCCCGGCAGCACGTTGACGAGGAAGAGCCAGTGCCACGAGAAGGCGTGGCTCAGGTAGCCGCCGACCGTTGGGCCGACGGTCGGCGCGAGCGTCGCCACGAGACCGATCATCGGCGAGACGACGGCGCGGCGCGAGGGCGGGATGATGGTGAAGGCGGCGGCGAAGACGGCAGGGATCATGCCTCCGCCCAGGAAGCCCTGCAGCCCGCGCCACAGGATCATCTCGCCGATCGAGCTGGAGGTCGCGCAGGCCAGCGACGACAGGGTGAAGCCCGCCGCGGCCAGCGTGAACAGAAGCCGCGTCGACATCATCCGGGCAAGGAAGCCTGACAGCGGGATCATCACCACCTCGGCGATCAGGTACGAGGTCTGCACCCAGCTGATCTCGTCCGGGCCGGCGCCGAGGCCGGCCTGGATCTCGGCCAGCGAGGCCGACACGATCTGGATGTCGAGAATCGCCATGAACATCCCGAAGACCATGATCAGGAAGGCGATGGCGCGGCGGGCGGTGAAGCCGTCGGCCCCGCCCTGCGGCCGGGCGGCCGGGGCGGGGGAGGCGGTCTGACCGCGGGCCGCGTTCGAAGGGGAAGCGGCGGCGGAGGTCATGGGGTCAGTCCTGTGCGGGCGCGGCGTGCGCGGCGCCGATCGACGCCGCCGGGGCCAGGGCAACGGCATCCTCGGACGGGCGGTTCTCGACCGGCTGGCCGGTGCCGGTGCGGCTGTCGACGGTGGCGACGGTCGACAGGCCCGCGCGCAGCGCGCCAGTCGCGACCGCCTCGTCCGGGACCGAGATCCGCACCGGCACCCGCTGCACGACCTTGGTGAAGTTGCCCGTCGCGTTCTCGGCCGGCAGCAGCGAGAAGACCGCGCCCGTGGCCGGGGCCAGCGAGGTGACATGGCCGGTGAAACTGTGGTCGGGCAGGGCGTCGAAGGTCAGCTCGACCTCGGCCCCGACCTTCACGCCGTGCAGCTGCGTCTCCTTGAAGTTCGCCTCGACGTAAAGGCCGCCATCGGGGACCAGCGCCGCAAGCCGGGTGCCCGGGCTGACGAGGTCGCCGGGTTCGAGGTCGATGTTCGACACCACGCCGTCGGCCGGGGCGCGCAGCACGGTCTTCTCGAGGTCGAGCTGGGCCTGCGCCACCGCCAGTTCGAGCTGCCGGCGGCTGCCCTCGCTTTCCTTGCGCTGCGCTTCCAGCACCTTCACCTGCGCCTCGGCCGAGCTGACCGCGGCCTTGGCCTGCGCGAGGCCGGCGGTGGCGGTGTCCAGCGTCTCGGTCGCGCTGTCGAGCTGCGACTGCGAGACGACCTTGGTCGCGGCAAGGCTGCGGATCCGGTCGGCATTCAGCTGGGCGTTCTTCAGCGTGGCCTCGGACGCGTCCTGGCTGGCGACGGCCTGCTGCACCGAGGCGCGGGCGGCGGCGATCTGCGCGTCGATCCGGGCCAGCGTGTCGCCGGCGGTCTCGAAATTGGTCTTCGCGGTGTCGAGCGCGATGCGGGTGTCGCGGTCGTCCAGCGCCACGATCACGTCGCCGGCCTTCACATGGGTGTTGGACTTCACCGGGGCTTGGGCGACATAGCCCTCGACCCGGCTCGCGATCAGGGTGATGTCGGACTGCACATAGGCGTCGTCGGTCTCGACCATGAAGCGGCCTTCGGTCCAGTAGCCCTCGCCCCACCAGGCGGCGCCCAGCAGCGCGACCAGCGCCACGGTGCCGAGGATCTTCTTCTTGCGCCCGCCACCCGCGGGTTTCCCCGCGGTCGTGTCGGCGGTCGTGCCTTCGGGGGCTCCGGCGCCCACGCCGGATGTCTGCTTCGCGTCGTCTGCCATCTGGGGCCTCTGGGGTTGACCCGTCCCGCTGGACGAGTCGTTCTGACCGAACCGTTCGGTTCGAAACCATTTAGGGGATCAAAAAGTTTCGATCAAGGCTTCATCGAACTGCATGGTTCGATTAAATGGAGCACAGGCGCAGGGTGATCTGTGCGGACAAGAGCAGGAGATGCGGGATGGACAGGCCGGAGCCGGCGGAGGAGGGCTGCGCTTTCGTGGCGCGCAGGCGCCACGCGGCGGGCGAGGACCCGGCAAAGCGGGCGCAGATCGTCGCGGGCGCGATGCAGCTGTTCCTGGACCGCGGCTTCGAGGCGGCGAGCATGGGCGACATCGCCCGCGCGGCCGGCGTGTCGAAGGGCACGCTTTATGTCTACTTCCAGAACAAGGAAGACCTCTTCGAATCGCTGATCGAGACCAAGCGCGACCGGATGTTCCAGGGGCTGGAACAGGCGCTGGCCGAAGAGGCGACGCTCGAGGGCAAGCTGTTGAACTTCGGGCGGCGGATCGCGGCGATCCTGTGCTCGGACGAGGTGCTGCGGGCGCAGCGGATCGTGCTGGGCGCGCTCGAGCGGATGCCGGAACTGGGCGAGCGCTTCTATGCCAAGGGCGCCGAACGCTCGAAGGGGGCGCTGGCGGACTGGCTGGCGGGCGAGGTCGCGGCAGGGCGGCTGGAGATCGCGGACCTGCCGCTGGCGGCCTCGCAATTCGCGGAACTCTGCACCGCGGGGATCTGGCGGCGGCGGCTGTTCGGGAAAGAGCGCGGGCTGGCCGACCCGGACGAGGTCGAGGCGGTGGTGACCTCGGCGGTGCGGATGTTCCTGGCGGCCTACGGCACCGGGCGCTGAGCCGCGGTCNGCGGCGGCTGTTCGGGAAAGAGCGCGGGCTGGCCGACCCGGACGAGGTCGAGGCGGTGGTGACCTCGGCGGTGCGGATGTTCCTGGCGGCCTACGGCACCGGGCGCTGAGCCGCGGTCGGTTGGGCGCAGGGGGAGGGGGCGCAGGGAGGGGGCGCTGCCCCCTCGGGCCTGGCGGCCCTCACCCCCGGGATATTTGGGCCAATGCGAAAGCAGGCAAGGGGGGGGGGCTCCGCCCCCGCGCGTGCCGCGCTCCCCCGGAGTATTTGGGCCAAGCCGAAGGGGCGGTCCGGCCCTTGGCCTCTCAGACGAGACGCGAGGTGTCGACGGCGGCGCGCACGAAATCCGCGAAGAGCGGATGCGGCGCGAAGGGCTTCGACTTCAGTTCGGGGTGGAACTGGACGCCGACGAACCAGGGATGGTCCTTCACCTCGACGATCTCGGGCAGCTTGCCGTCGGGCGACATGCCCGAGAACCACAGGCCGCAGGCCTCGAGCTTCTCGCGATACTTGATGTCGACCTCGTAGCGGTGGCGGTGGCGTTCCTCGATCTGGGTGGCGCCGTAGATGCGCGCGACGGTCGAGCTGTCGGCCAGATGGGCGGTGTAGGCGCCAAGCCGCATGGTGCCGCCCTTGTCGTCACCGACCTTGCGTTCGACCTTGTGGTTGCCCTGCACCCATTCCTTCAGGTGATAGACGACCGGGGTGAACCGCTTCTTGCCGGCCTCGTGGTCGAACTCCTCCGAGCCCGCGTTCTCGAGGCCCACGAGGTTGCGCGCAGCCTCGATCACCGCCATCTGCATGCCGAGGCAGATCCCGAGATAGGGGATCCTGTTCTCGCGCGCGAATTGCACGGCGCGGATCTTGCCTTCGGTCCCGCGCTCGCCGAAGCCGCCGGGGACCAGGATCGCGTGGTAGTTCTCGAGATAGGGAGCGGGGTCCTCGCGCTCGAAGATCTCGCTGTCGATCCATTCCGACTTCACGCGCACCCGGTTCGCCATGCCGCCGTGGGTCAGCGCCTCGGCGATCGACTTGTAGGCGTCTTCCAGCTGCGTGTACTTGCCGACGATCGCGACCTTCACCTCGCCCTCGGCATTCACCAGCCGGTCCATCACGTCTTCCCAGCGCTCGAGGTTCGGGCGCGGCGCGGGCGAGATCCCGAAGGCGTCGAGCACGGCCTGGTCGAGGCCTTCGCGGTGATAGGCCAGCGGCGCCTCGTAGATCGTCTTTAGATCCGGGGCGGCGATCACCGCCTCTTTCCGCACGTTACAGAATAGCGCGATCTTCTCGCGTTCCTTCACCGGGATCGGGTGTTCCGAGCGGCAGACCAGCACGTCGGGCGCGATGCCGATCGAGCGCAGTTCCTTCACCGAGTGCTGGGTGGGCTTGGTCTTCAGCTCTCCGCTGGCCGTCACATAGGGCAGCAGCGTCAGGTGCATGAAGATGCACTGGCCGCGCGGCTTGTCCTGGGCAAACTGGCGGATCGCCTCGAAGAACGGCAGGCCCTCGATGTCGCCGACGGTGCCGCCGATCTCGCAGAGCATGAAATCGACCTCGTCCTCGCCCACGGCGAGGAAGTCTTTGATCTCGTTGGTGACGTGCGGGATCACCTGGATGGTCTTGCCCAAGTATTCACCGCGGCGCTCCTTTTCCAGCACGTTCGAGTAGATCCGGCCCGAGGACACCGAATCCGTCTTGCGCGCCGAGACGCCGGTGAAGCGCTCGTAATGGCCGAGGTCGAGGTCGGTTTCCGCCCCGTCATCGGTCACGAAGACCTCGCCATGTTCGAAGGGCGACATCGTGCCCGGATCGACGTTCAGATAGGGGTCGAGCTTGCGCAGGCGGACCGAGAAGCCGCGGGCCTGAAGAAGCGCGCCGAGGGCGGCCGAGGCCAGACCCTTGCCAAGCGAAGACACCACGCCGCCGGTGATGAACACATATCTGGCCATGTCGGAGGCTCTCCCGTGATCTTCCAAAAGACAAGCGCCCGGTCGGTGGACGGCCGGGCATCACGGGATTTCACAATGGCAGATTCGGACGAAAGTCGCAAGCCTTGCCACCAGATCATGTGATCCGGGCTGAGTGAAATCCCAACTGTAGTGACGGTAACGCAAAGGTCGCGGCTAGGGGCCGCGACCTGCGTCGGGTTCGGGGCCGCCTCAGTTCGAGGCGGGCGGGGTCGCGGGCGCCGGGGCGGTGCCCGCCGGGGCCGGAGTGGTCGTCTCGGCCGCGGGCGGCGTCGCCGGGGCATCGGCCGCAGGCGGGGTCGCCGGCGCGTCCGAGGACGGCGGTGCCAGGTCGAAGGCCGGGGCCGGGGCGGTGCCGCCCTGTGCCGGGGCCGGGCGCGAGGCGCCGATCTGGTCGATGACCGAGCCGGTCGAGGCTTCGCGGGCCGCCAGCAGCGTGAGCGCGATCGAGGTGGCGATGAAGGCCGCCGCGAAGATCCAGGTCAGGCGGGTCAGCGCGTTCGCCGCCTGCCGGCCGGTCATCACGCCGCCGCCGCCACCGCCGCCCATCCCGAGGCCACCGCCTTCGGAACGCTGCAGCAGCACGACGCCGATGAGCAGCAGCGCGAGGATCAGGTGGACGGTGAGAATGACGTTTTCCATGGGCCCTGGATCGGTCTTGAGAAACTGACGCGCCTATCTAGGCGGATGGGGGAGGGGGCGCAAGGCGGTAATCGGCCCCCGGCTGCATGCCGTCGCGGATCGTGACCGCCGCAAGCCGCGGCGCGGCAGCTGCGGGATCGCTTGCCAACCGTCGATATTGGTAATATTACCTGACCGCATAGGCGAAGTCCGGAGGAGGAGCCCGCCATGCAGATGCCCCAGCCCGACCACCGCGTCCTGTCCCGCAAGGCCGAGATCGTCGCCGCCCTGCGCGCGGTGCTGCCCGCCGATGCGGTCATCGACCACCCGCGCGAGCTGAAGGCCTATGAGTGCGATGCGCTGTCGGCCTATCGCTGCCTGCCGCTGGCCGCGGTGCTGCCGCGCACGACCCAAGAGGTCGCCGCCGCGCTGAAGGTCTGCGCGCGCGAGGGGGTGAAGGTCGTGCCGCGGGGCGCGGGCACCAGCCTCGCCGGCGGCTCGATGCCCTCGGAAGACGCGGTGATCCTTGGCCTTGCGCGGATGACCCGCGTGCTCGAGGTCGATTTCGACGACCGCTTCATCCGGGTCGAGGCGGGGCGCACCAACCTCTCCGTCACCGGCGCGATCGAGGGCGAGGGGTGGTTCTATGCCCCCGACCCGTCCAGCCAGCTGGCCTGCGCGATCGCCGGCAACATCGGCATGAACTCGGGCGGGGCGCATTGCCTGAAGTATGGCGTCACCACCAACAACCTCATGGGCCTGACGCTGGTGACCATGCAGGGCGAGATAATCGAGCTGGGGGGCGCCTTCCTCGATGCGCCCGGGCTTGACCTGATGGGGGTGATCTGCGGCTCGGAAGGGCAGCTTGGCGTGGTGACCGAGGCCACGCTGCGCATCCTGAGAAAGCCCGAGGGCGCACGGCCGGTGCTGGTCGGTTTCAATTCCGCCGAGATCGCCGGCGCCTGCGTCGCGGCGATCATCCGCGCGGGCATCCTGCCGGTGGCGATCGAATTCATGGACCGTCCCTGCATCGAGGCCACCGAATCCTTCTGCGGGGCGGGCTATCCCGATTGCGAGGCGCTGCTGATCATCGAGGTCGAAGGCTCCGAGGCCGAGATCGCCGAGCAGATCGGCCTGATCCGCCAGCTGGCACAGGGCTTCGACCCCGTCGAGTTCCGCGAAAGCCGCAGCGAGGACGAGGCCAAGCGCATCTGGCTGGGCCGCAAGTCGGCCTTCGGGGCGATGGGGGTGATGGGCGACTACATGTGCCTGGACGGGACGATCCCGGTTTCGGCTTTGCCGATGGTGCTGGGGCGGATCGGCGAGCTGTCGGCGGCCTTCGGGCTGAAGGTCGCCAACGTCTTCCATGCGGGCGACGGCAACATGCACCCGCTGATCCTCTACAATGCGAACCAGCCCGGGCAGCTCGAGATCTGCGAGAACCTCGGCGCCGAGATCCTGAAGCTGTGCGTCGAGGCGGGCGGCTGCCTGACCGGCGAGCATGGCGTGGGCATCGAGAAGCGCGACCTGATGACCGTGCAGTTCGCGCCCGCGGATCTCGAGGCGCAGATGCGCGTCAAGGATGTGTTCGACCCGGCCTGGCTTCTGAACCCGGCCAAGGTCTTCCCGCTGGCGGTCAGCGCCGGGCGGCGCGAAAGGGGGCGTGATGCGGCCTGAGACCGAAGACCAGCTCGCCGGCGCGATCCGCGAGGCCACGGGGGCGCTGCGCGTCACCGGCGGCGGCACGCGCGCGCTGGGGCAGGGCGGACCCGGCGAGGTGCTGGAAACCGGCGGCCTCTCGGGCGTGGTGCTCTACGAACCCGCCTCGCTGACGCTGGTTGCGAAGGCCGGCACCCGGCTTGATACCGTCGAGGCGATCCTGGCTGCCGAGCGTCAGCGTCTGGCCTTCGAGCCGCCGCGGATGGAGGGGCTGATGGGCCGCTCGGGTCCCTCGACCTTGGGCGGCGTGGTCGCGGCCAATGCCTCGGGCCCGCGGCGCATTCAGGTGGGGGCCTGCCGCGATGCCTGTCTGGGCGTGCGCTTCGTCGACGGGCGCGGGCAGGTGGTGAAGAACGGCGGGCGGGTGATGAAGAATGTCACCGGCTATGACCTCGTGAAGCTGATGGCGGGCAGCCGTGGCGCGCTGGGCGTGCTGACCGAGGTGTCCTTCAAGCTTCAGCCGATCCCGCCCGCGGCCGCGACGCTGATCCTGCCCGATGCCGGCTTCGGCGCGGCGGTCCGGGCGATGACCGCGGCGCTGGGCTCGCCCTTCGACGTGACCGGGGCCGCGCATCTGCCGGGCACGGGCACGCTGATCCGTATCGAGGGGCTTGAAGACAGCGTGGCCTACCGCGCGCAAAGGCTCGCGGTCGAGCTCGCGCCCCTTGGCAAGGCGGTCGTCGAGCGCGAGCCTGCCCGGATCGCGGCGCTCTGGGCGGCGGTGCGCGACGTGCAGCCCTTCCACGCCCGCCCCGGCGCGGTCTGGCGCATCTCCTGCAAGCCCTCGGACGGGCCCGAGGTCGCGAAACGCGCCGGGGGCGACGTGGTGATGGACTGGGGCGGCGGCCTCGTCTGGGCGCTGTTCCCCGAGGGCGAGGACCTGCGTCCCCGGCTTGCGGGCCTGCCCGGCCACGCGACACTGGTGCGCGGCATCGGCGCGGCGCCCCTGCCGCCAGAGCCGGAACCGGTCGCGCGGCTGACCCGCGCGCTCAAGGCGCAGTTCGACCCCCGCGGCCTCTTCGCGGCCTGAGGAGGCTTCCCATGCAGACGACCTTCACCCCCGACCAGCTCAAGGACCCCGGCACCGCGCGCGCCAACGAGATCCTGCGCGCCTGCGTGCACTGCGGCTTCTGCACGGCGACCTGCCCGACCTATCAGGTGCTGGGCGACGAGCTCGACAGCCCGCGCGGCCGCATCTACCTGATCAAGGACATGCTCGAAAGCGGCCGGCCCGCCGATGCGCAGACGGTCAAGCATGTCGACCGCTGTCTGTCCTGCCTCGCCTGCATGACGACCTGCCCCTCGGGCGTGCATTACATGCATCTCGTCGACCATGCCCGCGCCTATATCGAGAAGACCTACCGCCGCCCCTTCATGGACCGGGCCCTGCGCCGGGTGCTGGCCGCGGTGCTGCCCTATCCGAACCGCTTCCGGCTGGCGCTGCTGGGCGCGAAGATCGCGCGGCCCTTCGCAGGCTTGCTGCCCGATCCGCGGCTGAAGGCGATGCTGGCGATGGCGCCGAAGCGGATCCCGCCGCGCTCGCGCAACGACGATCCGCAAAGCTTCGCGCCCGTGGCCCCGCGCCGCCGCCGGGTGGCGCTGATGACCGGCTGCGCGCAGAAGGCGCTCGACACCGACATCAACGACGCGACGATCCGGCTGCTGACGCGGCTGGGCTGCGAGGTGGTGATCGCGAAGGGCATGGGCTGCTGCGGCGCGCTGACCCATCACATGGGCAAGGAAGACGACAGCCACGCCAAGGCCGCCGCCAACATCCGCGCCTGGATGGCCGAGAAGCGGGCAGGGGGGCTTGATGCGATCGTGATCAACACCTCGGGCTGCGGCACGACGGTGAAGGATTACGGCCACATGTTCCGCAACGATCCCATGGCCGCCGAGGCGGCCGAGGTGTCGAAGCTGGCCAAGGACATCAGCGAGCTGCTGGCGGATCTGATGGCCGAGGCGCCGGTCGAGACCTGGGCCCCCGCGAAGGACCTGATCGCCGGCGCGGGCCTCAGCGCCCCGGCGGCCGAGGGGCGCGGCATCCGCGTCGCCTATCACGCCGCCTGTTCGCTGCAGCATGGCCAGCAGATCAAGGACCACCCGAAGCGGCTCTTGAAGGCCGCCGGCTTCGAGGTGGTCGAGCCGGTGGACAGCCACCTGTGCTGCGGCTCTGCCGGGACCTACAACCTGATGCAGCCCGAGATCTCGGGCCAGCTGAAGGCGCGCAAGGTCGAAACGCTGATGGCGCGCAAGCCCGATCTGATCGCCGCCGGAAATATCGGCTGCATGATGCAGATCGGATCGGCCGCCGGGGTGCCGGTGGTGCACACGGTCGAGCTGCTGGACTGGGCTTCGGGCGGGCCACGGCCGGCGAAACTGGCGCGCTGAGGTGCGTCTTCGCGGCCACCATCGCCGCAATTCGCCGACCCCCCGCCTTAATCTCGCCGTGGCAAGCGGGCTAGATGGCGTGGTCACGAAACCGTCACCGGTCCCGATGCCCGCCAGACCCCTGATCCCTGCCGTCCTTGCCTGCGCGCTGGCCCTTGCCACCGCGCCGGGACTGCATGCCGAGACGGCCGGAACCGCGCTGGCCGGGGTCGCATCCGGCCTGCCCGAGACGACGCCGCTGCGCGAGCTGGACACCGCCGACGACACCCGCGGCTGGGAGGCTGTGGGGCGCATCGATCTTGGCGGCCGCGGCTTCTGCACCGGCGCGCTGATCGCGCCCGACCTCGTGCTGACCGCGGCCCATTGCCTGTATGACAAGACCACCGGCAAGCGGTTCGAGGCGGGCGACCTGACCTTCCTCGCCGGCTGGCGGCAGGGGCGGGCGCTGGCCTACCGCTCGGTCCGCCGGGCGATCGGGCATCCCGATTACGTCTTCACCGGCGAGGGGGCGATCGACAAGGTCGGCCACGACCTCGCGCTGCTCGAGCTGAACCAGGCGATCCGCCTGCCCTCGATCACCCCGTTCGAGACCGACCTGAACCCGCAGCCGGGCGACGAGGTCAGCGTGGTCTCCTACGCGCTCGACCGCTCCGAGGCGCCCTCGCTGCAGGACCGCTGCGAGGTGCTGGACCATCAGGCGGGGGTGGTGGTCACCAGCTGCTCGGTCGATTTCGGATCGTCCGGCGCGCCGATCTTCTCGATGCGCGACGGCACGCCGCGCATCGTCTCTGTCGTCTCGGCCAAGGCCGAGATGGAGGGCAAGCCGGTCGCGCTGGGGACCGAGCTGGCCGGACCTTTGGCCGAGCTGCGGGCCGCCCTCGCGCAGGGCTTCCAGCCGGTTTCGGGCATGGTGTTCCGACGTGGCGCCGGGGAGGGCGTCGCGTCCGGCGGAGCGAAGTTCCTGCGGCCCTGACTTCAGGGATCCGCGGGTCCGGCTGCCACCGGACATCCCCCTTGGGGACGGCTTCGCTCCGCCGCTATTTATCTGACAACTCTTCTGAAAACGGCCTGCGCCACGGGATCTCGGGATCATCTTGAATCCCGGCGCGGGCTTTCCCACATCTGGTTCACCGGGTCGCCATGACGGGGCCCGGTTCACCGGCCCGTCCCCACCGGGAGGGCAGATTGCATCGCTCAACGAGGATGACCCATGCGTAATTTCGACATGTCCCCGCTCTACCGCGCCACCGTCGGCTTCGACCGGATCGCCGACCTTCTGGACCGCGTGGTGGCCACGGATGTCGCGCAGCCGACCTATCCCCCCTACAACATCGAGAAGACCGACGAGAACGCCTATCGCATCTCGATCGCCGTCGCGGGCTTCACCGCCGACGAGCTGACCGTCGAGGTGCGTGACGGCGCGCTGATCGTCGCGGCCAAGAAGGCCACCGAGGAAGAGAAGCGCACCTACCTGCACCGCGGCATCGCGACCCGCGCCTTCGAGCGCCGCTTCGCCCTGGCCGACCACGTGCGGGTCTCGGGCGCGACCCATGCCGACGGGATGCTGCACATCGACCTGGTGCGCGAGGTGCCCGAGGCGCTGAAGCCCCGGCGGATCGCCATCGACGCCCGCGGCGCGCGCGAGACGGTGGACGCGAAGGCGATCGAGGCCTGAGCCTGCAACAGTAAACAGGGTCGGGGGGGATGCGATCCCCCCCATTGCCATCGGTCCTCGGACCGATGGCGTCCCGATGGCAATCCCCCCGGCTTGTGCGACCCTGCCCGGGCGTCGCTTAGTAGAGGATCGGGAGCAGGGTCGGCAGTTTCGCCGGCAGCACCGAGACCGCGACCCGGTGGCCGACGCGGCCGTAGAGGTCGATCACGTCCTGATCGAGCATACGGATGCAGCCCGAGGACACCGCCTTCCCCAGATGCTCGGGCGCGCAGCCGCCATGGATGCGGTAGAGCGTGTCCTTGCCGTCCTTCCACAGATACAGCGCCCGTGCCCCCAGCGGGTTGCCGGGCCCCGGGTCCATGCCGCCGTTCGCCACCGTGTAGGGCTCGTATTTCGGCCAGCGCGCCGCCATCTCGTCCGGCACCTTCCAGCGCGGCCATTTCTGCCCGTATTGCAGCACCGCGCGACCCTGCCAGGCGAAGCCCGCCGCGCCGACGCTGACGCCATAGCGCAACGCGCGGCCCTCGGGCTCGATCAGGTGCAGCAGCGCCGCCTCGGGGTCGACGATGATCGTGCCGGGAACCTCGTCGGGATAGGGGTTTTCGACCTCCTGCCGCCAGAGATAGGGGTTCACCACGCCCTCGGGGATCGCCGGCACCGGGTAGGGCTCGTCGGTGATCGCGCCGTAGCGGGCGGGCAGCGGCGGCCAGTCGGGCGGCGGCGGCGGCGCGCTGCGGGTGGCGGTTTCGGGAAGGCGCGGGGCGCAGGCGGCAAGGCCGGCCGCGGGCAGCGCGGCCAGGAAGGCGCGTCGTGCAAGCATCTGAAAAGTCCGGATCTGGGGTCTGACCGTGCGACGCCCCAAAGCGCCGCGGCGAGGGGGTCAGGCGGTCCGGGGCGGGCGCCGCGGCGGCGTCACCGCTGTGCCGCTGGGCAGCGGCGCGGCGGCGGCGAAGGCACGGGTGCCCCTGACGCGCGGCGCCGGAAGCTCGGTGGTCTCGGGCGGCAGGAACAGCCCGCAGGGCAGGCCGGGCAGGGCCGGCCCGTGGCAGCGGCGCGCCTGCGGGGCGGCTTCGACGACGGCCGCACTGGCGGCAGGACGCGCCGTCACCCCCGCATGGTGCTGCCCGTAGGCGCCCCAGGGCAGGATCAGGAGCATCATCACCAGATGCAGGGCAAGCGTCAGCCGTCGCATGGGCTCAGGCCTAAGCCCCCGCGCCGGGGCTGTCGAGCGGCGGGGACCGCCGCCCGGATCACATCTGCGCGTGCCCCGGCCGGCGGGGCCGGACCCGAGACTCAGACGCTGAGGCAGATGTATTTCATCTCGAGATAGTCCTCGATCCCGTGGCGCGAGCCCTCGCGCCCGAGGCCCGATTGCTTGACGCCGCCGAACGGCGCCTCGGCGGTCGAGATCAGGCCGGTGTTCACGCCGACGATCCCGTATTCCAGCGCCTCCTGCACGCGGGTGATGCGGCCGATGTCGCGGGCGTAGAAATAGCAGGCCAGCCCGAAGATCGTGTCGTTGGCAAAGCCCACGGCCTCGTCCTCGGTCTCGAAGCGGAAGAGCGGCGCCAGCGGCCCGAAGGTCTCTTCGGTCGCGATCTTCATGTCCTGCCGCACGCCGGTGACGATCGTCGGCTCGAAGAAGCTGCCGCCCAGCGCGTGACGGCTGCCCCCGGTCAGAAGCTTCGCGCCCCCGGCCAGCGCGTCGGCGATGTGGTCCTCGACCTTGCGCACCGCGTCGTCGTTGATCAGCGGCCCGGCCTCGACCTCGCCCGACAGCCCGTCGCCCACGCGCATCTTCTCGACCGCGACGCGCAGCTTCTCGGCAAAGGCGTCATAGACTCCGGCCTGCACATAGATCCGGTTCGCGCAGACGCAGGTCTGCCCGTTGTTGCGGAATTTCGAGGCCATCGCCCCCTTCACCGCCTCGTCCAGATCGGCATCGTCGAAGACGATGAAGGGCGCGTTGCCGCCCAGCTCCATCGAGCATTTCATCACCTGCTCGGCCGCCTGCCGCAACAGGATCCGCCCGACCTCGGTCGAGCCGGTGAAGGTGATCTTGCGCACCGCCGGGTTCTCGCAGAACTCCTTGCCGATGTCCGAGGACCGGCTCGAGGGCACGACCGAGAACACGCCCGCCGGGATCCCCGCACGCTCGGCCAGCACCGCCATCGCCAGCGCCGACAGTGGCGTCTCGGCGGCGGGGCGGGCGACGAAGGCGCAGCCCGCGGCCAGCGCCGGGCCCGCCTTGCGGGTGATCATCGCGTTCGGGAAGTTCCAGGGCGTGATCGAGCCCACGACGCCGATCGGCTGCTTCAGCACGGTGATGCGCTTGTCGGGCATGTGGCCGGGGATCGTCTCGCCATAGACGCGCTTGGCCTCTTCGGCGAACCACTCGATGAAGCTCGCGCCATAGGCGATCTCGCCCTTCGCCTCGGCCAGCGGCTTGCCCATCTCGGCGGTCAGGATGGTGCCGAGGTCGTCCTGATTGGCCATCATCAGATCGAACCACTTGCGCATCAGGCCCGCGCGCTCCTTGGCGGTCTTCGCGGCCCAGCCCTTCTGCGCGGTCTCGGCGGCGGCGATGGCGCGCGCGACCTCGTCGCGGCCCAGATCGGCCACGTCGGCGATCACGTCGCCGCGCGCCGGGTTGCGCACCGCGAAGGTCGCGCCGTCGTCGGCATCGGTCCAGGCGCCCGCGACATAGGCCTTCGTTGCCAGCAGCGTCGGGTCCTTCAGCAGGCGCGAAAGATCGGTGGTGGTGTCGAGCATGACGATTGTCCCTGATGTCTCCTCGGGCGGCAGGCTGATCCTGACGGGTCCGGCTGTCCAGCCCTTCGGCCCCTCAGATAGGGCGGCCGAACCGCTCCTGCCAGCAGGGCAGCGGATCGCCGGCGGCGGGCCGCGCCTGATGCACCCCGCGGGCGATGGCGCGCGACAGGCAGATCGCGGCGGCGTGACCCAGCCGGAACAGGTCCGGCCCCGGCTCCGCCAGCGCCCGCGCCCCGGTCGAGACGGCGAAGACCAGATCGCCATCGAACAGCGTGTGCGAGGGCACCAGCGCCCGCGCCATCCCGTCCTGCGCGGCGATGGCCATCCGCTGCGCCTCGGCCTGGGTCAGCCGCGCATCCGTGGCGACGATCGCGATGGTGGTGGCCTCGCGCGCGCCCTTGCCCGGGCCGGGCAGGTCCGGCGCGGGCAGGCGTGCAGGCAGGCCCATGCCGCCGAATTCCGCCCCGATCTCCCAAGGCGCCGCCCAGAACTCGGGCCCGTCGCCCACCAGCGGTGATCCCAGCGCGTTGACCGCGACCAGCGCCCCCACGGTGAACCCGCCCGGCACCCGGACCGAGGCCGATCCGAGCCCGCCCTTCACCCCGCGGCAGGTGGCCCCGGTCCCGGCGCCCGCCGTGCCCAGGCCGAACTCCGGCGCCGCCGCCGCCAGCGCGGCGCGTCCAAGCGCACGATAGGGATTCTCGCCCCAGTCCTTCTCACCGCCGTTCAACAGATCGAACAGGATCGCCCCCGGCACGATCGGCACCCGCTGGTCGCCCACCGCGAAGCCGCGCCCCGCCGCGCGCAAGCCGTCCGCCACGCCCGAGGCCGCGTCGAGCCCGAAGGCCGACCCGCCCGACAGGGTGATCGCATCGACCTCCTGCACCAGCCGGTCGGGGGCCAGCAGGTCGGTCTCGCGCGTGCCGGGCGCCCCGCCCATCACGCTGACCGCCGCCACGAAGGGCCGCGCCGCGGTCAGCACCGTGGCGCCGGATTTCAGGCGATGGTCCTCGGCATTGCCGACCAGCAGGCCGTCCACGTCGGTGATCAGGTTCAGCGGGCCTGTCCGCAGCATCGTGTCGCTCATGGCCGCGATCCTGCCCGCTTGCCGCGCCGCGGGGAAGCTGCGATGATCGTGCCCGAGCGCGCGGGGATGGCGTCCCCGTCGGACCCGCCGGTCCCAGCTCGGCCCCGCATCCGGGGCCTGCGTCCTGCACGCCGGGATCTTCGGGGTCCCGCGGTCTCGCCCGGCCCCATCCCAAAGGTCTGACGATGACGAACACCCGCCCCGACAGCGCCAAGCCCGACAGCGCCCGTCCTGAAAGCTATGTCTTCCACAACGGCGACAAGGCCGCGCTGCCCTTCGCCCCCGAGGAATACGAGGCCCGGATCGAGGGCCTGCGCGACCTGATGGAGCTGCATTCGCTCGACGCCGTGGTGCTGACCTCGATGCACAACGTCGCCTATTACTCGGGCTTCCTCTACTGCAGCTTCGGGCGCCCCTACGCCTGCGTGGTGACGCCGGGACAGGTGACGGTGGTCAGCGCGGGGATCGACGCGGGCCAGCCCTGGCGGCGCTCGATCGGCGAAAGCCTGACCTATACCGACTGGGCGCGCGACAACTTCTGGCGCGCGGTCGCCTCGCTGGTCGGCACCGGCAAGGCCGTGGGCTTCGAAGCCGATCACCTGACGATGGTGCAGGCCGAGAAGGTGAACCAGTTCCTGAAGGTCAAGCGCGGCATGGACGTGGCCCCCGCGACCATGCAGCAGCGGATGCTGAAGTCCGAGGCCGAGATCGCGCTCATCCGCCACGGCGCGCAGGTGGCCGACATCGGCGGCTACGCGATCCGCGAGGCGGTGAAGATCGGCGCGCGCGAGATCGACGTGGCCATGGCCGGCCGCGATGCGATGGAGGCCGAGATCGCGAAGCGCTTCCCCGAGGCCGAATACCGCGACACCTGGGTCTGGTTCCAGTCCGGCCTCAACACCGACGGCGCCCACAACCCGGTCACCGCGCGCCAGATCCGCGACGGCGACATCCTGTCGCTGAACTGCTTCCCGATGATCTCGGGCTACTATACCGCGCTCGAACGCACGATGTTCGCGGGTTCGGTCGACGCGGCCTCGCTCGCGCTCTGGCAGGCCAATGTCGCGACGCATGAATATGGTATGAGCCTGCTGAAACCCGGCGCCTCCTGCGCCGAGATCACGGGGCTGATCAACGACTTCCTGGCCGAGCGCGACCTGCTGCGCTACCGCACCTTCGGCTATGGCCACAGCTTCGGGATCCTGTCGCATTACTACGGCCGCGAGGCCGGGCTCGAACTGCGCGAGGATATCGAGACGGTGCTGGAACCCGGCATGGTGATCTCGATGGAGCCGATGCTGACCCTGCCCGAGGGCCAGCCCGGCGCCGGCGGCTACCGCGAGCACGACATCCTCGTCATCACCGAGGACGGCGCCGAGAACATCACCGGCTATCCCTACGGCCCCGAGACCAACGTGATCGGCTGAGCTCCGGCCTCCGCCGCCTCCGGCAGGAGTACTTGGGCCAAGTCGAAGCGGGGTTTTCGTGTTGGTCCAAATACTCCGGGGGAGCCCCGCAGGGGCGGGGGCAGAGCCCCCTCTGCCCCTTTCGCATTGGCGCAAATATCCCGGGGGTGAGGGCGCAGCCCGAGGGGGCAGCGCCCCCTTTCCCGCCGACCCGCCCGCGCGCGGCTGGTCCACAGGTCCCGCCCGTGGCAATAAGCGGCAAAGGGCAGAGAACCGGAGGACAGGCCATGATCATCACCCGACGCGGGTTCGGACTGGGGGCGGGGGCGCTGACGCTTGCGGCCTGCACCAACACCGGCAGGATGCCGGGGCTGACCGGCCCCGCGCAGATCGCCGACGACCTGCGCCCGGTCCCCGATGCCGGATGGTCCGCCTGGGTCGCGGGCTTCCGCCCCCGCGCGCAGGCGCAGGGCATCTCACCCGCCACCTTCGAGCGCGCCTTCGCCCATGCCGGCTTCGTCCCCGGCGCGATCACCCGCGACCGCAACCAGCCCGAATCGAACCGCACGCTCGAGGACTACCTCTCGATCGCCGTCTCGGACGAGCGCGTCGCCAAGGGCCGTGCCGCCTTCGTCGCGCATCGCGGCACGCTCTCGGCGCTCGAGTCCCGCTATGGCGTCGATGCCACGGTGATCTGCGCGGTCTGGGGGCTCGAAAGCTTCTACGGCGAGCGGCGGGGCGAGGTGAACGTGCTCTCGGCGGTCTCGACGCTGGCCTATGAGGGCCGCCGCGCGAGCTTCTTCGAAAGCCAGCTGGTCGCCGCCCTGAAGATCATCCAGGCGGGCGACATCGACCCCGAACACATGACCGGCTCCTGGGCGGGCGCGATGGGCCATACCCAGTTCATCCCGACCTCGTACCTCGCCTATGCCGTCGATTTCACCGGCGACGGGCGGCGCGACATCTGGTCGGATGACCCGACCGACGCGCTGGCCTCGACCGCGGCCTATCTGCAGAAGTCGGGCTGGGTGCGGGGCCTGAAGTGGGGGGGCGAGGTCGGCTACGGCGCGCCGCAGGGCCGGATCCTGCAGCCGCAGGCGGGCGGGCCGCAATTCGCCGTCACCGGCAATTTCGACGCGATCAAGCGCTACAACAACTCGGATCTCTACGCGATCGGGGTCGGGCATCTTGCCGACCGGATCGGCGGCGCGGGGCCGCTGCGCGGGGCCTTCCCGCCCGATCGCTACGGGCTGACCAAGGACGACCGTATCCGCCTGCAGCAACGCCTGACCGCCCGCGGCTTCGACACCGGCGGTCATGACGGGGTGCTCGGCAACAAGTCGAAGGCCGCGATCTCGGCCTATCAGCAGAGCCTCGGGCAGGTGCCGACGGGCGAGCCCTCGGTCGCGCT
Source organism: Frigidibacter sp. MR17.14 (assembly GCF_037095735.1). Lineage (NCBI taxonomy): Bacteria > Pseudomonadati > Pseudomonadota > Alphaproteobacteria > Rhodobacterales > Paracoccaceae > Frigidibacter > Frigidibacter sp. MR17.14. Next base: position 193,316 of record NZ_JBAWKD010000006.1, on the reverse strand, counting down.
GCTGCAATCGCTCTGAGCGATGTCCCGGGCGTGGGGCGGGGGGCGCTGCCCCCCGGCCCCTTTCGGGGCCGCCCCCCGGGATATTTGCGCCAATGCGAAAGCGGGCAGGCTCAGTCGGGCAGAACCCGGCCGAGGGCCGCGAGGGCGATCTTCTCGGGCGCCTGGTAGGGGATCGGGGCCACGAACCGGCCCGCGGCGTCGAACAGCAGCACGCTCGAGGAATGGTCCATCGTGTAGCCGCCGCCGTCGAGCGGCACCTTCCGCGCGAAGATCCGGAAGGCGCGGATCGCCTTGTCGATCTCGGGGCGCGGGCCGGTGACGCCGGTCACGCCCTCGACCCAGCTGACATAGGGGCCCAGCACCTCGGGCCCGTCGCGTTCGGGATCGACGGTGACGAAGACCACCCGCAGGGGCGCCGCGCGGGGGCCGAGCGCCTCTTTCCAGGTCGCGATGTCGCCCAGCGTCGTCGGGCAGACGTCCGGGCAATGGGTGAAGCCGAAGAACACCGCCGTCGGCCCGCCCTTCAGCGAGGCCTCGGTGAAGGGCTGCCCGTCGGTCGTCACCAGCCGGTAGTCGCCGCGCCCGAAGCCCGCGGTCGCGTCGCGCTCGAGCCGCGGCGACAAGACGAACAGCCACAGCGCCCCCGCCGCGGCCAGCGCGACGAGAGCCCAGAGGATCAGGCGCAGCCGCGCCAGAGAGGTCAGGTTCGCCATCGTTCAGTGCCCCATCGGTCCAGTGGCGCCGCGGCCCAGCACCGCAAGCGGCAGCGTCACCCGGCCCGCGCGCGCGAACTCCAGCGTCACCTCGGCGGTCTCACCCTCGGTCAGCGGGCCGGTCAGGTCCATGAACATCAGGTGCAGCCCGCCGGGGGCGAGCGCGACCTCGCCGCCCGCCGGGATCTCGAGACCCTCGGGCAGCGCCCGCATGATCATCCGGTCGCCCTCGGTCCGCATCTCGTGGATTTCGGCGCGCCCGGCGAAGGCGGCACTGGCCGCGACCAGCCGGTCGGCCTCGGGCCCGGCATTGGCGATGGTGACAAAGCCGCCCGCCACCGGCGCGCCGGGCGGGGTGGCGCGGGCGAAGGCGCCGGTCAGCGTCAGCGCGCCCAGCGTGACCGGCTGGTCAGGCGCGGCATGGCCCATCCCCGCCATCGCGCCGTGGTCATGCCCGCCCGCGGCGGCGGCGGCGGTGACGGTCAGCACCGGGGCGGGCTCGCCTGCCGCCTCGCCGGTGGCGGTCCAGGCGACCTGCGTCGCGCCGCAGCTCTGAATCACCGGGACCGCGAGCTTGGTGCCGGGGGCGAGATCGCCCGCGACGCTGCCGCGGAAGACGAACTCGTCATACCAGGCATCGGGCAGATCACCCCCCGACCAGGTGATCGCGGTCACGCCCTCGGATACCGGCGTGCCGTGATTGTCGTAGCTGCGGGCATAGGCGCCGGTCTCGGTCGTCAGCTGCCAGCCGGCATGGGGCATCGGCTTCACGGCGAAGAGCCCCTGGGGGATCTCGACGCGGATCGCGGTGGTCGCGGCGCCGTCGCAGCCGTGCGGCAGGCGCAGCACCGCCTTCCAACTGGCGCCTGCGGCGGCGGTCGGGGTTTCCAGCGTCACATGGGCGAGCGCGGGGCCGGTCCATGCGGCCAGCAGGGCGGTGAGCGGAACGAAGCGGGCAAAAGACATCTCTGGTCTCCTGAAAACATGGGGTCAGGTCGGCACGGCGTCGGGCGGACGCGCGGCGGAGGACCCCGGGCCCAGGGGCGGAGCCGGGCGGCGGGCCGGGCCGGAGCCGCCCGATGGGGTGCGGCCTGAAGTCGCCGCGCGCCGGCTGCGGGGCGGCGGGGGCAGGGCCGTGGCCCGCCCTCGGCCAGCAGGTGCCCGGCCACGGACTGGACCGGGCAGACGAGGCCGCTCGCGCCCTTGTCCGCGGGCCGCGGTGCCGCCGGCATGGGGCCGGCCACGGCCCCGGCGGCGGTGCAGATCGTCCAGGCCGGCGCCCGCGCCAGCGCCTGTGCCCGCAGCGCCGAGAGGGCGGAGCCCTGGTGCAGCGGCGCAAGCGTCAGCAGCACCGCCAGCGCGAACAGCGCGGCGATCAGGCCCAGCTCGTCGCGGGGCCCGGCGCGACTGGCCCGGGAAGGATGCAGGGCGCGGTCCATGACCGGCCTTTCGGCAAGGGAGGGGGCAGGGCGGTCCCGCCCGGCCGCGGGGCGCCGGGGCGGGGGGCTCGCGTCCCGCCCTTCAGGGCAGGCGCGGGCGGATCAGGCGCTGGGCGGCGGGCCGCGCGGCGGGATCGCGGGATCGCGCGCCCGGCCCTCGGCCCGCGCGACGCGCGGCGCGACGAGGGTCGCGACATGGCGCAGCTCGATGTCCTGCGGCGTCCCGAGCGGCTGGGGCACCACGGCCGCGCCGATCAGGTGGCAGACCGGGCAACCCGCGGCCTTGGCATGGGTCGTGGCGCTGTCATCGCAAAGATCCGCGACCGACCCGCCGGCCAGCACATAGGCCTGAAGCCGCAGGTCCGCCGCCTCGGGCACATGATGCGCATGACCCGCCGCCCCGAAGGCGAGGGTCAGAAGCGCCACCAGCACAAGGCCGAGCGCGCGGAGGTTCAAGGCAGCTCCCACGCCTGTGACATGCCACGCGGGAAGGCGTCAGACCACCCCCGGAACCTGCGACCGAACGTCCGACAGTGTCACCCGGCGCGGGGGGACTGCCATCGGTCCGCCATCGGTCCGAGGCCCGATGGCAGTGGGGGCCACGCTGGCCCCCCGACTCTTCTACCCTTCAGGCGCGCGTTTCGGCCTCGATCTCGCGCTTCGATTTCCGCGCCCGTTCGGTGGCCGATTTCAGCTGCCCGCAGGCGGCCATGATGTCCTCGCCCCGCGGCGTCCGGATCGGCGAGGCATAGCCCGCCTTGTAGACGATGTCGGCAAAGGCCTCGATCCGCTCCCAGTCCGAGCGTTCGTAGGGCGCGCCGGGCCATTCGTTGAAGGGGATCAGGTTGATCTTCGCGGGGATGCCGCGGATCAGCTTCACCAGCCGCTTCGCATCCTCGTCGCTGTCGTTCACGCCCTTCAGCATCACGTATTCGAAGGTGATCCGCTCGGAATTCGACAGCTTCGGATACTCGCGCAGCGCGCCCAGCAGCGTCTGGATGTTCCACTTCTTGTTCACCGGCACCAGCCGGTCGCGGACCTCGTCGGTGGTCGCGTGGAAGCTGACGGCCAGCAGGCAGCCGATCTCTTCGGCGGTGCGCGCGATCTCGGGCACGATGCCGGAGGTCGACAGCGTGATGCGCCGGCGCGACAGGCTCAGCCCCTCGCCATCCATCACCACCTTCATCGCGTCGCGCACGTTCTCGAAATTGTAAAGCGGCTCGCCCATGCCCATCAGCACGACGTTCGACACCAGCCGCGTCTCGTCCTTGGGCGCGCCGGGTTCAGGCCATTCGCCAAGATCGTCGCGCGCGACCAGCACCTGGCCCACGATCTCGCCCGCCGTCAGGTTGCGCACCAGCTTCTGGGTGCCGGTGTGGCAGAAGGAACAGGTCAGCGTGCAGCCGACCTGGCTCGAGATGCAGAGCGTCCCGCGGGTTTCCTCGGGGATGTAGACCGCCTCGACCTCGTGCCCGCCAGCGATGCGCAGCAGGTATTTCCGCGTGCCGTCGGCCGAGACCTGCCGCGTCACCACCTCGGGCAAGGCGATCTCGAAATGGGTGTCCAGCAGCGCGCGGTAGTCCTTGGCGAGGTTGGTCATCCCCGCGAAATCGCGCACGCCCCAGTGATAGATCCACTGCCAGACCTGCCCCTCGCGCATCTTCGCCTGCCACTCGGGCGTGCCGGCCTCGACCAGCGCCGCGCGCAGCTGCTCACGCGTCAGCCCGACGAGGTTGACCTTGCCGCCTTCGGGCAGCTTGCGCGGGATCGTCAGCACGTCCTGCGTGATCGGGGCCTGCGTGATCGGGGCGGCAGCGGCCACCGTCGGGGGGCTCTGTTCGGTCATGGTCAATCCAAGGGGCGGCGGGAGTGAAGGCCGGTATATAGGGGATTCTCGCGCGAAACGGAAGCGCGCAGCGCAGCGGTCCCCGCTCATGCCGGGCGGCGGGCGCGGACCCAGATCCAGTCGGTGCCCTGCGGCCCGTCGAAACTGCCGCCCGCACGGGTGGTGACCGCCTCGATCTCCCACCCGGCCGAGGCGCGGTAGAGCGCCGCCAGCTCCGCTACGGACGGATAGCTGTAAAGCCGGCCATGGGCATCGCGGCCCTCGGCCGTGCCGGCCTTGAAGCTTGCCATCTGCAGCCCGCCCGGCCGCAGCGCCCGGAAGACGCGCGCCAGAACGTCCCGAAGACATTCGCGCGGCACATGCAGCAGCGCGGCCCGTGCCCAGATCCCGTCGAAGGCCGCCTCGGCCGCCAGATCGCCGAAGCGCAGCACAGCGACATCGCGCGCGTGCCCCGCGTCCGCCAGCCGCGCGGCCGCCAGCCCGGCCATCGCCGCGGCCCCGTCCGTGGGCGAGACATCGAGCCCCGCCCGCAGCATCGCCAGCGCGTCATGCCCCGCGCCGCAGCCAAGCTCGAGCACCCGCGCCCCCCGCGGCAGCGCCGCGATGAAGTCCCGCAGCTCCTCGCCCGGCGCCCCGCCGGCCCGCGCGGCATGCTCGGCCGCCCGCGTCTCGTAGAACTGCAGCGTCGGATCGTCACCGGCGCCGGTCATCGCCGCCCCGCCATGCAAAAGGGCGCCCCGGCGGGGGCGCCCCTTGCGAAATCGTCGGTCCGAAGGCGGCTCAGCCGGCGCAGCGCTTCGAGGCCTCGTCCATCGCCGCGGTGAAGCCCATCAGCGAGAAGGTGTCCTTGGTCTGCGTGCCGCGGGCCGATTTCGCGGTCAGCACGGCTTCCGAGCCGCCCTTCAGCGAGGCCACGATCTTGGCATCCTCGTCGCGCGAGCCCGACCAGGCCCATTCGCCATCGGTGAACAGGTTGTATTTCGTGCCGCCGATCTCCAGCTCGACGGTCGAGCCGCCGGCGAAGGGATAGCCGCCGGTGAAGCTGACCTCGCCCGCCTGGGCGCCGGGGCGGTAGGTGATGAACAGCAGGATGTCGCCGCGCTGCACCTGCACCGGGGCGCCGTCGCGGCTGTTCACGGTCTGCTTGGGGGCCGAGACGCCCCAGCATTCCTTCGGGCTCTCCTCGACGAAGACACTCCAGTCCGTCTTCGCGGCGACCCGGTTGGTGGATTCCTGCGCGACGGCCGCGCCGGTCGATGCGATGGCCATCACGGCAGCCGCGATCATCCCAAGTCCGGTGCCCAGCGATTTCAGTGACGTCATGTGTCCCTCTGTCTTCGAAGCCTCTCCCAGGCCGTCCCCCGCTTGACGCGGGACCTCGCCGGGGCGCGCTTGTTTCACGCCTTTTCCCGTGGCGGCGGCCAGTCCAACCCGATATCGCTGTCCTTAGCAAACAACCCTTCGTTGGCGAAAGACCCGAAGGCAGAAAATCGCGCATGTGTGAGGCTGAAATTGACAGACCCGGTCGCTTCCGTCGCCACTTCTGCTCGTCCCTTGATCGAGATCTGGCGGGGCGGGCTTCTGGAAGGCCAGCATCTGGGCCATGCGGTGATCTGGGGGCCGGGCGGGATCGAGGCCGCCTGGGGCGATCCCGATGCCGTGATCTTCCCGCGCTCGTCCTGCAAGATGATCCAGGCGCTGCCGCTTGTGGAAAGCGGCGCCGCCGATGCCGCGGGGCTCACCCCCGCGCAGCTCGCGCTGGCCTGCGCCAGCCATCAGGGGGCGGGCCTGCATGTCAGCGCGGTCTCGCGCTGGCTCGGTGACCTCGGTCTGGCCGAGCCCGACCTGCGCTGCGGCGCGCACATGCCCAAGGACCCGGCCGAGGATCTGCGGCTGCGGACCTCGGGCGACAGCCCCTGCCAGATCCACAACAACTGCTCGGGCAAGCACGCGGGCTTCCTGACCTGGACGCGGCACGCCGGCGCCGGCCCCGACTACACCGAGATCGATCACCCGCTGCAGCGCGCGATCCGCGCGGCGACAGAAGAGGTGACCGGCGCGGACATCGCCGGCTGGGGCATCGACGGCTGCTCGGCCCCGAACTTCGCGACCACGGTCGCCGGCCTTGCCCGCGCCATGGCCGCCTTCGCCGCCGCCAACCCGACGGGCGGGGCGCGCGACCGCGCGATGGCACGCCTCGCCCGGGCGATGGCCACCCACCCCGAGATGGTGGCGGGCGAGGGGCGGGCCTGCACCACGCTGATGCGTGCGATGGGCGGGCGCGTGGCGATCAAGACCGGGGCCGAGGCGGTGTTCGTGGCGATTCTTCCCGAGCAGAAGCGCGGCATCGCGCTGAAGATCGTCGACGGCGGCACCCGCGCGTCAGAGGCGGCGATCGTGGCGCTGCTGATCCGGCTCGGCGCGCTGGACGCCCGCGACCCGGCGGTGGCGCCCTATCTGGGCGCGCAGCGCAACTGGCGCGGGCTGGTCACCGGCGAGATCCGCACCGCACCCGGCTTCGCCTGACCCCGCCGGCGGCCCGCCGCGCTCAGCCCGCCGACGGGTCGGGCGCCGGGGCGGGGGGCAGCAGTCCGTGCCGCCCGGCCCAGTCGCGGGCCAGATGCACATCCGCATCGTCGGGTGCCCAGTCATGCCCGCAGTCCAGCCGCGGCGCCTCGACCCGTGCCCCGGCCGCGGCCAGCTGCGCGGCAAGGCGCGGCGCATCCCCGGGGCGGCGGCGGTCGTCGCGCAGCCCGGCCAGCAGCAGCACCGGCAGGCTGGAGAGGTCGGGAAAGGCCATCTCCGCCGCCAGCGGCTCGGGGCGCATCAGCACCGCGCCGCGGAACCGGCCCGGGGCGACGGCGAGCAGCGCCTCGGCAAAGATCGCGCCGCTCGAATAGCCGGCCAGCAGCAGAGGCCCGTCCTCGGGGCAGGGGGGCGACCCGTCCCCGGGCAAACCGACCCCAGTCGACCCATCCCCGGGCAATCTGTCTGCCGCCAACACGTCTCCGGCCGAACCGTCCCGGTCCGCTGCGCCCTCGGAGCGCGCATTATGGTCCAGCCCATAGCGGGCCAGCCACGCGCGGGCCAGCGCCAGCACCGCCGGCGCGTCTATGCTGCGATCGGCGCGCCGTGCGAAGAAGGTGAAGCCCGCGCCCTGCGCGACAGCGCCGCGCGGGGTCAGCGCCGCCAGCCCCGGCAGCGCGCGGCGGGTGAAGTCCCGAAGGTCGGTCTCGTCCCGTCCCGCGCCATGCAGGGCCAGAACCCTCAAAGCCGGCCCGCACAAGTAAGGCCCGCACAAGTAAGGCACACGCAAGGACGGCACGCGCGAGGCGCGCGCGGGGCCGCGCTCACGCCGACGGGCCGCCCGAGACCGCGTCGAGCCGCTCCTTGAACTCCTTGCGCAGCGCGCGGCGCAGCTCGGCCGCGCGGTGGCGGCGGGTCTCGATCTCGGTCGCGGGCACGAAGGCCGGCACCTTGGCCGGGCGGCCGGCATCATCGACCGCGACCATCGTGAAGTAGCACGAATTGGTGTGGCGGCGGCTGCCGGTGCGGATCTCTTCGGCCTCGACGCGGATGCCGACCTCCATCGAGGTGCGGCCCGCATGGTTGATCGCGGCGCGGAAGGTGACCAGCTCGCCCACCAGGATCGGCTCGAGGAAGAACACCTGGTCCACCGACAGCGTCACCGCGTAGCGCTTCGAATAGCGCGAGGCGCAGGTGAAGGCGACGCGGTCCAGCAGGTTCAGCAGCGCGCCGCCGTGCACCTTGCCCGAGAAGTTCGCCATATCCGGCGTCATCAGCACCGTCATCGTCAGGTGACGGTCGTCCTGCCGGTCCTCGAGGATCTCGTCCATCGCTCAGCCTCCGATGAAGTCGCGGGCCGCATAGCCCTGGATGTAGAGCAGCGCCGAAAGGTCGCCGTGATTGATCCGCACGTCGCATTGCGCGGCGACCGCGGGCTTGGCATGCAGCGCGACCCCGGTCCCGGCCATGCCCAGCATGCCAAGGTCGTTCGCCCCGTCGCCCACCGCGATCACCTCGTCATGCCCGATGCCGAGGCGCGCCGAGATCTCGGTCAGCGCCGCCATCTTCGCCTCGCGCCCGAGGATCGGCCGCGCGACCTCGCCGGTCAGATGGCCGTCGGCGACCAGCAGCGTGTTCGCCCGCGTCTCGTCGAAGCCCAGGTGGCCACCCACCGCCGTGGTGAAGGCGGTGAAGCCGCCCGAGACCAGCGCCGCATAGCCGCCCGCGGCCTTCATCGTCGCGATCAGCGCCGCGCCGCCGGGGGTATAGGTGATGCGCTCGGCCAGAACCTGCGCGATCACGCCCTCGGGCAGGCCCTTCAGCAGGCCGACGCGCTCGGTCAGCGCGCCCTCGAAATCCAGCTCGCCGTTCATCGCCCGGGCGGTGATCGCGGCCACGCGGGCGCCGACGCCGGCCATGTCGGCCAGCTCGTCGATGCATTCCTGGCCGATCATCGTCGAATCCATGTCGGCGATCAGGAAGCGCTTCCTGCGGCCCGCGGCGGGCTGCACCACGAGGTCGAGCCCCATCGCCTGCAGGTCGTCCCAGTCGCCCCAGCGGCTGGCGGGGATCGCGTCCAGGTCGAACTCGGCGGCGATGCCCTCGGCCAGCCAGCGGATCGCGCCACCGCCCCAGGCGTCGCGCAGCGCGGCGACGGTCGCCTCCTGCAGGTCGGCGCGCGCGGGGGCGGCAAGAAGCGTGGCGACATGGGCGGTCATGGTGTCCTCCATCCGGGCCGAGAGCTGGGGCCGCGCCGAGTTATGCGAAAACGGGCTTTCTGGCCAGAGCCTTCGCTGTCGGGCCCCGAGGCGGGGCACGCCACGGCCGTCGGCCTTTGCGTTCGCCCGTTTCCGGTGACCGTTTCCGTTGACAGGCCCCGCGCGCCCGCGGATGGTCGCCGCGACCTCCCCCAGCACGGTGATCCCATGCGCGCCAGTCTCCTCGTCCTGCCGCTTCTCGCCGCGGCGCTGCCCGCCACGGCCCAGACCGACCTCGCCGCCCTGCCCAGACAGGACCGCATCGCGGTCTTCGCCGCGGCCGAGGCCGCCCATGCCGTGGGTCAGGCGAAGAAGACGAAGGCGATCGACGCCCGGCCGGCGAAACCCGGCGAGGTCGTGGTCACCAAAATCCTCGGCGAGGGGACCGAGACCACCTCGAAACCCGCGGCCGAGGGCGACTGGGTCGTGCGCAACCGCTGCCCCGAGACCGGGAACGAGGAATATCTCGTCGCCGCCGCCAAGTTCGCGCCGCGCTACGGCGCGCCGACCTCGGCCGCCGATGCCGCAGGCTGGCAGGCCTTCACGCCGCTCGGCAAGCCGATGGACTACACCATCGTTCCCGAGGGCACCGCGCCCTACGCGATCGAAGCGCCTTGGGGCGAGGCGATGCGCGTGGCCCCCGGCGACGCGCTGATGCGCACGCCGGGCGATGCCGCCGACATCTACCGGGTCGAGCGGCGCGCCTTCGCCTGCACCTACGAGATCATCACCGCGCCCTGACTGCGGCACAGGCCAAGGTGCCGCAAGACGAAGACGGGCCGGAGGATCCGGCCCGTCGCGTCGTTCCGGGGTCCGGACACCGACCTCAGTGCTTGGCCTTGTAGGCGTCGAAGGCGGTCTTGATCATCGCCTTGGCTTCCTCGGCATTGCCGAAGCCCGACAGTTCCACTTTCTTGCGGCCTTCCGGCAGGGTCTTGTAGACGGCGAAGAACTGTTCCAGCCGCTGGCGCTCGATCGCCGGCAGGTCCGAGATGTCCTGGATGTCGTCATAGGTCGGATCGATGTCCGAGGCCGGGACCGCGACGATCTTGGCATCTTCCTCGCCGCCGTCGATCATGTGCAGGATCCCGATCGGACGGCCCAGGATGACCGCGCCCGGCACGATCGGCTCGCGGGTGTAGATCAGCGCGTCCAGCGGATCGCCGTCGCCGCCCAGCGACGAGGGGATCGAGCCGTAGTTGGCCGGGTAGATCACCGGCATCGACTGGAAGCGGTCGACGACGACATAGCCGATCTCGGTGTTCAGCTCGTATTTGGTGAAGCTGCCCTGCGGGATCTCGACGACGGTCAGGAAGTCGGTGCCCTCGGCGGGCTGCGGGTAGTCGAGCGGGCTCATCGACTGGGCCTGGGCAAGGCCGGCGGCGAAGGTGAGGGCGGAGGCGAGCGCGAGGCTGCGGAGCATGGGGAGGACCTCTCAATTATGCGAGGGGTCCGCCTAGGCGCCCGATGTGACGCTTTGCTCTCGTGCGGATGATCCTTTCGTGACGCCCCGGCGAAAAGGGGGGCGGCGTTGCGCCGCCCCGCCCGAAGGGATCAGTCCCGGCTCTGCGCCGCCGCGCGCCGCCGGCGCGCCCGCGCGGCGACACCCAGCGCGCCCAGCGCAGCCGTCAGCAGCGGCGCCGCGGCCGGCAGCGGGATCGGTTTCGTGTCGTAGGTCCCGTGGGTGATCGGCGTCCGCGACTGGTGCATCCCGTCCTCGAGGAAGAGGTAGGTGAAGCAGTCGCCGCTGCAGGTCCAGGTGCCGTCATACGAGAAGTCCATGAACATCGCGCCGCGTTCGTTCATGCCGCTCAGCCTGCCCGAGAGCATGTTCTGGCGGCGCTTGGCCGACTCGCTATCGCTCTCGCGTTGCAGCAGGCCCCTGAACAGCAGCTTGTCCAGCGGGGCGGGGAAGCGCAGGTCGATCCCATAGGAATCGGGGCGGGCCTTCAGCAGGAAGCGCGCCGGCACATCGGCTGTGCCGCCCGTTGCGCGGTAGGTGTTGTAGACCTCTCGCTCGCCGAATTCCTCGTCGCCGATCCAGATGTTGATCTCCATGCGCTGGTCAAAACGCCAGTTGCCGGTGGTGGCGGCAGAGGCGCCGGTCGCGGCGGTGGCGAGGGCCAGTGCAAGGAGAAGGGTGGGGGTCTTCATGGGGACGTCTCCAGACGGTTTACATCAACAGGGTGCGGCTTGGGGCGTTCGAGGCCTCTGCGCGGTGCGGCCGCATCACCGCGCGGAAGGGGGTGTCCCACGCGGTCCGCGCGGGAGGAGGCAGGCGGCCGACGGGCCGCCGACGGGCCAATGAGGTGCCGCCGACGGGCCGGAACAGGGCGACCGCCCGGACGGCGGACGTCGGGCAAGGCGAGCCTGTCGCGATGGCTCTGTCGCGGCGCCCGGCCGGCGGGGCGCGGTGGCCGCGACCGGCCGGTTCTTGGCCAGAGGGGGCGACCGGGATCGGAACGGCAGTCCTGCAGCGCGGGGGCGCTGCGTCGATGGCGGGGGCGGCCGCACTGGCCGGAAACGGGTGCCGGAAACGGGCAAATCTTGATGATTTCTGAAAAGGTTGGACAGCTATGGGCCGCGGGATCGGTGTCGGCGCGTCGGGGTCACCCTGCCAGCCCTCAGCGGGGCTGTAAACCGGCGCCGGGCAGGGGGGAAGGCGGAACGCCGTGACGGAAATCCGGCGGAAAGGCGAACATGCGTATTGCCAGACACGCGGCGCTGCGATAGACGCGGCGGCGGGACACCCTTCCCCAACGAAGGGCGGTTATCTGGAAGGATACCAGACATGGCTTTTGAAGCTCCGGCACAGCGCCCGGCGAATCCGCGTTTTTCGTCCGGCCCCTGCGCCAAACTCCCCGGTTTCACCCTCGACATGCTCGCCGACGCGCCCTTGGGCCGGTCGCACCGCGCCGCCATCGGCAAGGCGAAGCTGAAAGAGGCGATCGACCTCACCCGTGACATTCTGGGCGTGCCCGCGGACTACCGCATCGGCATCGTTCCCGCCTCCGACACCGGCGCCGTCGAAATGGCGCTGTGGTCGCTCCTGGGCGCCCGCCCGGTCGAGATGCTGGCCTGGGAATCCTTCGGCGAAGGCTGGGTCACCGACGTGGTCAAGCAGCTGAAGATCGACGCCACCGTCAAGAAGGCGGCCTATGGCGAGATCGTCGACCTCGCGACCGTCGATTTCGACAAGGACGTGGTCTTCACCTGGAACGGCACCACGAGCGGCGTCCGCATCCCGAACGGTGACGCGATCCCCGCCGACCGCGCCGGCCTCACGATCTGCGACGCGACCTCGGCCGCCTTCGCGATGGACCTGCCCTTCGACAAGCTCGATGTGGTGACCTTCTCCTGGCAGAAAGTGCTGGGCGGCGAAGGCGCGCATGGCATCCTGATCCTGTCGCCCCGCGCCGTCGAGCGGCTGGAAACCTACACCCCCGCCTGGCCGCTGCCGAAGATCTTCCGCCTGACCTCGAAGGGCAAGATCTCGGAAGGCATCTTCAAGGGCGAGACGATCAACACGCCCTCGATGCTCTGCGTCGAGGACTACCTGGTCGCGCTGAAATGGGCGCAGTCGCTGGGTGGCCTCAAGGGCCTGATCGCCCGCTCGGAAGCCAACGCCAAGGCGATCGCAGACTTCATCGCCGACAAGGACTGGATCGCGAACCTCGCCGTCGATGCGGCGACCGCCTCCTGCACCTCGGTCTGCCTGAAGTTCACCGATGCGCGCATCCTCGACGGCGAGGCCTTCGCCAAGGCCGTCGCGAAGCGGCTCGAGAAAGAGGGCGTGGCGCTGGATGCCGGCGCCTATCGCGACGCGCCTCCGGGCCTGCGGATCTGGTGCGGCGCGACGGTGGAAACCGCCGACGTGGCGGCGCTGATGCCCTGGATCGAATACGCCTTCCTGGCCGAGATCGAGGCCCAGGCGAAAGCCGCCTGACCCTTCCGACCCTTTGCGACTGAGGGCGCGCATCTTCCGATGCGCGCTGCGAAAAACCGCACTTCGTATGCACGGGGGGTGTACGGCCGGTGTACGCCCGGCACCCCCCTCCGCCACCCGATATCAGGAGCTTGCCATGGCCCCCCGCGTTCTCGTTTCCGACGAACTCTCCGAAACCGCCGTCCAGATCTTCCGCGACCGCGGGGTCGAGGTCGACTACATGCCGAAGCTCGGCAAGGACAAGGAAAAGCTGGCCGAGATCATCGCCCAGTATGACGGCCTCGCCATCCGCTCGGCCACCAAGGTGACCGCGGCGCTGTTGGAAAAAGCCACCAATCTCAAGGTCGTGGGCCGCGCCGGCATCGGCGTCGACAACGTCGACATCCCCTCGGCGTCCAAGAAGGGCGTCATCGTGATGAACACGCCCTTCGGCAACTCGGTCACCACCGCCGAGCATGCCATCGCGATGATGTTCGCCGCCGCCCGCCAGCTGCCCGAGGCCTCGGCCTCGACCCATGCCGGCAAGTGGGAGAAGTCAAAGTTCATGGGCGTCGAGGTCTTCAACAAGACCCTCGGCGTGATCGGCGCCGGCAACATCGGCGGCATCGTCTGCGACCGGGCGCTGGGCCTGAAGATGAAGGTCGTGGCCTATGACCCCTTCCTGTCGGAAGAGCGCGCCAAGACCATGGGCGTGACCAAGGTCGAGCTGGACGAGCTGCTGGCGCGGGCCGATTTCATCACCCTGCACGTGCCGCTGACCGACAAGACCAAGGGCATCCTCAACGCTGAAAACATTGCGAAAACCAAGCCCGGCGTGCGCATCGTCAACTGCGCCCGCGGCGGTCTGGTCGATGAGGCCGCCCTGGCCGAGGCACTGAAGTCCGGCCATGTCGCCGCCGCCGCCTTCGACGTGTTCGAGGTCGAACCGGCCACCGAAAGCCCGCTCTTCAACCTGCCGAACGTCGTCGTGACCCCGCATCTCGGCGCCTCGACCACCGAGGCGCAGGAGAACGTGGCCCTGCAGGTCGCCGAGCAGATGTCGGACTACCTGCTGACCGGCGCCGTGCAGAACGCGCTGAACATGCCCTCGGTCACTGCCGAGGAAGCCGCGGTCATGGGCCCCTGGATCAAGCTCGCCGGCCACCTCGGTAGCTTCATCGGCCAGATGACGGACGAGCCGATCAAGGCGATCAACATCCTCTACGACGGCACCGTGGCCGAGATGAACCTAGCCGCGCTGAACGCCTCGGCCATCGCCGGCATCCTGAAGGCCACCAACCCCGACGTGAACCTGGTCTCGGCCCCGATCGTCGCGAAAGAGCGCGGCGTGCAGGTCTCGACCACCAGCCAGGGCAAGTCGGGCGTGTTCGACGCCTACGTCAAGATCACCATGGTCACCGACAAGCGCGAACGCTCGATCGCGGGCACCGTCTTCTCGGACGGCAAGCCGCGCTTCATCCAAGTGAAGGGCATCAACCTCGATGCCGAGGTCGGCGCCCACATGCTCTACACCACCAACCAGGACGTGCCGGGCATCATCGGCACGCTGGGCGGCACGCTGGGCGAGCATGGCGTGAACATCGCGAACTTCACCCTGGGCCGCTCGCATGTCGGCGAGGACGCGATCGCGATCCTCTACCTCGACGCGCCGCTGCCCGAGGCCGCCCAGAAGGCGCTCGAGGCCACCGGCAAGTTCCAGCAGGTCAAGCCGCTGGAATTCGAGGTCAACTGATCCCTTGCCCGGGGCAGGCCAGTGCCCCGGCAAGAGATGCCCGGCCCCCCGCCAGACCCGGCGGGGGGCCGCTTTCATGACCGGAGGACGCGATGCGGACCTATGCGATCGGTGACATCCACGGCCGGCTGGACCTGCTGCAGGACGCCCATGCGAAGATCGCCGCCGACCGCGCCCTGACCGGCGATGCGACGGCGCCGGTGATCCACCTCGGCGACCTCGTGGACCGCGGCCCCGACAGCGCCGGCGTCATCCGCCTGCTGCGCGAAGGCATCGCCGAGGGCGCGCCCTGGCAGGTGGTGAAGGGCAACCACGATCGGATGTTCCTCGGCTGGCTCGCCGATCCCTGGGCGCGCGATCCGGGGCTGCGGTCGGATCTCGGCTGGCTGCACCCGCGCCTTGGCGGGGATGCGACGCTGGCCTCCTACGGGCTGCGTGCCCCCGGCGACCGCCCCGTCGCGCCGGTGCATGCCGAGGCGCTGGCCGCGGTCCCCCAGGCCGACCGCGACTGGCTCGCGGCCCTGCCGACGCATGTCCTGCGCGGCGATCTGCTGTTCGTCCACGCCGGCCTCCGCCCCGGCGTGCCGCTGGCCGAGCAGACCGAAACCGACCTTCTCTGGATCCGCCACGAGTTCCTCGACGATCCGCGCGACCACGGCCCGCTTGTGGTGCATGGCCACACCGCGCTCGACCACGCGCAGCACCATGGCAACCGGGTCAACCTCGACGGCGGCGCCGGCTACGGCCGCCCGCTGATGTGTGCCGTCTTCGAAGGCCGCGAGTGCTGGCTCCTGACGCCCGAGGGCCGCGCGCCGCTTCAACCCCGCTGACACCCGTTTGGCTCTGCAGAAATATCCCGGGGGGAGCGGGCAGCGCCCGCGAGGGGGCAGCGCCCCCTTCGCTCCCTCAGGTCTCGGGCAGTTCGGACGACGGCAGGATCGGGAAGAACACGCCCCCCGACCACAGCCCGAACCAGCTCTCGCCCTCGACCGGCGCATGCACGCCCGCCTCGACCAGGCGGTAGAAGGTCTTGCGGTCGATCAGCGCCTCGAGCCCCGCGCGCACCATGACATAGGGCGACGGTTCATCCGTCGCGGGATCGCGGGTGACGCGGATCGCATGCTCGGGGCCGGCGGTGACGCTGTCGCCCACGTTGGTCTCGAACCGGATCGCGGCGGCCTCGCCCTCGCCCGAGATCTCGGCATCGACGGCGACGAAGGGCGCGTCCTCGACGCGGATCCCGACCTTCTCGACCGGCGTGACCAGAAAATAGGCATCGCCCTCACGCTTCAGGATCGTCGAGAACAGCCGCACGAGGGGCGCGCGACCGATCGGCGTGCCGAGATAGAACCATGTCCCGTCGCGGCGGATCTCCATGTCGATGTCGCCGCAGAACGGCGGATTCCACAGGTGCACCGGCGGCAACCCTCGGGCCCCCGCGCTCTTCGCCGCTTCCATCAGCCGCTCGGTGGTGGTGCCGGCGGTGCCGCCCTCCGCGACCTCCGGCTCCTTCACATATGTGTCAGGCTTTTTTCCCATTGGTGGCGTCCCAAACATCTGCCTCTATTGTGACCATATGACCTAGCGAGGAGACGTTGTCATGGCCGGGCCTTCCCTGACCTCCCCCAACCTTGGCCCGACCGATGGCGCGGCGCTGGTCGCAGAGATCGAGTCGCTGGCCGAACGGCTGGGCCATGCCCGCAGTTCCGTCGAGGGGCGCTTCATCGGCCAGGAGAAGGTCGTCGAGCTGGTGCTGACCGCGATCCTCTGCGGCGGTCACGGCCTGCTCGTGGGCCTGCCGGGACTTGGCAAGACGATGCTCGTGGACACGCTTTCGACGGTGATGGGCCTGAAATCCTCGCGCATCCAGTTCACGCCCGACCTGATGCCGGCCGACATCCTCGGCTCCGAGGTGCTGGAAACCGCCGCCGACGGGTCCCGCGCCTTCCGCTTCATCGAGGGGCCGGTGTTCTGCGAGCTCTTGATGGCGGACGAGATCAACCGCGCCAGCCCCCGCACCCAGTCGGCGCTTCTGCAGGCGATGCAGGAAAAGCAGGTGACCGTCGCGGGCCAGCACCGCCAGCTCGGACGCCCGTTCCACGTTCTGGCCACCCAGAACCCGCTGGAGCAGGAGGGCACCTATCCGCTGCCCGAAGCGCAGCTCGACCGTTTCATCGTGCAGATCGACGTCGATTATCCCGACCGCGACACCGAGCGCGCGATCCTTCTGGCGACCACCGGGATCGAGACCGGCTCGGTCACCGAGGTCTTCACGCCCGAGGCGATCCTCGCCGCCCAGCAGACCGTGCGCCGGATGCCGGTGGGCGAACAGGTGGTCGAGGCGATCCTCGACCTCGTGCGCGCCTGCCGCCCCGGCGAGCCCGAGGCCGCGGCGCGGGTGAAGCAGGCGGTCAGCTGGGGGCCGGGACCGCGTGCCGCGCAGGCGCTGATGCTGGGCGTGAGGGCGCGGGCGCTGCTGAACGGCCGTCTCGCGCCGGGGATCGAGGATGTGGCGGCGCTGGCCCGGCCGGTGCTGACCCACCGCATGGCGCTGAGCTTCGCGGCCCGGGCCCGCGGCGAGAGCCTGTCCGAGATCATCGACGGCGTGGCCGCGCAGGTCACCCATATCGAGGCGGCGGCTTGAGCCCGCACACGATCAGCCACAACTCGGCCGGCCTGCGCCGCCGCGCGGACGAGCTGTCGCACATGCTTCCGCCCCTGCTGGCGGCGGCGCGGCAGCTGGCCGCGACCGTGCAGCTTGGCGCGCATGGCCGGCGGCAGGCGGGGTTGGGCGACGAGTTCTGGCAATACCGCCCGGCGACGGCGGGCGACGAGGCGCGGGCGATCGACTGGCGCCGCTCTGGCCGGGCCGACAGCCATTTCGTGCGCGAGCGCGAATGGCAGGCGGCGCAGTCGGTGCACCTTTGGGTCGATGACGCGCGCTCGATGGAATTCACCGGCGACGACAACCGCCCCACCAAGGCTGACCGCGCCCGCCTGCTGGCGCTGGCGCTGGGCGTGCTGCTGATCCGCGCGGGCGAGCGTGTCGGCATGGCCGATCCCGAGATCCCGCCCCGCGCCGGCGAGGTGCAGCTGGTGCGCCTTGCCAGCCGCTTCACCGCCGATGCCGGCGACGAGGATTACGGCGCTCCCGTAGGCCGCGCGCTGTTGCCGCAATCGCGCGCGGTCTTCATCTCGGACTTCCTCGGCGATCCCGCCGGGGTCGAGAAGGCGCTGACCCGCGCTTCGGACCGGGGCGTGACCGGGGCGCTGCTGCAGGTGCTCGACCCGGTCGAGGAAGCCTTCCCCTATCAGGGCCGCACGATCTTCGAATCGATGACTGGCGGGCTGATGCACGAGACGCGCAAGGCCGGTGACCTGCGCGACCGCTATCTGGAGCGTCTGGCGGGACGGAAGGCACATCTGCTCACGCTCGCGCAACGGACGGGCTGGCAGTATCACTGCCACCACACCGGCGATCCGGCCCCCGGCGCGCTCCTGTGGCTTTACCACGCGATGGAGCGCATGGCCTGATGTTCACGCTCGGCCCCCTCGGTTTCGTCTCGCCCTGGCTGCTCCTGGGGCTGATCGCGCTGCCGCTGCTGTACCTGATCCTGCGCGCGGTGCCGCCGGCGCCGATCCGCCGCCGCTTCCCGGGCGTGGCGCTGCTGCTGGGCCTCAGCGACGAGGAACAGGTGACCGACCGCACGCCCTGGTGGCTGCTGGCGCTGCGGATGCTGGCGGTGGCCGCGGCGATCCTGGGCTTTGCCGGGCCGGTGCTGAACCCCGTGGCCCGAGAGCCGGGGCAGGGGCCGCTGCTGATCGTGTCGGATGGCAGCTGGGCCTCGGCCCGCGACTGGCAGCGCGCGCGCGCCCGCATCGACAGCGCGCTGGAATCGGCGCGTCTGGCCGGCCAGCCCGCGGCGCTGGTCTCGCTGACCGCCGACGAGCCGCCCGCGCCGGTCTTCGCCCCCGCGGCCGATGTCGCAAGCCATCTGCCGGGGCTGGAACCTGCGGCCTGGGAGCCTTCGCCCGCGGCGATGCGGGCGCTGGCCGCGGCGCTGCCGGATCAGGCGTTCGACACGCTCTGGATCTCGGACGGGCTGCAGCGCGACGGGCGCGCGGCCCTGCTGTCGGCGCTGCAATCGCATGGCACTGTCTCCGTGGCCGAAAGCCCGCGCGCGCTGCGCGGCCTAGGTCCCGCGCGGTTCGAGGATCAGCTTCTGAAAGTGCCGGTGCTGCGCGCGGTCACCGGATCGGCTGCCACGGCAGAGGTCGCGGCGCTGGGCCTTGATCCGCAGGGCATCCAGCGCGAACTGGCCCGCGCCACGGTCGATCTGCCCGCAGGTGCGGCCGAGGGCGAGGCGCAGTTCGACCTGCCGGCAGAGCTGCGCAATCGGGTGACGCGCTTCGAGATCGTCGGCGAGCAGACCGCGGGCGCGGTGGCGCTGGCCGGAGATTCTCTGCGCCGGCGCAAGATCGCGCTGGTCGATGGCAGCGCCTCGTCTGCCGAGGGGCTCGAGCTGCTGTCGCCCACCCATTATCTCGAACAGGCGCTGGCGCCCTCGGCCGACCTGATCCGCGGCACGCTGTCGGATCTGGTGCTGGCCGACCCCGACGCCATCGTCATGGCCGATGTCGCCCGCATCACCCCGCAGGAAACCGAAGAGCTGGTGGGCTGGGTCGATCGCGGCGGTCTGCTGATCCGCTTCGCCGGCCAGCGGCTTGCCGCCTCGGACGAGGGGCGCGGGGCCGAGGATCCGCTGCTGCCGGTGCGGCTGCGCGCGGGCGGCCGGTCGGTCGGTGGCGCGATGAGCTGGGGCGAGCCGAAGACGCTGGCGCCGTTCCGCGAAGGCTCGCCCTTCCACGGCCTTGCGATCCCGGAGGACGTGACGGTCAGCGCGCAGGTGATGGCCGAACCCGACCCCGACCTGTCGGAACGCACCATCGCCGCGCTGGCCGACGGCACGTCCCTGGTGACCCAGCGCCGCGAGGGGCAGGGGCAAGTGATCTTGTTCCATGTCACCGCGAATGCCGAATGGTCGAGCCTGCCGCTGTCGGGCCTCTTCGTGCAGATGCTGGAACGCCTGTCGCTTGCCACCCGCGCGGCGCTGCCGGAGCCCGGCGATCTGGCCGGCACGACATGGGTGCCGCAGCGGGTGCTCGACGGCTTCGGCGCGCTCGAAGATGCGGGCGAGATGGCCGGCGTGCCCGGCGAGCGTCTGGCCGAGCCGGTGCCGGGCGCAGACCTGCCGCCCGGGATCTACGCCAGCGACGACCGCAGCCTTGCGGTGAACGCCATCGCCCCGGGCCGCGCGCTGAGCCCGGCCGCATGGCCCGCGGGGCTCGTGCTGGCCGAGGATGGCGCCGGTGGCGAGACGCCGCTGGAGGGGCCGCTGCTGGCCCTCGCGCTGGGGCTTCTGATGATCGACATCCTCGCCTCGCTGATCCTTGGCGGGCGCCTTTCGCGGATGCGCCGCGTCGCCGCCGTCGCCGCGGGCCTCGGCCTTGCGCTGGCGGTGATGCCTGCGGGCGGTGCGCGGGCGCAGACGGCGGGTGCCGACCAGCAGGCGCTGCGCGCGACCGCAGAGGTGGTGCTGGCCTATGTCCAGACCGGCGATCCCCAGATCGACGAGGTGTCCGAGGCGGGGCTCACCGGCCTCAGCCAGATCCTGCGCACCCGCACCTCGGTCGAGCCGGGACCGCCGATGGCGGTGAACCTGAACACCGACGACCTGTCGGTCTTCCCCTTCCTCTACTGGCCGGTGACCCCGGACGAGCCCGCGCCCTCGCCCGAGGCCTACCTGCGGCTGAACCGCTTCCTGCGCACCGGGGGGATGATCCTTTTCGACACCCGCGATGCCGATGTGGCCGACTTCGGCTCGGCCACGCCCGAGGGCCGGCGGCTGCAGGCGCTGGCGGCACCGCTGGACATCCCGCCGATCGAGCCGATCCCGGCCGATCACGTTCTGACCCGCACCTTCTACCTGCTGCAGGACTTCCCCGGCCGCTATGCCGGGCGCGGGATCTGGGTCGAGGCCTCGCCCCCGCAGGCCGAGCAGGCCGAGGGGATGCCGTTCCGCAACCTCAACGACGGCGTGACCCCGATCGTGGTCGGCGGCAACGACTGGGCCGCGGCCTGGGCGGTGCTGCCGAACGGCCAGCCGATGTTCCCGGTGGGGCGCGGCTATGGCGGCGAGCGGCAGCGCGAGATCGCCTATCGCTTCGGCGTCAACCTCGTGATGCATGTGCTCACGGGCAACTACAAATCCGACCAGGTCCATGTCCCCGCGCTGCTCGAGCGGCTGGGCCAGTGACCGGAGGTAGACCCGCATGATCAGCCGCCTTGTCTATGACACGCTGCTGCCCTGGCCCGTGATCTGGGTCGCGGTGGCGCTGGCCGTGGCGATGGTCGCCCTCGCGCTCTGGCAGGGTCTGCCGGGCTGGTGGCTGCGCGGGCTGGCCGCTGCGGCGCTGATCCTCGCGCTGACCGGCCCTTCGATCGAGACCGAGGAACGTCAGCCGCTGTCGGACATCGTGCTGATGGTCGTCGACCGCTCGTCGAGCCAGTCGCTGTCCGACCGCGCCGCCCAGACCGAGGCCGCCGCCGCGCGGATCGAGGCCGAGGTCGCCTCGATGCCCAACACCGAGCTTCGCCGCATCGATGTCGGCGACGGGGAAGAGGACGCAGGCACCCAACTGATGACGGCCCTGGCGGGCGCTTTGGCCGAAGAGCCCCGGGCGCGAGTCGCGGGGGCGATCCTCGTGTCCGATGGGCGTGCGCATGATCTGGCGGCGCTGCCGTCGATGCCGGCGCCGCTGAACCTCGTGATGACCGGCCACCAGCGCGACTGGGACCGGCGGCTGGTGGTGAAGACCGCCCCCGCCTTCGGGATCATCGGCGAGCCGCTGTCGGTGACCATCCGCGTCGACGAGATGGGGCGGATGCCTGGATCGGAAGCGGGCCGCGATGTCGAGATCCGCCTGTCGATCGACGGGGCCGAACCGCAGACCTACCGGATGCCGGTGAACACCGACCTCGAGCTGGCGCTGACCCTGACCCACGGCGGGCAGAACGTCGTGCAGTTCGCGGTCCCGGCCGCAGAGGGCGAAATCACCGACCGCAACAACGAGGCGGTGGTGCAGATCAACGGCGTGCGCGACCGGCTGCGGGTGCTGCTGGTCTCGGGCGAGCCGCATGCCGGCGAACGCACCTGGCGCAACCTGCTGAAATCCGACAGCTCGGTCGATCTCGTGCATTTCACCATTCTGCGCCCGCCGGAAAAGCAGGACGGCGTGCCGGTAACGGAACTGTCGCTGATCGCCTTCCCGACGCAGGAACTGTTCGTCGAGAAGATCGATGAATTCGACCTGATCATCTTCGACCGCTATTCGCAGCGCGGCATCCTGCCGCCAAGCTATTTCGAGAACATCAAGCGCTATGTCGAGGACGGCGGCGCGGTGCTGGTCTCGGCCGGGCCGGAATTCGCCAGCGTCGAAAGCGTCTATCACTCGGCGCTGGCCGACATCCTGCCGGCCCGCCCGACCGCACGGGTGCTGGAACGCGGCTACCTGCCGCGCGTCTCGGACATCGGCCACCGCCACCCGGTGACCGAAGGGCTGGAAGAGGCCTGGGAGCCCGAGGGATCCGACCTGCCGCAGCGGGCCGAGGGCGAGCCGCGCTGGGGGCGCTGGATGCGCCAGATCGAACTGGCCGACACCCGTGGCCAGACGGTGATGGACGGTGCCGATGGCGAGCCGCTTCTGGTGCTGGACCGGGCGGGGCAGGGGCGGATCGCGCTTCTCGCCTCTGACCAGGCCTGGCTCTGGGGGCGCGGCTTCGAGGGCGGCGGGCCGCAGCTCGAACTGCTGCGCCGGCTGGCGCATTGGATGATGAAGGAGCCGGATCTCGAGGAAGAGGCGCTGACCGCCACCGCGCAGGGCCAGCGGATGACCGTGACCCGCCGCACGCTGGGCGAGGGCCCGCGCGAGCTGACGATCACCGCCCCCGACGGCACGCCGACCGTGCTGCCGATGGAGGAAAGCGACCCCGGCCGCTTCACCGCCGTCTATGACGCGCCCGAGATCGGCCTCTATCGCCTGAAGGAAGGCGACATGGAGCGGGTCTATGCCGTCGGCCCCTCGGCGCCCAAGGAGTTCGAGCAGACCATCGCCTCGGACGAGGCGCTGGCCGAGCCGATGGCGGCGACCAACGGCGGCACGGTGCGGATCGAGGAGGGGCTTCCGGATGTGCGCGCGGTGCGTGCGGGCCGCCCCGCCGTGGGCCGCGGCTGGGTGGGGATCACGCCGCGCGACGCGCATGCGACCGTTGGCCTGTCGGTCTCGCCGCTGCTGCCGGCCTGGGCCTTCCTGCTGATCGCCTCTGCCCTGATCCTGGCGGCCTGGCTGCGCGAGGGCCGGCGCTGATCGAAGCCTGAGCGCCGCTCGGGAACCGCAAGGTGAACCGTGCGTTTACGCGGTGCGTATAGACGCATCGTCGCACGATGGGCGCGCCGGACGGGAGGGCTTGGCCATGCTGATCGATCGTCGTCTTTTCCTTGGGGCGCCGCTGGCCTTCTGGGCGGCCCGCGCCGGCGCGCGGCAGCCGAACTGGTTGCTGGTCCCCGGCGAGACCGAGGTGAAATTCACCTACAAGCTGAACGGGGCGCCGGTCACCGGGCGGATGCAGGCGCTTTCGGCGGATCTGGAGATCGACCTGAACCAGCTGTCGCACAGCTCGGTCGAGGTGGTGCTGGACGCGGCCAATGCCGACCCGGGCATGCCCTTCGCCAAGACGGCGATGCTGGGGTCCGAGGTGCTGGACGTGGCCCACAACCCGACGATCCGTTTCGTGTCGACGAAGGTCAGCGGCGCGCCCTCGGCCGCCGATGTCGCCGGCCAGCTGACGCTGCGCGGCACCACGCGGCCGGTGACCTTCGCGGGGCGCGTGAACACCGCGGCAGGCAGCAGCGACACCTCGCATCTGGTGATCACGTTGAACGGCGGCATCAGCCGGGCGAAGTTCGGATCGACCGGCTATGCCGATCTGGTCGGCGACGAGGTCGATTTCACCGTCCGCGCACGGTTGCAGCGGGTGTGACGGCAACGCGCCGGGTTAGGACCCGGCGCGTCGGGCGTGTGGCCGGGCCTGGGCCGGGCCCGGTGCATCAATCGGGGGCGGCGTCAGGCAGCCCGCATGGCGTCCCGCCTGCGCTGCAGCATCGCCAGTGCCACAGCAACGATCACCGCCAGCACCGTGCCCGCCGCCATCAGACCGCGCACGACGCCGACGATCCGCGAGCGCGGTCCGCCGGCACGGATCGTCGCGACCTCGGCCGCGGTCACCCTGTGGCCTGCATCGTCATACTGGGCCACGACATAGGTGGCGAGGGCGGCGATCTCGTCATCGCTCAGCGTGGTGTAGGCGTTGGGCTGGGTGCCGAAGGGCGGCATGAAGACATGCCCGGCCTCGGTCTTGCGATCGACCCCGTTCAGCACCGCGGCGATCATGTTGCCGGTTGCCTTGCCGGCGGTGACCGAGTTGTTGAACAGGCTCGGGTAATACTGATCCCTGGTCCCCTGATCGTTGTATCCGTGGCACGAGGCGCAGTTGGCCAAGTAGATCTGCGCGCCAGCGGTGGTCGAGGTCGGGTCCGCGGGGGCGTCAAGGCCGCGGAAGCCGGCCGAGAGGTTCTCCGGCGCCCCCTGCCCGAAGCGGGCGGGGCCGCCGACCGGCGGCACTTCCTTGATATAGGTCGCGATCGCGCCGAGGTCCGCGGGCGCCAGTTTTGCGAAGCTGTGCGACACCGCCTCGGCCATGCTGCCGCCGGCCTGCGCCTTGCCCTCGGCCCGGCCGGTGGCGAGATAGGCCACGATCTCGTCCTTCGACCAGCTGCCGATGCCCGCGACCGGGTCGGAGGTGATGTTTGGTGCATACCAAGGGCCGACCTGCGCGCCGGCCATGTGGCGCAGGCCCTCTTCCTGCATCAGCAGCCCGCGCGGGCTGGGCAGGTCGAGCGGTGGCCCGGACCCTCAGCCAGATAGGCGCCGCGGTTCCACGCGTCGGACTTGCCGGCGACCGGGGTGAAGCCGGGGGCGCCGTGGAAACAGCAGGTACCAGCCCCTCATCGAGGCTGGCAGGTTGAAGGGAAACGGCAGCGCCGTCGTGGCGCTGGGCGCGTCGACGGGCTGAACGCCCTTCTGGAAATCCGCGTGGAGGGCGTGGATGTCCTCGTCGGTGATCTTCGCGAAGGCGGTATAGGGCATCGTCGGTTAGAGGTTCGCACCATCGGCCCGGATCCCGCGGCGTCGACGATGATGGAATTCAACCATTTCATCGCGGTGGTGGGCATGATCAAGACCGGGCTCGGGGTCAGCGCCCTGCCGATGGTGTACTGCCCCGCGCCGCGCCTGCTGCTGGCGCCGACGGTGACCCGCGACCTCGGGGTGCTGACGCGCAACCTCGACGGGACCGCCTCGCGCCACATCCCCAGCTTCCACACGTGCTTGCGCAGCGCGGCCGAGGGCAGCCCGGCGCCTTGACCCCGCCGCCGGGCAGGGTTTCGCCTATGGACACGTGTGACGCGCAACCCCCTGCGCGGGGGGCGGGGTTGGCGCTATGATCCCGGCCGGGGGGCGCGTTGCCCCATTTTCGCGCGGGAGGCTGCGATGCGGGTCATGGTTCTGGTGAAGGCCTCGGAGGCCAGCGAGGCGGGCGTCCTGCCCACCACCGCCGATCTCGAGGCGATGGGCGCCTTCAACGAGGCGCTCGCGGCGGCGGGCATCCTGCGCGAAGGCGACGGGCTGAAGCCCAGCGCGAAGGGCGTGCGCGTGGTTTTCGACGGCCCCGGGCGCGAGATCGTTCCGGGGCCGTTCGCCGCGGTGTCCGAACTGCTCGCAGGCTACTGGATCTGGGAGGTCGCGGACATGGAAGAGGCGGTGGCCTGGGTCCTGCGGGCCCCGAATCCCATGCCGATGCGCAGCGAGATCGAGATCCGTCCCTTCTACGAGCCCGAGGATTTCGGCCCCGCCCTGACCCCGGAACTGGCCGCGCAGGAAGAGGCGCTGCGCCACAAGCTCGCCAAGGAGTGAGACCCCGCGGCGTTTAGGCACTTTCGCGGGTTTCCCCCGGCGCGCATGGGGGCTATACGGGCGGCTGTTTGACGGCCGAGGAGAGGACCGATGGCGAACGTCGTGGTGGTTGGCGCCCAGTGGGGTGACGAAGGCAAAGGCAAGATCGTCGACTGGCTGAGCGAGCGTGCCGACGTGATCGCCCGCTTCCAGGGCGGCCACAACGCGGGCCATACGCTCGTGATCGGCAATGATGTCTTCAAGCTGTCGCTGCTGCCCTCGGGCATCGTGCGCAAGGGCAAGCTGGCCGTGATCGGCAACGGGGTCGTGCTCGACCCCTGGGCGCTGTTCGCGGAAATCGACAAGCTGACGAAGCAGGGCGTCGAGATCTCGGAAGCGAACCTGATGATCGCGGAGAACACCCCGCTGATCCTGCCGCTGCACGGGGATCTGGACAAGTTCCGTGAAGAAGCTGCCGGCGCCTCGAAGATCGGGACCACCGGTCGCGGCATCGGCCCGGCCTATGAGGACAAGGTCGGCCGCCGCGCGATCCGCGTCGCCGATCTGGCCGATGCCGAAACGCTGAGCGCGCGCCTCGACCGGCTGCTCGCCCACCACGACCCGCTGCGCAAGGGTCTGGGGGCCGAGCCCATCGACCGCGCCGAGCTGGAAGCCAAGCTGGCCGAGATCGCGCCGAAGCTGCTCGCCTTCGCCCAACCGGTCTGGAAGGTGCTGGGCGAGATGCGCAAAGCCGGCAAGCGCATCCTCTTCGAGGGCGCGCAGGGCTCGCTTCTCGACATCGACTTCGGCACCTATCCCTATGTCACCTCCTCGACCACGATGTCGGGCATGGCCGCCTCGGGCACCGGGCTCGGCCCCTCGGCCATCGGCTTCGTGCTGGGGATCGTGAAAGCCTACACCACCCGCGTGGGCTCGGGCCCGTTCCCGACCGAACTCGAAGACGAGG
Source organism: Frigidibacter sp. MR17.14 (assembly GCF_037095735.1). NCBI lineage: Bacteria > Pseudomonadati > Pseudomonadota > Alphaproteobacteria > Rhodobacterales > Paracoccaceae > Frigidibacter > Frigidibacter sp. MR17.14. The sequence continues at coordinate 166,819 of NZ_JBAWKD010000006.1, read as the reverse complement.
TCGGCCAGCGTCTGGGCGAGCGCGGCCATGAATTCGGCACCGTCACCGGGCGCAAGCGCCGCTGCGGCTGGTTCGACGCGGTGCTGGTGCGCCAGACCTGCGCGATCTCGGGCGTGACCGGCATCGCGCTGACCAAGCTCGACGTGCTCGACGGGTTCGAGAAGCTGAAGATCTGCGTGGGCTACGAGGTGGACGGGGTCAAATACGACTACCTGCCGACCGCCGCCGCGCTGCAGGACCGCGCGACGCCGATCTACGAAGAGATGGACGGCTGGTCCGAAAGCACGCAGGGCGCGCGCAGCTGGGCCGACCTGCCCGCGGCGGCGATCAAGTACGTGCGCCGGATCGAAGAGCTGATCCAGTGCCCGGTCGCGCTGCTGTCGACCTCGCCCGAGCGTGACGACACAATCCTCGTCACCGACCCCTTCGCGGACTGAGGCCGTGGCGCTGGGATACCGGGCCCGCAAGCGCTGGTCGCTGGTGATCCTGCTCGTGGGGTTGCCGGCCTACATCATCGTCGCCGTGACGCTGATGAACTGGCTGGACGCCCGCTTCGGGCGCCTGCCGATCTGGGCCGAAGTCGCGGTCTATGTCGGGCTCGGCTTCCTTTGGGCCCTGCCGTTTAGGCGGGTGTTCCGCGGGGTCGGACAGCCCGACCCTGACGCGCCGCGCAAGAACTGAGCCAAGAGCCCGCCTCAACGAGAAACGGCCCCCTTCCGGGGGCCGTTTTCCTGTTCTGGCTCTGCGGGCCGGAAGCAGCGCCCATCAGTGGGCGCGGCGGGCCTCGGCCATGAAGCGAGAGTTGGTGGTGATCGCGAACTGGCCGCGGCGCACCTTCTGGATCTTGCCCTGACGCAGCAGCATGCCGAAGCTGCGCAGGCCGGCCTCGCGGGTGAAGCCGTCCTCGACCGAGATCTTCTTCATGATCTGCGGGCGCGAGAAATGCGGGCGGCCCTCGATGGTCGAGGTATAGACCGCCGCCGCTTCCAGCAGTTCCGACAGGCCCTGTGCGCCCAGCCGATCGGCGAATTCGGCGAAGCTGCGGGCCTCTTCCGCGGTCGGCGGGGTGAAGTCCTCGTCCTCGTCGATCTCGACCGGGGCCGCGACCACGGCATCCGCCGAGACGCGGCGGGGGCGGATCGGCATCGCCGGGGCGGGGGCGATGTCGGGGCGCGGGGCGTCGACGCGCTGTTCGCTGACCAGGACCAGGGGCGCCGGACGGGCCGGTGCCGGGCGCGGGGTCGCGACGCGGGCCTCGCCGCCGGCGCCGGGCCGGCGCGGGCGGACGATCTGGGTCAGGTCGTCGCGATAGGCCTCGGTCGCGTCGTTGTCGCGGGCCGGACGGTCGGCGAAGACCCGGTCGGCGGCGGTGGCGACGACCGCGGCCTTCAGATGGGCGATGGCCGAATAGCGACGGCGGTGTTCGGGCCCGCTCAGTTCCTTGTTGGCAGTCTCGATCAGCCGCGCGACGGCGGCGTCGTCGGCGGGCATCCGGCGCAGCTGTTCGCCGGGCTCCGGCTCGGCCGGGGTCTCGAGACGGGTGTCAGGGCGCAGGCCGGGGCGGCGCGGGCTGATCGGCTGCACCGAATGTTCGGCGGCCGCGATCTTGGCCAGTAGGTCCTCTTCCTCGGCCGGTGCCTGGCGGCGCAGGCTGCGCGCGACGGGACGTTCGGGCATGATCGAGGGGGCCGGCTCGGGCAGCGCAGCGACCTCGGGCTCGGCCTGGACGACCGGCTCGGGCGTGACGACCGGCGCGGGCTCGTCGGCGCGTGCGGCAGCGGGGGCCGGCAGCACGTCGGGCATCGGCGGTTCGACCACCGGTTCGGCCGCGACCGGCGCGGCCGGGGCCAGTTCCGAGCGGCGGATGCGGATCACCCGGGCACGGGCGCGATCGATGACCGAGCGCAGGCTGGTGCCTTCGCGGGCCGGCTTGAGCGCGGCGGCGGCATCGACCGGGGCCGGCTCTGCGCGCGGCGCCTCGGCGGCGACCGTTTCGGGCGCCGGTTCGAGTTCGGGCTCTGCTTCAGGCGCCATCTCGGGCTCGACCGCGGCGACCTCGTCCTCGGACAATTCGGCGTCGACCGGCGCAGCTTCGGGCTGGGGCGCGTCTTCGGCGACAGCGTCCTGCGCGGCCTCTTCGACGGCGGGAGGCGCCGAGAAGATAAAGCTGTCGTCGGCGTCGATCTCGGGGACGCGCGACTGGGCGATCTCTTCGGCGATCGCCGCGAGCTCGGCCTCGAAGCCGTCCTCTTCCGCGACTGCCGGCTCGGCCTCGGGCTCTGCGGCGCTGTCGGCCTCGACCGCGGCCTCGACTTCTGCGCCGTGCTCCTGCTCGGCCTCAGCCTCAGCCTCAGCCTCAGCCTCGATCTCGGCGGCGACGGGCTCTTCGGTCTCGGCGGGCTCGTAGGCGTCGTCCTCGGCGATGCGTGCGAGGATTTCGTCGAGGTCATCGCGCTCGTCGGCATAGTCGGCAGAGGCGTCCGCCACGTCTTCGACGGCGCCCAGTTCGGGTTCGTCGGCCACGACCGGGGCCTCGGCCTCGACCGCGGGGGTGGCGTCTTCCTCGGCGGCGGCCTCGGGCTCGGGGGCGGCGAAGGCTTCCTCGACAAGCTCGGGCGCGGTCCAGGCGTCGACTTCGCCCGCGTCTTCCGCGACGACGTCGACCGGCTGGGGTTCGTAGGCTTCCTCTTCGAAGGCCTCGGCACCGAAGGTTTCGATGGTCAGCGCCTCGGCAGGCTGCGCTTCGGGGGACGCGACCTCTTCCGAGGCAACGGTCCAGTCTTCGTCCGACAGATCCTCGACGGTCCAATCGGCGGCCGGTGCGGCAGGTTCGTCCTCGGCGATGACGGCACCGAAATCGGCTTCGGCGATGCCGGGCATGTCGATGACGGCAGCCTCGACGCGGGCCGCTGCGGGCATCGGGGCGGATGCGGCCTCTTCTTCGTCCTCGTCCTCGACCGTCGTCTCGGCCATCGGCGGTTCCGCGGCGATCTCTTCGATGACCTCCGGTTCGGCCGGGTCCGCGGCGATGTCGTCCGCGACGGCCTCGACCGATGCGACAGGCGCTTCGGCCTCGGCCTCTTCGACGATCGGCGCCTCAGCGACGATCTCGGCCTCGGGTGCGATCTGCAGGGTGGCGGGCGGCACGGCTTCGGCGAAGAAGTCGCCGCCCTCGATCTCGTCCTCGTCCTCGGTGGCGGCGAAGGTCATGGCACCGGCCACAGCCCCCTGGACCGGGGCCGCATATGGATCGGTGCTGTCCTGGCGCGCCTTCACGTCGGCGACGGCGGCGCGGATGCGGGCCAACTTCTCGGCGACGCTTTCGGTCGCGGTGGCGGCGCGCGGCTGGGGCGCGGGGATTTCCCAGACGCCTTCCTCGGCCGCGTCCTCGGTCGGCGCGGCGACGATGTCGGCAAGCGGGGCAGGGGCGGCAGCGACCGGGGCAGCGACTGGTGCAGCCGCCGGGCGCGGCGGCTGCGGTGTGGCCTCGGCTGCCTCCTGATGGCCCTCGGGCCGCAGGATGACGCCGTTCTTCTGGATCTTGGCCTCGACCCGGCGCTGGATCTCGCGCTCGGCGATCTTGTGAAGCATCTCCGCGTCGGGCGTCGGGGGTTCCGCCCCGAAGTACCGGTCCTCGGCGGCGAGGTCGCGGAAGTACTCGGCGATGGCCTTCATGGTCGAGAACGGCTCGTCGAACCCTTCGAGGGTGCACGAGAACGTCCCGTAGGACACCGTCAGGATCTTACTCGCACCGATCATCTGCTCATGCCTTTTTGAACTTCTTTCCGCTGACCTTCCCGGCCAATGCGATCGCTCGCATGATTGCTTTGGGGAAAATCCAAGGAATTCTTTCGGCCACGATTGTGTCTGACTGCCTTAATCGTCATCAGTATCGGCATGACGGCAGCCATTGTCCAATCACGCGACGGGATCACGCTTCTTGGCGGCGGCACCCTTTACGAACGGGACCTGGACGAGGCGCTGGGGATCGCGCCCTGCCTTGTCGCGGCCGATGGCGGGGCAGAGGCCGCGCGCCGGGCGGGCGTGACGCCGCAGGCGGTCATCGGGGACCTCGACTCGCTCAGCCCCGAGACGCGGGCCATCCTGCCGCCGGGTATTGTGCATCAGGTTGACGAACAGGACGATACCGATTTCGGCAAGTGCCTGCGTCTGACCCGCGCCCCGTTCCATGTGGCCATCGGTTTCACCGGGGCGCGGATGGACCACGCGCTGGCGGTGCTGTCGGATGTGGCGCGCCACCCGGGCCCGGTGCTGGTTCTGGGCGAGCGCGAGGTGATCTTCCGCCTGCCGCCACGGCTGGAGCTGGACCTTGCCCCCGGCACGCGGGTGTCGCTGTTTCCGATGGGGCCGGTCAGCGGCAGCTCGACCGGGTTGCGCTGGCCGATCGACAGGCTGGGCTTCGCACCGGCCGGCAGGATCGGGACCTCGAACGAGGCGCTGGGGCGCGTGCACCTGCGCGTGGTGGGGCCGATGCTGGCGCTTGTGCCGCGCGACTGCCTCGCGCTCGCGCTCAATGCGCTGCGGGTGGCAGGCTGACCAGCGCGCGGCGGGCGACGATCCGTTCGCGGTGGATGACATAGAGGCCCGAGGCCACGATCACCCCGATCCCCGCCCAGGTCAGGCCGCCGGGGAAATCGCCGAAGAACAGGTAGCCGAAGAGCGTCGCCGTCACGATCTCGAGGTAGTGCAGCGGGGCGAGCGTCGCCGAGGGGGCGAACTTGAGCCCGTAGGTGATCGCCATGTGGCTGATCGTGGCGGCAAGCCCGACGCCGAAGCACCAGCCCCAGATCGCGGGGCTTTGCGGCAGGGCCACGTCGAAGGCGGGAATGCCCGAGGCATGGCCCGCCATCATCAGCGGCAGGCAGGCCGCGCCGGCCAGCACCGCGGTCCAGAACTGCATCGGGATCGGGTGCAATTCCCGCGAGAGGCGGCGGGTGACCAGCATGTAGAGCGCGAAGGTGACGGCGGTGCCCAGCGGGAACAGCGCCACCGCGCCGAAGGCCGCGAACGAGGGCTGGATGACCATCAGCGCCCCGGCGAAGCCCACCGCGCAGGCGGTGAGCCGGCGCGGCCCGACCTCTTCGCCCATCGCGAAGCGGCCGATCAGCAGGATGACGAAGGGCTCGACGAAGGCGATGGCCAGCGCATCGGCGATCGGCATCACCTGCACCGCAGCGACGAAGCAGAAGGTCGACACGATGCCGCAGACCCCGCGCGCCAGCGTCAGCCAGAAGGCCCGGCGCGACAGGCCGAAGCCCGGGCCGATCAGCGCCACCACCGGGGCCATCAGCGCGCCCTGCACGAGGAAGCGCCCGAAGGTGACGGTCGAGACCGGCACCTGCTGTGCGGCGGCCTTCGACGACACGTCGATCAGCGGCGCGATCAGGCAGAAGGCGACCATCAGCCCCATCCCGGCAAGGATGCGGTCGGCGGCAGGGCTCAGCGGGGTGACAGGGGTCGCGGTCATGCCCGCCTGATACGCCCGCGCCGGGTCCGCCGCCATTCCGAAAGCGACATTCCGTCGCGGGGCGCGCAGTGCCGTGGCGCCACTCAGCGTGCGCGGTGCCAGACCAGGGCCAGCACCTCGGTCGCGGCGATGAAGGGGGCCTTGCCGTCCATGTAATCCTCCCACGCGGTGCCGGGCCCGAGCAGCGACAGCTTCAGCGCGCCATAGGCCTCGGCCTGTGCCGGATGGGCGCGCAGGTAGTCGCGGAAGGCGAGGTGACGCTCGACCTGCGTCGAGCCGGTCAGGAAGACGTGAAGGTGGTGACTGCGCCGGCCGTCGGGGCCGCAGCGGCGGAAGTAACGGCGGCTGGGGATGCCGAACGCCCCCATCGCCTGATAGCCGCGGGCGGTCAGCGCGGCGGTGTCGATCGCCGAGAAGCTGGCGACCTCGCCCAGCATGTCGATGATCGGCTTCGCGGGCAGCCCGGGCACCGCGGTCGATCCGATGTGATGCAGCACGCCGCCGACCGCAGGCGCGATCGCGCGGGCCTCGGCGGCGAAGGCCTCGGCCCATCGCGGATCGTGGGCGACGACCTCGACCGCCATCAGCAGTTCGGGACGTTGACCGCGAGCCCGCCGAGTGAGGTTTCCTTGTACTTCTCGTGCATGTCGCGGCCGGTCTGGCGCATGGTCTCGATCGCGGCGTCAAGCGGCACCAGATGCGTGCCGTCGCCCCGAAGCGCCAGCGAGGCCGCAGAGACCGCCTTGATCGCGCCCAGTCCGTTGCGCTCGATGCAGGGCACCTGCACCAGCCCCTTCACCGGGTCGCAGGTCATGCCAAGGTGATGCTCGAGCGCGATCTCGGCCGCGTTCTCGATCTGCTCAGGGCTGCCGCCCAGCACCGCGGCCAGCCCGGCCGCGGCCATCGCGGCGGCCGATCCGACCTCGGCCTGGCATCCGCATTCCGCGCCCGAGATCGAGGCGTTGGTCTTCACCAGCCCGCCGATCGCCGCCGAGGTCAGCAGGAATTCCCTGATGCGCGAACGCGTGGCGCCCGGCACATGGTCGAGCCAGTAGCGGATCACGGCGGGCATCACCCCCGCCGCGCCGTTCGTCGGCGCGGTGACGACCTGCCCGCCGGCGGCGTTCTCTTCGTTCACCGCCATCGCATAGGTCGACATCCAGTCGTTGATCGCATGGGGCGCGGTCAGGTTCATGCCGCGCTCGGCCAGAAGCGCATCATGGATGCCCTTGGCGCGGCGCTTCACCTTCAGCCCGCCCGGCAGGATGCCGTCGGTCACGAGACCGCGGTCGATGCAGGCCTCCATCACCGCCCAGATCCGCTTCAGACCCTCGTCGATCTCGGCGTCAGAGCGGAAGACGCGTTCGTTCTCGCGCTTCATCCGGGCGATGGTCTTGCCCGAGGCCGCGGCCATTTCCAGCATCTCGGCCGCGGTGCGGAACGGGTAGGGGACGGGCGAGGGCGCCTTGAGGTCGGCGTCCGAGATCCCGGCCTGCTCGTCCGCGGTCAGCACGAAGCCGCCGCCGATGGAATAGTACGTTTCCTGCAGGATCACGTCGCCCTGCGCGTCGGTCGCGCTCAGGATCATGCCGTTGGCATGGCCGGGCAGCGAGGGGCCGAAGTCGAACAGCAGGTCCGCCGCCGGGTCGAAGCGCATCACCGGCAGGCCCTCGGGCGCGATGGTCCTGGTCTGCGCGATGGCGGCCAGCGCGGCCTCGGCCTTTTCATGGTCGTAGCTCGCGGGCTCGAACCCGGCGAGGCCGAGGATCGTCGCACGGTCGGTGGCATGGCCCTTGCCGGTGAAGGCCAGCGAGCCGTGCAGCGAGGCCTTCAGCCCGGCGGGCTGGAACGGCGAGGCGCGCAGCCGGTCAAGGAAGCGGGCGCCCGCGACCATCGGGCCCATCGTGTGCGAGGACGAGGGGCCGACACCGATCTTGAACACATCGAAGACGGAGAGGAACATGGGCGGGCCTCCGGGCAGTTTCGCCCCTTCTCGCACCCCGGCCGGGGCGACAGAAGGCCGAAAGCGACATTCCCGGGGGCGAAGGCGCAGGGGAGGGCGCCGGCGATGACACTCAGGCTCTGGTATCACCCCTATGCTTCGTTCTGCCGCAAGATCCTGATCGCGCTCGACGAGGCGCAGATCGCGGTCGAGTTTCGCCCCGTTGACCTCGGCGATCCGGCCGACAGGGCGGCGCTGGCCGCGCTCTGGCCGCCGATGCGGTTCCCGGTGCTGGAGGATGCGGGCCGGGTGATCCCCGAGACCACCATCATTGCCGAGCATCTGGCGCTGGGCCGCCCGGCGATGCGGGCGCTGCTGCCCGAGGGCGCGGCCGGGGTCGAGATCCGGCTCTGGGACCGGCTGATGGACCTGATGGGCGAGTTGCCTATGCAGAAGATCGTCGGCGACTGGCTGCGCCCCGCCGAGGCGCGCGATCCGCATGGTCTGGCCGAGGCCGAAACGCAGCTGCGCGATTTCTACGCGCTGATCGAGCGGCAGCTGGCACACGGGCGCGACTGGATCGCGGGGGCCGATTTCAGCCTTGCCGATTGCGCCGCCCAGCCCGCGCTGCATTTCGCCCGCCGGGTTGCGCCGCCGCTCGCGCCGCTGCCGCGGTTTGCAGCCTATTGTGACCGGCTGGATGCGCGACCCTCGGTGCAGCGGGTGGATGCCGCGGCAGCCCCCTTCGATATCCATTTCCCCGTACCCGGAGCCTGAGGCCGCCATGACCGTCGAGATCCTGCGTTACGCGATCCCCGCCGCCGAGGCCGAGGCCTTCATCGCCGACTATCGTGCGGCGATGGTGCCGCTGATGGCCTCGCCCCATGCCCGCGCCTTCGAGCTGTGCCAATGCGACGAGGAACCGGGGCGGTTCCTGCTGTGCATCGACTGGACTTCGGCCGAGGATCACCTGCAGCAGTTCCGCGGCAGCGCCGAGTTCCGCGCCTTCTTCGCACATATCCGCCGCTGGGTGCCGCAGATCGAGGAGATGCGCCACTATACGCGGCGCCTCTCGGCCTGAGGTCAGGCGAGGAAGAAGTCCCAGATCAGCTTGAGGTTCAGCACCACGATCACCGCCGCGATCAGCGTGGCAAAGAGCCCAAGCCAGAGCGGCGCGACCATCGAGCCCATCTTGCGCCGGTCGGTGGTGAACATCACCAGCGGCACGACTGCGAAGGAGAGCTGCAGCGACAGCACGACCTGCGTCAGGATCAGAAGCTCTCCTGTGCCCGAGCTGCCGTAGAGGATCGTCACGCCGGCCGCCGGAACGATGGCGATTGCCCGCGTCACCATCCGACGCAGCCAGGGGGCGATCTTCATCTGCAGGAAGCCCTCCATCACCGCCTGCCCGGCCAGCGTCGCCGTCACCGTCGAGTTCAGCCCGCAGCACAGCAGAGCGACTGCAAACAGCGCCGGTGCCGCGCTGGCGCCCAGCATCGGGCCGATCAGCGAATGGGCCTGGTCGATCTCGGCCACGTCGAACTGGCCGCTGGCATGGAACGAGGCCGCGGCAAGGATCAGGATCGAGGCGTTGATCAGCAGGGCGAACATCAGCGCCACGGTCGAATCGATGGTGGCCCATTTCAGCGCGTGGCGTTTCTCGGGCGTGCTGTCGCCCCAGGCGCGGGTCTGCACGATGGCCGAGTGCAGGTAGAGGTTGTGCGGCATCACCGTCGCCCCGAGGATTCCGAGCGCGAGGTAGAGCATCTCGGGGTTCTTCACGATCTCGACCGTCGGCGCGAAGCCAAGGATCACCCCGCGCCAGTCGGGATCGGCCAGGAAGACCTGCACCGCGAAACAGGCGGTGATGACGGCGAGCAGCGCGATCACGAAGGCCTCGAGCCAGCGGAACCCCTTCTTCTGCAGCCAAAGGATCAGGAAGACATCGAGCGAGGTCAGGATCACCCCGATTTCCAGCGGGATCCCGAACAAGAGGTTCAGGCCGATCGCGGTGCCGATCACCTCGGCGATGTCGGTGGCGATGATCGCAAGCTCGGCCAGGAACCACAGCGGGATGCGCAGCCAGGGCGCGAAGGCGTCGCGGCAGGCCTGCGCGAGGTCACGGCCGGTGGCGATGGCCAGCCGCGCGCAGAGCGACTGCAGCACGATCGCCATGATGTTCGAGATCAGCGCGACGGTCAGCAGCGTGTAGCCGAATTTCGAGCCCCCGGCGAGCGAGGTCGCCCAGTTGCCCGGGTCCATGTAGCCCACGGCCACCATGTAGCCCGGCCCGAGGAAGGCGAGGATCCGCCGCGCACCCGCCTTGGGCACCCGCACCGTGCGATGCACATCGACCAGAGCCGCCTCGCCGCGCGTCTGGCGCCAGTCGCGCCCCTGCTCGGCGAAGGCCCCGATCCCGAACTGATCCGCCATCTGCTTTTGTTCCTGTAAATGAGAACCATTCTCAAAACTGGATAATGATGCGCCGCGCGCGCATGTCAAGCGCCGCATCGCGGCACGATGCGCGGTCGCCGCGGCGTGACGGCACGGCAGGGGGGTTGAGGGGCGCGCGCGCTCTGGCTAGGGGAGGGGAAGGAGGTGCCCGATGCAGGATCTCGACCCCGATACGCTGGCCCGTCTCTTCACCCGCGACGACGGCAGCTTTCTGTGCGCGCGCTGGGACCGGCCGATCGTGCCCGTCGTCTTCGGAGTGACGGACGAGACGCTGGCCACGGTCAAGGGCGCGATCGAAGGCGTGGTGATGCTGGCCGGGCACCGGATGGCGGAAACCGACCCCGAGCAGGGGGCCAACCTCTTCCTGTTCTTCCTGCGCGACTGGACCGATCTCGAGGCCGTGCCCGATCTGGACAGGCTGCTGGGCGGCGCGGGCGTGACGTCCGATCTCGTATCCCGGCTGCAGGCGGCGGACGCCCATCACTACCGCAGCTTCCGGTTCGAGGCCTCGGGCGCGATCCGCGCGGGCTTCGTCTTCCTGCGCATCGCGGGGCCGCTGGCCGAGATGCCGGCCGAGGATCTGGCGCTCGCAGAGGCGGTGCAGATGATCCTGACCTGGTCCGAGGGCGCGTTCCGCGACCGCTCGCCCCTGGCCCAGGCCGGCGGCGTGGCGGTGCTGCGCCCCGCGGTCGCCGCGGTGATCCGCGCGGCCTACGATCCTGTCCTGCCCGTCGCTGCGACCGAGCCCGCGCATGGGCTGCGCCTTTTCGCCCGCGCGCTGAAGGGAGACGCCGCATGACCGACCATCGCTTCACCTGCCGCGTCTATTACGAGGACACGGACCTCGCCGGCATCGTCTATTACGCGAACTACCTGCGCTTCATCGAAAGGGCGCGCAGCGAATGGGTGCGCGACCTGGGGCTGGACCAGCGGCGGATGAAGGAAGAAGACCATCTCGTCTTCGCCGTGCGCCGGCTCGAGGCCGACTACCTGCGCCCCGCGCGTTTCGACGACGAGCTGACGGTCGAGACCCGGCTGATGGGGGCCACCGCGGCGCGGCTGGTGCTGGACCAGACGGTGCTGCGCGCCGAAGAGCGTCTGTTCACCGCGCAGGTCACGCTGGTCTGCCTGACCGAGGCCGGGGCCCCTGCGCGGTTGCCCGCAGCCTTGCGCGCGCAACTCGTGCCTGCGGTGCACTGAACCACGCTGGCACAGCCTGCGGTGTTCTGCTCCAGGCAGGGCGCAAGATGCATGGCAGCCCTGCGCCCAACTGACGCAGATGTGTTGGCATTCCCCTTCCAAAACTGTAGAATCCGCGCCAATGAGGGCCGCAAGAACGCGGCCCCGTAAAAACACCGGCGAGCAGACAGTATGGACACCCACGCCCTTGCCTCGGCGCAGGAGATTGATTTCTCTTTGCTTGCGCTTTTCGCGCGCGCCTCTCTGACCGTTAAGCTCGTGATGCTCGCGCTGATCGGCGCCAGCATCTGGTCCTGGGCGATCATCATCCAGAAATACATCGTCTACCGGCTGGCGCGCCGCGAAGCCTCGATCTTCGACCGCTCGTTCTGGTCGGGCGAGCCGCTGGACGAGCTGTTCGAAAAGATCGGTTCGGCCCCCGATGGCGCCTCTGAAAAGGTCTTCGCCGCCGGCATGCTGGAATGGCGCCGGTCGCACCGTCAGGACGGCGGGCTGATCGCCGGGGCGCAGGCGCGCATCGACCGCTCGATGGACGTGGCGATCGCCAAGGAAAGCGAGAAGCTGAATTCGGGCCTGGGCGTGCTGGCGACCACCGGCTCGACCGCACCGTTCATCGGCCTCTTCGGCACCGTCTGGGGGATCAAGACCGCTTTCGAGGAGATCGCGATCTCGCAGAACACCTCGCTGGCCGTCGTGGCCCCGGGCATCGCCGAGGCGCTGCTGGCCACCGGCATCGGCCTGGTCGCCGCGATCCCGGCCGTGATCTTCTACAACAAGCTTTCGGGCGACAGCGACCGCATCATCTCGGGCTACGAGGCCTTTGCGGACGAATTCTCGACCATCCTCTCGCGCCAGCTGGACGCCTGAGCGATGGGGGCCGGGGTCATGAAGAAGGGCGGCGGCGGTGGTCGTCGCGGGGGCGGACGGCGGCGCGGCGGTGGCCGTTCGGCCGCGATGAGCGAGATCAACATCACGCCCTTCGTCGACGTGATGCTTGTGCTTTTGATCATCTTCATGGTCGCGGCACCGCTGATGACCGTGGGCGTGCCGCTGGAACTGCCCAAGACCGCCGCGCAGGCGGTCCCGACCGAGCAGGAAGAGCCGCTGACGATCTCGCTGCAGGCCGATGGCACGGTTTCGGTGATGAACACGCCGACGCCCGAGGACGAGCTTGTGGTGCGGCTGCAGGCGGTGGCCGCCGAGCGCAAGGACAACAAGCTGTTCCTGCGCGCCGATGGCAGCATCCCCTACGAGCGGGTCGTGCAGGTCATGGGCGCGCTGAACAATGCGGGCTTCAGCGCGATCACGCTGGTGACCGACGGCGGCGGGCCGACCATGAACGGTCGGACGGCCCCGAGCAACTGACGACAGAGCGACACAGGCGCCCGGCCCGGTAGGGCGCGGAGCACAGCTTGGCTGAAGGCAGCATGGTACGTTCGGACAGAATCGGCATCACGGTATCGGCAGGGGGACACGCGGCGCTGTTCCTCTGGGCGATCCTTGGCGGCTGGCTCTTCCAGCCCAAGCCCTCGGCCCCGGTCGAGAGCGCGTCCGTCTCGATCATGTCGGAAAGCGATTTCGCGGCGCTCGAGGCCGCGGCGAGCCGCGCGCCGACGCCGCCCGCCGCGACGCCGACGCCGCTGGCCTCGTCGCCGCCGCCGGAAGCCGCGCCCGACACCGCCGAGGCGGCCGAGCCCGAACCCGCGCCGTCGCCCGCGACCTCGGCCCCGCCGCCGGCCGCGACGGCCGATGCTGCACCCGACGTCTCGCAGCTTGCGCCGCCGACGCCCACGGTCAGCGCCGCCGCGCCCTCGGCGCCGCCTGCGCCGAAGACCGAACAGGCCGCGGCGCTGGCCGCCAAGGTGAGCCCGCGTCCGAAGCAGCGCCCAAGCCCGCGCGTGGCCCCCACGCCCGCGGCCCCGCCGCCGCCCGATGCAGAGGTCTCGCCCGAGACTGTGGCCGAGAAGCGCCCCGAGCCCACGCCCGAGCCGGTGCCGGTCGAAGAGAAGAAGAAACCCGCCGCGCCGGAAGAGGCCGCGACCGAGATCGCGACCGAAGAGAACAAGGCAGACGAGACCGCCGCGCCCGACCCGACCAAGGTCGCCGCCGCCGCGCAGGCCGAAGCCGACGCCAAGGCGGCTGCCGAGAAGGCCGCCGCCGACAAGAAGGCTGCCGAGAAGAAGGCCGCTGACGCCAAGGCCGCTGCGGACAAGAAGGCTGCCGATGCCAAGGCCGCGGCAGAGAAGAAAGCCGCCGACGAGAAGAAGGCGGCCGAGAAGAAGGCCGCTGACGCCAAGGCTGCGGCGGACAAGGCTGCGGCAGACAAGAAGGCGGCCGAGAAGAAGGCTGCGGATGCCAAGGCCGCCGCGGACAAGAAGGCCGCCGCCGACAAGGCCGCCGCCGCCGCTGCCGAGAAGGCCGCGACCGATGCCGCGCTGAAAGAGGCGATGGGCGGGGCGACCCAGCAGGGCGAAAGCCGGCAGGGCACAGGCCTCGCCGCCGACGGCCCGCCGATGACCAGCGGCGAGAAGGACGCGCTGCGCGTCGCGGTGCAGGCCTGCTGGAACATCGGCTCGCTCTCGTCCGAGGCGCAGCGGGTGACGGTGACGGTCCGCGTCTCGATGGGCCCCGATGGCAAGCCGGTGTCTTCCTCGATGAAGATGGCCGAGTTCTCGGGCGGGTCGGAAGCCGCGGCCCAGCAGGCCTACGAGGCCGGGCGGCGCGCGATCCTGCGCTGCGCGGGCCCGACCGGCTACAATCTTCCGGCCGAGAAATACGGCCAGTGGCAGGAGATCGAAATGGTCTTCAACCCGAACGGGATGCGCATGAAATGACCCGCAGCCCGCACGACACGACGAAACCCGGCGGCCCGGCGCGGCCCGGAACCAGGGGGAGACTTCCCATGCTTCGCAAGACCGCCCTCGCGGCGCTTCTCTCGGCGGCCGCGCTCGCGGCGCCCTTCGCCGTCTCGCCGGCGCTCGCGCAGGATCGCGGGCCGCTTCGGATTGAGATCGATCAGGGCGTGATCGAGCCCTTGCCCTATGCCGCCCCGGTCTTCGTGGCCGAGAACGCCGCCGCCCAGCAGTATGCCGCGCAGCTGACACAGGTGCTGAACGCCGACCTCACCGGCACGGGCCTCTTCCGCGAGATCCCGGCTTCGGCCCATATCGCGCGCATCACCTCGTTCGACGCCCCGGTGTCCTATCAGGACTGGCGCGCGATCAATGCCGAGGCGCTGGTCGGCGGCTCGGTCTCGGTCTCGGGCGACAAGATCACCGTCAAGTTCCGCCTCTATGACGTCTTCGCCGGCCAGCAGCTGGGCGAGGGGCAGCAATACGTGGCCTCGGCCGCCTCGTGGCGCCGGATGGCCCACAAGGTCGCCGACCAGGTCTATTCGCGCATCACCGGCGAGGGCGGCTATTTCGACAGCCGCGTGGTCTACGTCCAGGAGATCGGGCCGAAGGACAAGCGCCAGAAGCGCCTTGGCATCATGGATTACGACGGCGCCGGTCCGCAGTATCTGACCGACAGCTCGACCATCGTGATGTCGCCCCGCTTCTCGCCCTCGGGCGACCGGGTGCTTTACACCACCTTCGAGACCGGCTTCCCGCGCATCAAGATGCTGAACCTGTCGAACGTCTCGTCGCAGCTGCTGCCCGAGACGCCCGGCACGATGACCTTCGCCCCGCGCTTCTCGCCCGACGGGTCGCAGATCGTCTATTCGGTCGAGCAGGGCGGCAACACCGACATCTGGAAGATGGACCTGCGCTCGGGCCAGACCCAGCGGTTGACCAACACCCCCGCGATCGAGACCGCGCCGTCCTTCTCGCCGGACGGCTCGCGCATCGTCTTCGAAAGCGACCGCTCGGGCGGGCAGCAGATCTACATCATGGGCGCGAACGGGGGCGAACCGACGCGGATCTCGTTCGGCGAGGGTCGCTATGGCACGCCGGTCTGGTCGCCGCGCGGCGACCTGATCGCCTTCACCAAGCAGAATGCCGGCCGCTTCCACATCGGCGTGATGCGCACCGACGGTTCGGAAGAGCGGCTTCTCACGGCCTCGTTCCTTGACGAGGGTCCGACCTGGGCGCCGAATGGCCGGGTGGTGATGTTCACGCGCGAAACCGCCGGCGCCGGCGGCGAGCCGCGGCTGTTCTCGGTCGATGTCTCGGGGCGGAACCTGAAGGCGGTGCCGACCTCCGGCGCGGCTTCGGACCCGGCCTGGTCGCCGCTGCTGAAGTAACGGGCAGAGGCCCCCGAAGGATGAAGGCAATCGTTTCCAAGGCGTGATCGCTTTGGTAAAGCGGGGCCAAGACGGACCAAGACGGACAAGGCCGGGGCGCGAATGCCCCGGCGGCTCATAACAGGCGGAACACCCATGAAACTGCATTCCTCGGCCATTCTGCTGCTTTGCGCGCTGGCGCTCGCGGCCTGCAACAACCCCAACCGCTACGGCGCCGGCGGTGCCGGTGGCATGAACGGTGCGGGCGGCTACGGCGCGAACGGCGCCTATGGCGCGGGCGGGGCCAATGACCCGAACAACCCGAACTCGCCGGCCTACTTCCAGCAGACCATCGGCGACATGGTGAACTTCGCCGTCGACCAGTCGACCGTGTCGAACGAGGCCCGCATGATCCTGACCGGTCAGGCGCAGTGGCTGAACTCGCACCCGAACTACACCGCCATCATCGAAGGCCATGCCGACGAACAGGGCACCCGCGAGTACAACATCGCGCTGGGCGCCCGCCGCGCTTCGGCCGTGCAGGACTTCCTGATCGCCAACGGCGTCGCCGCCAACCGCCTGCGCACTGTCAGCTACGGCAAGGAGCGTCCGCTGGCGATCTGCTCGGAAGAAAGCTGCTACGCCCGCAACCGCCGTGCCGTCACCGTGATCTCGGTCGGCGCCGGCAGCTGAGGATGAATGCCATGATCCGGTTCCCGATCCGCGCGGCGCTTCTCGCCCTCGCGACCGGCACGGCCCTTGCCGCGCCGGCCGGGGCCGAGACCGTGGCCGACATCCGCAAGGAGCTGTCGCAGCTCGCCGCCCAGATCCAGGGCCTGAAGCAGGAGCTGACCTCGAACGGGGCCAACCTGCAGGCCGCGGGCGGCGCCTCGGCGCTCGACCGGATGAACACGATGGAGGCCGAGCTGTCGCGGCTCACCTCCGCCACCGAAGAGCTGCAAAACCGCGTGAGCCGGGTCGTCGCCGATGGCACGAACCGGATCGGCGACATCGAGTTCCGGCTGTGCGAGATGGAAAGCGGCTGCGATGTCGGCAGCCTGCCGATCACCGCGAGCCTTGGCGGCGGCGCGTCCTCTTCGGGCGGCGGGGCGGCGATGACCGCGCCGGCGCCCAGCGCGGCGCCGTCGTCGAAGCCCGCCTCTTCGGGCGGTGCGGAATTGGCCCTGAACGAGAAATCGGACTTCGATCGGGCCAAGGGGGTGCTCGATTCCGGTGACTTTCAAGGCGCCGCTGCGCAGTTTGCGACCTTTGCCCAATCCTATCCTGGCTCGCCGCTGATGGGCGACGCGCAGTTCCTGCGCGGTCAGGCGCTGGAAAAGGCAGGCGACACCGCCAATGCCGCGCGCGCCTATCTGGACGGCTTCTCGAACGCCCCCGAGGGGACGCGCGCGCCCGAGAACCTGACGCGGCTCGGCATGATGCTGGGCCAGCTTGGGCAGTCGAACGAAGCCTGCGTGACCCTGTCCGAGGTCGGCCGCCGCTTCCCGTCGAGCCCGCAGCTGTCCGAGGCGCGCACCGCGATGGCGCAGCTGCGCTGCCAGTGAGGGCCGGCGTGGTGGACCCCGCCCGCGCCCTGCAGGATGGATTTGCGCCCGGCCCCCCGAAGGGGCTGGGCGTTGCCGTTTCGGGGGGCGGGGATTCCGTCGCGCTTCTGCATCTGCTGGCCGAGTGGCGCGGGGCGGGCGGGCCGGATCTGGCCGTTGTCACCGTCGATCACGGACTGCGCCCGGAGGCCGCGAGCGAGGCGACCGATGTCGCCGCGCAGGCGGCTGGGCTGGGCCTGCCGCATGACACGCTGCACTGGCACTGGGACGGCAAGGGCAACCTGCCGGACGCCGCGCGCCGCGGGCGGCTGCAGCTGATCGCGGATTGGGCGCGGGGCAGGGGGCTGGGCGATGTCGCGCTTGGCCACACCCGCGACGATCAGGCCGAGACCTTCCTGATGCGCCTTGCCCGCGGCTCGGGTGCGGACGGGCTGTCGGGCATGGCGCGGCGGCGCGAGGCCCTGGGCATCCGCTGGTGGCGGCCGCTTCTGTCCGTGGGCCGGGACGAGCTGCGTGACTGGCTGGCAGCCCGGGGGCTGGCCTGGGTCGACGACCCGTCGAACGACGATCCGGCCTATGACCGGGTGCGAATGCGTCAGGCCCTGCCGCATCTTGCAACGCTGGGTCTCGATGCGCGGACCCTTGCCGCCACCGCCGATCGGCTGGCCGAGGCGCGCGAAGTGCTCGAGGCCGCGGCAGACCGGCTGGCCCGCGATGCCGCGCGGATCGAGGCCGGCGATGTCGTCGTCGACGCGGCGATGCTAGCCGCCGCGCCCACCGAGACCCGGCTGCGCCTGTTCTCGCGCGCGCTGCTGTTCGTCGCGCCCTCGGATTATCGCCCGCGGCGCGCGCAGGCAGAGGCGGCGCTGGCCACGGCACTTGGCGGCGGGCGCGGGGTGCTGGCAGGGGCACTGGTGCTGGGCGGGCCGCAGATCCGCTTCGCCCGCGAACTCGCTGCCGTCGCAGGGGAAATCGCCACGCCGGGCACGGTCTGGGACCGTCGCTGGGCGCTCTCGGGGTCCGGCGAGGCCGAAATCCGGGCTCTGGGCGAGGCTGGCCTTGCCCAGCTCGAGGACTGGCGCAGCGCCGGGCGCCCGCGGGCAGCGGTGCTGGCCGACCCCGGCGTCTGGTCGGGGCAGCGGCTTCTGGCCGCACCCACGCTGGGTCCGGCGCTCGCCAAGGGCTGGGCGGCGCGGCTCCTTGCCCCGGAATCTCAGCTTTATGGTAAGGCCTGAACCGTATCCTGAGTGTCGCAGCAGGATCACTGACCCGATACCGGAAGCTTCACGGATTGAACCCGGCGACCAAATCCCTATTTTGTGGCACGTGCGCCCGGTCCGTCGGCAAGCGGCCCCGCGCGCGCAAGGTCATTGGAGGATTCCCATTGGGAAACGCGCGTAACATCGCCTTCTGGGTCGTGCTGTTCCTGCTCATTCTGGCGTTGTTCAACCTGTTTTCGGGCGGGCAGAGCACGATGAATGCGCGCACGCTCAGCTATTCGGAGTTCATCAACCGGGTCGACAGCGGCGAGGTTGCGAGCGTCCGGCTGGATGGCGAACAGGTTATCCTGCGCGGCAAGGACGGGCAGACCTACACCACGGTACGCCCGCAGGGCGAACAGCTTGCCGACAAGCTGATCGCGCAGAACGTCGAAGTCACGGTCGAGAAGCAGGAGCAGTCGGGCTTCCTGTCGATGCTCTCGCTCTGGCTGCCGTTCCTGCTGCTGATCGGCATCTGGATCTTCTTCATGAACCGCATGCAGGGCGGCGGCCGCGGCGGCGCGATGGGCTTCGGCAAATCGCGTGCCAAGTTGCTGACCGAAAAGCAGGGCCGGGTCACCTTCGACGATGTCGCCGGCATCGACGAGGCGAAGGAAGAGCTGGAAGAGATCGTCGAATTCCTGCGCAATCCCCAGAAATTCAGCCGCCTCGGCGGCAAGATTCCCAAGGGCGCGCTGCTCGTGGGCCCGCCTGGTACCGGTAAGACCCTTCTCGCGCGCGCCATCGCGGGCGAGGCGGGTGTGCCGTTCTTCACCATTTCGGGGTCGGACTTCGTCGAGATGTTCGTGGGCGTCGGCGCAAGCCGTGTGCGCGACATGTTCGAGCAGGCCAAGAAGAACGCCCCCTGCATCGTTTTCATCGACGAGATCGACGCGGTCGGTCGCAGCCGCGGCGTCGGCTTCGGCGGTGGCAACGACGAGCGCGAGCAGACGCTGAACCAGCTGCTGGTCGAGATGGACGGGTTCGAGGCGAACGAGGGCATCATCATCGTCGCCGCGACCAACCGCCGCGACGTGCTGGACCCGGCGCTGCTGCGCCCGGGCCGCTTCGACCGCCAGATCCATGTCCCGAACCCCGACATCAAGGGCCGGGAAAAGATCCTCAACGTCCACGCCCGCAAGGTGCCGCTGGGCCCGAACGTCGACCTGCGCCTGATCGCGCGCGGCACGCCCGGCTTCTCGGGCGCCGACCTGATGAACCTGGTGAACGAGGCTGCCCTTATGGCCGCCCGCGTCGGCCGCCGCTTCGTCTCGATGGAAGATTTCGAGAACGCCAAGGACAAGGTGATGATGGGGGTCGAGCGTCGCTCGCTCGTGTTGACTGACGATCAAAAGGAGAAGACCGCCTATCACGAGGCCGGGCACGCCCTCGTCGGCCTGCTGCTGCCGAAATGCGATCCGGTCTACAAGGCCACGATCATCCCGCGCGGCGGCGCGCTGGGCATGGTTGTCAGCCTGCCCGAAATGGATCGTCTGAACTTCCACAAGGACGAGGCGCGCCAGAAGCTGGCGATGACCATGGCCGGCAAGGCCGCGGAAATCATCAAATATGGCGAAGAGGGCGTGTCGAACGGCCCGGCTGGCGACATCCAGCAGGCCTCGGCGCTGGCGCGTGCCATGGTCATGCGCTGGGGCATGTCCGACAAGGTCGGCAACATCGACTATGCCGAGGCCCACGAGGGCTATCAGGGCAACACCGGCGGCTTCTCGGTCTCGGCTCATACCAAGGAGCTGATCGAGGAAGAGGTGAAAGGCCTGATCGAGGAAGGCTATGTCAATGCGCGCCAGCTGCTCGTCGACAATGCCGAGGCCTTCGAACGTCTGGCCCAGGGTCTGCTGGAGTACGAGACGCTGACCGGCGACGAGATCAAGAAGGTCATGCGTGGCGAGGCACTGGGTGGCGATGACGACCAGACGCCGCCGTCCGGCTCGTCGGTTATGCCGGCGATCCCCAAGGTCACGAAGCCGCGCGCGCCGAAGGGCGACAGCGGTCTCGAACCCGAGCCGATGGCCTGACGCCGCCGGTGCCGGTCATCGACAGACCCGCGCAGGACTGGGACCCCGCCGCCTACGGCCGGTTCCGGGACCTGCGCCTCAGGCCCGCGCTGGATCTTCTGGCGCGGGTCGATGCTTTGCCGGACGGCGACATCGTCGACCTTGGCTGCGGCTCCGGCGCGGTCGGTCCGGCCCTGGCGCAGCGGTTTGCGGGGCACCGGCTTATCGGGCTCGACACGTCGGCGGCGATGCTGGCCGAGGCGCAGGCGACCGGCGCCTATGCGCGCTGCGAGGTGGCCGATGCCGCTACATGGCAGGCCGCGGCACCGCTGGCACTGATCTTTTCCAACGCCGCGCTGCAATGGCTGCCGGACCACGAGGCGCTGCTGCCCGCGCTTGCGTTGCAACTCGCGCCGGGCGGGGTGCTGGCGGTGCAGATGCCGCGTCAGCATGCCGCCCCGTCGCACCGTTTCCTGCGTGAATTCGCTGCCGACCTTTATCCCGACCGGTTCGACTTCGCGGACTGGACGCCCCCGGTCGCTGCGGCCATCGACTATCACCGGATCCTGAATCCGCTTGGGCTGCTGGATATCTGGGAGAGCGAATATCTGCAGCGCCTCGCCCCGGTCGAGACCGGGCACCCGGTGCGCCGGTTCACCGAATCGACGGCGATGCGCCCGATTCTCGAGAAGCTGTCGGAGGATGAGGCTGCAAGGTTCGTCTCCCGCTATGACGAGGCGCTGCGCGCGGCCTATCCGGTCGAGGCAGACGGCGCCGTCCTCTTCCCGTTCCGACGGCTGTTCCTCGTGCTGTCGACCCTTCAGTCCTGAAAGCAAGACGCCGCCCGGTGGGGCGGCGTCCTGTTGTCCGGCTCACGCCAAGGCGTGGCTCAGACCAGAACCAGCAGCGTCGAGGCGAGGGCGAGTCCCAGGCCGAAGCCGAGGTTGATGGCGATCGTTGCGGCGCGCATGGGCTTCTCCGAAGTTGCAAGCGGCTTTCCTTTCCAACGCGGTGAGGCCGGCGAAGTTCCGCCGCCGCCCGCGATGCCGGTCCGGCGCTTCGGGATGCCGTTTTGCGGCCTGCCGCCACGGGCGGGCCCGGCTAGGGCTGTGCCAGCAGGGGCCGCGGGGATCGGGACTTGAGGCTGCGGCGCAAACAGGGCATCAGACCGGCAAACGCACTTCCGGGAGAGATCGCATGAAGGATCCGCGCGATATCGCGAGCATGGCCGAGCTTCGGGCCGAGATCGACGCGATCGACCGCAGCCTCGTCGAGATCCTGGCGCGGCGGCAACGGATGATCGACCGCGCCATCGAACTGAAGCCCGGCGAGGGCCTGCCGGCGCGGATAGAGACCCGTGTCGAGGACGTGGTGACGAAGGTGCGCAGCAAGGCTTCGGAAACGGGGCTTGATGCAGATGTGGCGGAAAAGCTGTGGCGGACGATGATGGAGGACTTCATCGCCCGCGAGGAACGGGTGCTCGGCTCCGAGTGAGCGGGCCGGCGGACGCAACAGGGGACGGGACGATGGCAGGGACCACGGCAGAGACCACGGCGGCGATCATCGACGGCAAGGCCTTCGCGGCCGGCCTGCGCGCGCGGATCGCGACGCAGGTGGCAGAGCTGAAGGCCGCGCAGGGCATCACGCCCGGTCTGGCCGTCGTGCTGGTCGGCGAGGATCCGGCTTCGGCCGTCTATGTGCGCAACAAGGGCATCCAGACCCGCGAGGTCGGGATGTCGAGCTTCGAGCACAAGCTGCCGGCCGAGACGCCCGAGGCCGATCTGCTGGCGCTGATCGACCGGCTCAATGCCGATCCGGCGGTGCATGGCATCCTCGTGCAATTGCCGCTGCCGGGCCACATGGATGCGACCAAGGTCATCAACGCGATCGCGCCGGCCAAGGATGCCGACGGGTTCCATATCCTGAATGTCGGTCTGCTGGGGACGGGTCAGAAGGCGATGGTGCCCTGCACGCCGCTGGGCTGCCTGATGATGCTGCGCGACCACCTTGGCTCGCTGGCCGGGCTGAACGCGGTGGTGGTCGGTCGATCGAACATCGTCGGCAAGCCGATGGCCCAGCTTCTGCTGAACGAAAGCTGCACGGTCACCGTCGCGCACAGCCGCACCAGGGATCTGCCCGATGTCTGTCGCGGCGCCGACATTCTCGTGGCCGCGGTCGGCCGCCCCGGGATGATCAAGGGCGACTGGGTGAAGCCCGGGGCCACCGTGATCGATGTCGGCATCAATCGCATCGAGGTCGACGGCAAGGCCAGGCTGGTGGGCGACGTCGACTATGCCGCAGCTGCACGGGTTGCTGGCGCGATCACGCCGGTGCCGGGCGGGGTCGGGCCGATGACCATCGCCTGCCTGCTGGCCAATACCCTGACGGCCTGCTGCCGCGCGAACGGCCTGCCGGACCCCGAAGGCCTGACGCCCTAATCCCGGACGCGCTCGTCGGTGACCGGGATCATCGTCCCCTGCAGCAGCGCGACCTGCCGTCGGCTGCCACTGCCGTCCTCGGCGAAGACCTCGGCCGCGACGACCGTGATCCGGCGCCCCGGCCTGATCACCCGCCCTTCGGCGACCAGCAGGCTTCCGATTGCGGGCGCCATCAGGTTGATCTTCATCTCGACCGTGAGCACCTCTTGCCCGGGCTCCATCAGTCCCAGGGCCGCGTAGCCCGCGGCGCTGTCCCCGATCGCGAAGCTCGCCGCCGCATGGGCGAAGCCGTGCTGCTGGCCCAGATGCTCTGCCAGCGGCAGCCGGATCACGGCGCGGCCGGGGGCAAGCTCTGCCAGTTCCGCGCCCAGCGTCCGCATCATCGCCTGACGCGCGAAGCTCTCGCGGATCCGCGTGGCGCGAATTGCCCAATCCTGCGGTTCCTGCATTGCGATTCCTCCCTGCAACACTCTGAAAACGTTACATAGGTGTTGCAATCGTGCGATTGCTCCGTTGCGTCAGGACGGATAAATTCGTGATGTTGTCGCAAATCGGAATCGCTCGCGTGCACGGCTGTCTCGAGGAATGGAAGGCGATGGTCAGCAGCCGCAAGGCGGTGATGACCTGGGCGATCCTTGCCGCGGCGACCGGCTTTACCGGGCCCTTCGGCAGCTACGCCCACATGCCGCTTGCGACCCGGCTGGTCTACTGGCCGCTGGTGGTTGCCGCTGTGATCCTGCTGGGCAGCGGCGTGCGCGTCTTCGTGCACTGCAAGCTGGGCCTTCGGTCGTTCTGGCGCGGGGCCGTGGCCGTCATGGTGCTGAACGTGCTGGTCTTCGTGCCGTTGCTCGTCCTGCTTTCGCCGCTGGCGACAGGCGCCATCGTGCCCTCGGCCATCGAGTTCGCGGGTTTTGTCATTGCCGGCTCGCTCGGGATTTCGGCCCTGCGCTGGACGCTGGGCATCGACGCCCGCAAAGCGGTCCCGACGGCCGGCCTGTCATCGGTCCCGGCAGCGGCGCCGATGCCTGTCGTGGGGCCGGGCAGCGATCCCGACGCCGTGCCGACGCCCGAGGACCGGCCTCAGCCCCCGAGGCTGATCACCCGGCTGCCAGAGCGTGAACGCGGCGCGCTGCTGCGGATCTCTGGCCGCAACCACCATGTCGAGATCCATACCGAACGCGGCACCTCGCGGATCCTGCTGCGTTTTTCCGACGCCGTGGCCGAGACCGCGCCGGTCGAGGGGCTGGAGGTACACCGCTCGCACTGGGTTGCCCTGTCCTCGGTGAAGGGTGTGGCCACGCGGTCGGGCAAGACGGTGCTGGTGATGCTGGACGGAGCCGAGGTTCCGGTCAGCCGAAACTACCGCGAGGCGGTCGCTTCGGCCGGGATCGGCTGAGGCCGGGGCGGGCCGGCAGGGCGATGGCCCGCGGCCCGGTCAGCACCGCAAGCGCGGTGTCCGCCATCAGTCCGGCCAGGACCGGCGACCCGCAATCGAGCCCGCCGGTGTAGGTGCCGAAGGCCGGCAGGATCGCCCGGGTCGCGTCCAGCAGGAAGCAGGCGCGCGCGGCACCGCCCCCGGGCAGGCGCGCCTTGGGGTGATAATGTCCCGACACCTCGCCCTCGGCCCCGGGCCGCGCGATGTGGCGGAAGGTCAGCGGGCCGGCGCGCAGGTCGGCCAGGTGCTGCCCGCCAAGATCGACCGGGCCGGGGTCGTGGTTGCCTTCGATCCAGATCCAGCGCCGCCCGGCCATCAGTCGTGCCAGCCACAGGGCCTCGGGCTCGGGCAGCGCCGCGGCGGCGAGGTCGTCGAAGGAGTCGCCCAGGCAGATGACCTCGGCCGGGGCAAGCGCCTCGATCTCGGCGTCGAGCCGCGCGAGGGTGTCGCGGGTTTCGTAGGGCGGCAGCAGGGCACCGCCACGACGGGCGATGCGGCCCGATTTGCCAAGGTGAAGGTCGGAAACGGCCAGAAGCCGCCGCTCGGGCCACCAGAGCGCGCCACTGGCACGCGCGCGCAGCGCGGCGCCCGCGAGGGTGAAGGCGAAATGCGTCATCCCGCCTGCCTTAGCCCCCGGTCCAGCCGCTGCCAAGCCCTGCCGCCTGCAGCAGCTGCTCTGCCGCATCGGCCAGCAGGCGCTCGCGGCCGGCCCCGGCGATCGGCACCCGGCCGCGTTCGAGGAACATCGGCGCCGCGAGGGGCGGAACGCGGTCGAGACGCAGCAGGTCGCGCCGGCCGCGGGTGCGGTCCAGCATCTCGTCGATGCGGCCGAAATCGACCAGCCCGCTGAGGGCGGCGTCGCGGGTGATGCGCAGGAAAAGGTGATCCGGATCGTGCCGGCGCAGGGTGTCGTAGAGGATGTCGGTTGAAAAAGTTGCCTGTCGGCCGCTGCGTCGCTGCCCCGGCAGGTTGCGCTCGATCAGGCCGCCGATGGTGGCCACGTCACGGAAGGCGCGCTTCATCAGCGCATTTGCGGCGAGCCAGGTCTCGAGCCCTTCGTGCAGGGCACCGGCGTCGAGCAGCGGGGCAAGATCGGTGACCCGCTCCAGCCCCCAGACCAGCGTCGCATAGTCGGTGGCGACGAAGCCGAGGGGGGCGAGCCCCGCATCCTCCATCCGCTTGGTGACCAGCAGGCCCAGCGTCTGCTGCGCATTGCGTCCGGCGAAGGACCAGATTGCCAGATGCTCGCGGCCCTCGAAGGGAAAGCTCTCGACCAGAAGCCGGTCGCGCTGCGGCATCTGGCTGACCTCTGCCTGCAGGGCCACCCATTGGCGGATCGGCAGGGGCAGGGCGCGCTGGCGGTCGGGGTCGTTCAGGATCTCCAGCGTTCGGTCCATCAGTTCGGTCGAGGCGGCGAATTTGGTGCCGTCGTAGACCGCGATCTTCGGTTCGCGCGCGGGGGCGCGGCTGACCTCGACCGTCATCTCGCGCAGCCCGTCGAAGCGGACGATCTCGCCGCCGATCAGGAAGCTGTCCCCGGCGGTGAGGCTGGCGGCGAAGCCCTCTTCGACCTCGCCCAGCGGTGCGCCGCCGCGGCCGCGCAGGCGGACCTTCAGCTTCTCGGTGTCGACGATGGTGCCAAGATTCATGCGGATGCCGCGCGCGGCGCGCGGGTCGCGCAGTTGCCAGAGCCCGTCGCGCTCGACGATCCGCTGCCAGCGGTCGTAGGCGCGCAGCGCGTAGCCGCCGGTGGCGCAGAAATCGAGGCAGTCGTCGAAGGCGGCGCGGCTGAGGGTGCGGTAGGGGCCGGCGGTGCGGATTTCTGCCAGAAGCGCCGCGGCACGGAACGGCCCGGCACAGGCCGTGGCGAGGATGTGCTGGCAGAGCACGTCGAGCGGCCCGGGCCCGCGCGCGCTGCCGTCGAGGTCATGGGCGCGCACCGCCTCGAGTGCGGCGCGACACTCGATGACCTCGAAACGGTTTGCGGGCACCAGCAGCGCCTTAGAGGGGGCGTTGTAGCGGTGGTTGGCACGGCCGATACGCTGCACGAGCCGCTTCACGTTCTTCGGGGCGCCGACCTGGATCACCAGATCCACGTCGCCCCAGTCGATCCCGAGGTCGAGGGAGCCGGTCGCGACCACGGCCCGCAGCCGCCCCTCGACCATCGCCGCCTCGACCTTCTCGCGGGCCTCGCGCGCGAGAGAGCCGTGATGGATGCCGATCGGAAGGTTGTCGGAATTCTGCAGCCAGAGGGCGTGGAAGAACAGTTCCGCCTGCGCCCTGGTGTTGTGAAAGATCAAGGTGATGCGATGGGCCTTCACCTCTTCGAGTATGTCGGGGATCGCGTAGCGCCCACCGCCGCCTGCCCATGGCGGTGGCTCGCGCGTTTCTAGCATGGCGATGTCCGGATTGGGGCCGAGGTCGGCGATCAGCACCTCGCAGGGCGTATCGCCGCAGCTGAGAAACCGTGCCAGCGCCGGAGGATCCTCGACCGTGGCCGACAGGCCGACGCGGCGCAGGGCCGGCGCATGGGTCGAGAGACGCGCGAGGTTCAGCATCAGCTGATCACCACGCTTCGATTCGGCCAGCGCATGGATCTCGTCGACGATCACGCGCTGCAGCGTGGCAAAGACCCGCGGTGCATCCTCGTAGGACAAAAGCAGGGCGAGGCTTTCCGGCGTGGTCAGCAGGATCTGTGGCGGATCGGCCCGCTGCGCCTTGCGCCGGGTGGATGACGTGTCGCCGGTGCGATCCTCGACCCGGATCGGCAGACCCATCTCGGCCACCGGCCGGGTCAGGTTGCGGCGGATGTCCGCGGCAAGCGCCTTCAACGGCGAAATGTAGAGCGTGTGCAACCCGGGGCGCGGATCGACGGCCAGTTCACCCAGCGTTGGCAGGAATCCTGCAAGCGTCTTGCCGCCGCCCGTCGGCGCGACCAACAACGTGGCAGGGTCCTGGGAACGGGCCACCATCTCTTGCTGATGCGGATGCAGGGCCCAGCCGCGGGCAGAGAACCAGGTTCGGATCGGGGCGGGCAGGGCTTCCATGCCCGGCAATCTAGGGTCGCCGGAGCGGTTCGACCATGTTGGTCAGTGCACGATGTCGCTGTCTTCGACGAACATGTTGGCCCAGGCGCGGTCCATCAGGTCGGGCGACATCTGCGGCTCGATCCGTTCGTATTTGCAGATCGACAGGATCTGGTCGATCAGGAAGCCCGGCTGGTAGTTCGCATAGACGTTGTCGATGGTCGGATACTTGTTGCGCAGCAGGTGCACGAGGGCCGCCTGATCCAGCGGCACGCCCTTCTTTTTCGCCACCATCGCGAAGATCTTCAGGAAGCCCTCCTGATCCGGCCCGTCGATCTTGATCTTGTAGAAGATCCGGCGCAGCGCGGCCTTGTCGAAGATCTGGTTGGGATGGAAGTTGGTCGAGAAGATCACCAGCGTGTCGAAGGGCACCTCGAACTTCTCGCCCGATTGCAGGGCAAGGATGTCGCGGCTTTCCTCGAGCGGCACGATCCAGCGGTTAACCAGCTTCTGCGGCGGTTCGGCCTGACGGCCGAGGTCATCGACGATGAAGACGCCGCCCGAGGATTTCAGCTGCAGGGGCGCGGTATAGGTGCGGGCGACCGGGTTGAAGGTGAGGTCGAGCATGTCCAGCGACAGCTCGCCCCCCGTCACCACCGTCGGGCGCTCGCAGAAGACATAGCGGTTGTCGAACCGGTTCGAGGTGCGGCGCAGCGAGCCCGGGTCGTCCACCGCCGATTCGGCCGCGGAATGCACGATCGGGTCATAGACCGCGATGATCTGGCCGGAATATTCAATGGCGCGCGGAACGTAGATCCGCTCGCCGATCGCATCGCGGATCCCGTTCGAGATCGAGGATTTGCCGTTGCCGGGCGGGCCGTACATCAGGATCGATCGGCCCGAGCCGACGGCGGGGCCCAGCTGGTCCAGAAGGTGCGGCGGCAGGATCAGGTGGCCCATCGAACCGATCAGACGGTCGCGGGTGATCGTGATGTTGCGGATCGACTGGCGCTGGACCTGGGCGCGGTAGCTCTCCAGAGGCACCGGCATCGCGCCGAAATATTCCGACTGGGCCAAGGCATCCAGCGCCCGCGCCTTGCCGGCATCGGTCAGCTGGTAGCCCATCTCGTTGCCCGAATTGGCGTGCAGCGTGCCCATCGCCTCGACCAGTCGCTGTCCGCGGCAAAGGTCGATCAGCTCCTGCGCGATGGCGGTCTGCACCGAGCAGATCCGCGCGAGATCCGAGACCAGCGTCAGGTTCATGCGGAACATCGTCTTCAGGAAGATGTCGCGCATCAGCACCGCGCCAAGGCCGGTCTCTTCCATGGTCCGGGGCGCCGGTGGGGCGAAGCTGGGCAGGGTCTGAAGGGTCACGGGGCAGCGCACTCGCGAAGGGCGGGGCGGCAGCACCCGCGGGGGACATGGCGCGAGTAAAGCCTGCCATCGGGGCAGCATCGTGGCAGAAGCGGGCAGATGCAGGGGCGCGGCGCGCGAAATTTTCCGGCGCGATGCCTGTCAGCGGTTGAGCAGCGCGGCGGCCTGTTCGGGGAAGGCGGTCAGGGCCAGGTAGGTGACGATCGTGCCCGAGATGGCGAGGCCCATCGGGAAGTCCGCGCGGGTCCAGCTGACCCAGTCGGGCGTGGCGGCGCGCACGACGGGCAGGGCGCGCAGGCCGCGATGCGCGGCGAAGGCGCCCAGCAGGAAGGCCGCGAAGATCGGCAGCAGCAGTGCCGCATGCGCGGGGGCGACGAAGGGCGCGACCGCCGCCGCGTATTTGGCATCGCCCGCGCCGACGCCCGCCGCGACCGTTAGGAAGAAGCCGATCGCCAGCACCACGACCGCGTTCAGCCAGCGCCAGGCCCAGATCTCGGGCGGCAGGACCAGACCCCCGGCGACGGCGAAGATTGCCAGCACCAGAAGCCCTGTGCGATTGCGGATCTTCATCCAGCGCAGGTCGGTCCAGCAGACATAGAAGGCGACCGGCGCCAGCAGCAGCAGGAAGACCAGCGAGGCGGTCTGCGGCGTGGTGCCCAGCATCCGATCAGCCCTGCGACACCGGGCTGCCCTCGAGCGCGGCCAGCGCGCGGGCGGCCTCGTCGAAATGCTGGGGATGGGTCTCGACCGCGTCGCGCAGCAGGCTCTTGCCGGTCTGCAGGTCGCCCTGCTTGATCGCGGTCAGCGCCGCCGTGTACAGCAGCATCGCCCGTTCGGTCTGGGTCATCTCGACGATCGGCAGATCGTATTTGCGCTGCCCGGCGCGGGCCATGACCAGGTTGTTCTTGGCGGTGAACATCGTGCCGTCGTATTTCAGCGCGTCGGTGAACAGCTTTTCCGCGCCGGCGAAGTCGCGGCGGTTCAGCTTGGAATAGCCCCAGTTGTTCAGCACGTTGGCCGGGCGCGTCGTCAGGCCGGCGGCGGTTTCGTAGAAACTGTCGGCCTTCTTCCAGTTCTTGTTGTAGTCGGCCACCATCGCCTCGAGCCGGTAGCGCTCGTAGGTCTCGTGGGTCGGGGGCACGCGGTTCAGCTGCGCCTCGGCCGGTTTCCACTGGTTGTCGCGGATCAGGGCGTCGGCCAGTTGCACCCGGTCGTCGGGCGTGCCCTCGGGGCCCTCGGCGATCTCGGTCCAGAGCTTGATCGCCTCTGCCGGGCGCTTGGCCTTGACCAGCGAGCCCGCGAGGCCGCGCTTGGCTGTCACGTCGTTTGGACGTTCCTCGAGCGTGCGGGTGAAGTAGGAGACCGCCTCGTTCGGGTCCGCGACCGTCAGCATGATGTCGCTGATGTTGTTTTCCTCGACGACGCCCGCCTCTTTCACCGCGCGCTTAACCTCGGCATCCGAGGTCGTGCGGTTGCAGCCGGCGGCGAGCGTGGCCGCGCCCAGGCAGAGCGCGACGATGACAGGATGACGCATGGCTTCTCCTACTGCGCGTTGCCTTTCGCGGCGCCGAGCAGAAGGTATTCCCCGTAACCGCGCCGCACCAGCTTGTACTCCGCCGGTTCTTCCTGCGGATCATAGCGGGGGGCGTCCATCTTCGCGAGGGCAAGGCGCAGATTTTCGCGGATCTCGTCAGAGTTGCCACTGTCTAGCGCATAGGCCGTGCGGAACACTTGCGCGGCCTCGGAGAGCTCATTCTTTTCCATCAGCACCACGCCGAGATTGTTCCAGGCGGGCACGAAGCGCTCGTCGGCGTCGATGGCCCGGCGCAGCATCTGTTCGGCCTGCCCCAGGCGACCCAGCCGCAGATCGGCCGAACCGATCGCCGACAGCACGTCGACCGTGGTGCCATGCTCGACCGCGGCGCGGTAATAGGCCTTGAGCGCGAGGTCGAATTCGCCCGCCTCCATCAGCCGGTGGCCGACGGTGAGCCCGTCGATGGCCTCGGCCCCGCGGGCCACGCCAGAGGGAGCATAGGGGTTGCTGCCATCACGCGAACAGCCCGCCGCGAGGCAGGCCGTGCACAGCATCAGAAGGGGCAGGAACCTGGCCTGCGCGCCGGATCTCACGAAAGTCTCGCCGTCGTTTACTTAAAATTACCGAACAGCTGGATGATAGAGTAAATGGACGGCCCCACAAGGATCACCAGCAGCGGCGGCACGGTGAACATCATCGTGCCCAGCGTGATCTTTGTCGGCAGCTTGTTCGCCAACTCTTCCGCGCGCATCACGCGCTTGTCGCGCATGTCGGCGGCGTAGACGCGCAGCGCTTCGGCGATGGACGTGCCGAACTGCGCCGACTGGATCATCACCGTCACGAAGCTGGCGATGTCGGTGACGCCCGAACGCTCGGCGAAGGCGCGCAGAACCGAGGATTTCTCTTTCCCGGCCTTGACCTCGTAGGCGACGATCTCGAATTCCTCGGCCAGCGCGGGGTAGCCCATCTCGAGCTCTTTCGCGACGCGGATGATCGCCTGGTCCAGCGACTGACCGGCCTCGACGCAGACCAGAAGCATGTCGAGCGCGTCGGGGAAGCCGTTCTGCATCTGCTTCTGGCGGGCTTCGATCCGCTTGTCGAGCCAGTAGCGCGGCAGGTAATAACCCGCCGCCGCCGGCAGCAGCGTGTACATGGCCATCTGCGAGGCCGGCACATCGCCCATCGAGGATTTCAGCAGCGAATAGACGGTGCCAAGGATCAGCGCGCCGATGGCGACGGTGAACTGGATGGCGTGGAAGGTCCGGACGGAATTCTTGCCGCGATAGCCGGCGCGCATCATCTTCAGGCGCGCGCTCGTCATCTCCTCTTCCGTCTTCGGTTCGAGGAAGGTGGCGAACTTGTCGAGCTTGTCTGACCGGCCGGTGCGCAGCGCCCGACGCTCGCCATCCTTGCCGCGGCCCTCCTTGCCGTCGTCCTTCAGCTTCTTCAGCGGATCGGGCGCGCGGTTCAGGAACAGCGGGATGGTGACGGCAATCATCAGCAGGCCAAGCGCGCCGACGGCATAGAGCGGGCCCAGCGGGCCGAATCGGGCGACGAGAAGGTCGTTGATCTCGGTCAGCATGGCGGCCTCACACCTTGATCGTGGTCATGATCTTCATGAACAGGACGTTGACGGCGAGCATCGCGCCGACGGCGATCGCCGCGGGGATGAAGGCGGGGGTGTCCTTGACCCCGTCGTAATAGTCGGGCTTCAGCACCTGGATGCCGACCAGCGCCACCAGCGGGAAGCCGGACAGGAAGGTGCCGGACCATTTCGCCTCGGCGGTGATCGCCTTCACGCGGCGGAACAGGCGGAACCGGGCGCGCACGACCTTGGCCAGACCGTCGAGGATCTCTGCCAGGTTGCCGCCGGACTGCTGCTGGATCGTCACCGCGACGGCAAGGAAGCGAAGGTCCTGCATGTCGGTGCGTTCCGCCAGCGATTTGAGGCTTTCGGTGATGTCGCGGCCATAGGCGGCCTCGTCGGCGATCATCCCGAATTCGCTGCCCAGCGGATCGGCGACCTCCTTGGCGACGATTTGGATCGCGGCCGAGAACGGGTGGCCGACGCGCAGGCTGCGCACCATCAGCTCGATCGCGTCGGGCAGCTGCTCTTCCAGCAGCGCGATGCGCTTGTTGGCCTTGCCGTTCACCCACAGGAACACGCCGCCGACGCCCATCAGCACGGACAGAAGCGCGCGCACCGCCGGGCTCGCCTCGGTGCCGATGCCGAGACCGACATAGGCCACGGCGCTGAGCACGCCCATCATCATCACCAGCTGCCGCGGGCTGAAGGCGATGTTGGCCTTCTGCGCCTTGGCGGCCAGCAGCGAATAGAGCGGGATGCCGTTCGCCGCGAGATGCTGGCTGGCCTCCTTGCGGAGCTGTTCCAGCACCTGCTCGCGCTTGGCACCCTTGTCGAGCATCTCGAGCCGGCGGTTCACGCGGCTGTTGAGGCTGATCGACTTGCCGAAGGCCAGAAGGTAGATCCCTTCGACCAGCAGCAGCACCGCGACGAAGACGACGATGTAGATCAGGGGCGCGGCACTCAGCACCATGGTCGGGATCCTCGGAACGATACGTTACAGGGTGGGCTCGTAGATCGTGTGCGGCAGGTCGTAGCCCCACTGGCGGAAGCGGTCGGCATAGTGCGACCGGATCCCGGTGGCGGTGAAGCGGCCGATGATCTTGCCGTCGGCGGCAAGGCCCAGGCGCTCGTAGCGGAAGATTTCCTGCATCGAGATCACTTCGCCCTCCATGCCGGTCAGCTCGGTGATCGAAACCATGCGGCGCGAGCCGTCCTGCAGGCGCGAGGCCTGCACGATCAGGTTGACGGCGCTGGCGATCTGGCTGCGCACGGCCTTGATCGGCATCTCGATCCCGGCCATGGCGACCATGTTTTCAAGGCGGCTGATGCCGTCGCGGGCCGAGTTCGCGTGGATCGTGGTCATCGAGCCGTCGTGGCCGGTGTTCATGGCCTGCAGCATGTCGATGACTTCCTCGCCGCGGGTCTCGCCGACGATGATCCGGTCGGGGCGCATCCGCAGCGCGTTGCGAAGGCAGTCGCGCTGGGTGACGGCGCCCTTGCCCTCGACGTTGGCGGGGCGGCTTTCCATGCGGCCGACATGCGTCTGCTGCAGCTGGAGTTCGGCCGTGTCCTCGATCGTCAGGATCCGCTCGGCATTGTCGATGAACGACGACAGCGCGTTCAGCGTGGTGGTCTTGCCCGAGCCGGTGCCGCCCGAGACGATGACGTTCAGCCGCGTCGCGACCGCCGCCTGCAGATAGGCCGCCATCTCTTCGGTGAAGGCGCCGAAGCGGACGAGGTCGTCGATCGCCAGCTTCTCTTTCTTGAACTTCCGGATCGAGACCAGCGAGCCGTCGACCGCGACCGGGGGCACCATCGCGTTGAAGCGCGAGCCATCGGACAGGCGGGCGTCGACATAGGGATTCGATTCGTCGACGCGGCGGCCCACGGCGGACACGATCTTGTCGATGATCCGCAGAAGGTGCTTTTCGTCCTTGAAGGTGATGTCGGTCAGCTGCAGCTTGCCGGCGCGTTCCACGAAGATCTGCTGCGGCCCGTTCACGAGGATATCGTTGACGGTGTCGTCCTTCAGCAGCGGCTCGAGCGGCCCGAGGCCCATGACCTCGTCATACAGCTCCTGGTTCAGGACCTGCCGCTCTTCCTTGTTCAGAACCACTGACAGCTCGGTCAGCCCTTCCGAGGCGATGGCCGAGATCTCGTTGCGCAGCTCCGCCTCGGTCGCCTGTTCCAGCGCCGCAAGGTTGAGGTCGTCGAGCAGCCGCTTGTGCAGTTGCACCTTCAGCTCGGACAGCCGTTCCTTGCGCTTGCGCTCCTTGTCGGCGGCCACCGCCTGCGCCGGTGCCTGCGGCAGTTCGACCCGGCGCTGGACGGCGGCGGGGCGGGGCGGCTGCGCGACGGGGGCGCCCGCGGGCGCGGCCTGCGCCTGCGCGGCCGGGGCCGTGGGCACGGCGTTCGGCGGGGTCGCGGGCGTCTGGGGCTTCTTGTAGCGCGAGAACATGGCGGCGGATTATCCTGACGTCTGGCAGTCTGGGAGGGTCAGAGCTTGGCGGTCTCGGCAGCGCGGTTCAGCTCGAAAAGCGATTTCGCGAGCTTGGCGATTTCCTTGCGCAGCGCGCTTTTCTTCGTCGCCCCGTGCAGGGCCAGCGGCAGGCCGTGGTCGTTGGCCTGGGTGACCTGGCGACCGCCGTCGGGCATCTGCAGCTCGATCTTGATGTCGAGGCTCTCGGCCAAACGCTTGACCCGGGCCTTGGCGGGGAGGTCGGTCAGCCCGGGGGCGCGGTTCAGCACGTAGCGCAGCTTTTCCAGCGGCAGGTCTTCGGCGCGCAGCGCCCGGATCATGCGCAGCGTGTTCTGGGCCGAGCGCATGTCGAGCTCGATCTCGGCGAAGTAGACATGGGCCTGGGTCAGCACCGCCTCGGTCCATTGCACCACGGTCGAGGGCATGTCGACGACCACGAAGTCGAAGCAGCTGCGCGCGGTGTCGATGATGCGGTTGATGTCTTCCGAGCTGACGATGTCCAGCGGCAGCATCTCGCCCGGGGCGGTCAGCACGTGCAGCTTGTCGTTGAAGGTCACCATCGACAGCTGCAGCGTTTCGGCATCCAGCTTCGAGGTGTCCGACAGCATGTCGAAGACCACGTCGCGGCGCGGCAGGTCGAGATAGGTCGCCGTGGCGCCCATCTGGAAGTCGAAGTCCAGCAGGCAGACGCGGGGACCGTTCTCCTTGGCCATCGTCGCCAGTTCCCAGGCGAGGTTGACCGCGAAGGTGGTCGAGCCGACGCCGCCGGCAAGGCCGTGGACCGGCAGCACCACGCCGTCATGCTTGCCGGCGCCGCCGCGCGGGGCAGGGGGAACGGGCACCTGCGCCCAGTCGGCCGGCAGGCCGGCCGGCACCTGCGGCGCCTCGTTCAGCCGCTCGATCGCCTCGTGCAGGGCGTTCTGCGGCAGGGGGTAGGGCAGGAAGTCATCGGCACCAAGCTTCATCAGCTGGTGCAGGGCGGCCGGGCTCAACGTCTCGACGATCAGCAGGACGCGGATGCGCTTCTCCTTGGCGCGGGCGATGATCGCCGCGACCTCGGGCACGTCGGCCTCGTCCTCTTCGTCCAGCGCCACCGCCACGAACTGCAGGGCCTGGGCCTCGGGCTGGTCCAGGAAGCGCAGGGCCTCGGCAAATCCGAGATCGCCCCAGCTTTCGCCCAGCTCGGTCTCCATGTCCTCGATCAGCAGATCGAAGTTGGACACGTCACGGGACACCGTGCAGGCAACAATCTGCGCGGTTTCGGGCTCGATCATCTGGGCTGCCTTGGACATTGCCTCATTCCCTTCTGGAGCGGTTCTGCCCCCTGCGGCTCTTGCGGCCGCGTCCTTACTCACCGGTAAAAGATGGCCTGAGAATCGGGCGAGAATGCGGCTGGAAAACCGAAATTGTTTGGAGTTTGTGCACGGTAGCGACCCGCCGGTTGTATTCGGAGGAGCCGTCGCCTCGCGGCCTTGTCCGGGCCTCCGCATGGCCGTCGTCGCCTTCGGACGGGGCGGGACCCCGTGCCGGGCGAATCGCTTCGGCAAGGCATCCCTTCACACGGCAACCGGCGGGGCGACCTTCGGCGCGCCCCGCATCAGCCAGTCAGGTAACGCTCCGCCCGGCAGGGGCGGAGCGGCGATCAGTTGGTGCCGCCGGAGCCCGAGTTCGAGCCTGCGACGCCAGCGGCATCGCTGCCCGACCAGCTCGGCATGCCATGGTCCGCGACGGCGCTCGCGACATAGTCGCGGAAAATCACTGCCGCATACTTACCGTTCAGCGGCGTGCCCGTGCGATGTCCGACGAAGCCCGAAACCTCGGTCACGGTGCGACGGTTCTGGGCGTTGGGCGCCTCGGTCAGCACGAGGGGCTGCGTTTCGCCATAGGAAACGACCGCCTCGAGCCGCGAGCGGCTGATCCCGCGGGTCGACAGATAGGCGACCACGGCCTGGGCCCGGCGCAGGCCGAGCGCGCGGTTGTACCCGGCCGACCCGACGAGGTCGGTGTGGCCATAGACGCGGAAGCGCAACTCGGGGAACTGGCGGATGAAGTCGGCCTGCCGGTCGAGGATCGCGCGCGCCTCGCCGTCCAGCGCCGAGGAGTTGAAGGCGAAGTGCACGCGCGGCGGAACCGCGGCGGCGAAACGCTTGGTCAGGTCGATGACATAGCTCATGTCGCCGGTCTGGATCATCCGGTTCTGCATGGTGGCATTGCCGAACCCGGCCTGGGTATGGTCCACGGCGTCGCCCGCGGGCGCGTTCGAACAGGCCGACAGCAGCAGGGCGGCAAGAGGGGCGGCAGCGAGGAAGAGGCGCGTTTTCACTGTCGTCACTCCATCACGTAGCCATAGGAGCCGGTGTAGTCCTGCTTGGCCACCTCGGCCGCGGCCCCGGTGATCTTGCCGCGCAGGAACAGTTCGCGCTCGGTCGGGATCTTGACCCGGTCGGTCGGCAGGGCCAGCGCCATGCCGCGCGTCGGGGTCACGAGGTGCGGGGTCACGATGATGACGAGCTCGGTCTGCTGGCGCTGGTAGCTGGTCGAGCGGAACAGCGCGCCCAGCACCGGGATGTCGCCAAGCCACGGCACCTGGCTGTTCGAATCCTGGAAGTCGTCCTGCAGCAGGCCTGCGATCGCGAAGCTTTCGCCGTCGCGCATTTCGACCGTGGTCTTGCTCTCGCGGCGGCGGAAACCGTTGACCGAGAAGCTGCCGTTCTCGACCACGACGCTCGAGTCGATGCCCGAGACCGCGGCGTTCATCTGAAGGTTGATGATGTCGCCATCGACCACGCGGGGGACGAAGGCCAGCTCGACGCCGAAGGGCTTGTACTCGACCGTGATCCCGCCGTCGCCGTCGCTGACCGGGATCGGATATTCGCCGCCGGCAAGGAAGCTGGCCTCCTGCCCCGACAGGGCGGTGAGGTTCGGCTCGGCCAGGGTGCGGACCATGCCCTTGGATTCGAGGGCCTCCAGCAGCACGCCCAGCTCGAAGCTGCCGCGGGTCAGCACCGCGCCCAGTGCACCGGCCGCGCTGGTGGTGACTGTGTTGCCGGAGGTCAGGTTGTTGATCTCGTCGATGTTGCCGGACGCGCCGCGCGCGCCGAAGGTCCCGCGCGACCCCGCCGCGCCCAGCGACGCCGACAGGTTCTTCGACACGCTGCGTTGCATTTCGGCGAATCGCACCTGCAGCATGACCTGCTGGGTGCCGCCGACGTTCATCAGGTTCGACACCCGGTCGGGCGCATAGCGGTTCGCCAGTTCCAGCGCGCGGTCGAGCGCGGCGGTCGAGGTCACCGTCCCCGACATCACGATGCCGTCGTTGGCGGTCCGCACCTCGATCGGTTCACCGGGCAGGACCTGGCGCAGGCGCTCCTTGAATTCGGCGATGTCGGGGGTGACCTGCACCTCGACGTTGGTCATCAGCTGGCCGTCGGCCCCGAGCAGGGTCAGCGTGGTGCGCCCCGGCGCCTTGCCCAGCACGTAGATCGACTTGTCGGACAGGGTCGAGATGTCGGCGATGCCCGGGTTCGCGATCGAGAGTTCTGCGAAGGGCGTGTCCGCCTCGACCACGACGGCGCGGTTCATCGGAACCTGCAGCGGTGTCGAGGTCGATCCGCTCATCACGCGCAGAACTTCGGCCTGCGTCCCGGCGGGGCCTACGAACGCAACGGCGAGGGCCAGCGAACTGACCCAGAGAAACTTCTTCATCATCCGACGTCCTGCCCTCTCGAAACACGCCTCAGCCGGGTCTTTGCGCCCGAGATTTGAGGTGAGCATGCGCGAAAATGCGAAACCAAGCAAGAATCAAGCCCCAAACCACCCAGTTTCCCAAGCGTTGTGTCGTTAAGGACAGTTCTCAACAAAAAAACCGCGCCGTCGTGGCGCGGTTTTCCTGTGTTGCCTTTTGGTCAATTCGTGCAGGGGATCTCGACCTGGACGATCTCGCCGCCCTTGTTGGTTCGGATCGTGCACACTCGCGGGGCGGCCACCTCGGCCACGACCGGCTTCTCGATCCCCAGCAGGCGGGCCCTGTCGATCTCGACGGCGCCGACCGTGGTGGTGTCGTTGGTGCCCACCAGGGCCAGGGTCAGGCGGCCGGTCGACTGCGCCAGGGCGAGGGCGGCGACCTGTTCGGACGTGGCCTCCACAGTGACGGTGCGGGCGACCTGCGCCTGGACTGAACGGTCCTGGTCGGCGGTCTGGTCGACGGCGATCAGCTTGACGCCCGTGTCGATAAGCTTGGAAACCTGGGTGCCTTCCTGTTCGCCGGTCCAGTAGACGTCGACGCGGTCACCGGGGCGCAGGAAGCCCGACACGCCGGAACTGACGTCCACGGTGACGGTGAAGGCGCGCATGCCCTTGGTCAGGCGCGAGGTCAGGCCGGCATCCTCGCCAGGCTCGGTGACCTTGCTGGCCAGAACGGGTTCGTTGGCATCCATGGCGCGCAGCGCGGTGCGGGTCTGCGGCTTGCCTTCGGGGAAGAGGGCCTTGATGTCGGCGAAGGCGCCGGCCGGCTGGTGGTCCGCCTGATAGCGGATCGCGACCACGTCCTCGGCGGTGATGGTGTCACCATAGGCCTTGTCGGCCTTGACCACGAGGACGGTGGCCAGCGGCACCTGCTTGGCCATCTGCGCCATCAGCGCGTTGCGCTCGGCCTGGGTGCGGGCCACGAAACCCTGCGCCATGTAGACGGCTGCCCCCGCAAGCGCGAGACCGACCACGAGCACGAGTCCGAAAACAGCTCTCATCTTCCTTCTCCTACCAGTCTTGCCCGTCTGCTTGGCGGGCGTCTCTGCCTCGCGGGGCGGAGCCCGCCGGGGACGCGAGGTGGCATCCCCTGGTGTCGCTGCCCCGATTACGCTGCCGGGGCCGGGTCTTTCGTCTGTCGTGGCGGCCCCGGACGACGGGGCCACCGGAACTGGGTCGAGCCTTTGGGGCTCAGTTGTTCTTCGAGGCTTCGAGCGATGTCTTGATGTCGCCCGAAAGATCCGAGACGCCGCCCGACAGAAGCGAGGTCGCGGCAATCCCGAGCCCGACGATCGCGGCGGTCAGGACGACCCAGTCGACCGTCACGGCGCCGTCGTCTTCCTTGCGGAACGTATTGAGGTAGTTGAAGACTTTCATCTGTATGCTCCGGCCTTGGGGATGGATGTCCGTCCGGGCCGTGCTGTTCCGTCTGGCCCGTGCTTCCTAGATCCGGTCCAAAGGTGGCCGGTTCTGGGCAGGGCGCGGCCGGAACCGCGGAACACTCTCGCAAAATCTTCCTATCCTAGGAAACGGGCCGCACCCGGGCGGGGTGCGGCCCTGTCGCAGCCGGTCGTGAAACCGGCCAT
Source organism: Frigidibacter sp. MR17.14 (assembly GCF_037095735.1). Classification (NCBI taxonomy): domain Bacteria; kingdom Pseudomonadati; phylum Pseudomonadota; class Alphaproteobacteria; order Rhodobacterales; family Paracoccaceae; genus Frigidibacter; species Frigidibacter sp. MR17.14. The sequence goes on along the minus strand of NZ_JBAWKD010000006.1, from coordinate 127,470 downwards.
CAGGCTCAGTTGCTGGCGGCCGAAACGGTCGCGGCGCTCAGCGACGACTGGATGCTGGTCGACAGGTCGGTCACGCCGGTGTCGATCAGCGACATGGCGGCAACGCCAAGGCCGACGACGGCAGCGGTCAGGACGACCCAGTCAACGGTCACGGCACCGTCTTCGTCTTTGCGGAATTTCTTGAACAGGTTGGTCAGTTTCATGGCGTTCTCTCCAGGTTGCGCGTTACTCGCTACGCCGCTAGCCGGCATCCAGAACCCGATGCACTTGCGGTGTGAGGTTACTTTTCATTGAGGATCGTGGCGCGATTTGGGCGTTAAGGGTTCATTTTCGCGCTGTGGCGGGGTCTTGCCGGCCCCAGGCGGCCGAACTGCGCGATTTGCCGCCGAATCGGCCGTGATCCCCGGGGCACGGCGGGCATGTGATTCCCGCTTGGGCCGCGCGTGACAGTGGCTGCAGGCTGCGGTTTCTGCCATGCTCGTGCAAAGCCGGCGAACCGGCGAGGGCGCCCCGCGGGGGGCAGGCGGGTGGACAGTGCGCAGGAACGGGACAGGACAGCGGGGGCGCGTCTCCCGGCACGTGATGGCTGCGACGCTCGTCGCCATCGCCCTGGTGCCCGCGGCCCGCGCCGAAGAGGGCCTGCCGATGCAGGCACCGTCGCCCGTGCCCGATGCGGCGCCTGCCGCGGCCAGTGCGCCCGCGCCCTCCGCCGTGCCCGCGCCCTTCGCCGAGTTCACCGCCAAGCGGATCGGCGTGCCGAAGTCGGGGTTCACCGGCAAGCGCATCACCGTCCAGATCGACCCGGCAGAGCAGGCGCGTGCCCTTGCCGCGCTCGAACCCTGGCCCGAGCCGTCGGCGCAGAAGGGCGAGGGCGAGGGACCGCCCGCACCGGTGAAGCCCGGGGCCTATGATTGGTACTGGCAGGCGGTCTCACCGCGGCTGGGCGACACGGCGGGGCGCTTCCAGCTGGCGCTCGCCGCGCTGAACCAGGGTCCGGCCGGGTCGATGGTGGCTTCGCCGCGCCTGCAGCACATGCGCGAGATCGCCGAGGTGCATGGCGCCGACATCCTGAAGGCCACGATCGGGACCCGGGTGTCGCCGGCGCTGGTGCTCGCGGTGATCGGAATTGAAAGCGGCGGCCGGCCCGCGGCGGTCTCGTCCGCCGGGGCGGTGGGGCTGATGCAGCTGATCCCCGCCACCGCCGCGCGGTTCGACGTGAGTGATTCGACCGATCCGATGCAGAACATCAAGGGCGGGGTCGCCTATCTGGACTGGCTGATGGGCGAGTTCGACGGCGATCCGCTGATGGTGCTGGCGGCCTACAACGCGGGCGAGAACGCCGTGAAGAAGGCCAATGGCGTGCCGCCCTACGTCGAGACGCGGGACTATGTGCCCAAGGTTCTGGCGGCTTGGCAGGTGGCGCGCGGCCTTTGCCTGACGCCGCCCGAGCTGGTCTCGGACGGCTGCGTGTTCCGCGGCTGACGGGGCGGGGACGCCGCCCCATTCGGGCCTCGTGGCCAGGTCTCCCCGGGTGAGCCTCACAAGGTCGAAGGACTGGCTCAGTCCGCCGGCGGTCAGACGGCGAAGAACGCGGCGGCCTCGGGATGCTTCGCGCGCCAGCCGTTGACGAAGGGGCATAGCGGGACGATGCGGAAGCCCTCGGCCTCGGCGTCTGCCACCAGCCTCTCGACCAGCGCCTTGCCCGCGCCCATGCCCCGGAAGGCATCGGGGACGCCGGTGTGATCGGCGATGACGAGCGTGGGCGAGCTGATCGAATAGGTCAGCTCGGCCTCGGCCCCGTCGAGGCGGATCACGTAGCGCCCGCGCGACCCCTCGACCTCGCGAGTGATGGCGGGAAGCTCAGTCAACGAGCGTGGCCTGCGTGGCGGCCCGCAGTTCGTCCTCGGTGACGCCCTCGGCGGTCTCGACGATCTTCAGACCGCCCTCGACCACGTCGAGCACGCCCAGGTTGGTGATGATCCGGTCGACCACCGACAGACCGGTCAGCGGCAGGGTGCATTCCTTCAGCACCTTCGATTCGCCCGCCTTGTTGGTGTGGTCCATCACCACCACCACGCGGCCGACGCCCGCCACCAGGTCCATGGCGCCGCCCATGCCCTTCACCAGCTTGCCGGGGATCATCCAGTTCGCGAGGTCGCCCTTTTCGGACACTTCCATCGCCCCCAGGATCGCCATCGCGATCTTGCCGCCGCGGATCATCGCGAAGCTCTGGGCGCTGTCGAAGTAGGCCGAGTGCGGCAGCTCGGTGATCGTCTGCTTGCCGGCGTTGATCAGGTCGGGATCGACCTTGTCATCCGTGGGGAAGGGGCCCATGCCCAGCATGCCGTTTTCCGACTGCAGGGTCACGGTCATCCCCTCGGGGATGTAGTTCGACACCAGCGTCGGGATGCCGATCCCGAGGTTCACATACATGCCGTCCTTCAGCTCCTTGGCGGCGCGGGCGGCGATCTGGTTGCGGTCCCAGGGCATTGTCGTCCTCCTTCGCCGCGCGCTCTGGCGGCGTCCATGATGGTTTAGGCCAGTCCCGCGGCGGCGGGAAGCGGGTGTCGGGCAGGCATCCCTGCAACGGGCGGGGCGGGGGGCAGGCTCTGGCCAAGCTCGGCCATCGCCAGGGCCGCGTAATCGGCGTTCATGTGGCGCAGGTCCGGGCGGGCCGGGTCGAAGGCGCCGGGGCGGGCGAAGCGGTCTGCGCTGGCGAAGGGGCCGGCCCGTGTCGCGGCCGGCTGCGCGAGCCAGCGCCAGCCCGCCGCCGCGACCTCTGCCGCGATCACCGCTTCGTAAATTGCCTCGATCCTTGCCGCGGCAGGGCGCAGGCGCAGGCGCACGAGGGCCGCGTCCTCCTGCGGCGCGCCGGGCGCGTCGGAGGCCAGCGGATAGGGCACGGCCAGCAGGCTGACCGGCACGCCGACCGGCAGCCGCGGCCTGAGCGCGGCGATCTCCTCGCGCACCCAGTCCGCCAGCGCGGCGGTCAGCAGACCCGCGGAGATCGCATGATCCGCGCCGGTCCGTGGCAGGCCGAAGATGTCGCGCTCGCGCAGGGACCGGGCCAGGAAGAACAGCCGGAAGCGGGGCGCGCAGACTGCGATGTGATCGGTGCCGGCCATGTCCAGCGCGGCGCAGCCGTTCCACTCGACTGATTTCGCCCGGCCGATCCGGTCGTCGGGGGCCGGGCCAAGCCGCCCGGCTTCGTCGAGGCGCGCGCGCGACCAGCTGGCGCCGGGCAGGGCATAGAAGCGCGTCTGCACGCCCGGCAGCGCCCCTTCCAGATCGGGGGCGAGCGACAGGGTGGCTGCCTGCGAGGTTCCCAGCACCAGAAGCCGCGTCATGCGCGCCCTCCGGGGGCGAAGGCCTCGTAGAGCAGCTCTTCACAGACCAGCGGGTCATCGCTCTCGGCCCCGTCGCCCTCGGTCCGGCTGTCCGGCACCGAAGCTGTGCCCCCCTGCGGCAGGCCGAGGGGCGCGGTGCCGCAGACGAGGTGCAGCGCCTCGGCAAGGCCCGCGCGCGTCGGCCGCCCGTCGGGCGCAAGGCAGTCCTGCAGCCGGCCGGGTGCGGTCAGAACCTCGTGCAGCGGCAGGTAGGCCAGCCGCCGGCCGCGCGTTGCAAGGCGCGACATCGCGATCCTGAGGTTCGCCCGGTCGCGGGCCCCGTCCGGCCAGCCGTCCTCGACCGCGGGCGAGAGCGCCATGATCAGCCGCGGCTCGTCCATCAGTTGGCGCAGGTCGCGCCAGATCGACGACAGCTCGGATTCGATTTGCGAAAGCGTCGAACGCGCCGGCACCAGCCCGCCGATCCGCGCCGCCGCCTCGGGCGGATGGGCGCTGCGATGCGCCGGATCCTCGTGGCAGGTGGCGGAGGACAGGCACAGCAGCACCACCTCGGCGCTGGTCAGTGCCTTGGAGATCGCTGCCAGATGCGCCGCGCGGGCCTCGATCGCGGCCGCGTGGCTGTCGAAGCCCGCAGGCTCCACCCCGGGGCGCAGGCTGTCGATGAACTGGCCGGGCGCGATCTCGCGGATCGCGGCGCGCGGCGCGCGTCGGCCGCTGAGTTCGGCCAGAAGCTGGGCCACTTCGCGCGCAGAGCGCAGCGGCCCGGTGCGGGCCGCGCCCTGACCCCAGCCGAAGTCCTTCAGCACCGCGGGCGGGAAGCCGTCGGGCGGCGGTTCGGCCTCGACGGAGCGCCCGCAGGCGGCGAGGCCCCGGTGCAGCGCGCCGGCGAAGGCGTCCCCCAGAACGAAGATGCCCGCACCGGCAGATATTGGCAGGGAGAGCGCGAGGGCCTCGGCCAGCGGCATGGCACCCCCCAAGGCGGCCTCGTGCCCGGACCCCGCCACGGTCCTTGCCACGCCCGACCGCCAGAACGCTTCGGGCGGAAGATCGTGGTAGGGAGAGGTCATGCGGCGCGGGTGGTGCGGTTCTCGATGCGCTTCTCGTGCTCGCCCTGGATCAGGCGGTGCACGTAGATGCCGGGCAGGTGGATGTGATCGGGGTCGAGGCTGCCGACCGGCACGATCTCTTCGACCTCGACCACGCAGACCTTGCCGCACATCGCGGCCGGCGGGTTGAAGTTGCGCGCGGTCTTGCGGAACACGAGGTTGCCGCTTTCATCCGCCTTCCAGGCCTTGACGATGGCGAGGTCGGCGACGATGCCGCGCTCCAGGATGTAGTCCTGACCGTCGAAGTTCATCACCGGCTTGCCCTCGGCAATGACGGTGCCGACGCCGGTCTTGGTGTAGAAGCCCGGGATCCCGGCGCCGCCGGCGCGCATGCGCTCGGCCAGCGTGCCCTGTGGGTTGAACTCCAGCTCGAGCTCGCCCGAGAGGTACTGGCGCATGAATTCCGCGTTCTCGCCGACATAGGACGAGATCATCTTCTTGATCTGGCGGGTCTTCAGCAGGATGCCGAGGCCGAAATCGTCGACGCCGCAGTTGTTCGAGGCGACGGTGATGTCCTTGGTGCCCGCTTCCTTGATCGACTGGATCAGAAGCTCGGGAATCCCGCAAAGGCCGAAGCCGCCGGCGGCGATCAGCATCCCGTCGAAGAGAAGCCCGTCCAGAGCCTCGCCCGCGCTGCCGTAGACCTTCTTCATTCCGCGCCTCCCGCTGCGTCACGCCTTGCCCCGCACGTGGACGGGGCCTCCGGCGACACGTTCCATCGCCGGGGACCGGGAGTCAATCGCCGCTCCGCAGCGTCAGTCGGAAACGGCGCGCGGCCAGCGGGTTACTCGCCCAGATCCGAGGCATCGGCCTCGCCGGCCTTCGGCTTTGCCGTCTTCTTGGCAGGGGCCTTCTTCGCGGCAGGCTTCTTGGCGGCGGTCTTTGCCGCCGGTTTCGCGGCTGCCTTCGGTGCAGCCTTGGCTGTGGCCTTCTTCGCGGGCTTCTTGCCGCCCTTCGACGCCTTGGCGTTCACCAGCTCGACCGCCTGATCGACGGTGATCGCCTCGGGCTCGATCTCTTTCGGCAGGGTCGCGTTGACCTTGCCCCATTTGACGTAGGGCCCGTAGCGGCCGGGCATGACCTGGATCGCGCCGCCGTCCGGATGCTCGCCCAGCTCCTTCAGCGGCTTGGCCGCCGCGCCGCGCCCGGCGCCGCGGCTGGCCTTCTGCGCCAGCACCTCGATCGCGCGGTTCATGCCGATGGTGAAGACCTCGTCGACCTCCGGAAGGTTGGCATAGGTCGAGCCGTGCTTGACGTAGGGGCCAAAGCGGCCGATGCCGGCCTCGACCTTTTCCTTGTCCTCGGGGTGCAGGCCGATCTCGCGCGGCAGATCCAGAAGCATCAGCGCGCGTTCGAGGTCGATCGACTCGGGGCTCCAGCCCTTCGGCAGGCTCGAGCGCGGCGGTTTCGGCTGCTCTTCGCTGGCCTCGCCGCGCTGGACGTAGGGCCCGAAGCGGCCGGTGCGCAGCGTGATCGGCAGGCCCGCCGGGTCGTTGCCCAGCAGCTTGCCGTCACCGGTCAGCGCCATGCCCTCTTCGCCGCCCGCGGTCGAGATCGGGCGGGTGTAGCGACATTCGGGATAGTTTGCGCAGCCGATGAAGGCCCCGCCCGACCGCGCGGTCTTCAGGTTCAGCTTGCCAGTGCCGCAGACTGGGCAGATCCGCGGGTCCGAGCCGTCGGCGCGGGCCGGGTAGAGATGCGGGGCAAGGAAATCGTCAAGCTTTTCGAGCACCTCGGTGATGCGCAATTCGGATGTCTCGGCGATCGCGGCCGAGAAGTCGCGCCAGAACCGCGCCAGCACTTCCTTGTAGTCACGTTCGCCCGCCGAGATGTCGTCAAGCTCGGCTTCCAGCGCCGAGGTGAAGTCGTATTCGACGTAACGCTTGAAGAAGTTCGCGAGGAAGGCGGTGACGAGCCGGCCCTTGTCCTCGGGGATCAGGCGGTTCTTGTCCTTGCGGACATAGTCGCGGTCCTGGATCGTGGTCACGATCGAGGCGTAGGTCGAGGGGCGGCCGATGCCCAGCTCTTCCATGCGCTTGACCAGCGTCGCCTCAGTATAGCGGGCGGGGGGCTGGGTGAAATGCTGTTCGGGCGTGATCCCCTGCTTCTTCGCGGCTTCGCCCTGCATGATCTGCGGCAGGCGGCCCTCGTCCTCGCCCTCGTCGTCGCGGCCTTCGTCGTAGACCTTGAGGAAGCCGTCGAACATCACCACCTGGCCGGTGGCGCGCAGCTCGACCTCGCCGTCGCGCGAGCCGACGTCGACGGTGGTCCGTTCCAGCCGCGCGGCGGCCATCTGGCTGGCGATGGTGCGCTTCCAGATCAGGTCGTAGAGGCGCTTCTGATCGCTTTCGGTCAGGCGCAGGTCGTCGGGGGCCGCCGACATCTCGGTCGGGCGGATGCATTCATGCGCTTCCTGCGCGTTCTTGGCCTTGTTCTTGTAGATCCGCGGGCTGTCAGGAACGTAGGACGCGCCGAAGCGGGCCCGGATCGCCTCGCGGGCAGCGGTGACCGCCTCGGGCGCCATGTCGATGCCGTCGGTCCGCATGTAGGTGATGTGCCCGGCCTCGTAGAGGCGCTGCGCGGCGGCCATGCAGGCCTTGGCGCCCATGCCGAACTTGCGGCTGGCCTCCTGCTGCAGGGTCGAGGTCATGAAGGGCGGGTAGGGGTTGCGGCTGGCGGGCTTCGCCTCGACCGATTTCACGGTCAGGTCGCGCGAGCGGATCGCCTCGACGGCGAGGCTCGCGGCCTCTTCGGTGGCGATGTCGAAGCGGTCGAGTTTCTTGCCGCCGAGCACGGTCAGCCGGGCCTCGAAGCTCTGACCGCGCGGGGTTTCCAGGATCGCCTTGACCGACCAGTATTCACGGGCCCGGAAGGCCTCGATCTCCATCTCGCGCTCGACGATCAGGCGCAGGCAGACGGATTGCACGCGGCCGGCGGACTTGGCGCCGGGCAGCTTGCGCCAGAGCACCGGCGAGAGGTTGAAGCCCACGAGATAGTCGAGCGCGCGGCGGGCCAGATAGGCCTCGACCAGCTCCATGTCGACATCGCGGGGTTTGCTCATCGCCTCGGTGACGGCGGATTTGGTGATGGCGTTGAAGGTCACCCGGCGGACGGTCTTGCCCTTCTTCAGCGACGAGGCGAGGGCCTCCTGTAGGTGCCACGAGATCGCCTCGCCCTCCCTGTCAGGGTCGGTGGCGAGGATCAGCGTGTCGTCGGTCTTCAGCGCCTCGGCGATGGCGCGAACGTGTTTCTTGCTGTCGGCCGCGACCTCCCAGGTCATGCCGAATTCATTGTCGGTGTCGACCGAACCGTCCTTGGCGGGCAGGTCGCGGACATGGCCGAAGGAGGCGAGCACCGTGTAGTCGGAGCCGAGATACTTGTTGATTGTCTTGGCCTTGGCAGGGGATTCGACGACGACGACGGCCATGTTCGGTCCTTCGGGGAGGGTACTTCACTTCGGTCGGGGAACATGGGGTGGGGGGATGGGGATTGTCAATGCATGCGGTCCCGGCCGATGTCGCGGCTTTGAGCGAAGGCTCCCGCCGCCGTCCGGCGCGGCCCGGGGGCCGCTTGTCCGCGTTGGGCCGGGCGCCGCCCTGCCGGGCGGCGCGGTGCCGTCTATTGGATGCGGGCGACGAAGCCGCCGGGCATGCGTTCGATCCGTCCGTCGAGTTCGAGCGTCAGCAGTTCCGGCGCAACGCGGGCCGCGGGCATCGCGAGGTCGCGGATCAGCGCATCCTCGGCGATCGGCGCGGGGCCGAGACGGTCGAGGATGATGCGGTGCAGGGCGGCGGTTTCGGACAGGCCGCGGGGGGAGGGTGCCGCACCGGGGGCCGGGCGGGTCCGTTTCGGCGCGGGCGCCGCAGCCTGCCCATCCTGCTGGGGCATCGGTGGTTCGGCCTGCGGCTCTGCCGGCGGCGCGAGCGCGTCTGCGGTTCGCTGTGTGGCGTGCGAACCGCCCAGGGCCTCGAGCACATCGGCGATCCCGCGCACGAGCGTCGCGCCGTCGCGGATCAGCGCATTGCACCCCGCGGCCCGGGCATCGACCGGGTGGCCGGGCACGGCCAGAACCTCGCGGCCAAGGTCGAGCGCATCGCGCGCGGTGATCAGGCTGCCCGACTGGGGGGCGGCCTCGACCACCACGACGGCCTCGGCCATGCCGGCGATCAGCCGGTTTCGCTGCGGGAAATGGCGTGCGATGGGCTCCAGCCCCGGCGGCTGTTCGGACAGGCGCAGGCCTTGCGCGGCAATCGCGGCGGAAAGCGCCGCATTCTCGCGCGGATAGGTCACGTCGACCCCGCCGGCATGGATCGCGACGGTGCCGCCGGCGAGGGCGGCCTCATGCGCGGCGGTGTCGATGCCGCGCGCGAGGCCCGAGACCACGGCATAGCCGGCCTCGGTCAGCCCGACGGCCAGCCGCCGCGCCATGCGCATGCCGAGGGATGACGCATTGCGGGCGCCGACGAGCGCGACCGCGGGGCGCTGTGCGAGCTCTTCCGCGCCGATCGCCCAGAGGAGCGGCGGGGCCTCTGCCAGTTCGGCCAGCCGCGGCGGATAGCCCGGTGCGCCCCGGCAGAGCAGCCGCGCGCCGGCGCGGCGCCCCTCGGACAGTTCGGCACGGGCGACGGGCAGCGGGCAGGGTTGGTAATCGGTGATCCCGGCGGCCCGGGCGATCTCGGGCAGCGCGGCCAATGCCGCCTCTGCCGAGCCATGTTCGCCGATCAGCCGCCAGAACGTGGCCGGGCCGACCTTGCGGGAGCGAATGAGACGGAGCCAGAGGATCTGATCCTCTTCCGCAGTGGGTGGGGTGAAGGGGGTGGGAAAAGTGAACAAGTCCTTGTTCATCCGGACCTCCGCCTCATTCGCCGAGGACCGGTATAGCGGGCGTAAGGTTAACGAGTGATTGACGCCGCGCGATTCGTTCGAGGTCCGGCGACAGTCGTTGCGGACCGTCGCCGTAGCGGCATCAAGCGGCCGAACCGCCGACGGTCAGCCCGCCGATCAGCAGCGTCGGCTGGCCGACGCCCACCGGCACCCATTGCCCGGCCTTGCCGCAATTGCCCATGCCGGGGTCCAGCGCCATGTCGTTGCCGATCGCGCGGATGTGCTGCAGCGCCGTCGCCCCGTCGCCGATCAGCGTCGCGCCCTTCACAGGTGCGCCGACAACGCCGTTCTTCACCCGATAGGCCTCGGTGCAGGAGAAGACGAACTTTCCGCTGGTGATGTCGACCTGCCCGCCGCCGAAGCCCACCGCCCAGATCCCGTCCTTCATCTCGGCCCGGACCTCTTCCGGCGTCGCCTCGCCGCCCAGCATGTAGGTGTTGGTCATCCGCGGCATCGGGATATGGGCGTGGCTCTCGCGCCGGCCGTTGCCGGTGGGCGCGACGCCCATCAGCCGTGCGTTCTGGCGGTCCTGCATGTAGCCGACCAGCACCCCGTCCTCGATCAGCACGTTCTTCGCCGAGGGCGTGCCCTCGTCATCGACGCTGATCGAGCCGCGCCGGTCGGGGATCGTGCCGTCGTCCAGCACCGTCACGCCTTTCGCGGCAATGCGCTGGCCCATCAGCTCCGAGAAGACCGAGGATTTCTTGCGGTTGAAGTCGCCCTCGAGCCCGTGGCCGATCGCCTCGTGCAGCAGGATCCCCGGCCAACCCGGGCCGAGCGCCACGTCCATCACGCCCGCGGGGGCTGCCTCTGCCTCGAGGTTCACCAAGGCCACGCGCAGCGCCTCGCGCGCCACGCCCTTCCAGTGATCCGAGGTGATCAGCCCCGAAAGCCCATAGCGCCCGCCGCCGCCCGCGCTGCCGGATTCGCGCCGGCCGCCCTTCTCGACGATCACCGAGACATTGAGCCGCGCCATCGGCCGGATGTCGGACACGAGCCCGCCCTCGGGACGCAGGATCACCACCTCCTGGTGCGAGGCCGAGACCGAGGCGGTGACCTGCACCACGCGGCTGTCGATGTCGCGCAGGAAGGCGTCGATCTCGCGCAGGGTTTCCAGCTTCACGCCGAAGGTGGCGTCGGCCATCGGATCGCTGTCGGCGTAGAGGCGGCGGTTGGTGCCGGGGGGCGGGGGGGCCATCACCCCGCCGCCATCGCCCACGGCGAGCCGCGCGGTGGCGGCGGCGCGCTTCAGCGCGGGTTCCGAGATCTCGGTCGAATGCGCATAGCCCGCGACCTCGCCCTTCACCGCGCGCAGGCCGAAGCCTTCCGAGGCGTCATAGCTTGCAGACCGCACGCGCCCGTCGTCGAAGACTATCGATTCCGAGCGGCGGCGCTCGAGGAACAGCTCGCCATCCTCGGCCCCCGCGGTCGCCTCGCGCAGCACCGCCAGCGCGGCAGCCTCGTCGAGATGGGTGTCGAAGGGGCGGAAGGGCCCGTCAGCCATGGTGTCAACCCTGTCTTAGATCTGTCGCAGGCGCGGCGCCGTGTCGCACGGTTTCGCTTGTCGGTTCGGGCACAATATGGTTTTTGAGGGCCATGTTACAACGCGTCACGTTTGCGTGCGTGAGGCGTGCGCGGTTGAGGAGCCGCGCCCGACACGAGGGAGATAGGATCGATGCGTCTTGCCGGAAAGCTTTCCGCTCTGGTCACCGTGGTTCCGGGGCTTCTGGCCGCCGGGATCGCCCGCGCACAGGAGGCGGCGGGCGACGGTCTGACCGGTCTGGAAACCGTCGGCCGCGCGTATCAGGGCGGCATGGGCTTCCAGCCTGCCGCGACCGAGCTGGCGCATGACCAGCAGTGGCTCGACCACATGCTGCTTTACGTGATCACCGTGATCACGATCTTCGTCGTGGCGCTGCTGGCGATCTGCATCCTGCGCTACAACCGCCGCGCCAACCCGGTGCCCGCGCGTTTCACCCACAACACGCCGGTGGAAATCGCCTGGACGCTGATCCCGGTGCTGATCCTGGTGGTCATCGGCTCGTTCTCGCTGCCGATCCTGTTCAAGCAGCAGGAGATCCCCGAGGCCGACATCACCATCAAGGTGACCGGCTACCAGTGGTATTGGGGCTATGAATATCCCGACGAGCAGGTGGCTTTCGACAGCTACATGCTGGGCCATCCCGCCACGCTGACCGCCGAGGACGAAAGCGCCGGTGCGGTTCCCTACGTCAACGGCCCGGCGATGGCCGCCAAGCTGACCGCCGCCGGCTACCAGCCCGACGAGTTCCTGCTGGCCGTCGACAACCCGATGGTGGTGCCGGTCGGCAAGACCATCGTCGTGCAGGTCACCGGCTCGGACGTGATCCACAGCTGGACCGTGCCGGCCTTCGCCGTGAAGCAGGACGCCGTTCCGGGCCGGATCGCCGAACTGTGGTTCAACGCCGACCGCGAGGGCGTGTTCTTCGGCCAGTGCTCGGAGCTTTGCGGCAAGGACCATGCCTACATGCCGATCGTGGTGAAGGTGGTCAGCCAGGAGGCCTATGATCAGTGGCTCGCCCGCGCTAAGGAGCTCTTTGCGGCCAATCCGGCCCCGAAGACCCTGAAACTCGCCTCGGCCGACTGACTGGGCCAAGGCAGGGAAAAGCCCGGCTTTCCAAGGGCTTCCCCACCTGGAGACTGGTGAATGAGCGATCTGAGCGCCCTCGATCACAACCGCGAAGCCGGATTCGGCGACTATGTCGCGCTGCTCAAGCCGCGCGTCATGTCCCTTGTCGTCTTCACCGCGGCGGTAGGGCTTTTGGTCGCACCCGTGGGCGTTCACCCCTATGTCGCCTTCACCGCGATCCTGTTCATCGCGCTGGGCGGCGGGGCCTCGGGCGCGCTGAACATGTGGTATGACGCCGACATCGACGCGGTGATGCGGCGCACGAAATCGCGCCCGGTGCCCTCGGGGCGCGTGGCGCCCTCCGAGGCGCTGGGCCTTGGCCTCGCGCTGTCGGGGATCTCGGTCCTGATGCTGGGGCTGGCGGCGAACTGGTTCGCGGCCGCTTTCCTGGCCTTCACCATCTTCTTCTATGCCGTCGTCTACACGATGTGGCTGAAGCGCTCGACCCCGCAGAACATCGTCATCGGCGGCGCGGCCGGCGCCTTCCCCCCGATGATCGGCTGGGCGGTGGCGACCGGCGGCATCAGCGTCGAATCCGTGCTGATGTTCCTCTTGATCTTCCTGTGGACGCCGCCGCATTTCTGGGCGCTCGCGCTCTTCATGAACAACGACTACACCGCCGCCAAGGTGCCGATGCTGACCGTGACCCACGGACGCCGCACCACCCGCGCCCATATCCTGGCCTATACGCTGATCCTCGCGCCCTTCGCGGTGGGCACCGCCTTCACCTCGATCGGCGGGCCGATCTACCTCGCGGTCTCGATCGTGCTGAACGCGCTGTTCATCCGAGGCGGCTGGAAGCTGTGGCGGCGTGCCGAGTCGGCGGCCGAGGCGGATGGCTACCGCGCCGAGAAGCAGGTCTTCCGCTTCTCTCTGCTCTATCTCTTCCTGCATTTCGGGGCGCTTCTGGCCGAGGCCGCGCTGCGCCCCTGGGGCCTCGGAGGCTGGTAACGCGATGGCATTCAGACCAGAACACGAACTGCACCGCCGCCGCTTCGGCCGCAACCTCGGCCTCGGGCTGGTGCTTGCGGCCTTCGTGGCGCTGGTCTTCGGTCTGACCATCGTCAAGATCACCAATCTCGATCATGCCGAGGGCGCGCCGCCCAGCGTCACGCACACGACGGCAAGGGTGACCGGATGAGCGCACGAGGGAGGAACGGTGCGCTGGCGGTCAAGCTGGTCGGGGTGGTCGCGCTGATGGTCGCGGCCTCCTTCGTCGCGGTGCCCTTCTACAGCTGGTTCTGCCGGGTGACGGGTTATGCCGGCACCACGCAGGTGGCCACCAAGGGCTCGGACACGATCCTTGACCGCGAGGTGACGGTGCGCTTCGACGCGAACACCGGGCCGGGCATGCCCTGGGAGTTCAAGCCGCTGCAGCGTACGATGAAGATCCGCGTCGGCGAGACCGGGCTGGCCTTCTACGAGGCCTATAACCCGACGAACCACGTCACTGCGGGAACCGCGGCCTACAACGTCGCGCCGGATGCGGCAGGCTACTATTTCTCGAAGATCCAGTGCTTCTGCTTCACCGAGCAGGTGCTGGAACCCGGAGAGCGCGTCACGATGCCGGTCAGCTTCTACGTCGACCCGGAGATCGTGACGGATCGCGACGCGAAATCCGTGACCCATATCACGCTGAGCTATACCTTCTACCCGGCGAAACTGCCCGAGGACCGTCAGGCCTCGGTCGAGGCTCCCGCCGGGGGAAGCAGCACGAACTAGGACGGCCAAGGGGGGCCAAGGGAGGACCGATGGCGCACAGCAAGAACCACGACTACCACATCCTGCCACCGTCGATCTGGCCGTTCATGGCCGCGGTCGGCGCCTTCGTCATGCTGACGGGCGGCGTGCATTTCATGAAGTCCTCGAGCCCCTGGATGTTCCTGGTCGGGCTGATCCTCGTCCTCTACGTCATGTGGGGCTGGTGGGGCGACACGATTCGCGAAGGGCAGGCGGGCGACCATACCCCGGTCGTCGAGATCGGGCTGCGCTACGGCTTCATCCTGTTCATCATGTCCGAGGTGATGTTCTTCGCCGCCTGGTTCTGGTCGTTCTTCAAGCACGCCATGTACCCGATGACCGAAGGCTACCCGGCGCAGATGGGCGTCTGGCCGCCCGAGGGCATCCAGACCTTCGATCCTTGGCACCTGCCGCTGATCAACACGCTGATCCTGCTCTGCTCGGGCATGGCCGCGACCTGGGCGCACCATGCGCTGGTGCATGAGAACAACCGCAAGGATCTGAAGACCGGGCTCGCGCTGGCCATCGCGCTGGGGCTGCTCTTCACCTTCTTCCAGGCCTACGAATACAGCCACGCGGCCTTCGGCTTGTCGGGGAACATCTACGGCGCCAACTTCTTCATGGCGACGGGCTTCCACGGCTTCCACGTGATCATCGGCACGATCTTCCTGGCCGTCTGCCTGGCCCGTGCGGTCCGCGGGCATTTCACCCAGCGCAACCACATCGGCTTCGAGGCGGCGGCCTGGTACTGGCACTTCGTGGACGTCGTCTGGCTGTTCCTCTTCGCCGCGGTCTACATCTGGGGCGGCTGAGCTTCTGAAACAGGTCGGGGGGGGCTCGCGAGCCCCCCC
>NZ_JBAWKD010000006.1:0-112774 GCF_037095735.1 Frigidibacter sp. MR17.14 | reverse complement strand
GGCTCCCCCCCCCCCCCCCCGCGCCCCCCCGCGCTCTGGCGCCCCTTTCGTTCCGTGCGCCCTGGACTGCCGATGCGTCGATACCTCTTTCCGCTGATCCTCGGCTGCCTCGGCTGCGCGATCCTGGTCGAGCTCGGGCTCTGGCAACTGCGCCGGCTCGAGTGGAAGACCGCGGTGCTCGAGCGGATCGAGGCACAGATGGCGGCCCAGCCGGGGCATCTTCCCCCCGCCGCTCAGACCAGCGAGGCGGCAAAGTACCAGCCCGTCCGGCTGCAGGGCACGACCGGCGCGCGCGAGATCCACATGCTGACCGGCGTGAAGGGCGAAGGCGCGGGCTACGAGATTATCACTCCCTTCGAGACCGGCGGGCGCACCGTGCTGCTCGACCGCGGCTTCGTGGCCGAGGCGGCGAAGGAGGCCCCCCGGCCGCCGGTGCAGCTGACGGTGCTGGGCACGCTGCACTGGCCCGACGAGAAGACCTCGTCGACGCCCGAGCCGGATCTGGGCCGCAACATCTGGTTCGCCCGCGATGTCCCGGCCATGGCCGCGGCACTGGGAACCGAGCCGGTCCTGGTCGTCGCACGCGAGGTCACGGGCGAGGGGCAGGGGGTGACACCGGTGCCCGTCACCACCTTGGGCATACCAAACGACCACCTGAACTACGCCATCACCTGGTTTTCCCTCGCCGCCGTCTGGGCGGGGATGACAGTCTACCTGCTGTGGCGTATCAGGCGGCGGACGATGTGAGGACCGACCATGCGCTATATCTCGACCCGCGGCAAAGCCCCCTCCCTCAGCTTCGGCGAGGCGATGCTGACCGGCCTCGCCCGTGACGGCGGTCTGTATGTCCCCGAAACGATCCCGACCCTGACGCCGGCCGAGATCGCGGCGCTGGCGGGTCTACCCTACGAAGAGGCCGCCTTCCGAGTGATGCGCTCCTTCACCGGCGACACCTTCACCGACGCGGAACTGCAGGCGGCGATCGCCGCGGCCTATGCGGGGTTCGAGCATCCGGCGCGCGCGCCCCTGAAGCAGCTCGCCCCCGGCCATTTCCTGTGCGAGCTGTTCCACGGCCCGACGCTGGCCTTCAAGGACTTCGCGATGCAGCTGATCGGTCAGCTGTTCCAGATCGCGCTCGCGAAAGAGGGCAAGCGCGTCACCATCGTCGGCGCGACGTCCGGAGACACAGGCTCGGCCGCGATCGAGGCCTTCAAGGGGCTCGACGCCGTCGACGTGGTGATCCTTTACCCGCATGGCCGGGTGTCCGAGGTGCAGCGCCGGCAGATGACCACGCCGGCCGAGGCCAACGTCCATGCCGTCGCCCTCGACGGCGATTTCGACGATTGCCAGGCGCGGCTGAAGGACATGTTCAACGACTTCGCCTTCCGCGACGAGGTGGGGCTGGCGGGCGTCAACTCGATCAACTGGGCCCGGGTGCTGGCGCAGGTCGTCTACTACTTCACCGCCGCAGTGGCGCTGGGCGCGCCCGCGCGCGAGGTCGACTTCACCGTGCCGACCGGCAACTTCGGCGACATTTACGCAGGATTTATCGCAAAGCGTATGGGGTTGCCGATTGGCAAGCTGGTGATCGCCACCAACCAGAACGACATCCTGCACCGTGCGATGACCGGCGGGCGCTACCAGACCACCGGGGTCGAACCTTCGATCAGCCCCTCGATGGACATCCAGGTCTCGTCGAACTTCGAGCGCGCGCTCTTCGACGCCTATGGCCGCGACGGCGCGCCGGTCGCGCAGCTGATGGACGAACTGAAGACCGCGGGCGGCTTCGCGATCAGCCAAGGCGCGCTGGAAACGCTGCGCGCGACCTTCGCCTCGGGCCGCGCCTCGGAAGCGGAAACCTCGGCCGAGATCGCGGCGACGCTGGCCGAGACCGGCGAATTGCTCTGCCCGCACTCGGCGGTTGGCGTTTTCGTCGCGAAGTCCCATATTCGCCCCGAAGCGCCGATGGTGACGCTGGCCACCGCGCATCCGGCGAAGTTCCCCGATGCCGTGGAGGCCGCCACCGGCCGCCGTCCCGCGCTGCCCGCCCGCATGGCCGACCTGTTCGACCGGGCCGAGCGGGTGACGCGCTCCACAAACGATCTTGCCGCGCTCGAGGCGCTGGTTCACGAAAGGCGTGCCCGTTGACTGTCCGATTGACCACTCTTCCCAATGGCTTCCGCATCGTTTCCGAAACGATGCCCGGCCTTGCCTCGGCCTCGGTCGGGGTCTGGGTGGATGCGGGCGGACGCCACGAGCGCCCCGAGCAGAACGGGATCGCGCATTTCCTTGAACACATGGCGTTCAAGGGCACCAAGCGGCGCAGCGCCCTGCAGATCGCTGAAGAGATCGAGGATGTCGGCGGCTACATCAACGCCTATACCTCGCGCGAGATGACGGCATTCTATGCCCGCGTGCTGGCCGATGACGTGCCGCTGGCGGTCGACGTGATTTCCGACATCGTGCTGAACCCGGCCTTCGACGCGCGCGAGATCGAGGTCGAGCGCGGCGTGATCCTGCAGGAGATCGGCCAGGCGCTGGATACGCCCGACGACATCATCTTCGACTGGCTTCAGGAAGCGGCCTATCCCGACCAAGCGATCGGGCGCACGATCCTCGGCCCGGCAGAGCGGGTGCAGGCCTTCCAGCGCGGCGATTTCGAAGGCTTCGTGCGCGAACATTACGGGCCCGAGCAGCTGATCCTGTCGGCCGCCGGGGCCGTCGATCACGACCGGCTGGTGCGGCTGGCGGAAGAGACCTTCGGCGCGCTGAAATCGCGCCCGCAGGCCGCGGTGCAGCCCGCGCTCTGGCGCGGGCATGAGCGGCGCGAACTGAAGGACCTCGAGCAGGTTCATTTCGCGCTGGCCTTCGAGGCGCCGGGCTATCGCAGCGACGACGTCTATACCGCGCAGGTCTATTCGACGGCACTGGGCGGCGGCATGTCCTCGCGCCTGTTCCAGAAGATCCGCGAAGAGCGGGGGCTGTGCTATTCGATCTTCGCCCAGTCCTCGGCGCATGAGGACACGGGCATGCTGACGATCTACGCCGGCACCTCGGCCGAGGAGATCGGCGAGTTGGCGGGCCTGACCATCGACGAGCTGCGCCGCGCCGCCGACGACATGACCGAGGCCGAGATCGCCCGTGCCCGCGCGCAGATGAAGGCCGGGATGCTGATGGGGCTGGAAAGCCCCTCGGCCCGGGCCGAGCGGATGGCGCGGATGCTGTCGATCTGGGGCCGGGTGCCGGGTGTGGACGAGGCCGCGGCCAAGATCGACGCCGTCGACCGCCGCGCGGTGCTGGACTACGCGGGCCGGATGCTGGGCGCGGGCTCGGCGCTGGCGCTGTACGGTCGGGCCGAACGGGCGCCGGAACTCGCCGCCCTGCGCGAGGCGCTCGCCGCCTGATGCTCGCGCGCCGCAGGAAGGTCAGGATCGAGACGGAGCGCCTGACGCTGCGCCTGCCGCAGCATTCGGACTTCCGCGCCTGGACCTCGCTGCGCAGCCAGAGCGAGGCCTTCCTGAAGCCCTGGGAGCCCGCCTGGGCCGAGGATCACCTGTCGCGC
Organism: Frigidibacter sp. MR17.14; assembly: GCF_037095735.1. NCBI lineage: Bacteria > Pseudomonadati > Pseudomonadota > Alphaproteobacteria > Rhodobacterales > Paracoccaceae > Frigidibacter > Frigidibacter sp. MR17.14. The sequence continues at coordinate 109,212 of NZ_JBAWKD010000006.1, read as the reverse complement.
CGCGCCTTCACCCACCGTGTCTATTGGGCGGCGCGGGCCGAGGCGCAGGGCTCGGCCCTGCCGATGTTCCTGATCGCGCGCGACACCGGCACGCTGGTGGGGGCGATCACGCTCGACAACATCCGCCGCGGCCCTGCGCAATCGGGGACGCTGGGCTACTGGGTGGGCGAGCCCCATGCCCGGAAGGGCTACATGCGCGAGGCGATCCGGGCGGTGGTGCACCACGCCTTCATGCGCCTTGACCTCAGCCGGATCGAGGCCGCCTGCCTGCCGGAAAACGCCGCCTCGCGCGGGGTGCTCGAACGCGCGGGCTTCAAATACGAGGGCGTCGCGCAAAGCTACCTGCAGATCAACGGGCGCTGGCGCAACCATGTCCTTTATTCGAACCTTCGCTCGGACCGGCGCGGCAAGACCGACATCGGCTGAGCCTGCCGCGCGATCGGGCAGAGCGGTTCACGCTTGCGCGAGACGGTCGTGACGCAGGGGAAACCGCGTGACGGGTGGCGCCTTGACAGGCAGCCTTTCGGGCAGGAGGTGCCGCCATGCCCCGGACCCGTCTCGCGCTGCTTCTGGCCCTGATCCCCGCCGCCGCAGCGGCGCAGGTGCAGTTCCCCACGCCCTCCGCCCCCGCAGCGCCCGAGGCGCCGGGCCGCATCCCCAGCCATTGCGTGGCGCTGGCCGATGCCACCCCCGGTGCACGGGTCTGGCGCGCGGGCTACGGCGATGCACTGGCCGAGGATACGGTGCGCCTGAGCTACGTCCACCACGCGACCTACGCGATAGAGACCGCGGGCCTGCTGGCCGCGACCGATTACACCGGCACGCTGGGCCCTGCCGACCCGGTGCCCGACGTGGTGACGATGAACAATTCGCATTCCACCCACTGGACCGCGCGACCCGATCCGCGGATCCCCAACGTGCTCGAGGGCTGGGCGATCGACGGCGCGGTGCCGGCCCATGCGCTCGATCTGGGCGGGATGCTGGTGCGCAACGTCTCGACCGACACCCGCGACTGGGGCGGGGGAACGCGGGCCAATGGCAATTCGATCTTCGTCTTCGAGGCGGCCGGGCTCTGCATCGGGCATCTGGGCCACCTGCATCACGAGCCGACACCGCAGCAATACGCGCTTCTGGGCCGGATGGACGTGGTGATGGTGCCGGTCGACGGCGGCTACACGATGGACACCGAGACGATGACGCGGGTGCTGGCGCGGCTGCGCTCGTCGCTGATCCTGCCGATGCACTGGTTCGGCGAGGGCACGCTGCAACGTTTCCTCGACGGGCTGTCCTCGAGCGAATTCGCGATCATGCGGCCCGGCGAAAGCTCGGTCGAGGTCTCGCTGACCACGCTGCCATCACGCCCCACCGTGATGGTGCTGGAGCCGCGCTGGCTCGACTGAGCTTGCCTTCGCCTTCCGCGGGTGCTTCACCGGGGGCGGAAGGAGCCCCCGATGACCGCACCCGTGACGCCCGCCTTTCTGGAAAGCCTCGCCGCCCGCCTGCCCGAGGGCGTGCTGTCCGAGGCCGAGCCCCGCCACCTCGAGGAACCGCGCGGCCGCGTGAAGGGCCGCCCCGGGCCGCTGGCGCGCCCGCGGACGGTCGAGGAGGTCTCGGTGATCCTTGCCGCCTGCCACGAGGCCGGCGTGGGGGTCGTGCCCTGGGGCGGCGGCACCGGGCTGGTCGGCGGGCAGGTCACCGATGCGGGTCCGCTGCCGCTGATCCTGTCCCTGGAACGGATGGCGGCGGTGCGCGCGGTCCATCCCGAAGAGAACGTGCTGGTGATCGAGGCCGGCGCCACGCTGGCCGCCGCGCAGGAGGCCGCGGCCTCGGCCGGGCGGCTGTTCCCGCTGAGCCTTGCCGCGCAGGGCACGGCGACGATCGGCGGCAACCTTGGCACCAATGCGGGCGGCGTGAACGTGCTGCGCTGGGGCAATGCGCGCGAGCTGTGCCTTGGCATCGAGGCGGTGCTGGCCGATGGCACGATCATCCGCAACCTGCGCCGGCTGCGCAAAGACAATACGGGCTACGACATCCGCGACCTGCTGATCGGGGCAGAGGGAACGCTGGGCGTGATCACCGCCGCTGCGCTCAAGTTGGTGATGCCGCCGGTCGAGACCGGGACGGCGGTGCTGACCGTGCGCGATCCGCAGGCGGCGCTCGACCTGCTGACGCTGTCGCAGACGCTGGCGACCGGCATGGTCTCGGCTTTCGAGCTGATCTCGGGCACCAGCTTCGCCTTCATGGCCGAGACCCAGCCGCAGGTCCGCGCGCCCCTGCGCGGGACCCCGGACTGGGCGGTGCTGATCGAACTGGGCCTGCCCGCTGGCTTCGCTGCCGCCGACATGCTGGGCATGATCTTCGAGACCGGGATGGAGGCGGGACTGGTCACGGACGGGGTGATCGCAAGCTCTGTCGAGCAGCGCCATGCCTTCTGGGCGTTCCGCGAACATATCCCCGAGGCGAACCGGGCGATCGGCGCGGTCAGCTCGCATGACGTGTCTTTGCCATTGTCGCGGATCCCTGAGTTCATCGGGACGGCGCAGACGGCGCTGGCGGAGATGGGCGATTTCCGGGTGAACTGCTTCGGGCATCTGGGCGACGGCAACCTGCATTTCAACGCCTTCCCGGCGGCGGGGCGGCACAAGTCCGAGTACGAAGGCCAGCGCCGGGCCGTGATGGACCGTGTGCATGACATCGTCGACGCGATGGAGGGCTCGTTCAGTGCCGAACATGGCATCGGGCGGCTGAAGGTCGCGGATCTGGAGCGCTACGGCGACCCGGGGCGGCTGGTGGCGATGCGGGCGGTGAAGGCGGCGCTGGATCCGAAGGGGATCCTCAATCCGGGCGTCGTGCTGGCGTAAGGAAGGTCGGGGGGAGGCGCCCCCCCCCCCGCGCCCCCCTGCGCTTTGGCGCGTGTGTCAGAGGTCACGCGGTCAGGGTTGGCGTTCGGCCAGCACGCGGCCCGCAACGGCGTCGAGACGGGCCAGCAGGGCCGGGTCGCGCTGCGCGGGCGCGGTCACCAGCGCCGCGTCGAGCGCGCGATCGCAGCCGCAGGGGCAGGGCGCCGCCGGCCCCAACGTGGGCGCCAGTGCGGCCACAAGCCGCCCGCCCGCGGCGGCGTTCTGGCCCAGCACCTTCAGGATCGTCGACAGCTCGACCGCGCCGTGGTCGGGGTGCCAGCTGTCGTAATCGGTGATCATCGCCACGCTGGCGTAGCAAAGCTCGGCCTCGCGGGCGAGCTTGGCCTCTGGCATGTTGGTCATGCCGATGACGTCGCAGCCCCAGCTGTCGCGGTACATCCGGCTTTCGGCGAGCGTCGAGAACTGCGGCCCCTCCATCACCAGATAGGTGCCGCCGCGATGCACCCGGACCCCGGCGGCCGCCGCCGCCTCTGCCGCCAGCGAAGACAGCCGCGTGCAGGTCGGATCGGCGAGCGAGACATGGGCGACGCAGCCCGCACCGAAGAACGACTTCTCGCGCGCGAAGGTGCGGTCGATATACTGGTCGACGATCACGAAATCGCCCGGCGCCATCTCTTCGCGGAACGAGCCGCAAGCCGAGAGCGACAGCACCTCGGTGCAGCCGAGCCGCTTCAGCGCGTCGATGTTCGCGCGGTAGGGGACCGAGCTTGGCGAATGCACATGCCCCGGCCCGTGACGCTGCAGGAAGCACAGCTCGACCCCGCCGATGGACCCGACCGTCACCGGCCCCGAGGGCGCGCCCCAGGGCGTGTCCACCGCCACTTCGCGCGCGCCTTCCAGCGCCGCCACCTGCGAGACGCCCGATCCGCCGATCACCCCGAGCCTGCGTTTCATCTTCACTCCGTGCCCCAACTTTACCGGTGCCACTGTCCGGGCCGAGGCTATCGACGCCACGGCCCGGCGGGAAGCGGCTTTCGCCCGCCCGCGCGGGGCGCTAAGCAGCGGAACCACAAGGAGCCCCCGGATGCAGGACAACGCGCGCGGATCGCTGTTCATGGTGCTGGCGATGGGGGGCTTCGCGATCGAGGACCTGCTCATCAAGCTGGCCACCCGCGGCCTGCCGGCGGGGCTGGTGCTGATGCTGTTCGGGCTCGGCGGCTGCCTTGGCTTCGCGCTTCTGGCGCGGCGCGCGGGCCAAACGCTGTTTTCGCCCGCGATGCTGCATCCGGTGATGGGACTGAAGGCGCTGGCCGAGGTCACAGGGCGGCTCGGCTACACCCTTGCGCTGGCGACGACGGCGCTGAGTTCGGCCTCGGCGATCATGCAGGCGACGCCGCTGGTGGTGGTCGCGGGCGCGGCACTGGTCTTCGGCGAAACGGTCGGCTGGCGGCGCTGGAGCGCGATCGGCATCGGGTTCGCGGGCGTGCTGATGATCCTGCGCCCGGGGCTCGACGGCTTCACCACCGGGGCGCTCTGGGCCGTGGTCTCGGTCTTCGGCTTCGCCGCGCGCGACCTTGCGACCCGGGCCGCGCCGAAGCTTCTGAGCAATGCGCAGCTGGGCCTCACCGGCTTCGCGGTGCTGGTGCCCACGGGCGCCGTTACCTGGGCGCTGGGTCTTGGCCACGGCGGCGACGGGGCGCACCTCGCGCCGATGCTGTCGGCGCTGTGCCTTGCCGGGGCGATCTGCGTGGGGATCGGCGCCTATTCGGCGCTGACCACCGCGATGCGGGTGGGCGAGGTCTCGGTCGTCACCCCCTTCCGCTACACGCGGCTGATCTTCGCGATGATCCTTGGCGCGGGGCTGCTGGCCGAACGGCCGGACGCGATGACGCTGGCGGGCTCGGCCCTGATCCTTGCGACCGGGATCTACACGCTGCTGCGCACCCGGCGCGTCGCGCGCGGGGCTTAATCCTCGCCCGGTCGCGCCAGTTCGAACACCTCGCGCACCACGGCGTAGTCACGGTAGCCCAGCCGCGAGACCGGGCGGAACCGGGTCACGTCGAACCGGCCGTCGACAAGGCAGTCGTCGCGCAGGTGGACGCCGGTGACCTCGCCAAGGATCAGGTGGTTGTCGCGGCCCAGAAGCCGGATCACCTCGATCACCCGGCATTCCAGCACGGCGGGCGCATCGGCGACGCGCGGGCAGTCGATGGTCTCGCACTCGGCCTTCGGCGTGCCGGAAACGCCGAATTCGTCGGTGTCGCGGGGCAGGGCGGCAGAGCTTGCGTTCATCCGGTGCAGCGCCGCCTCTTCGACGATGTTGACCGCGAAGACGCCGGTTTCGCGCAGGTTGGCCAGCGAATCCTTGGCGTTGGTCGAGGCGAACATCACCTGCGGCGGCACATAGGCGGTGGCGTTGAAGAAAGAGTAGGGCGCGAGATTGTCGCCCTCGGGCCCGCGGGTCGAGATCCAGCCGATGGGCCGCGGCGTCACGATCGCGTTGAAGGGATTGTGCGGCAGGCCGTGGCCGTCGGCGGGGCGGTAGAACATCGGGATTTCCCTTCCGGCGCTGGGGTTTCGGGCCAAAGGCGCCTTGCCCCGATCTGTTTGAACCGAACCCTAGCCCGTGCTAGGCGCGGGTCCAGAGAAAACCGCCCGCGACTCCCTGCACCCGGAGGCCCCATGTATCAGCTCGAGGTCGAGACCGAGGCCGACTGGTGGGAGGTGGAGGCGCTTTACGATCTCTGCTTCGCGCCGGGTCGCACGGCGCTCTCGTCCTACCGGCTGCGCGACGGGGTGCCGAAGGTGGCAGAGCTTTGCCTTGTCCTGCGCGGCGACGAGGGCGCGCTGGCGGCGGTGATCCGCTACTGGCCGGTGCTGGTCGGCGGGCAGCGGGTGCTGCTGCTGGGCCCGGTCGCGGTGCACCCGACCCATCAGGGCGAGGGCTTCGGCGGCATTCTGATCAACGAAAGCATCGGCGAGGCGCGGCGTCTGGGCTGGGAGCGGGTGCTGCTCGTGGGCGACGAGCCCTATTACCGCCGCTTCGGCTTCGTGAAGCTTGGGGGCGTGATCATGCCGCCGCCCACCAACCCCGAACGCGTGCTGGGGCGCGAGCTGATCCCCGGCAGCTGGAAGGGCGTGACCGGCGAGGTGACGAAGTTCGGCCCCCCGCCAAAGGCCCGCGACCCGCGCTGACCACCCTGAGCGACGGCTGGCACCGACCACTGGCACCTCGGCCCGCGCGCCCCATATTCCGGGGGACCGTTTCCTGAACGAGGCCCCGCAATGCCCGCAGACACGATGCTTGTGCCCGCCCCCGCCGATGTGACCGACCCCGTCGTCATGGCCGCGCTCGATGCGCTCGCGAAGCGGCATCGCGCGGCGAACGGGATCGGGATGCAGCTGATGGGGCTGGTTGGCGGCAGCGCCGAGACGCTTTTGGACAAGCTGCCCGAGCGGGTGAAGGACCGGCTTGAGGGCGCGACCCGTGGCGCGCTCGAGACCTCGTTCAACGCCGCCGCCCGCAGCCGCGGCCTTGTCGCGGACCGCTCGGACTGGCTCAACACCGTGGTGGCCACGGCGATGGGCATCGCCGGTGGTTCGGGCGGGCTCGCGACCTCGCTGGCCGAGATCCCGGTGACCACGACGATCCTGCTTCGCGCGATTCAAGGCATTGCGGCCGAACATGGCTTCGACCCCGCCGAAGAGGCCACGCGCTTCGATTGCATCCGCGTCTTCGCCTCTGCCGGGCCGCTTGCGAAGGATGACGGCACCGATCTCGGGTTTCTCGCCGCCCGCGCGGCGATCACCGGCTCGAGCCTGCATGCCTTGATCGCGCGCATCGCGCCGCATCTGTCGCTGGTGCTTGGCCAGAAGCTGGCGGCACAGGCGGTGCCGATGCTGGGGGCGGTGGCGGGCGCGGCGGTGAACTTCGCCTTCACCAGCTATTATCAGGAAATGGCCCGCGTGCAGTTCGGCCTGCGCAGGCTGGCCGAGGACTCGGGCCTGCCGCGCGAGGCGCTGGTCGAGGCGCTGCGGCTAAGGTTGACCGCCCGCTAGTTCCGCCCGCTGCGGACAGAACATCGTGAAGCGCGCCGCCGGAACGCCGGGGCGGGCTTTTCCGTTTGTCTTGCAAATCGCAACAGTGAACGGAGGCCAAGATGCAATCCCTGAACGGCAAGACCATCGCCATTCTCGCCACCGACGGTTTCGAGCAATCCGAACTTGAAGTGCCCCTGAACGAGCTGAAGGCGGCCGGCGCCACCGTCCATGTCGTCTCGCCCAAGTCGGGCGAGATCCGCGGATGGGACGAGAAGGACTGGGGGCGCGCGGTGAAGGTCGACCGGCGGCTCGACGGCACCTCGAGCGCCGATTACGACGCGCTGGTGTTGCCCGGCGGCCAGATCAACCCGGATCTGCTGCGCGTCGAGGACAAGGCGCTGGCGCTGGTGAAGGCCTTCTGGGCCGAGAAGAAAGTGATCGCCGCGATCTGCCACGGCCCTTGGCTGCTGGCCGAAACCGGGATCGCCAAGGGCCGCAAGCTGACCTCGTACCCGTCGATCCGCACCGACATGATCAACGCGGGCGCCGACTGGACCGACGCAGAGGTCGTTTGCGACCAGGGGCTGGTCACCAGCCGCAACCCGGGCGATCTGAAGGCCTTCGTGGCGAAGATCGCCGAGGAAGTCGCCGAGGGCCGGCACGAACGCCGCGCCGCCTGACCGCCGGACAGGACGGGCCGCTCCGGCAGGAGCGGCCCTTTCGCGTCTCAGATCCCCTGACCGCCCGAAACCTCGATCCGCTGGCCGGTCACCCAGCCGAACTGGCCGGTCAGCAGATCGGCCACGGCGGCGCCGATGTCATCGGGCAGACCGACCCGGCCCATGGCGGTGATCGAGGCGATCTGCGCGTTCATCTGCGCGTTGTCGCGCACGACGCCGCCGGCGAAATCGGTCTCGATCGCGCCGGGGGCCACGGTGTTCACGGTGATGCGCCGCGCGCCCAGCACCTTGGCAAGGTAGCGCGTCAGCTGTTCCACCGCGCCCTTCATCATCCCGTAGGCCGGGTACCAGGGCAGGGTCAGCCGGGTCAGGCCCGAAGATAGCATCACGATCCGGCCGCCGTCCGCGATCAGCGGCAGCAGCGCCTGGGTCAGGAAGAAGACGCCCTTCACATGGACGTTGACCAGCGCATCGAACTGCGCCTCGGTCGTGTCTTCGAAGGTCGCGTGGACGCCGAAGCCCGCGTTGTTCACGAGATAGTCGAGCTTGTCGTGGCCCATCGCGGCCATCGCCTCGATCACCGAGACCTTGAAGGCCGGGAAGCCCGCGACAGCGCCGGTGTCGAGCCTGAGGGCCACGGCCTTGCGACCTTCGGCGTGGATCGCCTCGACGACCTCGGCGGCGGCCTCGGCATTGCCCTGGTAGGTGACGATCACATCGGCGCCGCGGCGGGCGAGGTGGATGGCCATCGAGCGGCCGAGGCCGCGGCTCGATCCGGTGACGAGCGCAAGCGGGGTGGGGGAAGGGGTCATGGCAGGCTCCTGTGTCATCTGCTGAACTTGATCTAGCAGCCGTGGTGGCGCAGGGGCTGCCCGATCCTCCGCATCGCCTGCCCGATCCTGCAGATCTGCGCAGGGCGCGTTGCCTGCGTTGCATGCGGGGGCTAGCTTCGTCTCAGACCCGATGGAGGTGCCGATGCTTGCCGATCTTGCCCGCCGTGCTGCCGGATATGCTGCCGATCATGCGATCGGTGAGGATCCGCACGCCCTGGGCGCGCCCGGCCTGTCGCTGATGCGGGCGCAGATGCCGGGGCCGATGCGCCATGTGGTTTACGAACCGCTGGTCTGCCTGATCCTGCAGGGCGCCAAGCGGATCTTCCTGCCCGGGGCCGAGGTGACGTTGCGGTCAGGGCAAGCGCTTGTCGCCTCGTTCGATCTGCCGGTGACGAGCCGCGTGGTCGAGGCCGGGCCGCAGGCGCCCTATCTGGGCCTCGCGCTGGCGCTCGACCGGGCGCTGTTGCGCGACCTCGCCGCGCGGATGCCGGCGCTGCCCGAGACCTCGACCGAACTGCCGGTGACCGCCGGCCCGGCCGAGCCCGCGCTGGTCGCGGCCTTCGCGCGGCTCTGGGCCCTGACGGAAGAGCCGCAGGCGCTGCCGGTGCTGGCCCCCCATGCGACCGAAGAGATCCACTATCGCCTTCTGGCCGGTCCGCAGGGCGCGACGCTGCGGCGTCTGGCGCGGCCGGAGGGACAGGGCGAGCGGATCTCGCGCGCGGTCGAGGCGATCCGCCGCGCGCCGGGGCAGACCCATGCGGTGGGCGATCTCGCGCGGATCGCGGGGATGAGCCTGACGCGGTTCCACGAAAGCTTCCGGGCGCTGACCTCGGTGACGCCGCTGCAGTTCCAGAAGCAGTTGCGCCTGACCGAGGCGCGCAGGCTGCTGGGCGCAGGCCGGCACGGGGTGGCGCAGGCGGCCTTCGAGGTGGGCTATGAGAGCCCCACCCAGTTCAGCCGCGAGTATGCCCGCATGTTCGGCCATCCGCCGATGCGCGACCTGCCCCGCGCGCAGGCCGCGGTCTGAGCCCCCGAGCATTCAAATCCCAGACGGTTCAGGCGTCAGACGGTTCGGGCGTCAGACGGGCTGACGCGCCAGCCATTCCATCACCGCGGGGCGCACCGACTGCACGCCCGAAGCCATCGCCTCGTCGATCACCGCGCGGAGATCCCGCAGGGACACCTTGCGGATCAGATGCTTGACCGGCCCGATCGAGGCTGGCCGCATCGACAGGGTGCGCAGGCCCATGGCGGCGAAGCACAGGGCCTCGACGGGGCGGCCGGCATCCTCGCCGCAGAAGCTGAGCGGTGTGTGCGCCTCGTGGCAGCGCTCGACGATCTGGCCGAGGAAGCTCAGGAAGCTCACGTCCAGCGTGTCGTAGCGCCGGCGCACGCGCTCGTTCTCGCGGTCAGCGGCGAAGAAGAACTGCTTGAGGTCATTGCCGCCGATCGAGATGAAATCGGCGGTCTCGAAGAAGGACTTCGGCGCGAAGGCAAGGCTGGGCGTCTCCAGCATCGCGCCGATTTCCAGCTTGAAGGGCAGGGCGTGGCCGATCTTGCGCTCGCGCTCGACTTCGTCGAGCAGCGCCTGCCGCGCCTCGAAGAACTCGCTGGCCTGCGCGATGAAGGGGAACATCACCGTCAGCGGACGCCCCGCCGCGGCGCGCAGCAGTGCCTGCAGCTGCATCCGCATCACGCCGGGCTTGTCGAGACCGACGCGGATCGCGCGCCAGCCCATCGCCGGGTTCGGTTCGTCCTGCGGCTTCATGTAGGGCAGGACCTTGTCCGAGCCGATGTCGAGCGTGCGGAACACCACGCGCTTGCCATCCGCCGCCTGCAGGACGCGGGCGTAAAGCTGCGCAAGCTCGCCCCGCTGGGGCACGCGGTTGCGGATCAGGAACTGCAGTTCCGTGCGGAACAGGCCCACGCCCTCGGCGCCCGAACCCTTCAGCGAGGGAAGGTCGGCCATGAGGCCCGCGTTCATGTGCAGCCCGACGCGCGTGCCGCAGGTCGCGACCGCGGGCAGTTCGCGCAGGGACGCGTAACGGGTCTGCGCGGCGGCGGCCATCGCGATCTTGTCGCGGAACGCGGCGGCGACGCTGTCCTCGGGGCGCAGGTGCACCACGCCCTGATCGCCATCGACAAGGATCGGGTCGCCGTTCAGCGCCTCGGTGGTGATGCGGCTGGCCTGGATCACCAGCGGGATCACCAGCGCGCGGGCGACGACGGCGGCATGGCTGCCGACCGAGCCTTCCTCCAGCACCACGCCCTTCAGCTTGCGGCCGTATTCCAGCAGGTCGCCGGGGCCGATGTTGCGCGCGACCAGCACCGGGTTTTCCGGCATCTCTGCGCCGGTGTCGTTGCCCTGGCCGGTCAGGATGCGCAGCAGCCGGTTCGACAGGTCGTCCAGATCCTGCATCCGCTCGCGCAGGTAGGGGTCGGGAACCTGCTCCATCCGGGCGCGGGTCGCGGACTGTTCCTTTTCCACCGCCGCCTCGGCCGAAAGCCCGCGGTCGATGTCCTCTTCCATCCGTTTCAGCCAGCCGCGCGAGTTGGCGAACATGCGGTAGGCCTCGAGGATCTCCTGCTGGGCCTTGTCGGCGATCTCGCCGCCCGCCAGCATCGCGTCGACCGAGCCGCGCAGATCCTCGACCGCGGCGTTGAGCCGGGCCTTTTCGGTCTCGGGGTCGTCGCCGACCGGGTTCGCGACGACGACGCGCGGCTCGTGCAGCCAGACGCGGCCCTCGCAGGCGCCCTCCTGGCCCATCAGGCCGCGGAACAGCACCGGGTGCTTGTGCAGCGCGGCCATCGCCTCGTCATCGCCGACGAAGGCGCCAAGCTCGGTCATCTCGGCCAGCACCATGGCCACGACTTCCAGCGCATAGACCTCGTCATCCGAGAACTGGCGCTTGGCCTTCGACTGCACGACCAGCACGCCCAGCTTCTCGCCCAGCCGCTGGATCGGCACGCCGAGGAAGGAGGAAAAGATCTCTTCCCCCGTCTCGGGCATGTAGCGGAAGCCCTTTTCCGAGGGCGCGTCGCCGGTGTTCACCGGGGTCGAGGTCTTGGCGACGCGGCCGACAAGACCTTCGCCCAGCTTCATCCGGGTCTGGTGAACGGCCTCGGGTTTCAGGCCCTCGGTCGCGCAAAGCTCGAGCGTGGTCGGGTCGCGGAACAGGTAGATCGAGCAGACCTCGGTCCCCATCGAATCCGCAATCAGATGGGTGATCCGGTCAAGCCGCTCCTGACCCTTGGCAGGGGTGGCCAGCGTGTCGCGCAACCGGGACAGCAGCTTGCGGCTCTCCCGGTCCTCGCGATCGGAGACGGATGGTGTCGTCTGGTCCCGCGCTGCTTCCATGCCCGCCCCGGCTGTGTCAGGCCGCCTTCTCGAGTTCGAAGGCATCATGGAGCGCCTGCACGGCGAGTTCCATGTATTTCCGGTCGATCAGCACCGAAATCTTGATCTCGGACGTCGCGATGACCTTGATGTTGATGCCTTCCTTCGAAAGTGCCTCGAACATGCGCGCAGCGACGCCGGCGTGGCTGCGCATGCCGATGCCCACGACCGAGACCTTGGCGACGTCTTCGTCGATGATCAGCTCTTCGTATTTCAGGAGACCCTTCGCATAGGCGTCGTCGATCGCCTTCTTGGCGCGGGCGACCTGATTCGTCGGCAGCGAGAAGGTCATGTCGGTGACGGAGCCCGGGAAGGCCTCGTCATAGTCCTTTTCCGAGATGTTCTGCACGATCATGTCGACGTTGACGCCGGCCTCGGCCAGCGTGCCGAAGATCGCGCTGGCGATGCCGGGGCGGTCCTCGATGGTGAAGAGGGTGATCTTCGCTTCGTCGCGCGAGTAGGCGACACCGGAGACGACTTTCGATTCCATGATATCCTCCTCGGCGCAGACCAGCGTGCCGGAATTTTCGTCAGTATCTTCGAAGCTCGAAAGGACCCGAAGACGGACATTGTAGCGCATCGCCAGCTCGACCGAGCGGGTCTGCAGGACCTTGGCCCCCAGCGAGGCCAGTTCGAGCATCTCTTCGAAGGCGATCTTGTCGAGCTTGCGGGCCTTGGACGAGATCCGCGGGTCGGTGGTGTAGATGCCGTCGACATCGGTGTAGATGTCGCAGCGCTCGGCTTCGAAGGCGGCGGCGAAGGCCACCGCGGTCGTGTCCGACCCGCCGCGGCCCAGCGTGGTGATCCGGCCCTCGGGCGACAGACCCTGGAAGCCCGCGACCACGGCGACCTTCATGCCCTCGGCGAATTTCGTGTCGATGTTGGTGCGCGGGATCGAGACGAAGCGCGCGGCCGAATGCGCCGAGGTGGTGTTGATCGGCACCTGCCAGCCCTGCCAGCTGCGGGCGGGGACGTCCATTTCCTGCAGGGTGAGCGCCATGAGGCCGGCGGTGACGTTCTCGCCCGAGGCGACCACGGCGTCATATTCGCGCGCGTCGAACAGCGGCGAGGTCTGCTCGACCCAGCCCACGAGCTCGTTGGTCTTGCCCGACATCGCCGAGACGATGACGATCACGTCATAGCCGCGCTCGACCTCGCGCTTGACCTTCTCGGCGGCGTTCTTGATCCGCGCGAGATCGGCGACCGAGGTGCCGCCGAATTTCATCACCAGAAGCGGCATCTTAGGCCCCCCTTCGCCGGGCGGCCGCCTGCGCGGGTCCGCCTGAAAAACCGTGGGCTTCCTAGCGGCGGGGGGGGCGTCATGCAAGGGCCATGACGGGGCTTGCGGAGAGCTTTGGCCAAAACAGCGTCGGGGGAGCCGCGGGCCCCCCCGTTGCCATCGGTTCCCGGACCGATGGCGCACCACTGGGACCCCCCCCGCGCTTGGGGGCCCGCCCGACGGTCAGTTCGTCTTGCGCGGCGGCAGGAAGGGCAGGGGGGCGACGGGGATGCCGTCTTCGATCAGCTGGCGGGCGTCCTCGGGCTTGGCCTCGCCCCAGATCGCGCGCTCGGGGCTGTCGCCCTCGTGCATGGCGCGGGCCTCGGCGGCGAAGTTCAGGCCGACGTAATCCGAGTTTTCCTCGATCCGCTTGCGCAGTTCGGCCATCGCGGCCTCGGCCGGCGAGGCGGGCTGGCTGAGCGGACGCTCCGGCTCGGACTTGGCCACCGACGGCGCCATCAGCGCCTTGGTCACGCGGCTGCCGCCACAGATCGCGCAGGCGAGATGGCCAGAGGCGGCCAGCCGGTCGAACGCCTCGGCCGAGGCGAACCAGCTGTCGAAGTCATGGCCTTGATCGCAGTGGAGGCTGTAGCGGATCATCGCAATGCGCCGGGAGGAGTGACCGGATCGACGTAACGCTTCTGCGACGGAAATCAAGCCGTGGCGAGCCCGGCCCCCGGCGGGACGAAATCGGCGATGAGACGTGCGAGCTCTGGCTCGTCGACCTTGCCCGCAGCCTTCGCGGGGCTGAACCACTTGCGGCGGCGCTGGCCCTTTTCCGGGAAGCGTTCCGCCAGCCGCTCGACCCGCAGCGGGAACACCGCGACCCGGCAGGGCACCGGGGCGGTGCGGCGCATGCGCTTGGGGTAAGCGAAGCTTCCCAGCGCCTCGGTCCGGATCGCGCCGACGACGCCGGCCTCTTCCCAGGCTTCCTCTGCGGCGGATTCCGGCAGGCCCAGGCCGGTCATGGGTCCGCCCTTGGGGATCACCCAGCGACCGGTGTCGCGGCTGGTGATCAGCAGGATCTCGACCTTGCCGCGATGGCTGCGATAGCAGAGCGCACCGACCTGCTCGCGCAGCGTCTCGGCGTCTGCCATGCCCAAGGTGCCGCCAAGGGGGCTGCCCGCCGGGGTCGCGATCTGCATCTGCATTGCTGTCACCTGCCCTGTCCATCCGGCGGGTTGCCCCACTCGCCTTATTCTCCTGTCAGTGTAGGGCGCGGGGCCCGATAACCAAGTAAAGCGCGCGCCCGGCCTGTCGCACAAGCGACGATTGCATAAAATTGCGGCAGGGAAATGTCAGCGATCGCGGCGCGCGGGCAGCAGCGCGAGGATGTCGCCGACAAGGGCCGCACGGGCGGCGGCCCCGGTGGTGGCGGCCAGTGCCGCACGGGCGCGTGCGGCCTGCGCGGCCTGCGCGGCGGGATCGAGCGCCCGGACCGCCGCGGCAAGGCTGTCAGCATCGCCGACCTCGCGCGCGGCGCCGGCGGCGATCAGGGCCGCGAAGGCCTCGGCCGCGTTCGCGACATGCGGTCCGGTCAGGATCGCCGAGCCGAGGCCCGCCGGCTCATAGGGCGTGTGCCCGCCCTTCGGCACCAGCGAGCCGCCGACGAAGCTGGTGCCCGCCAGCGCATACCACAGGCCCATCTCTCCCATCGTGTCGGCCAGCAGCACCGGATGCGCGGCGTCGGGCAGCCCGTCTCCGGTGCTGCGGCGGACATGGCCCAGCCCGGCCGCGGCGATCATGCGGGCGATCTCGTCCGCTCGCCGGGGGTGGCGGGGGGCAAGGATCAGCCGGCGCTCCGGGTCCTCGGAGTGCAAGGCCGCGAAGGCGCGCAGCACCACCGCCTCTTCGCCTTCGTGGGTCGAGGCCGCCAGCAGCGTGCGGTCGCGGGGCAGGGCAGGGGCAAGGCGCACGCGTTCGGCCTCCGGCACCCGCAGCGCGACGGCGGCCTTCAGGTTCAGCACCGGCCCGACGCGGTCCTCGGGCAATCCCAGCGCCACGAAACGCGTGGCCGAGGCGCGGTCCTGCGGCGACAGCAGCGTGATCGCCCGCATCAGCCGGCGCGACAGCGCGGGAAAGCGCGCCCAGCCGGCGGCGGTGCGCGCGGACATCCGCGCGCCGGCGGCCACCACCGGCAGGCCGCGGGCGCGGGCCATCTCCAGCCGGTTCGGCCAGAACTCGTTCTCGATCACCACCAGCAGCGCCGGTTTGACGCGGGCGAGGAAGCGTCCGGTGAACAGGCGCAGGTCCAGCGGCGCCAGCGCCGGCAGGCAGCGCGGCAGCGCCCAGCGGCGGGCCAGCGCTCGGCCCGTCATCGTGTTCGCGGTCACCACCATCGTCAGGTCGGGCCGGGCGTCCAGCAGCGCCTCGGCCAGCGCGCGGGCCGAGGCCAGCTCGCCGTTCGAGGCGCCATGCAGCCAGAGCACCGGGCCACCGGGCGTCTTCGGGCCCACGCCCAGCCGCTCGGCCGCATCGCGCGCGTCTTCCGTGCCGCGCAGCCGGCGCAGCGCGAGCCGCACCAGAAGCGCGGGCATGACGAGGGTCAGAAGGACGCGGTACAGGATCATCCCCGCGGTATCGGCAAGGCCCGGCCCGGTTGCAACGGGAAATCCGCGGCATTGACAGCGCGCCGCCCGTCGGTCGCAATGGCCGCGACGATGGAGGGCGCGATGCGGCTGGGCGTGATCAGGACCGGGGGCGAGGGCGTGGCGGATGCGGCGCTGGTGCGGCTGGCCGAGGCGCTGGCCGCCGAGGGGCGGCAGGTGATCGGCGCGGTGCAGAGCCGTCCGGGCGGCAGTTGCGCCGACGAGATGGCGCTGCGCCTGCTGCCCGAGGGGCGCCAGATCTGCATCTCGCAGGATCTGGGACCCGCGGCCGAGGGCTGCCGGCTGGACGCCCATGCGCTGGAGCAGGCCGTGGCGGGGATCGAGGCTGCCTTTGCCGAAGGGGGCGCCGATCTGGTCATCGTCAACCGTTTCGGCAAGCTCGAGGCAGAGGGCCGCGGTTTCGCGGGCCTGATCGCCCGGGCGCTCGAGGTAGGGGTGCCGGTGATCTGCGGTCTGGCGCCGAAGCTGGAGCCCGCCTTCGCGGCCTATGCCGGCGATCTGGCGCAGGACCTGCCGGCGGATGCCACCGCACTGGGCGACTGGTGGGCGCGCGCGATGGCAACGGCGGCCTGACGCGCCGTCGGGGCGCCCGGATGGGTGTGGCCGCACGTTTTCCGCTGGCCCTTCCCGGCGTGGCCGCTAGGGTTGCGCGCGACCGCGCCGCACAGACCGGCGAGACATTCCGCGAAGGACCAGACCATGCCCAGCTATCCTGACGTCCAGCTTCTCATCGACGGCACCTGGGGCCCGGCGAAGGCCGGCCGCACGCTGCCGGTGCTCGACCCCGCGACCGAGGAGCAGATCGGCACCATCGCCTGGGCCGGGACCGAGGATCTGGACGCCGCCCTGGCCGCGGCGGAACGCGGCTTCGCCACCTGGTCGGCGATGGGCGCCTATGACCGCTCGAAAATCATGCGCAAGGCGGCCGAGCTGCTGCGCGCCCGCGTCGACGACATCGCCTGGATGATGACGCGCGAGCAGGGCAAGCCGCTCGGCCAGTCGAAGATGGAGACGCTGGGCGCGGCCGACACCATCGAGTGGTTCGCGGAAGAGGCGCGGCGCACCTATGGCCAAGTGATCCCGGCCCGTGCCCCCGGCATCACCCAGATGACGATCAAGCTGCCGGTGGGCCCGGTCGCCGCCTTCACGCCCTGGAACTTCCCGATCAACCAGGTGGTGCGCAAGCTGTCGGCGGCGCTGGCCGCGGGCTGCTCGATCATCGTCAAGGCGCCCGAGGAAACCCCGGCCTCGCCGGCCGAGATGATCCGCTGCTTCGTCGATGCGGGCGTGCCCGCGGGCGTGATCGGCCTCGTCTACGGCGTGCCGGCCGAAATCTCGGAATACCTGATCAAGAGCTCGGTGATCCGCAAGGTGACCTTCACCGGCTCGACCCCGGTCGGCAAGCTTCTGGCGGGCATGGCCGGCCAGCACATGAAGCGCGCGACGATGGAGCTGGGCGGCCATGCCCCGGTGATCGTCACCGCCGATGCCGACATCGACAAGGCGATCGCCACGATGGCCGCGCACAAGTTCCGCAACGCAGGCCAGGTCTGCGTCTCGCCCACCCGCTTCCTGATCGAGGATGCCGTGGCCGACCGCTTCATCGACGGTTTCACCGAGGCCGCGAAGGCGATCAAGGTCGGCCCGGGCCTCGACCCCGAAAGCGGCATGGGCCCCCTGGCAAATGATCGCCGGATCCCGGCGCTGGAAGGGCTGATCAATGACGCCGTCGACCATGGCGCGCGGCTGACCACCGGCGGCAAGCGCATCGGCAACAAGGGCTGGTTCTTCGAACCGACGGTGCTGGCCGACGTGCCGGTCGCGGCGCGGATCATGAATGACGAGCCCTTCGGCCCGGTCGCGGTGATCAACCGCTTCACCTCGCTCGACGCGGCGATCGCCGAGGCGAACCGGCTGCCCTTCGGCCTTGCCGCCTATGGCTGGACCGGCTCGGCCGAGGCCGCGGACCGTATGACCTACGAGGTCGAGGCGGGCATGACCTCGATCAACCACCTCGGCCTCGCACTGCCCGAGGTGCCCTTCGGCGGCATCAAGGATTCGGGCTACGGCACCGAGGGCGGGTCCGAGGCGATCGAGGCCTATCTCGACACCCGCTTCGTGACACGGACCCGCTGAGCATGGACGAGCCGCGGTTCCTGCTGCGGCTCTTCTTCGGCCGCGATCAGCGCTTCGGGCCCGGTAAGGCGGACCTGTTGCGCGGGATCGCCGAAGAGGGCTCGATCTCTGCTGCGGGCAAGCGTATGGGGATGAGCTATAAGCGCGCCTGGGGGCTGGTCGAGGCGATGAACGCCGATTTCGCCCGGCCGCTGGTCGAAAGCACGCGCGGCGGCCCGAAGGGGGGCGGCGCGCGCCTGACCGACGAGGGCGCGGCCGTGCTGGCCGACTACACGCGGCTGGCGGCCAAGGTCGCCGAAACGGGCGCCCCCGAGATCGCCGCGATCGCCGCGCGCCTGAAGCCCTGACCCGCGGGGCGGGACAATCGCATGGCGAGGGCGGCGCCGACCGTCGGGCGGGACGCCCCGCCGTGCGGGCCGGGTCGAAGGGCGGACGCTTCGGACTGGTCGCCTGCGCCCTCGGCCGGAGCGATCCGCTTTCCGGCCGGACGCGTCAGCCGCGGTTCAGGCCGTGGCTGCGGTCGTAGGGGGCGGGCTCGGGCGGGGTCCAGCCGGCGGGCGGGGCCTCGGGGCGCAGGATCTCGACCCGCAGCGGGTGGCAGGCCGCGGCATCCGAAGAATGCGTGTTGGAACAGTCGCCGCCCGGGCAGGCCGAAAGCGCGCCCAGAAGCGGGATCTCGGCGAAAAGCTCCAGGTAGTCGCCCGGACGCACCGGGCTCGCCTTCATGAAATACTGCCCCGTCTCGCGCAGGAAGCCAGTGCACATGAAGACATTGAGCACGTCGTGGACCCGCATCTCGGCCTCGGCCAGCGGCAGGCCGCGATGGGCGGCCAGCGCGCGCACGAGGTTCGAATGGCAGCAGTGGTGGTACTGGCCGCCGTCTGACAGCAGCGCATGGGTATAGGGATCGCAGCGGGTGCCGATCACGTCATGGCAGGCGCCGCCGAAAGCGTCGAACCCGTACCAGTCGAGCGTGTCATGAATGATTGTCGCCATCGGCCGCAGCCAGGGCAGCTTCGACCAGAGCTGGTCGCCAAGCCCGACATGGGTGCCGTTCAGCGCCCGCGTCTTGCCCGAGAAGAAGGCCTCGTCGAGGTTCTCGGCGTTCCACAGGTTCAGGTCGCCGACCTGCGGCCCCTCGATCGAATGGATGCGGAAGACGTGGCCCGCCGGAACCTCGAAACAGGCGGCCTCGCGCGGGGGCACGATCACCTCGGCCACCGGGACGAGGCCCGGGCGCAGGGCGCGATAGGCGGCGAGGTCGGGGCGGGGCAGTGTCTCGACCGGGTAGCAGACGACCGGGGCGATGGCCCGGCGCGTCGCGGCGTCGGCTGGAGCGTCGGTGAGGGCTGCGGGCTTCATCGACGTCTCCTTCCGGGGGGCCAGCGTCAGGCGCGGTGGGCGCCGGCGGCGAGGCCGGCGATGGTCGACAGGATCTCGTCCACCGGGCGGCGCGCGCCGATCAGCTTGACGATGGCAGAGCCTACGACCGCGCCATCGGCGATGCCGGCGATGGCCTCGGCCTGTTCGGGGGTGTTGATGCCGAAGCCCACCACCACCGGCAGGTCGGTCGCGGCCTTGATGCGGGCGACCTCGGGGGCCACATCGCCCGTCTGTGCCACGGCAGAGCCGGTGATCCCGGTGATCGAGACGTAGTAGACGAAGCCCGAGGTGTTCTGCAGCACCACCGGCAGGCGGCGTGCGTCGGTGGTGGGCGTCGCGAGGCGGATGAAGTTCAGCCCGGCGGCCTGCGCGGGCAGGCACAGCTCGCTGTCTTCCTCGGGCGGCAGGTCGACGACGATCAGCCCGTCGATCCCGGCTGCCTTCGCTTCGGCCACGAAGGCGTCGACGCCGTGCGAATAGATCGGGTTGTAGTAGCCCATCATCACGATCGGCGTGGTGTCGTTCCCGGCCCGGAAGGCGCGCACCATGTCGAGCGTCTTGGCCAGCGTCTGCCCGCCTTCCAGCGCGCGCTGCCCGGCGAGCTGGATCGTCGGGCCGTCGGCCATCGGATCGGTGAAGGGCATGCCAAGTTCGATCACGTCGACGCCGGCGGCCGGCATCCCCTTCATGACGGCCAGCGAGGTCTCGATGTCCGGATCGCCCGCCATCAGATAGGCGACGAAGCCCTTGCGGCCTTCCTGTTTGAGCCGCGCGAAGGTGTCGTCGATCCGGGTCATTGGCAGTCTCCTTGAACGTGCGGGTGATGCCCGCTCGCCGGAAGAAAATCAATGCCGGATGCGGCGGCGCGGGGGCGGAACCCGACCTGACCGGCCGTGCGGCCCCCGCCTGCACCGGTATCCGTCGGCCCCATGGCTGCCGGTCCGGCGCCACCACTCCGGCGACGGTCCGACACGGAGGGGCAGCCACGGCGCCGGCAGCGCCGATGTGCGGGCCGGCCGCGCGCCGGTCGCGCCTAGGTGGGCGCCTGCCGCGGCCCATTCCCGGGCGCTGCCGGGGACGGGGGCGCGACGGACGCCGGGTCGGGTTGGGCCGCGACGGGCTGGGCCGGGATCGGCTGGGCCGGGATCGGCTGGGGCTGAACAGGTTGGGTCTGGCGCGCGACGCCAGTTTGCCAGCGGGTCAGGAAGGCGGCCATCTGCGCCTGCCCGTCTGCGAACAGCGCCGCGATCTGGGAGG
The DNA here is from genome assembly GCF_037095735.1 of Frigidibacter sp. MR17.14. Lineage (NCBI taxonomy): Bacteria > Pseudomonadati > Pseudomonadota > Alphaproteobacteria > Rhodobacterales > Paracoccaceae > Frigidibacter > Frigidibacter sp. MR17.14. Next base: position 88,736 of record NZ_JBAWKD010000006.1, on the reverse strand, counting down.
CAGAGGTGTTCATCTTCGACGGGTGGTCGAGCGTGCTGGCAAGGTCTTCGGACATGTCGATGAAACCGAAGGCCACCGGGCGATAGTAGCGCGCGTCCGGCTTCCCCGCGTTGCGGGTCACGCCGCCGATCCGCATCACCTGCTGGATCTCCTGCAACATCGGCAGGTTGCCCGACAGCTCGTTGCGCCGGTCCGCGATTTCCGCAGCGTCCGACAGCACATGGCCGGCCTTGCCCGGGGGGATGCGCATCGGGTTGATGCGGATCACCCAGATCTCGTCGGGGTCGTCGGATTGACGTGTGTCGCGAGCGAGTTCGGGACGCGTCGGCCGGCTGCCCGGCTCTGACTGGACGTCCGGCAGGTCTGAGATCGGCGGGTTTCCCGCATAGAGACCGTCCCACATCACGGTGCCGTCCATTGCCACCCCGCGCATCACCTCGGGGATCGCGGCGCTGGCCAGCAGGCAGTCCAGCAGGTCGTCGAGCCGTTCCGAGCCGCGGAAGATCCGGTAATTGGTCGCGCCGGCCCAGCGGTGCGGTGCACCGGGCTCCGACAGCGCGCGGGTGCGCGCCTTGGCGGCAGCCACGTCGGGTGCGTCGGACGGCTCGCTGCCTGCGCCCTGCACCGTCGCCGAGACCGCATCGGCGGCCCCGATCAGCAGCTCCGGCACGAAGTGTCCGCTGTGGTCGCGCCCGGAGATCTCGAGGCCAAGTCGCTCTAATGTGTCCTTATCCAGATGTTGCGCGAGGACCGCGCGAAAGGCGTCGAGCACGTCGAAGTCGCGCCGGGCGAGCGGCGGGGCGGTCTCGGACAAAAGGCTGCGGCTGTGCAGCGGCGACAGGTCCAGAAGCTCTGCCCAGAACGTCGCCAGTGGCCTGAGTTCGGGGCGCGCGGCGGCATGGACGAAGGCCGGACGCATCAGGTCGGCGATCTGATCGGCCATCTGTCCCGGCACCGTTGCGTCGATCGTGTCGAAAAGCTGCTTCCAATAGCCTGCCTTCAGCCCGACCTCCGGCTGGAACGGCGTCGCGACCCAGGCGAGGTCGGTCATCCACGCCGCAGCGGCGGCGCTCCAGTTGCGCAGGGACGCGGCCGTGTTCTGCCCGAAGACATGCCCGCCCTGCCACAGGCGCAGCCAGTCTTCGGTCAGGCTGCCGCCGCCGAAGGCCGCGTTGCCCGCGGGGTAACCGGTCTTCCAGAACCGCTCGACGCTGCTGCCGCCCTCGGGAACGCCCAGCAGCAGGTCGCGCCAGGTGAGCGCGGCGCAGATCGCCCCGCCCGAGGTGCCGCTGAGCCCGACGATGCGGAACCGCGTGTCGCCGTCTTTGACCCGCTCCAGCAGCAGGCTCAGCGCGCCCGCGGTGAAGGCCGTCTGCGCCCCGCCGCCCTGGCAGGCCAGCGCCACGTTGACCGGCCTCGGCCCGCCGGGCGGCCACATTTCATCCGGCGGCAGGCTCTTGTCACTCGTTCCCATGATCGCACCAATACATTGCCCACAACGGCGTGAGTCTACCTGAGCGGGCGCACGCTGCAATTGTTTCGACGTCTCAGCCCGCCTGCGGCACCAGGATCATCCAATGCGTCCCGAAGCGGTCGCGCAGCATGCCGAACCCGGGCGAGAAGAATGTGGCCGCGAAGGGCATGATCACCTCGCCCCCCTCGGCCAGCATCCGCGCGAACAGCGTCTCGGCCGCCGTCGGATCCGTCACCGCGTGCGAGATCGTCACCGCCTTCTGTGCCTCGCCCCAGCCCGGCGGGAAGTCCGAGGCCATCAGCACCCGCCCGTCCAGTTCCAGCGCGGCATGCATCACCAGATCTCCCGCCGCCCCTTCCGGCACCGGCGCGGCGCCGGGCGGTGCATCGGCATAGCGCATGACGGTCAACGTGCCACCGAACCAGTCGCGATATAACTCCATCGCCTCGGCGCAGGTGCCCTGGAAATGCAGGTAGGGATCGAAGCTCATGCCGTCCTCCACGGGATTTGCGTTGATATAAACATACCGCAACTCGCCCCCGGCGACGAGCCCGTCGCTTGCGCCCGCGCGGGCCTTTGCCTAAAAGCCCCCGGAACTTTGATTTCACCGCGAACCGGAGGGAAGCATGGGCTTTCGCATGGGCATCGTCGGGCTGCCGAACGTCGGCAAGTCCACCCTCTTCAACGCGCTGACCCGCACCGCGGCGGCGCAGGCCGCCAACTTCCCGTTCTGCACGATCGAGCCGAACGTCGGCGACGTGGCCGTGCCCGACCCGCGGCTGGACAAGCTGGCCGCGATCGCCGGCTCGAAGCAGATCATCCCGACGCGGATCACCTTCGTCGACATCGCCGGCCTCGTGAAGGGCGCGAGCAAGGGCGAGGGCCTCGGCAACCAGTTCCTCGCGAACATCCGCGAGACGGATGCGATCGCCCATGTCCTGCGCTGCTTCGAGGATGGCGACATCACCCATGTCGAGGGCCGCGTCGATCCGATCGCGGATGCCGAGACGATCGAGACCGAGCTGATGATCGCCGACATGGAATCGATCGAGCGGCGGCTGGCGAACCTCGCGCGCAAGCTCAAGGGCGGCGACAAGGAGGCGGTCGATCAGGACCGGCTGCTGCGCGTCGCGCTGGCGGTGCTCGAGGGCGGCAAGCCCGCCCGCACCGTGGCCGTGGCCGAGGATGACCGTCGCGCCTGGGACATGCTGCAGCTTCTGACCGCGAAGCCGGTCCTCTACGTCTGCAACGTCGAGGAAGCCTCGGCCGCGAAGGGCAATTCGCAATCCGAGCGGGTCGCGAAGATGGCGGCAGAGCAGGGCGCGGCGACGGTGGTGATCTCGGCCCGGATCGAGGAAGAGATCAGCCAGCTCGACGCCGAAGAACAGGCGATGTTCCTTGAGGAGATGGGGCTCGACGAGGCCGGGCTCGACCGGCTGATCCGCGCGGGCTACGACCTGCTGGGGCTGCAGACCTATTTCACCGTCGGCCCGAAAGAGGCCCGCGCCTGGACGATCCACAAGGGCACGCTGGCGCCGCAGGCCGCGGGCGTGATCCACGGGGACTTCGAGAAGGGCTTCATCCGCGCGGAAACCGTCGGCTACGCCGACTACGTCGCCGGCAACGGCGAGGCGGGCGCCCGCGAGGCCGGCAAGTTCCGCGTCGAGGGCAAGACCTACGAGGTCAAGGACGGCGACGTCCTGCACTTCCTGTTCAACGCCTGAACCCCGCCATCGTCTCGCCCTCCGGCCGTGACGCACGGCCCGAGGGCCCATGGGGCAGCAGGGCAGGGTGGCAGGCGCTGCCCGCGCCCGCGGATCGCGCGAGTTCCCGGTGTCGATCTGCCGATCGATCTTGCGCGCGCGAGCGTGTTCGGGTCGTCGGCGCCAGCCGGAGTATCGCGCGCGACAGGGGAACGGCCCGGTCGTGGCCGGCTGAACCAGGTCCGCCGGACGACTGCACCCATCCGCCATGTTCCGCTATCGCTCAGCGGACCCTGCGGTTGGTCACCGCGTCAAGGCAGCCAAACTTGCCCGGTCTCTCGAGCCTCGCGCGAGGCCGAACCGGAGTTGACTTGTCCCAAGCCGCGACGATACAGCCAACGGCGGTGAGGGCCGTTAGCTCAGCTGGATTAGAGCAGGGAACTTCTAATTCTCAGGTCGGGGGTTCGAGTCCTCCACGGCTCGCCACCTCTCATTCCTGTGCGTCCGAAACTTCATGCTGCGCCAAACACGACGCGTTGGACGAACCAACCGGAAACGTATGGTCGGCTAGCACGTCCGAAGTCGGGCCGAGATGCGGATGAATTGTTTCAAGCCTTCGGCGAGCGCATCGGCTCCCGCGACTCGGATCGGCAGATCGCAGAGGTCCAGACCCGCATCAATCGCCATTGCGCTCGAACCGATGGCGCGACAAGGCGCGTTCATGAAAGTGCAGCACCGCAGAAATCACCGCAGAGGACTGAACGTTGCGCAGGAAAGGAACGGATCGGCCGTCCGCCAATTGGCGCAGGAACGCCATCTTGGGAAGAACATTGGGAGGGGCGAGCCGAAATCGGGAAAGTGTTGGAGGCGGGTACCGGAATCGAACCGGTCTTCACGGATTTGCAATCCGCTGCGTAACCTCTCCGCCAACCCGCCGTCCGCTTGAGGTGAGGGGGATTTAGACCAAGCCGGCCGCCGCCGCAAGGCCCGCCGAGGGGCCCGCGCAGCGGAACCGCCCTTTCCCCCGCGCGCGACCCGATCTAGCTTCGGGCCATGCGCCTCTTTTTCGCCCTGTGCCTTCCTCCGGGTCTCGCCGCGCAGCTGGCCGGGCTTGCCGAAGTGCTTCCCGGCGGCCACGCGCTGGGTGAGGAGGACCTGCACCTGACCCTTCATTTCCTTGGCGAACTCGACGAACCCAGGGCCGAGGAAGCCGCCTGGGCGGCCGAAGCCCTGCAGGCGGGGCCGGTGTGGCTGCGGCTGCAGGGGCTTGGCAGTTACGGAGCGCGGGGCCGGCTGTCGCTGCACGCGGTCGTCGCGCCGGAGCCCGGGCTGCTTGGTCTGCAGGATCGCCTCGGCAGCCGCCTCGCCGGGGCAGGGCTCATCCTGCCCCGCCGCCGCTTCCGCCCGCATATCACCCTGGCGCGCGGGCTGCGGGGCGGGCCGGCGCTCGACCGGATCGTGGCCGCGAACATCGGCCTGTCGCCGCCGCCTGTCGCAGCCCGCAGCTTCGGCCTGTTCCGGTCCTGGCTGCACGCCGACGGCGCGCGCTACGAGCGTCTTCAGGACTATCCGCTGGTTCTGCCGCTTTCCTGAGCATCCACCCGAGCGTCCCGCGCCAAGTGCCGGGGATCGCGGCTTTTTGCTGCGGTGCAGGAACCGTCCGGGGTTTCGCTGGTTCTGACCTTGCATCCCCTCGACATCGAGACGTCATGGACCTGTCAGACCGCCAGAGTTCGCCTGCTGTCGCCGCGCCTACGCGGGTCTGGGGCGCTGTGCCGATCGGCGACAGGCGCTGGCGCTTCGAGCTCTGGGCGCCCGGGCATGACCGGGCCGCGCTGCTGCTGCAGGGCCGCGCCCTGGCGATGATTGCAGACGGGCGGGGCGGGTTCACGCTGGATGCGCCCGCCGAAGCTGGCGACACCTATGCCTTCGACCTTGGCGACGGACCGCGCCCCGACCCGGCCGCACGGGCGCAGGCGGGCGATGTCCATGCGGCCTCGCGCCTTGTCGATACCCGCTTCGACTGGCCCGCGTCCGAGGCGCAATGGCATGGCCGCCCTTGGTCCGAGGCGGTGATCCTCGAGCTGCATCTCGGGCTCTTCACGCCCGAGGGCACTTTCGCCGCCGCGGCGAAGCGCCTGCCGGGACTGGCCGCGCTGGGCATCACCGCGGTCGAGCTGATGCCGGTCGGACAGTTCACCGGCGACCGCGGCTGGGGCTATGACGGCGTGCTGCCCTTTGCCCCGCATCCCGCCTACGGCACGCCCGCCGAGATGGCCGCCTTCGTTGCCGCGGCCCATGCGGTGGGGATCGCCGTGATCCTCGACGTGGTCTACAACCACTTCGGCCCCGATGGCGCCTATCTGCACGAGATCGCGCCCGCCTTCTTCGATGCGGACCGCCACACCCCCTGGGGCGCGGGCATCGCCTTCGAGCGGCCCGAGGTGCGCGACTTCGTGCTGTCGAACGTCGCGATGTGGGTCCGCGACTATCGCATCGACGGGCTGCGCATCGACGCGGCCCACCAGATCGTCGACGCCTCGGCCCGTCACGTGCTGGACGAGGTCGCGCTGACCGCGCGCAGCGCCGGCGGCGGGCGCGAGGTCTGGCTGATCCTCGAGGACGAGCGCAACCTTGCCGGCCTGACCGATCCCCAGGCGGGCGGCTTCGATGCGCAATGGAACGACGACTACCATCACGCGCTGCACTGCCTGCTGACTGGCGAGGACGAGGGCTATTACGCCCCCTTCGCCGTCGATCCGCTGGGGGATCTGATCCGCGCGCTGGCCGAGGGGCAGGTCGACCAGGGCCAGCCGCGCCCAGCGGGCGCCGAGGCGCGGGGCGAACCTTCGGCGCATCTGCCGGTCACCGCCTTCGTCAATGCCAACCAGACCCATGACCAGATCGGCAACCGCGCCCGCGGCGACCGGCTGATCGCACTGGCGGGGGAAGAGGCCGCGCGCACCGCCCATGCGCTGCTGCTGCTCGCCCCCTTCGTGCCGATGCTTTTCATGGGCGAAGAGGCCGGCGAGACCGCGCCCTTCTGCTTCTTCGCCGATTTCCCGGAGCCGCTCGCCTCGGCCACCCGCAAGGGCCGCGCCGCGGAATTCGCGAAATTCAAGGGCTTCGGCGGCGAGGTGCCGGACCCGATCGCGGTCGAGACCTTCGAGATGTCGCGCCCCTATCGCGGCGATCCCGCCCGTGCTGCCGACTGGCTGGCCCTGACGCGCGAGCTGCTGGCGCTCAGGGCACGCGCCATCCTGCCGCTGATCGCCTCGGGCCGCACCGGCGTGCCGGAGGTGCTGGCGACGGGGTCGAAAGCGGTCGAGGCGTGCTGGGACTTCGCCGCTGGCAGCCTGCAGATCCGCGCAAGTCTCGGGACGCCGCCCGAGGCCGCGGTCCCCTGGGACAACTGCGATTTCCGACTTGGACGCTACGGCGCGGACGCTTTCGCGCTCGACTGCCGCATCCGACCCACCCATTCTTGACCAGTGCCGGAGGACCCGATGATCGCCGAAGCCACCGCCAATCCCCGTCTTCCCGCCGCGCTGACCCATGCCACCGCGACCTACCGGCTGCAGCTGCGTGACGGCGTCGACTTCGCCGAAGCCGAGCGCTGGCTGCCCTATCTCGCCGGGCTCGGGGTCAGCCACCTCTATCTCTCGCCGATCTTCACCGCCCAGTCTGGCTCGACCCACGGCTATGACGTGACCCGGCCCGATCAGATCGACCCGGCGCTGGGCGGGCGCGCGGGGTTCGAGCGACTGGCGCGGGCCGCGGCGGGGCAGGGGATCGGCGTGATCCTCGACATCGTGCCGAACCACACCGCCTTCGGGTTCGAGAACCCCTGGCTGCGCGACGTGCTGCGCCACGGGCAGGCCAGCCGCTATGCCGGGCATTTCGACATCGACTGGTCGCGCCCGCTGTTGCTGCCGATGCTGGGCGCACCCCTTGAAACGGTGCTTGAGGACGAGGCGCCCGAGATCGCGGCCGAGGCCGACGGGCCGGTGCTGCGCCTTGCAGGGCTGTCGGTGCCGCTCGCGCCCCAAGGCGGGCCCGGGGACGTGCCGCCCGTGGGTCCTCTCTCTGCCGACACCTTGCGCGACCTGCTGGCCCGCCAGCCCTGGCGGCTGGCGCATTGGGAGATGGAACGCGACGCGATCACCCACCGGCGGTTCTTCAACGTCACCTCGCTGATCGGGATGCGGGTCGAGGACCGGGCGGTGTTCGAGGACATGCATGCGCTGATCTTCGATCTGGTAGGCGCGGGGCTGGTGCAGGGGCTGCGGGTCGATCACATCGACGGGCTCGCCGATCCTGCCGCCTATCTCGAGCGGCTGACGACCCGCCTGCCGGGCTGCCCGGTCTGGGTCGAGAAGATCCTGTCGGGGGACGAGGCGCTGGACCCGGACTGGCCGGTGGCCGGCACCACCGGTTACGAGGCCGGTCGCGCGATCGCGGGGCTGCTGGCAGATCCGGCGGGCGTCGCACGGCTGACCGAGCTGTGGCGGCGCGAGACCGGCGACGAGGGCAGTTTCCACGACGCGCTGATCGCCGCGAAGAACGAGGTGATCCGCCGCGACCTCTCGGCCGAACTTGTGCAGCTCGGCCATCTCGCGCAAGAGGTGGTGACGGCGATGCCGCATCTCGAGGCGGGGCCCGAGGCGCTGCGCGAGGCGGTGCTGGCGCTGCTGCTCGCGGTGCCGCGCTACCGCACCTATTTCGCCGCCGGTCCGGCCCGGGCCGAGGATCTGGCGCTCTGGTCGCAGGTGATGGACGATGCCGCGGCGGGGCTGCGCAGCGACCGGGTGCTGCGGGCGCTGGGCGCGGCGATGGCCGCGGGCGACAGCGCGCAGGCCTGCCGCCTTGCCTGCCGCTTCCAGCAGGTCTCGGGCGCACTGATCGCGAAATCGCTCGAGGACACCGCGGGCTTCCGCCACACCCCCTATCTCGCCGCCAACGAGGTCGGCGCCGAACCCGACGCGCCCTGCCTTTCGACCGAGGCCTTCGCCGCCCTCTGCGCCGAACGTCTGGCGCTCTGGCCGGCGGCGCTGACGCTGACCTCGTCGCATGACACCAAGCGGTCCGAGGATGCACGGATGCGCCTCGTGGCCCTCGGCCACCTGCCCGAGGAATTCTTCGCCCTCTACCGCGGCCTGCGCGCCCGGCCCGAGGCCGAGGGGATCGACCGCGCCACCCTGTGGTATCTGGCGCAAAGCGCCGTCGCGATCTGGGAGGACGGTCGCGGCGACCTTGCGGACCGTCTCGCCGGTCACATGGAAAAGGCGATGCGCGAGGCCAAGCAGGTCACGTTCTGGCCCTATCCCGATGCCGCGGCCGAGGCGCCGGTCCTTGCCTGCGCCCGCGCGCTGATCGCCGACTGGGCCGAAGAGCCGCCGGTGGCGCTTTTGCGGATCGCGGCCCTCGGCGAGACGCTGTCGCTGGCGCAGCTTGCGCTGAAGCTCGCGATGCCGGGTCTGCCCGACCTCTATCGTGGCACCGAGCTTGGCGCCTTCGGCCTCACCGATCCCGACAACCGCCTGCCCGTCGCGCTCGCGGCGCTCGAGGGCCCCAAGCAGGGTCTGGCGCGGGCCAAGTCCCGGCTTCTGGGCCAGATGATGGCGCTGCGCGCGACCCAGCCCGCGACCTTCCTGACCGGCGCCTTCGCCCTGACCGACGACGGCCCCGGCCGCTGGACCCTGCGCCGCGGCGCGGGCCTCGGCGCGATCGAGATCGCGATCGACCTCGCGCACCCGCTCGACGAGGCGATCACCCTCCGGGCCCCGCAGACCGCAATGGCCTGACCCTTTCGCATTGGTCCAAATATCCCGGGGGGGAGGCCCGCAAGGGCCGGGGGGCAGCGCCCCCCGTCTTCCCCGGCCAGTTAAGGACTTCATTCCGCCGCCATTCTGGGGGAAAGATCGCACAGACCCCAACGGCCGGACCGCCCCGATGACCGAGCTTCCTTCGCTGCCCTTCCGCGCCCGCCACCGCCACGGCTTCCTGCGGCTGGCCACCTGCGCGCCCGGAGTCCGGCCTGCCGACGTGCCCTTCAACACCGGCAAGACGCTTGAAGAGTGGCGCCGGGCCGATGCCGCGGGGGCGGACCTGCTGATCTGCCCGGAACTCGGCCTGTCCTCCTACGCCATCGACGACCTCCTGATGCAGGACGCGCTGCTGGCCGCGGTCGAACGCGCCATCGCCACCCTCGCGGCCGAGGGCGCGGGGCTGAAGCCGGTGATCCTCGTGGGCGCACCGCTGCGCCGCGAGGGCCGGCTTTACAACTGCGCCGTGGTGATCGCGCGGGGGCAGGTGCTTGGCGTGGTGCCGAAAAGCTTCCTGCCGAACTACCGCGAGTTCTATGAAAAGCGCTGGTTCGCCCATGGCCGCGACACCACGGGCACGATCCGCCTGAACGGCGCCGACCTGCCCTTCGGCACCAACCTGATCTTCCGCGCCGACGAGCTTCCCGGCTTCGCGCTGCATGTCGAGATCTGCGAGGATTTCTGGGCGCCAGAGCCGCCCTCGACCGCCGCGGCGCTGGCGGGCGCCACGGTGCTGGCCAATCTGTCCGCCTCGAACATCGTCATCGGCAAGGCGGCGGAACGCCACCTGCTCTGCCAGTCGCAGTCGATGCGCGCGGTCGCGGCCTATGCCTATGCCGCCGCCGGGGCGGGGGAAAGCACCACAGATCTCGCCTGGGACGGGCAGGGCGCGATCTACGAACTGGGCGATCTTCTGGCCGAAAGCGCCCGTTTCGCGCGGCCTTCGCCGCAGGCGCTGGCCGATGTCGACCTTGGCCGGATCCTGCAGGAGCGGATGCGCACCGGCACCTTCAACGACGCCGCCACCGCGAAGCCGCGCCCGGGCTTCCGAGAGATCGCCTTTTCGCACCCGCTTTCGCCCGACGAGGGCGCGCTGAAGCGCCCGATCCGACGCTTCCCCTTCGTGCCGGCGCGGGAAAGCCACCTCGACCAGGACTGTTACGAGGCCTTCAACATCCAGGTCGACGGTCTGCGTCGCCGCTTTGAATCGACCGGGCTGAAGACCATGGTGATCGGCGTCTCGGGCGGGCTCGACAGCACCCACGCGCTGATCGTCGCCGCCAAGGTCTGCGACGCGCTGGGCCTGCCGCGCAGCCGCATCCTCGCCTTCACCATGCCGGGCTTCGCCACCGGCGACGAGACCAAGGCGAACGCCTGGGCGCTGATGCGCGCGATGGGGGTGACGGCCGAAGAGCTCGACATCCGCCCCGCCGCCCGCCAGATGCTTGCGGACATGAACCACCCGTTCTCGGACGGCGAACCGGTCTATGACGTGACCTTCGAGAACGTGCAGGCGGGCCTGCGCACCGACTACCTCTTCCGCCTCGCCAACCAGCGCGAGGGCTTCGTGATCGGCACCGGCGACCTGTCGGAACTGGCGCTGGGCTGGTGCACCTACGGCGTCGGCGACCAGATGAGCCATTACGCCGTGAACGCGGGCGTGCCGAAGACGCTGATCCAGTATCTGATCCGCTGGACCGTCCGCGCGGGCGAGGTCGACCCTTCGACCGGCGAGGTGCTCGAGGCGATCCTGAACACCGAGATCTCGCCCGAGCTGGTCCCGGGCGAGGCGCTGCAATCCACGGAATCGAAGATCGGCCCCTATGCGCTGCACGATTTCTTCCTGTGGCACGTGCTGCGGCAGGGGATGGGTCCGGCGAAGATCGCCTATCTGGCCGAGCAGGCCTGGGGCGAGGGCGGCATCGGCGCCTGGCCTGCGAATTTTCCGCAAGCGAAGAAGCAGGCCTACGAGCTGCCCGAGATCCGCAAGTGGCTGGGCGTGTTCCTGAACCGCTTCTTCGGCTTCTCGCAGTTCAAGCGTTCGGCTATCCCGAACGGTCCCAAGGTCTCGGCCGGCGGATCGCTGTCTCCGCGCGGCGACTGGCGCGCGCCCTCGGATTCCGTCGCGCGCGTCTGGCTGGACGAGCTGGCGACGGTGCCCGAGCGTTAGGTCCCGTCCAGCCGCTCGACCCGGCGCAGGTCGGGGAAGATCCGCATCCAGATCAGCACCACCGCGATGGTGCCGATCCCGCCGATCACCCCGGTCGCGACCGGGCCGATCAGCCCGGCGAGCATCCCGCTTTCGAACTCGCCCAGCTGGTTCGAGGTGCCGATGAACAGCGAATTGACGGCGTTCACCCGCCCGCGCATGTCGTCGGGCGTCATGATCTGCACAAGCGATGAGCGCACGACGACGCTGATCGTGTCCGAGGCGCCGACGACCAGCAGCGCCGCGATCGACAGCGCCACGTTGGTCGAAAGCGCGAAGAGGATCGTCGCCAGCCCGAAGATGCCCACCGCGATGAACATCTTGCGCCCCGCGCGGGACGTGATCGGGTTGCGGGCCAGCCAGAACGACATCAGCAGCGCCCCCGTCGCCGGGGCCGCGCGCAAGAGGCCCAGCCCGATCGGGCCGGCCTTCAGGATGTCGCTGGCGAAGATCGGCAACAGCGCCGTCGCGCCCCCCAGCAGCACCGCGAAGAGGTCGAGCGAGATCGTGCCAAGGATCGCCGGGCGCGAGCGGATGAAGGCGACGCCTGCAAAGACCGAGGCCAGCGTGACCGGCGGCCGCGCAGTGGGCTTGGTCACCAGCCGGATGCTGACGATGTTCGCCCCCGCGATCAGGAACAGCAGGGTGGCCACGCAGAAGGGCACCACCTCGCCGAAGCCGTAAAGGATGCCGCCCAGCGACGGCCCGACGATCAGCGCGGTCTGCATGAACGAGGTCGAGGTGGCGATGGCGCGCTGGATCATCGAGGGGCCGACGATCCCGGGCAGAAGCGAGGCCATGGTCGGCCGCTCGAAGGCCTGCGCGGCGCCCAGCACCGTCACCGCGGCAAGGATCAGCGTGGGCGTGATCGCGCCGTGCCAGACCAGAAAGCCAAGGCCAGCGACGGTCGCGGCCTCGATCCACTGGCAGACCAGCCCGATGCGGCGGCGGTCGAAGCGGTCGGCGACGGTGCCCACGGCGAAGGTCAGAAGCAGCATCGGCAGGAACTGGAACAGCCCGACCAGCCCCAGCATGTAGGCCGACTGGGTACGGTCATACATCATCCAGCCAAGCGCCACCGCGATCGACTGGAAGCTGAGCGACGAGCAGGTGCGCGAGGCGATGAAGTTCAGGTAGTTGCGGTTGTGCAGGACGCGCGGGTCGATCTCGGGCTGGGGCAGGGGGCGGCCCTCGTCGGCGGCGCTGCGCACACCGGCTTCGGCTTTCGGATCGGACATCGGCGCGACTTTCGCAGGGGGCGTTCGGGTGGGGGCGGTTCGCAAGGCGGCGGGCGGTGCAGGGCAGGGAACGCGGGCGCCGGCAAGGCCGTTCGGGGCTGTGCCGGGCGGGCCGGCAGGGCAGAGCGGTCCGGCGGGCGGGCGCGGGACATGGGCCCCCGCTAGCGCCGCGCGGGGATCGTTGTCAATGCAGCAAACTTCGCGGCGCGCCCCGACGTTGCGCGCAGGCCGCGGCGCTGCTGCGATGCAAGAAAGCGGATTGCACCGGGGGCCGGTTTCGGGGTCAAAATCCGAAGTGAACGAATTGCCGGCGCAGACCGGACAACGACAGGGACACTGCCATGTTTCGGAACCTCGCCCATGTGGGCCTTCTGTTTGCCTCGGTCTCTGCCGCGCCGCTGATGGCGCAGGCCGAGCCGGTGAAGATCGGCGTGCTGGTCACGCTGTCCGGCCCGCCGGCGGTGCTGGGCGAGCATGCCCGCGACGGTGCGCTGCTGGCGGCCAAGGCGCTGGGCAACAAGGTGGGCGGGCTCGACGCCGAGATCATCGTCGTCGATGCCGAGGGCAAGCCCGATGTCGCCGCCCAGAAGGCGCGCGAGCTGGTCGAGGCGCAGGGCGCCGATTTCGTGATCGGCCCGATCTTCTCGAACGTGATGGGTGCGATCGCGGGCCCGGTGACCTCGGCAGGCGCGTTCCTGCTGTCGCCGAACGCCGGCCCCTCGACCTTCGCGGGCAAGGACTGCAACGAGAACATCTTCGTCGTGAGCTACCAGAACGACCAGATGCCGAAGGTGCTGGCCGAGTCGATGAACAAGCAGGGCGTCGCGAACGCCTTCATCATGGCGCCGAACTATCAGGCCGGGAAGGACAGCCTCAACGGCTTCAAGCAGCAGTTCAAGGGCGAGGTCGCGGGCGAGCTTTACGTGCCGCTTGGCCAGCTCGACTTCTCGGCCGAGCTTGCGCAGGTCGCGGCCACCCAGCCCGCGGCGGTCTATGCCTTCATGCCGGGCGGCATGGGCGTGAATCTCGTGAAGCAATGGGCGCAGGCGGGGCTGTCGAACATCCCGCTGATGTCGGCCTTCACCGTCGACGAGACCACGCTGCCGGCCGAGAAGGACGCGGCGCTGGGGATGCTGACCGGCTCGAACTGGGCGCCCGATCTCGACGCGCCGGGCAACGCCGAGTTCGTGAAGGCCTTCGAAGATGCCTACGGCCGCGTGCCCTCGCTTTACGCCGTCGGCGGCTATGACGCGATGATGCTGATCGACAGCGCGGTGAAGACGGTGGGCAACACCGAGGACAAGGCCGCGCTGCGCGCCGCCCTCAAGGCCGCTGAGTTCCAGAGCCTGCGCGGCAAGTTCGCCTTCTCGTCGAACCACTTCCCGATTCAGGATTTCTACCTGACCAAGGCGGTGAAGCGCGACGACGGCGTCTTCCAGACCTCGGTGGTGGAAAAGGTCTTCGCCGACTATGCGGATGCCTATGTCGGCGAATGCCCGATGAAGTGACCGGCGGGGCTTCGGCCCCCCGTATTTTCGAATGACCAGCCTTTTCCTTCTTCAGCTTCTGAACGGCGCACAGTTCGGGATCCTGCTCTTCCTCGTGGCGGCCGGCCTGACGCTGGTCTTCGGGATCATGGACTTCATCAACCTCGCCCACGGCGTGCTCTACATGGTGGGCGCCTATCTGATGGCGATGTTCGCGGCCCTGACCGGCAGCTTCTGGCTGGGCCTCGCGCTCAGCCTGCCCGCCACGCTGGCGCTGGGCCTCGTGCTCGAGGTGACGGTGTTCCGCAAGCTTTACGACCGGCCGCATCTCGACCAGGTGCTGGCGACCTTCGGGCTGGTGCTGATGCTGTCCGAGGGCGTGAAGATCCTCTGGGGCGCCGCCCCCCTCAGCGTGGCGATGCCCGAGGCGCTCTCGGCCTCGATCCCGCTGATCGGGCCGATGCGCTACCCGGTCTACCGCGTGGCGGTGATCGTCGCGGGGCTGGTGGTGGCGGCGGGGCTGTGGTGGCTGATCGCGCGCACCCGCGCAGGCATGCTGCTGCGCGCCGGCGCCTCGAACCGGGCGATGGTCTCGGCGCTGGGCGTCGACATCGGGCGGCTGTTCCTGGTGGTCTTCGCCTTCGGGGCGATGCTGGCGGGCTTCGCGGGCGCGCTCGTGTCGCCGATCCTGTCGGTCGATCCGGGGATGGGCGACCAGATCCTGATCCTGACCTTCGTGGTGATCGTCATCGGCGGCGTCGGCTCGATCCGCGGCGCCTTCGTCGGCGCGCTGCTGGTGGGGATCATCGACACCGTCGGGCGGATCTTCGGGCCGATCTGGCTGAAGGCGATCATGGACCCCGCCGCCGCCGCGCAGGCCGGGCGCACGCTGGCACCGATGCTGGTCTACCTGCTGATGGCCGCGGTCCTGTCCTGGCGCCCCGCCGGGCTTTTCGGCAAGGCGGTCGTGAAATGAGCGTGCTCTCTTCGCTTCAGCGCCGGCCCGAGCCCAGCCTGCAGGCGGCCTTCGCGCTGTTTGCGCTGATGGCCCTGCTGCCGCCGGTGGTCGTCTCGCTCGGCGACCCCTTCCTGATCGTGGTCGGCACGCGGATGCTGGTCTTCGCCATTGCCGCGCTCTCGCTCGACCTGATCCTGGGCTACGGCGCGCTGGTCAGCTTCGGCCATGCCGCCTATCTCGGGCTGGGCGCCTATGCGGTGGGCGTGATGATGCGCTGGGGGATCGACGACCTGATCCTGCAGATCCTCGCGGCGCTGGCCGTGGCGCTGCCCTTCGCCGCGGTCACCGGCGCGATCTCGCTGCGCACCCGCGGCATCTACTTCATCATGATCACGCTGGCCTTCGGGCAGATGGCCTATTTCTTCTTCGTCTCGCTCTCTTCGCTGGGCGGCGACGACGGCATGGCGCTCGATCACCGCTCGACGCTGCTGGGCGCCCCGGTGATGGCCAGCGATGCGGGGCTCTACTACACCACCCTCGTGGTGCTGATCCTGACCTTCGTCGGCCTGTGGACGGTGACCCGCTCGCGCTTCGGGCGGGTGCTGGTCGGCACCCGCGAAAGCGCGCTGCGCATGCAGGCCATCGGCTTCCGGCCCTTGCCCTACCAGCTTGCGGCCTACCTGATCTCTGCCGGGACCTGCGCCGTGGCCGGTGTCTTTCTTGCCAATCAGGCGCTCTACGTCTCGCCCGCCTACATGAGCTGGCAGCGCTCGGGCGAGCTGATCGTCATGGTGATCCTCGGCGGCATCGGCAACCTTGCGGGCGCGATCGCCGGCGCGCTGGTCACCATCGGTCTGGAAGAGGGGCTCGCGCGGTTCTCGGATCACTGGCGGCTCGGTTTCGGGCTGATCCTCGTGCTGGTCGTCCTCTATTCGCCGGGCGGCGTCACCGGGCTGATCCGCCGTCTGACCGGAAGGACCGGGGCATGAGCGGGCCGCTTCTTGCCGTCCACGACCTGCGCAAGGCCTATGGCGCGCTTCAGGTCACCAATGGCGTCTCCTTCACCGTGCAGGAAGGCCAGCTGCACGCGATCATCGGCCCGAACGGCGCCGGCAAGACCACGCTCGTCGCCCAGCTGTCGGGCCAGCTGCGCCCGGATGCGGGGCGCGTCGAATACGCCGGGCAGGACGTGACGCGGCTCGACATGCCCGCGCGGGTCGGGCGCGGCCTCGCGCGCAGTTTCCAGATCACCACGCTCTTGCCGGGCATGACCGCGCTCGACAATGTCGCGCTGGCGGTGCAGGCGCGCGCGGGCTCGTCCTTCCGGTTCTTCCGTCCCGCAGCCTCCGACCGCGCGATCACCGCCGAGGCGATGGACGCGCTGTCGGAAGTGGGCCTCGACGACCGCGCCTATCGGCTGGCCGGCGCGCTGAGCCATGGCGAGCGGCGGCAGCTCGAACTGGCCGTCGCGCTGGCCACCCGCCCGCGCCTGCTGCTCTTGGACGAGCCTCTGGCCGGCACCGCGGGCGAAGAGGCAGAGCGGCTCATTGCCCTGATCGGCCGGATGAAGCGGCGCCTGACCATGGTGCTGATCGAGCATGACATGACGGCGGTCTTCGCGCTGGCCGACTGGATCTCTGTCCTCGTCTACGGCGAGATCATCGCCGGCGGCACGCCCGCGCAGGTCCGCGCCAACCCGAAGGTGCGCGCGGCCTACCTTGGCGAGGACGCGGCATGAGCCTGCTGTCGGTCGAAGGCCTTCAGGCCGGTTACGGCGCGGCGCGGGTGCTGTTCGGGCTCGACTTCGCGGTGGGGCAGGGCGAGGCAGTGACGCTTCTGGGCCGCAACGGCATGGGCAAGACCACGACACTGCGGGCGGTCTTCGGACTGATCCCGGTGACGGCGGGGCGGGTGCTGCTGAACGGGCAGGACATGACCCGGGCCGCGCCGCATCTGCGCGCGAAGGCGGGGCTGGGGCTGGTGCCCGAGGGACGCCAGATCTTCCCGACGCTGACGGTCGAGGAAAACCTGCTGGCCACCGCGCGCCCCGGCCGCTGGGATCTGGCCGCGGTCCATGCGCTGTTCCCGCGTCTGGCCGAGCGGCGGCGCAACATGGGCGACCAGCTGTCGGGGGGCGAACAGCAGATGTTGGCCATCGGCCGCGCGCTGATGACCAACCCGCGGCTGATCGTCCTCGACGAGGCGACCGAGGGGCTGGCGCCGCTGATCCGCGACGAGATCTGGGCCTGTCTCGCGCGGCTGAAGGCCGAGGGCGAGGCGATCCTCGTCATCGACAAGAACGTCGACGCGCTGGCCCGCTTCGCCGACCGCCACGTGGTGATCGAGCGCGGCCGCGTCGTCTGGACCGGGACCACGGCCGCGCTGATGGCCACGCCCGCGGTGAAGGAACGCTATCTGAATGTCTGACTGGACCCTGACCGCCGTCGCCGACTGGAGCGATCTCTACGACAACGCCGGCAACATCCCGAAGGGCGAGCGCTGGCCCGGCCTCTGGGTCGAGCCCGCGGCGGCCGCGCGCGCGGCGCTCTCGTCTGCGGGGCGGGCGCGGCTTGGCCTGCGCTACGGCCCGGCAGAGCGCAACCGCTTCGACCTCTTCCTGCCCGAAGGCGCGGCGAAGGGGCTGGTCGTGTATGTCCACGGCGGGTTCTGGATGGGGCTTGATGAAAGCTTCTGGTCGCATCTGGCGGCGGGGCCGCTGGCGCATGGCTGGGCGGTGGCGATGCCGGCCTACACGCTGGCCCCGACGATCCGCATCGCCGGCATCACCCGCGAGATCGGCGCGGCCATCGCCGCCGCCGCGGCCGAGGTGGCGGGCCCGATCCGGCTGACCGGCCATTCGGCGGGGGGGCATCTGGTCACCCGGATGCTCTGCGAGGATGCGCCGCTGCCCGGCGACGTCGCCGCGCGGATCGCGATGACCGTCTCGATCTCGGGCCTGCACGATCTGCGCCCCTTGCGCCGGATCGGGCGCAACGCGACGCTGGCCATCGACGCGGCCGAGGCGCTGGCCGAAAGCCCGGTGCTGCTGACCCCGCGCGAGGGCGCGCGGCTGATCGGATGGGCGGGGCAGCGCGAGACCTCGGAATTCCTGCGCCAGAACCGTATCCTGCCAGAGGTCTGGCGCGGGCTCGGCGCGGCGACGGCGTTCGTGGAAGAGCCGGACCGCAACCATTTCACCGTCGTGGACGGGCTGGCCGATCCGGCCCACCCGCTGACCCGCGCGCTTCTGGAGGTCTGAGACCTTGCCCCACACGCCCCCCGACAGCCGCCGCCCGGCGCTTCGCACCATCGCCATGCCCGCCGACATGAACCTGTCGGGCAATGTCTTCGGCGGCTGGATCATGGCGCAGATGGACATGGCCGCCGGCGCCACCGCCGGCGCGGTCGCGCGCGGCTCGACCTCGACCGTCGCGGTCGAGGCGATGAGCTTCATCCGCCCCGTGAAGGTCGGCGACGAAGTGACGGTTTATACGGAAGTCTTGAAGATCGGCACATCCTCGATCCGCATCGCGGTCGAGGTCTGGTGCCGCAAGCGCATCGAGACCGAGGCCGCCAAGGTGACCGAGGGCGTCTTCACCTTCGTCGCCATCGACGAGAACGGCCGCCCGCGCCCTGTCCCCCGCGACTGATCGGCGACTGATCCGCGATCACTCGACCGGCGGGTTCTGGGCGACATGGGCCAGCAGCCCGTGGCCGCCATGCTCGATATCCACCCGCATCGCCTCGCGCGCGCTGTCGGGGTCGCGCTCACGCAGCGCACGGATCAGCCGCAGATGCGGATGCGGGTCCCAGTCCTCGGGCACGCCCGCGTCATAGAGGTGGCTCAGGATCGGGCCGCAGCGCACCCATAGGTTCTCGACGATCTCGAAGGTGATCGGCAGTCCGCCCAGCCGGCAGAGGTCGAGGTGGAAGCGGGTGTTCAGCTCGACCGCCGTGCCCCAGGCCTGCTGGCCGTGGGCGGAAAGGATCTGGTCATGGATCGCCTCGAGCGCCGCGATCTCGTCCACCGTCGCCCGCTCTGCCGCCGCCGCCGCGGCCTTGCCCTCCAGATCGACCCGGATCGCGCGGATCTCGAGCAGCTGGTCAAGCGTCAGCTGCGGCACCATCACCGTGCCGCGCGCGTCCAGCGCCAGCGCCTTTTCGACCACCAGCCGCAGCAGCGCCTCGCGCATCGGGGTCGGGCTGATCCCGAATCGGGCCGCCACCGGGCGCAGCCGCAACCGCTCTCCGGGCCGCAGCTGGCCACGCATCAGCGCGTCGCGCAGCGACAGATAGGCCCGGTCGCTCAGGTTCTCGCGCTGAAGGGGCTGCGCCCAATCCTCTGGTTCCGCGACGTATTTTGCAGGGCTCGACATCTGTCTTGACTCAACTTGCGAAGGGTGTGAGCGTTGTAATTACAAATTACACCTTACCCGCCCCAGCGCAACCCGGTTGCGACACCGGCGGGAAGGACGACCCCGCTTGGGAGGGCGGGGTAAGGGAGGATCACCGCCGATGCTTGCCTTGCGCAAGACGCAGCCCGCTTTCGGAGCGGAGCTGGTCGATATTGCCTTGCCCGACCGCGGCACGCCCGGCCCGGGCGAGGCGCGGGTCAGGGTCGCCGCCGCGGGCATCTGCGGGTCGGACCTGCATGCCTTCGAATGGACCCCGGGCTATGAATTCATGGAGCGGCTGCTGCCGGTCACCTTCGGCCACGAATTCGCCGGCACCATCGAGGCGCTGGGCGAGGGCGTCGAGGGGCTGGAGCCCGGCGACCGCGTCACTTGCTGGCCGACGCTGACCTGCGGCGACTGTCCGGGCTGCCGGTCGGGCGCGCCGCTGTGCTGCGAGAACCGCCGCATCGTCGGGCTGCATCGCGACGGCGGCTTCGCGGCCCGGGTCACGGTGCCGGCGCGGGTGCTGCGGCGGCTGCCCGAGGGGCTCGACCTCGGGCTGGCCGCGCTGACCGAGCCGCTTGCGGTCGCGGTCCATGCCGTCGACACCGCCGACATCGCGCCCGGGGACCGGGTGGCGGTGCTGGGGCCGGGCCCGATCGGGCTGGCCGCGGCCTTCGTCGCCGCGCGCCGCGGGGCGAAGGTGATGGTGGCGGGGTTCGAGGACGCACCGCGCCTGGCGGTGGCCCGGACGATGGGCGCGGCCCATGTCGCGGATCTGGCCGAAGCGCCGCTGGCCAATGCGGTGCAGGCCGCCTTCGGCAGCCGCATCGACAGGGTGATCGAGGCGACGGGCGTCGCGTCTTCGGTCGAGGACGGCCTGGCGGTGCTGCGCCCGGGCGGGATCCTTGTCGCCGCGGGCATCCATGCCCGGCCGGTCAGCCTCGATCTGACGCGGCTGGTGCGCGAGAAGAAGCAGCTGCGCGGCGCCCATGACACGACCGAGGCCGCCTTTGCCGCGGCGATGGCGCTGCTGGTGGCCGAGGGCGCGACCCTTGGCGCGCTGGTCACGCACCGGCTGCCGCTTGGCCGCGCGCTCGAGGCGATGGCGCTCGCGCGCAGCCGGCAGGCGGTGAAGGTGATGCTGACCCCAGACGAGGAGATCCGGTGATGACCGAGACCCGCGCCGTGATCGCCGAGGGGGCCGGCGGCCCCGAGGTGCTGAAGATCGTCCGCCGCACGCTGCCCGCGCCGGGGCCCGGCCAGATGCTGGTCCGCGTAGCCGCCGCCGGGGTAAACCGCCCCGACGTGATGCAGCGGCAGGGCAACTACCCGCCGCCCCCCGGCGCGGGCGACGTGCTGGGGCTGGAACTGGCCGGCATCGTCGAGGCGCTGGGCCCGGGCGTCACCGCCTTCGCCCCGGGCGACCGGGTGATGGCGCTGGTCGCCGCCGGCGCCTATGCCGAGCGCGCCATCGTCGAGGCCGATGTCTGCCTGCCGGTGCCCGAGGGCGTGACGCTGGCCGAGGCCGGCGCGCTGCCCGAGACATGGTTCACCGTCTGGTCGAACGTCTTCCAGCGGGCGGGGCTGAGGCCCGGCGAGACGCTGCTGATCCACGGCGGCACCTCGGGCATCGGCACCACCGCGATCCAGCTGGCCAAGGCGCTGGGCTCGACCGTGATCGTCACCTGCGGCAGCGCCGAGAAGTGCCGCGCGGCGCTGGCGGTCGGCGCGGATCACGCCATCGACTACCGCGCCGAGGATTTCGTCGCCGCTGCCCGCGACATCACGGGGGGCGCCGGGCCCGAGGTGATCCTCGACATGGTCGGCGGGCCCTACATGCAGCGCAATCTCGACCTGATCGCGCCCGACGGGCGGATCGCGCAGATCGCCTTCCAGCAGGGCAGCCGGGCCGAGCTGGACATGGGGCCGCTCTTGTTCAAGCGCGTGACGCTGACCGGCTCGACCCTGCGCGCGCGGCCGGTGCCGATGAAGGCCGCGCTGGCCCGCGACCTTGCGGAACGCGCGCTGCCGCTGCTGGCCGCGGGCAAGGCGCGGCCGCTGATCGACAGCACCTTTCCCTTCGACGACGTGGCCCGCGCCCATGCCCGCATGGATGGCGGGGACCATGTCGGAAAGATCGTCCTGACCATGACCGAGGAGGCCGGGGCCTGAGCGCGCCCGGGAGGAACCCATGTCCGTGACCCAGCTGAAGACCGCGCGAACGCAATCGAACCTGACCTGCGCCCATGTGATGGCCGCGGCCCTTGCCCGCCACGGCGTGACCGAGATCTTCGGCCAGTCGCTGCCCTCGGCGCTGTTCCTGGCCGCGCCGGATTACGGCATCCGCCAGATCGGCTACCGCACCGAGAATGCCGGCGCCGCCATGGCCGATGCCTATGCGCGGATCTCGGGGCAGGTGCCGGTGGTGACGGCGCAGAACGGCCCGGCGGCGACGCTGCTGGTGCCGGGCCTGGCCGAGGCGCTGAAGGCCTCGATCCCGGTCGTCGCGATCGTGCAGGACGTGGCGCGGCCCTTCACCGACCGCAACGCCTTCCAGGAGATGGATCACTTCGCTCTGTTCGGCGGCTGCGCCAAGTGGATCCGCCGGGTCAGCGATTCGGCGCGGATCGACGATTACGTCGACATGGCCTTCACCGCTGCGGCTTCGGGGCGGCCGGGGCCGGCGGTGCTGATGGTGCCGCTCGACCTGCTGGACGAACGACCCGACCTGATCCCGGCCGAGGGGCGGCGGGCGGCCGATCTGGGCCGCTATCCGCTGGACCGCACCGCGGCCGATCCGGCGCGGGTGGCCGAGGCGGCGGCGCTGCTGGCGCAGGCCCGGGCCCCGGTGGTGATCGCGGGCGGCGGCGTGAACAGCTCGCGCGCCTGGGACGAGCTGGCGGCGCTGCAGGCGCTGGGCCTGCCGGTCGCGACTACTGTGATGGGCAAGGGCGCGGTCGACGAGACCGACCCGCTGTCGCTGGGCGTGGTGGGCTATTTCATGGCGCCGGGCGGACGCTCGTCGCATCAGCGCGAGCTGGTGACCGGCGCCGACGTGGTGCTGCTGGTGGGCAACCGCACCAACCAGAACGGCACCGACAGCTGGCAGCTCTACCCGCGCTCGGCCCGCTACATCCATATCGACATCGACGGGGCCGAGATCGGCCGCAACTACGAGGCGCTGCGCCTGCAGGGCGATGCCAAGCTGACGCTGGCGGCGCTGGCGGCGGCGCTGAAGGGGCAGGACCTGACGGCGATGGCCGCCCGGCGCGAGGGGCTGGCGGCGCGGATCGCCGCGGGGCGGGCGGCGCATGGTGAGGACATGGCGCGGCTCTACGACCTCGACGCAGCACCCTGCCGGCCGGAACGGCTGATGCTGGACATCGACAGCGTCCTGACGCCCGAGGCGATCGTGGTGGCCGACGCCTCCTATTCCTCAATCTGGGTCGCGAATTTCCTGACCGCGCGCCGGGCGGGCCAGCGCTTCCTGACGCCGCGGGGCCTTGCCGGGCTGGGCTGGGGCCTGCCCTTCGCGCTGGGCGCCAAGGCCGCGCGGCCCGATGCGCCGGTGATCTGCGTCTCGGGCGACGGCGGCTTCGGCCATGTCTGGGCCGAGATGGAGACCGCCAAGCGCATGAAGCTGCCGATCGTGCTGGTGGTGCTGAACAACCAGATCCTCGGCTACCAGAAACATGCCGAGCTGAGCCTGTTCGGCGCCCATACCGACGTCGTGCATTTCCAGCCGGTCGACCATGCCGCCATCGCGCGGGCCGTCGGCTGCCGGGGTGTGCGCGTCGAGCGGCCGGCAGAATTCCTGCCCGCGCTGACCGCCGCGCTGGCGGAACCGACGCTGACCGTGCTCGACGTCGTCACCGACGAGCGGGCGCATCCGCCGATCACCTCCTTCGAGGGGAAAGAGGCGCTGGACTACTGACGAGGGCCGGCACCCCGCGCGGGGAGGCGCGGGCACCGGGACGATCGCTGCGAAACAGGGAGGAACCTATGAGGTTTGCAGCCTATCTGACGACGACCGCGCTGGTCGCGGGCCTCGCGGCCACCGCCGCGACTGCCGATGTGAAACTGGGCGAGCTCTACCCGTTCTCGGGCGGGCTCGCGCTGCTGGGCGAGGAAAGCGCCCGCGGGCTCGAGATCGCGGTCGATCAGGTCAATGCCGCGGGCGGCCTGCAGGGCGAGAAGATCGTGCTGGTGAAGGGCGACGCGGTCGACAACAACCAGGCCATCGGCGAGGCGCGCCGGCTGATCTCGCTCGAGGGGGTGAAGGCGGTCTTCGGCACCTATTCCTCGTCGCGCTCGATCGCGGCCAGCCAGGTGGCCGAGCTTGCGGGCGTGCCCTATTTCGAACTGGGCGCGGTCGCCGACGAGGTGACCGGCCGCGGCCTGCAATATGTCTTCCGCACCAACCCGACTGCGGACGACATGGCGAAGATGATCGTGCAGATGATCACCGACAAGATCGCCCCCGGCCTTGGCGTCGCGCCGGGTGATCTGAAGATCGGCATCATCCACGAGGATTCGAGCTATGGCACCTCGGTCGCCGCGCATCAGGAAGAGTATGGCAAGGCCGCGGGCCTGACGATCGTCGCCGACAGCGCCTATCCGGCCAACACCGTCGACATGTCCTCGCTGGTGCTCGACCTCAAGAGCCGCGGCGCCGACGTGGTGCTGCAGACCTCGTACCAGAACGACTCGGTGCTGTTCCTGCAGCAGGCGAACGAGGCCGGCTACCAGCCGAAGGCGATCATCGGCGGCGGCGGCGGCTATTCGCTGACCCCCACGATGGAGGCGGTGGGCGCCGAGCTGATGAACGGCGTCTTCGACGTCGACTTTACCCAATACGCGGTCAACACCGAGTTCACCCCCGGCCTGACCGAGTTCGTCGCGGCCTACAAGGCCAAGTTCGGCGGCGAGCCGCGCTCGGGCCATTCGCTGAACAATTACGTCGGCGCGCTGGCGATCCTGCAGGCGATGAACGCGGCCAAGGACTTCGAGCCCGACACCATCGTCGAGGCGGTGACGGCCATCGACGTGGCCGACGGCACCACCGCGGCGGGTTACGGCATCAAGTTCGGCAAGAACAACCAGAACGAACGCGCCGCGATGGCCGGGATGCAGTGGCAGGACGGCAAGCTGGTGACCGTCTTCCCGGATGCCGCCGCGGTGTCCGAGATGATCTTCGCCAAGCCTTCGAACTGACCCGTCCCGAACCCGGCCGGTGCGGAGCCCCCGCGCCGGCCTTCGGCTGCTGCGAGGTGTCATGCAGACCTTTTTCCAGATCGTGCTGAACGGGCTGATGCTCGGCGGGATCTTCGCCATCATCTCGGTGGGGCTCACGCTGATCTTCGGCATCGTCAAGGTGGTGAACTTCGCCCATGGCGAGTTCCTGATGGTGGGGATGTACGCCACCTGGCTGCTGACGACGAAGATGGGCCTTCACCCCTATGTCACCGTGGCCGGCGTCGTGCCGCTGCTGTTCCTGCTGGGGGTGCTGACCCAGCGCTTCCTGATCC
Organism: Frigidibacter sp. MR17.14; assembly: GCF_037095735.1. Classification (NCBI taxonomy): domain Bacteria; kingdom Pseudomonadati; phylum Pseudomonadota; class Alphaproteobacteria; order Rhodobacterales; family Paracoccaceae; genus Frigidibacter; species Frigidibacter sp. MR17.14. The sequence continues at coordinate 63,917 of NZ_JBAWKD010000006.1, read as the reverse complement.
AGCCGCTGATGGCCGCGCGCGACGACCACGTGCAGATCTTCGCCACGGTCGGCCTGTCGACCGCGCTGATGAACCTCGCGCTGATGGTCTTCGGCGCCGACATCGCCAACACCCCGGCCCATGGGCTGCGCGCGCCGATCGAGGCGGGGCCGGTCCGGATGCTGACCGGGCAGCTCTGGATCCTCGTCGCCGCGGTGGCGCTGGTGATCGGCCTGCGCGCCTTCCTCGCCCGCACCAACACCGGCCGCGCGATCCGGGCCGTCGCCCAGAACCGGGCCGCCGCGAAGCTGATGGGGATCAACGTCGACGCGATCTACATGCTGACCTTCGGCATCGGCGCGGCCTGCGTCGGGCTGGGCTCGGCGCTGATCGCGCCGCTCTATCCGACCTCGCCCACCATCGGCACCTACTTCGTGCTGACCGCCTTCGTGGTGGTCGTGCTTGGCGGGCTCGGCTCGATCACCGGCGCCTTCGCGGGGGCGATGGTCATCGGCCTGCTCGACGCGCTCTCGGGCTTCTACATCGGCTCGGACGTGCGCGAGGCGGTGGTGTTCGGGGTGTTCCTGCTGATCCTCATCCTCCGGCCCTCGGGCCTCTTCGGGACGCGGGCCGTGCTCGCGCATGTGTCATGACCGACAGCTCTCTTCCCGCCAGCCGCATCGCCCGGGCCGAGGCCGCCGCCAGCCGCCGCACCACCTGGGGCGCCTGGGGCCTCGTCGCGGTGCTGGCCGCGCTGCTGATCGTGCCGCTGGCGATCGACGACGCCTTCGTCACCCATGTCTTCGTCACGATCTGCCTGTTCGCCGGTCTCTCGACCGCCTGGAACATCGTCGGCGGCTATGCCGGGCAGCTTTCGCTGGGCCATTCGATCTTCTACGGCATCGGCGGCTATGTCGGCGTGATCCTGATGAGCCACGGCATCTCGCCCTGGGTCGGGATGTTCGCGGGCGCGGCCGTGGCTGCGGTGGTCGCTGTCGTCATCTCGTGGCCCTGCTTCCGCCTGCACGGGCCGTTCTTCGCGCTGGCGACAATCGCGTTTCTCGAGGTGTTCCGCGTGCTGGCGCTGCATTTCCGCGACCTCACCGGCGGCGCGACCGGGCTGATGATCCCGCTGAAGATCGGCTGGGAATGGATGGTCTTCCGCGAGAAGTGGCCCGCGCTGCTGATCGCCTTCGGGATGCTGCTGGTCTGCCTTGCGGTGGCCTGGGCGATCCGCTCGCGCCGGCTGGGCTTCTACCTTGTCGCCACGCGCGAACGCGAAAGCGCGGCGAAGGCGGCGGGGGTGCGCACGGTGCGGGTGCGGCTAATGGCGGTCGCGGCCTCGGCGGCGCTGACGGCAATGCTGGGCACCTTCCACGCGATGTACCTGACCTTCATCGAGCCCGCGGCGATGTTCTCGCTGCAGAACTCGATCCAGATCGCGATGTTCGCGCTGATCGGCGGCATCGGCACGGTCTTCGGCCCGCTGCTGGGCGCGGTGCTCCTGGTGCCGATCTCGGAACTGGCGCGCGGGGCGCTGGGCGCGCAGGCGATCGGTCTGCACGGCTTCGTCTATGGCGCGGTGCTGATGGGTGTCGTGCTGTTCATGCCGAACGGGATCATGGGCGTGCTCGACCGCCTGCTGCATCCCGAACGCGCGGTGAAACCCGGCGAGACCGAGGCCGTCGCCGCGCGCCCCGCGGCGGCCACGCGCCCGCCGATCGGGGACGAGGTGATGCGGGTCGAAGGGCTGCAGAAGCATTTCGGCGGCCTGCATGTCACCAACGACGTGGGCTTCACCCTGCGCGAGGGCGAGATCCTGGGCGTGATCGGCCCGAACGGCGCCGGCAAGACCACGGTCTTCAACATGATCTCGGGCTTCCTGAAGCCGGACGGCGGGCGGGTCCTGCTGCGCGGGCCGGACGGCGGCTGGCAGGAACCCTCGAGCCCCGCCGATTTCGCCAGCCTCGGCCTCGGGCGGACCTTCCAGATCGTGCAGCCCTTCGCGGCGATGACCGTCGAGGAAAACATCATGGTCGGCGCCTTCTGGCGCCACGGCGAGGTGAAGGCGGCGCGCGAGGCCGCGCGCGAGGTCGCCCATGCGATGGGCCTCGCGCCCTATCTGCATTCGGAGGCGCGCGGGCTGACCATCGGCGGGCTCAAGCGGCTCGAGGTGGCGCGGGTCATGGCGATGCAGCCGAAGATCCTGCTGCTGGACGAGGTGATGGCCGGCATCAACCAGACCGACGTGCGCCGCGCCATCGACCTGATGAAGTCGATCCGCGACACCGGCGTCAGCATCGTCGCGATCGAGCATGTGATGCAGGCGGTGATGTCGCTGTCGGACCGCGTGATCGTCATCAACTCGGGCCGGATCATCGCGCAGGGGCCGCCGCAGGAGGTGGTGCGCGACCCGCAGGTGATCGAGGCCTATCTCGGCAAGGAGTTCAGCCATGCTCAGGCTTGAGGGGATCGACGCGGGCTATGGCGCGACCACGATCCTGCACGGCGTCTCGCTCGAGGTGCGGCAGGGCGAGGTGGTGACCATCGTCGGCGCGAACGGCGCGGGCAAGACCACCACGCTGCGCACCATCGCGGGGTTGCTCACGCCCTCGGCCGGCAGCATCAGCTTCGAGGGGCAGGACATCACCCGCCTCTCGGCGCATGAGACGGTCGAGCTGGGCATCACCCTGATCCCCGAGGGGCGCCAGCTTTTCCCCGACATGACGGTGGAAGAGAACCTGCGGATGGGCGCCTACCGACGGGGGGCGCGCGGGCAGACCGAGCAGACGCTGGAAGAGGTGCTGGCGCTGTTTCCGCGGCTGAAGGAACGGCTGGGTCAGCAGGCCTCGTCGATGTCGGGGGGCGAGCAGCAGATGGCGGCGATCGCGCGCGGCATGATGGCCCGCCCGCGGCTTCTGATGTTCGACGAACCCTCGCTTGGCCTTGCGCCGATCATCGTCGCGCAGGTCTTCGAGGTGATCGAGCGGATCGTGGCCACCGGCGCCACGGTCCTGATCGTCGAGCAGAACGTCTTCCACACGCTGAAGGCCGCCGACCGCGGCTATGTCCTTGAAAACGGCGAGATCGTGATCGCCGACGATGCCGCGGCGCTTCTGCGCAACGACCATGTGCGGCAGGCCTACCTGGGGATCTGAATGATGACGGAACGAGAGATCAACCCGGCCGCGATGGCCGGGCGCGCCAGCCACGCCGGGCGCCGGGTGCTGGTGACCGGGGCCGCGCGCGGCATCGGCGCGGCGCTGGCGCAGGCCTTCGCCGCGCGCGGCGCGGTGGTGGGTGTCTGCGACCTGTCGGCCGAGGATGTCGACCGCGCCGTCACCGCGATCCGCGAGGCGGGCGGGCAGGCGGTGGCGCTGGCCTGCGACGTGTCGGATTACGGCGCCCTTGACCGCGCGCTGGCCGCGGCGGGGGGCGATTTCGACACGGTGGTGAACAACGCCGGCATCTCACCCAAGCACGCGGGCCGCGCGCACAAGGTCTGGGAGATGGACCCCGCGGAATGGCGCCGGGTGGTCGACGTGAACCTGACCGGCACCTTCAACACGATCCGCGCGCTGACGCCCGCGATGTGCGCCGCGCGCCGCGGCTGGATCGTCAACACCTCGTCGGTCGCGGGCAAGACCTACTCGCCCATCGTCGCCTGCCACTACGCCGCCACCAAGTCGGCGATCATCGGCTTCACCAAGCATCTGGCGGCGGAACTCGGCCCCTTCGGGATCCGGGTGAACGCGCTGGCGCCGGGCCGGATCTCGACGCCGATGGTCAACGGCGTCGCGCGCGAGGTGAACGACGCGCAGGTCGCGCTCACGCCGATGGGGCGGCTGGGCGAGCCGGCAGAGGTCGCCGATGTCGCCCTTTGGCTTACTTCGCCCGAGGCAAGCTTCGTCACTGCCCAGACCATTGATGTCGCGGGCGGTTACATGATGACCTGAGGCAGGACGATGGACGGGGTCGGAACGACGATGGACGGAATTCCCGCGGTGGCGGTCACCGGGCGGACGCGCCTTTACGCGATCCTTGCGGATCCGGTGGTGCATGTGAAGACGCCGATGGTCATGCACCGGGTCTTTGCCCGGCACGGCATCGACGGCGTGCTGGTGCCGATGCAGGTCGCGCCCGAGGGGCTCGCGCAGGCGCTTGACGGGTTGCGCCGGCTTGAGAACTTCGGCGGCTTCATCGCCACCATGCCACACAAGGAGGCGATGCTGGCGCTGTGCGACCGGGTCAGCCCGGCGGCGCGGGCAGTGGGTGCGGTGAACTGCGTGCGGCGCGAGGCCGACGGCAGCATGACCGGCGCGATCCTCGACGGGATCGGCATGGTCGAGGGGCTGCGCCGCGCCGGCCACGATCCGGCGGGCCGGCGGATACTGCTGGCGGGGGCCGGAGGGGCGGCCTCGGCGATCGCCTTCGCGCTGGCCGAGGCCGGGGTGGCGGGGCTGACCATCGTCAACCGCACCCGCGCCAAGGCCGAGGCGCTGGTCGAGCGGGTGGCCGCGCTGCATCCGGCGCTGCCGGTGGCGGCAGGCGACGGGAACTGCGATCAGGCCGAGATGATCGTCAACGCCACCTCGCTGGGCATGCGTGCCGGGGATGCGCTGCCCGTCGATCCGGCAGGGCTGCACGCCGGGCAGGTGGTGGCCGAGGCGATCATGGACCCGGCGGAAACCCCGCTTCTGGCCCGCGCCCGCGCGGCGGGGGCCGCGGTGCATCCCGGCCTGCCGATGCTCGAGGCGCAGATCGAGCTGATGGCCCGCCACATGGGGGCGCTGGGGTGATGCACACGCTTGATGGCGACTGGGACTATGTCATCGTCGGCGGTGGCACCGCGGGCTGCATCCTTGCCAACCGCCTGTCCGAGGATCCGGCGGTGCGGGTCCTGCTGCTCGAGGCCGGGGGAGAGCCGCGCAGTCCCTGGATCGGGATCCCGGCGGGCTTCTACAAGCTGCTCACCAACCCGCGGTACAATTGGCACTTTGCGACCGAGCCCGAACCCGCGACCGGCAACCGGGTGATCGCGGTGCCGCGCGGCAAGGGGCTGGGCGGCTCGACCCTGATCAACGGCATGATCTATGTCATCGGCCAGCCGCAGGATTACGACCTCTGGGCGCAGCTGGGCGCGCGGGGCTGGTCCTGGGCCGACGTCGCGCCGGTGTTCCGCGGGATCGAGGCCTATCGCGGCCCCGACCCCGAGGGGCTGCGCGGGCGCGGAGGGCCGCTGCCGGTCGAGGTCGTGGCCGAGCATCCCCCGATCGCCGAGGCCTTCATCGCCGCCGCCGAAGCCGCGGGGCACAGGCGCAGCGCCGATTACAACGGCGCCGCGCAGGACGGCTTCGGCTACTATCAGGTCAATCAGGACCGCGGCCGCAGGGCCAGCGCCGCCGATGCCTGGCTGGCGCCGGCGCGGAGCCGGGCGAACCTGCGTGTCGCGACCGGGGTCTTCGTCACCCGCCTGCTGCTCGAGGGCCGCCGCGTGACCGGCGTTCTGGCCGAGCACGGCGGAGCGCCCCGCGCGATCACCGCCCGGCGCGAGGTGGTCCTTGCCGCCGGCGCGATCCAGAGCCCGCAGCTTCTGGAACTGTCGGGCATCGGCGCGCCCGCGGTCCTCGCCGCGGCGGGGATCGAGACCCGCCACGCACTGCCGGGGGTGGGCGAGAACTACCTCGACCATTTCTGCACCCGGATGAACTGGCGGGTGCGCCAGCCCGGGACGCTGAACGACCGCACCCGGGGCCTGCCGCTGCTGGCCGAGGTGCTGCGCTACGGCCTGTCGCGGCGCGGGGTGCTGACACTGGGCACCGGGCTTGCGCATGGGTTCGTGCGGACGCGGCCGGGGCTCGAGGGGCCGGATGTGCAGTATTTCTTCATGCATGCGAGCTACGCCAACGCCGCCGAGCGCAAGCTCGACCGGTTGCCGGGCATGACCATCGGCGTCACCCAGTTGCGTCCGCAGTCACGCGGCACGATCCACCTGCGCGGCCCAGATCCGCGGCAGGGCCCGGCGATCCGCCCGAACTTCCTGGCCGAGGACGAGGACCGCCGTGCGATGGTCGAGGGGATGCGCATGGCGCGCGAGATCGTGGGGCAGGCGCCGATGGACGCCTTCCGCGACCACGAGATGAGCCCCGGCCCGGCCTGCCAGAGCGCTGCCGACTGGCTGGCCTTCGCGCGGGCCAATGGCCAGACGATCTACCATGTCGCCGGGACCTGCCGGATGGGCACCGATGCGGGCGCGGTGGTCGACCCGGAACTGCGGCTGCACGGGCTCGAGGGGCTGCGCGTCGTCGATGCCTCGGTGATGCCGGCGATGGTGTCGGGCAACACGCAGGCCGCGGTGATGATGATCGCCGAGAAGGGCGCGGCACTGATCCGCGCCGCGGCGCGGGCGCATCCGGCCAGCGCAGCGCGCGCCGTCGCCTGAACGTGCTGCCCGGGCGTGCTCAGGCCGCGCCCGCTCGGGCGGCCCCGGCAAGGCGCGCCTCGATGCCTTCGGGAAGCCGGATCAGGTCGGGCAGGATCCAGTCGGCGCCGGTGAAATCCTCGCCCTCGGTGAAGAGCGAGGGGGTGATCGCGGTGGCGATCCCGGCGGCGCGGGCGGCGATCAGGCCGTTGCGGCTGTCCTCGAAGGCGAGGCAGTCCTCGGGCCGCAGCCTGAGCCGCGCCAGCGCGCGCAGGTAGATGTCGGGGGCGGGCTTCTTGCGCTCGACCTCGTCGCCGGCGGCGACCACGTCGAAGACCGCGCCCGAGGGCCGGCCCCAGACCGCAAGCGTCAGGGCATCGACATTGGGCAGGTTGGTGGTGGTGGCGACCGCAAGGCGCAGCCCGGCGTCGCGGGCGCGGGTGATCAGCGCGGCCACGCCGGGGCGCAGCGCCAGCCCGCCGCCGGCGACGATCTCGGCATAGCGGCGGGTCTTGCGGGCATGCAGCGCCGCGATGGTGGCGTCGTCGGGGCCGGTCGCGCCGGTCTCGTCACGGTGGCGGCGCATCCGCTCTTTCCCGCCGGTGGTTGTCAGCAGCCGGCGATACTGCGCGACCGACCAGCGCCAGTTCAGCCTCGCCTCGGCGAAGGTCTCGTTGAAGGCGCGGCGGTGGGCGTCCTCGGTTTCGGCCAGGGTGCCGTCCACGTCGAAGATCAGGGCTTTCAGCATCCGGCGGCCTCGGTCAGGGCCGCGGCGACCAGATCGGGCAGCGCGGCGTGGTGGGCGAAACGGGCGGTCGCGGCGATGGCCGAGGCCGGGCCGCGGCTGTAGCCGCCGGTGTAGAGCAGGAACGGCAGCCCGGCGGCCGCCGCGGTCTCGGCGTCCACCTCGCTGTCGCCGACGTAGAGCGCGGGTCCGGGCGGCAGGGCGTCGAGCACGGCCAGCAGCGGCGCAGGGTCCGGCTTCTGCAGGGCAAGGCTGTCGCCGCCGATGATCGCGTCGAAGGCGGGCAACAGCCCGACATGGCCCAGCACCGCGCGGGCGGCAGAGACCGGCTTGTTGGTGCAAAGTCCGATCGCATGCCCCGCCGCGCCCAGCCGCGCCAGTGCCGTGGCGACGCCCGGATAGGGCAGGGTGGCGCCCACCGCCGCGTCATAGCGCGCGCGGAAGGCGTCCAGCATCGGGGCCTGCAGCGTCTCTGGCAGGGCGCGGGCGGCGCGCATCCGCGCGACGAAGGTGGCGACGCCGTTGCCGATGAAGCTGCGCGTCTGCGCAAGCGAGATCGGGGCCACGCCCTGTTCGGCCAGAATCGCGTTGGCAACGCCCATGACATCGGGCGCGGAATTGATCAGCGTGCCGTCGAGGTCGAAGATGATGCGCGCCATCACAGCGGCCTGCGCCGCAGCGTTCCGGCCCCGAAGGGCGGCACGGTGACACGGATGCGCGGCGGCGCGGGGCGGGCGGGGCAGCGGGGCATGGGCACTCTCCTTTTCAGGCCGGGGCGAGGGCGCCGGCGGCGGCCTCGCGCAGGGCGCGGATGTTGCGGCCATAGGCGGCCGGCGCCTCTGCCGAGCCGCCGCGGAACACGGCCGAGCCCGCGACCAGCACGTCGGCGCCCGCCGCGGCAAGGCGGGCGGCATTGGCCGGATCGACGCCGCCGTCCACCTCGATCAGCACCGGGCGGTCGCCGATCATCGCGCGCAGCGCACGCAGCTTCGGCGTCATGTCCAGAAAACCCTGCCCGCCGAAGCCCGGGTTCACCGTCATCACACAGACCATGTCGGCCACGTCCAGCAGCGGTGCCGCCGCCTCGGCCGGGGTGCCGGGGTTCAGCGCGAGCCCGGCCTTCATCCCCGCCGCGCTGATCGCCTGCAGCGTGCGGTGGACATGCGGCCCGGCCTCGAGATGCGCGGTCAGCACGTCCGCGCCCGCCTCGGCATAGGCGGCGATCCAGGGATCGACCGGGGCGATCATCAGGTGGACATCCATCACGGTGGTGACATGGCGGCGGAAGGCCTTCACCGCCTGCGGGCCGAAGGTCAGGTTCGGCACGAAATGGCCATCCATCACGTCGACATGCACCCAGTCGGCGCCCTGATCCTCGATCGCGCGGATCTCGCGCCCGAAATCGGCGAAATCGGCGGAAAGGATCGAGGGCGCGATCCTGATCTGGCGGTCCATCATGCGCTCTCCCGTTGCGTGGTGCCGATCTTCAGCCCGCCGGTGAAGACGCGGCTGGCGGCGATGTCCTCAGCTGTGATCGTCGAGAGCGCGCGGGCATCGAGCGGGCCCTGCGCCGTCTCGAACAACCGGTTCGCTTGCCGCAGGCGCGCGCGGTCCAGCGCGTTGCGGATCGAGCGGGCATTGGCGAAATGCGGCTGGCCACGCCGGTGGCCGATGTAGTCGGCGAAGGTCGCGCGGCCCCCGTCGTCGAAGCCGTAGCCCTGATGTTCCAGCATCGTGTCGGCGATGCGGGCAAGCTCTGCATCGCTGTAGTCCGGGAAGTCGATGTGATGGGCGATGCGCGACCGGAAACCGGGATTGGCGGCGAAGAACCGGTCCATCCGGTCGGCATATCCGGCCATGATCACCACGAGGTCGTCGCGGTTGTTCTCCATCACCTGCAGCAGGATCTCGATCGCCTCCTGCCCGTAATCGCGCTCGTTGTCGGGCTTGTAGAGGTAGTAGGCCTCGTCGATGAAGAGTACGCCCCCCATGGCGCGCTTGAGCACCTCCTTGGTCTTGGGCGCGGTGTGGCCGATGTACTGGCCCACCAGGTCGTCGCGGGTGACGCTGACGAGGTGGCCCTTGCGCACATAGCCCAGCCGGTGCAGCAGCCCCGCCATCTTCAGCGCGACCGTGGTCTTGCCGGTGCCGGGATTGCCGGTGAAGGACATGTGCAGCGTCGGCGTCTCGAAGGCGAGCCCCATGTCGCGCCGCGCCCGGTCCACCAGCAAGAGCGCCGCCGTCTCGCGGATGCGCTGCTTGACCGGGGCGAGGCCGATCAGCTCGGCATCGAGTTCGCGCAGCACCTCGGCCACGCCCGAGCTTTCGTACTGGGCGGCCAGGTCGACGGTCGTGGGGCGGATCGGATCGGTGGGGGCGTTCATGGGACACCTCGGGGGTCAGGGAAAAGGGCCGCGCCCCGTCGGAAGAGGAGGCGTCGAGGAGGCGGGGCGCGGCAGGGGGCGTCACCGGGCGGCGGTCAGATCCGCGCGTCCCAGCCGTATTTCTGCGACCGGCTCTCGAAATCGGTGCGGGTCATGTGCAGCCTCGGCTCGGCGGCGGGGCGGTTGACGATGAAGGACATCATCACCGTTTCGAAGCCGCGGGTGCTGTCGAAGGCCATCATCCGGATGTAGCTGTCGGGATGCGCCTTGCGGCAGTCGTCGAGCTCGATCATCGCGCCCTTGGCGTCGCGCAGGTCGAACATCGGGTGGCCCCACATCTCCCAGTACGTGTTCCGGGGATGGGGATCGTCGGTGTATTCGACGCTGACCGCCCAGCCGCGGTCGAGCATGTATTGCACCTGCGCCGTGATCTGGGCGTCGTCGAGATCGGGCAGGAAGGAAAAGCAGCCCTGAGTGATGCGCATGGTGATCCTCCTCACATCGCGACTTCGGGGGTCGGCACGAAGTCCGACGTGTCGGTGGGCGTGTAGTTGAAGCTGATGTTGCCCCAGGTATCGAGCGCGGCCTCGAGCGGCTTGCACCACTTCGCGGCGGCCCGCAGGATCTCGGGGCCCTCGGTGGCGATGTCGCGCCCCTCGTTGCGGGCCAGCACCATGGCTTCCAGCGCCACGCGGTTCGCGGTCGCGCCGGCCTGGATGCCCATCGGATGGCCGATGGTGCCGCCGCCGAACTGCAGCACCACGTCGTCGCCGAAGAGGTCGATCAGCTGGTGCATCTGCCCGGCATGGATCCCACCCGAGGCCACCGGCATCACCTTCTTGATGTCGGCCCAGTCCTGCTCGAAGAAGATCCCCCGCTGAAGGTCGACCGGATTGTGCGTCTCGCGGCAGACGTTGTAATAGCCCTGCACGGTGGGCGGATCGCCCTCCAGCTTGCCGACGGCGGTGCCGCAGTGCAGGTGGTCGACACCGGCGAGCCGCAGCCACTTGGCGATGACGCGGAAGCTGATCCCGTGGTTCTTCTGGCGGGTGTAGGTGCCATGGCCCGCACGGTGCATGTGCAGGATCATGTCGTTCTGCCGCGCCCAGTTCGAGATCGACTGGGTCGCCGTGTAGCCGATGATCAGGTCGACCATGATGATGACCGAGCCCAGCTCCTTGGCGAATTCGGCGCGGGCGTACATCTCCTCCATCGTGCCGGCGGTGACGTTGAGGTAGTGGCCCTTCACCTCGCCGGTCTCGGCCGAGGCCTTGTTGACCGCCTCCATGCAGTAGAGGAACCGGTCGCGCCAATGCATGAAGGGTTGCGAGTTGATGTTCTCGTCGTCCTTCATGAAGTCGAGCCCGCCCTTCAGCCCCTCGTAGACGACGCGGCCGTAGTTCTTGCCCGAGAGCCCCAGCTTCGGCTTCGTCGTGGCGCCCAGCAGCGGCCGGCCGAACTTGTCGAGCCGCTCGCGCTCCACCACCAGCCCGGTGGGCGGCCCGCGGAAGGTCTTCACATAGGCCACCGGCAGGCGCATGTCCTCGAGCCGGGCGGCTTTCAGCGGCTTGAACGAGAAGACGTTGCCGATGATCGAGGCGGTGAGGTTCGCGATCGAGCCTTCTTCGAACAGGATCAGGTCGTAGGCGACATAACAGAAGTACTGCCCCGGCGTGCCGGGCACGGGTTCGACCTTGTAGGCCTTGGCGCGGTACTGGTCGCAGGCGGTCAGCCGGTCGGTCCAGACCACGGTCCAGGTCGCGGTCGAGCTTTCGCCCGCCACCGCCGCCGCCGCCTCGATCGGGTCGACGCCCTCCTGGGGCGTGATGCGGAACAGGGCAAGGACATCGGTGTCCTTGGGCTGGTAGTCGCCGTCCCAGTAGCCCATCTGCGCGTATTTCAGCACGCCCGCCTTGTAGCGTTCCTTGCCGCGGATCTGCTTGGGATTGCTCAGGTCGTTCATCGTCTCTCTCCTCCTCAGGGTCCTATGGCGTTCAGGCGGCCTTGGCCGTCGCGGTTTCCGGGGTCAGCGCCCCCGAGGCGTAGCGCCGGGCCATCTCGTCCATCGAGAGGCCGCGGATCCTGCCCGCCTGGCCCGCGGCGCCGAAGCGCTCGAACCGGTCGCGGCAGAGCGTTTCCAGCTCGGCCATGGCGGGGATCAGGAACTTGCGCGGATCGAATTCGCGCGGGTGCGCGCGGGCGACGCGGCGGAACTGGCCGGTCATCGCCATGCGGCAGTCGGTGTCGATGTTGACCTTGCGCACCCCCATGCGGATGCCGCGCTCGATCTCCTCGACCGGCACGCCCCAGGTCTGGGGCATCTCGCCGCCCTCGGCATTGATCAGGTCCTGCAGGTATTGCGGGACCGAGGACGAGCCATGCATCACCAGATGCGTGTCTGGCAGCTTCGCATGGATCGCCGCGATGGTCGCCATCGACAGGATCTCGCCATCCGGGGCGCGGGTGAACTTGTAGGCCCCGTGCGAGGTGCCGCAGGCGATGGCCAGCGCGTCGACGCCGGTCAGCCGCACGAACTCGGCCGCCTCGTCCGGGTCGGTCAGCAGCTGGGACTGATCTAACTTGCCCTCGGCGCCCGATCCGTCCTCGGCCGCGGCCTCGCCGCTCTCGAGGCTGCCGAGCACACCCAGTTCGCCCTCGACCGAGGCGCCGACGGCATGGGCGGCCCGCGTCACCCGCGCGGTGATCGCGACGTTGTAGTCCCAGCTCGCCGGCGTCTTCATGTCCGCCTCGAGCGAGCCGTCCATCATCACCGAGGTGAAGCCGTGCCGGATCGCCGACAGGCAGGTGGCGTCGTCGTTGCCATGGTCTTGGTGCAGCACGATCGGAATGCGCGGATGCATCTCGGCCAGCGCCTGCACCATGTGGCGCAGCATCACGTCGCCGGCATAGCTGCGCGCCCCGCGGCTGGCCTGCAGGATCACCGGCGCCTCGACGGCCTCGGCCGCGCGCAGGATCGCGATGCCCTGTTCCATGGAGTTGATGTTGAAGGCCGGCACGCCGTAGCCCTGTTCGGCGGCGTGATCCAGCATCTCCCTGAGCGTCACAAGCGCCATCCCGCGCCCCTCCCTGTTCTCATTGGCAGAAATATCCCGGGGGGCTGCCAGCGGTTCGCCGTCGGTCCGAGGACCGCTGGCGGCGGGCAGTGCCCCCGGCGTCGCCTCATCCGGCGCTCACCCCGCGGGCGCGAGCGTCCGTGCCCCGATCAGCGCCCCCATCGCCACGGCGGTATCGGCCATCCGGTTCGAGAAGCCCCATTCGTTGTCGTACCAGGCCAGCACCCGCACGAAGGTCCCCTCCATCACCCGGGTCTGGTCCAGCGCGAAGGTCGCGGACCGCGGATCATGGTTGAAATCGACCGAGACGTTGGGCCGCGCCGTCACGCCCAGCACACCTTTCAGCGGCCCCGCCGCGGCGGCAGAAATCGCCTCGTTGATCTCCTCGGCGCTGGTCGGGCGCCCCGCCTCGAAGGTCAGGTCGACGACCGAGACATTGGGCGTCGGCACCCGGATCGCCACCCCGTCGAGCCTCCCCTTCAGCCCGGGCAGCACCAGCCCCACCGCCTTCGCCGCCCCGGTCGAGGTCGGGATCATCGACAGCCCCGCGGCCCGCGCCCGGTAAAGGTCGCCATGCATCGTGTCGAGCGTCGGCTGGTCGCCGGTATAGCTGTGCACGGTCGTCATGAAGCCCTTCACGATCCCCACCGTCCGGTCCAGCACCATCGCCACCGGCGACAGGCAGTTGGTGGTGCAGGAGCCGTTCGAGACGACACGGTCCGCGGCGCTCAGCGTGGAATGGTTCACCCCGTAGACCACCGTCCGGTCGGCGCCGTTGGACGGGGCCGAGACCAGCACCCGCTTCGATCCGTTTTCCAGATGCCGCGCCGCCTTGTCGCGGTCGGTGAAGAACCCGGTGCATTCCAGCGCCACGTCGACATCGTCCCAGGGCAGCTCGGCCGGATCGCGGATCGCCGTGACCCGCATCGGGCCGCGGCCGACGTCGATCCAGTCGGGGCCGGTCATGACCTCGCCCGGGAAGCGGCCGTGGACAGAGTCGAAGCGGATCAGGTGGGCATTGGTCTCGACCGGGCCAAGGTCGTTCAGTGCCACCACCTCGATGTCGGTGCGCCCCGATTCCACGATGGCGCGCAGCACGTTGCGCCCGATGCGGCCGAAGCCGTTGATCGCGACCTTCACGGTCATGCGGTTCCCTCCTCTGCGATGGCGGCACGGGCGGCATCCGCCACGGCCTCGGGCGTGATGCCGAAGGTGCGATACAGGTCCGCGGCCGGGGCCGAGGCGCCGAAGCCGGTCATGCCGACGAAGCGGTCGCCGGGGCGCAGGAACGCGTCCCATCCCTGCCGGACCGCGGCCTCCACCCCCACCCGGGGCGCCGTGCCCAGCACGGCCCCCTGCACCTCGCGCGGGAGGAGGGCGAAGCGCTCGAAGGCGGGGGCAGAGACGACGGCCGCCGCAAGGCCGTCCCGGGCCAGCAGGTCGGCGGCGGCAAGGGCGAGCGCGACCTCCGAGCCTGTCGCGATCAGGGTGACGTCGCGCGGGGCGTCGGGTTCGCGCAGGACATAGGCGCCCTCGGCGACCCGGTTCGGCCCGGCCTCGGTGCGCAGCGTGGCAAGGGTCTGGCGCGACAGGCACAGGACCGTGGGCGTGCGGTCAGAGGCCAGCGCCAATTCCCAGGCCTCGGCGGTCTCGATGGCGTCGGCGGGGCGGATCACGGTCATGTTCGGCATCGCGCGCAGGCTGGCGATGGTTTCGACCGGCTGATGGGTCGGGCCGTCCTCGCCAAGTCCGATCGAATCATGGGTCATCACATAGGTGACCGGCAGCCCCATCAGCGCCGACAGCCGCATCGCCGGCCGGCAGTAGTCCGCGAAGGCGAGGAATGTCCCGCCATAGGCATGGAAGCCGCCATGCAGGGCGATGCCGTTCATCGCCGCCGCCATGCCGTGCTCGCGGATGCCGTAGTGGATGTAGTCGCCCGAGAAATCCTCGCGCGTCACCGCCCGCATCTTCGACGAGCGGGTGTTGTTCGATCCCGTCAGGTCGGCCGATCCGCCGGCGGCGTTGGGCAGCGTGGCGTTGATCACCTCGAGCGCCAGTTCCGAGGCCTTGCGCGTGGCGATCGCGGGCCGCTCGGCCAACAGCCGCGCCTTCCAGTCGGCCATGGCGGGGGCCAGCGCTTCGGCCCGGGGCCGGGCGAGGGCGGTCTGGAAGGCCTCGCGCCGCGGGTCGTCGGCAAGGCGCGCGGCCCAGCGAGCGCGGGCCTCGGCCCCGCGGGCGGCCACGGCGCGCCAGGGGGCGCGGGCGGCCTCGGGCACCTCGAAGGGCGGCGCGGTCCAGCCCAGCGCGGCGCGGGTCGCGGCGATCTCTGCTGCCCCGAGCGGCGCGCCATGGACCTTGTGCGATCCCGCCATCGTCGGCGCGCCCCGGCCGATCACCGTGCGACAGGCGATCAGCGAGGGGCGCGCATCGGCCCGGGCCGCCTCGATGGCGGCTGCCACCGCCTGAGGGTCATGCCCGTCGACCGATTGCACATGCCAGCCGGCGGCGGCGAAGCGCGCGGGCTGATCCATCGAGGTCGAGAGCGACGTCGCCCCGTCGATGGTGATCCGGTTGTCGTCCCACAGAAGCACCAGCCGCCCGAGCCCGAGGTGCCCCGCAAAGTCGATCGCCTCGTGGCTGACGCCCTCCATCAGGCAGCCGTCGCCGGCCAGAACGTAAGTCCAGTGATCGACCAGCCCCGATCCGAAGCGCGCTTCCATCATCCGCTCGGCCAGCGCCATGCCGACCGCCGTCGCCAGCCCCTGGCCCAGCGGGCCCGTCGTGGTCTCGATCCCCTTGGCATGGCCGTATTCGGGGTGGCCCGCGGTCTTCGCGCCCAGCTGGCGGAAGCGGCGGATCTGGTCGATCCCCATGTCGTCATAGCCCAGCAGATGGTTGACGGCGTAAAGCAGCATCGAGCCGTGGCCGGCCGACAGCACCACCCGGTCGCGGTCCGGCCAGCGGTCGTCGGCGGGATCGAGCGTGACG
This sequence comes from Frigidibacter sp. MR17.14, assembly GCF_037095735.1. Classification (NCBI taxonomy): domain Bacteria; kingdom Pseudomonadati; phylum Pseudomonadota; class Alphaproteobacteria; order Rhodobacterales; family Paracoccaceae; genus Frigidibacter; species Frigidibacter sp. MR17.14. Next base: position 48,323 of record NZ_JBAWKD010000006.1, on the reverse strand, counting down.
AAGCGGTTGAACAGCACCGCCGCCACGTCGGCCATGCCCATCGGCATGCCGGGATGACCCGATTGCGCGGCCTCGACCGCATCCATGGTCAGCACGCGGATCGCATCGGCCATCAGCGTTTCGGTCGCCTGAAGATCGGGGCGCAGGGGCTTATTCATGCTGGAAGATCCTTTCGGGCGCGGCAGAGGGGCGCCGCTCGGGCGCAGCGCGGCGGCTGTCCTGCACAAGGCGGATGACCATCGGCGTGAAGATCAGCTGCATCGCCAGATCCATCTTCCCCCCGGGGATCACGATGGAATTGGCGCGGCTCATCCAGCTGCCGGCAATCATCGAGGTCAGGTAGGGGAAGTCGATGCCGCGCGGATTGCGGAAGCGGATCACCACCAGGCTTTCGTCGGCGGTCGGGATCCAGCGGGCGATGAACGGGTTCGAGGTGTCGACCACCGGCACCCGCTGGAAATTCACGTCGGTCTGGGTGAACTGCGGGCAGATGCAATGCACATAGGCATGCATCCGGCGCAGGATCACGTCGGTGACCGCCTCGGTCGAATAGCCGCGATGGGCGCGGTCGCGGTGGATCTTCTGGATCCATTCCAGATTGATGACCGGCACCACCCCGATCTTCAGGTCGGCCTGCGCGGCGATGTTCAGCCCGCCGTCCGCCACCGCGCCATGCAACCCCTCGTAGAACAGCAGGTCCGAGCCCGCCGGCAGCGGCTCCCATCCGGTGAAGGTGCCGGGCGGGGTGCCCCAGCGCTCGGCCTCGGCCGCGTCATGGACATAGTGGCGCGTCTCGCCGCCGCCGGTTTCGCCATAGGTGCGGAACACCGCTTCCAGGCTTTCCAGCTCGTTGGCGTCATAGGAAAAGTGCGAGAAGGTCTCGTCCCCCGCCGCCTTGCGGGCGGCAAGCTCGGCCTTCATCGCCGCGCGGTCATAGCGGTGGAAGGCGTCGCCCTCGATCGAGGCGGCGACGATCCCCTCGCGCCGGAAGATCTGGTCGAAGGTGCTTTTCACCGTCGTGGTGCCGGCCCCGGAGGACCCGGTCACCGAGATGATCGGATGTCGTTTGGACATGGGCTTGGCTTTCAGTGGCGGAACAGGCCGCGGCTGCCGAAGAGGGCCGCGATCTCCTGCTCGGGCAGGTCATGATAGACGGTGACGCGCTCGACCCGCGGGGCCGAGCCGAAGACGAAGGGGGTTCGTTCGTGCAGGCTGGCGGGCACCCGGTCGAGGATCGGGTCGATGCCGTTCGTCGCCCGCCCGCCCGCCTGTTCGACGAGGAAGGCGATCGGCGCGCATTCGTAGACCAGCCTGAGCCGGCCGCGCTCGTAGCCCTTGCGGGCATCGGCGGGGTAGAGGAACAGCCCGCCCCGCATCAGGATCCGATGCGTCTCGGCCACCAGCGAGGCGATCCAGCGCATGTTGGCGTCGCTCTCGTGCGGGCCGGTCGCCCCGGCCAGACAGTCGTCGACATAGGCGCGCACCGGCTTCGACCAGTGGCGGTAGTTCGAGGCGTTGATGGCGAATTCCGCGCTCACCGGCTCGATCCGCACCTCTGGCGCGACCAGCCGGAACACCCGGTCGCGCGGGTCGAGCAGGAATTCCATCACCCCCTGGCCGACGCTGACCATCAGCGCGGTCTGCGGCCCGTAGATGAAATAGCCCGCCGCCAGCAGCTCGCGCCCCGGGCGCAGCACCGATGCCTCGGCCCCGTCGCCCGCGGGCCAGATCCCGAAGATCGAGCCGACCGAGACATTGACGCCGATGTTGGACGAGCCATCGAGCGGGTCGAGGGCGATGGCGAAGGCGCCGTCCGGGTCGATCCCGGTCACGGTGTCGCGTTCTTCAGAGGCCAGCCAGCGGATGCCGGTGCCGGCCAGCGCCGCGGCGAAGGCCTCGTCGGCGATCAGGTCCAGCGCCTTCTGCGCGTCGCCGTCGCTGTTGGCGCCGACGGTGTCGCCCAGCCGGGCGGCCAGCGGGCCGTAGGCGATGGTGGCAGAGATGTCGCGGGCAACGGTGCAAAGCGCCTTCAGCACAGCCGAAAGTTGGACTGGCACTGCCCCCGCGGGCAGGTCGATGCTCTCCGTCATCACAAGGCCTCCCTTCCCCGAGTGCGGATGGCTTGTTATCGGGGCAGAGTGGCGCTAAGAAAATTTAATAATGCGGAAGGATGATTCAGTTTAAGTGAAACGACTGGATGCGCTCACCCTCAAGCAGCTGCGCAGTCTGCAGCTGATCTGCGACACCGGCTCGCTCAGCGCCGCGGCCGAGGCGATGCGGCTGACGCCCCCCGCCGTCCACAGCCAGATCCGCATTCTCGAAGACAATTTCGGCTGCCGTCTGCTGGACCGCACCGGCCCGCAGGGCTTCCGCGCCACCGCCGAGGGCGAGGCGCTGCTGCGCGCCCACGGACGGATCCGCACGGCGCTGGATCGCGCGCTGACCGAGATCGACGCGCTGGCCGCGGGCCACACCGGCAGCGTGGTGCTGGGGGCGGTTTCGACGGCGAAATACGTGATGCCGGGGCTCGTCGCGCGGTTCCAGCGCGCGCGGCCGGGGATCGAGATCGTGCTGCGCATCGGCAACCGCGCCCGGATCCTTGCCGGGCTCGAGGCCGGCGAATTCGACCTGGCCTTCATGGGCCGCCCGCCACGGGTGCCCGAGGTGGTGGCGCTGACCGTGGGCGACCATCCGCATGTGCTGATCGCGCCGCCCGGCCATCCGCTGGGCGGGGCGGGGGCGGTGCCGGCCGCGCGGCTGCTGGCCGAGACCTTCATCCTGCGCGAGCCCGGATCGGGCACCCGGATCCTGACCACGCGCTTCCTTGACGAAACCGGCCGGGGCACCGTGACCCGGCAGGTCGAGATGGACTCGAACGAGACCATCAAGCAGGCCGTCCGCGCCGGCCTTGGGATCGCGATCCTCTCGGGTCACACCGTGCACGAGGAACTGGCGACGGGCCGGCTGGTCGCGCTGCAGGCGGCGGGCCTGCCGATCCTGCGCCAGTGGTTCATGGTGCACCGCGCCGACATGCCGCCCTCGTCGGCCGCGCGGGCGCTGCTCGACTGGGTCGAGGCGAATCGCGGCGACCTTCTGCCCGTGATCGACACGCAGGCGTGAGCTGCTCCATCACAACCACGGCGCGAGTGGCCGTGAGCGGGCGTCAGCCGGCATGAGCGCGGCGTGACCGCCCGCGCCGCCCGGCGCCACGGAGTCATGCGTTTTCAGGACTTTGCCCGGGCGCCGCGATTTCGCCACAGGTGTTACCGCTTCCCTAACGCTGCGCTCACGCCGGTGCGGGAAAGTGTGACTGCGAATCGGGATGGGGGGCGGAGAGAGAAAGGTTTGACGAGTGTGGACCCGGATGTCGGGGCAGCGGTTGGTGCGATCGCCTGTGCCTCAGCCCCGGTGTTCAGGTCCGGTCCCGATGTCGGCGGGGCAGGGCCGGTTGCTTCGCCCCCTTTTCCGACGAGCGCCCCGGGGTGGTTTCCCCAAGCGCCCCTGTCCCCTTGCCGGTCCCGGTGCCTCCTCGCCGGGGCCGGTCTTTGAAGACACCTCATTTCAGGCAGTCTTTATCGGAGTGCCCCTGTGATTTCGAACACAGCATTGTCCTTTCCAACCAAGGGGCCACTCCTTCAGGCTTCCGAGTCCGCTAGCCGCGGGCTCGGAAGTTCGTTAGCATCTGCGCATTCGAGTTCCTGCGTCTCGCTCAAGGTATTCAGGATGAGTTCGGTAGAGCGGCCCCCTTCCGGGATCGCAGGTCAGGCTTTTCGCCTGTTCCTGCTTGGGCCGCTGCGTCTCGCCGATGCCGAGGATCGCGACCTGACGCCCGGTTCGGGCGTGCAGCGCGCCATGCTGGCGGTGCTGGCCCTCGCCCCGCGCGGATCGGTGTCGCGCGTCCGCCTGCAGGACATGTTCTGGGGCGAGAAGGACCCGCAACTGGCCGCGCAAAGCCTGCGCACCGCGCTGCATGGCCTGCGCCGCAGCCTTGCCGCCCTGCCGGTGCCGATCGTCACCACCGACGAGACGACGGTCGGGCTGCGGCTCGACCTCGTGGCCGTCGACCTTCTGGCGCTGCAAGAGGCCGCGCCACTGCCGGCCGCGGCGCTGGGCGGGGCGCCCGAGGTCCTCGAAGGGCTGAACCCGCGGCTGGGGGGCGGGGCCGAGGGGTTCGAGGACTGGCTGCGCGACCAGCGCAGCTTCTGGTCCGACCGGATCGAAACGCTGGTTGCCGCCGCCGGCGCGACCCTCGCCGTCGGCCCGGCTCCGGCTCCGGCAACGCTGGCACCGGCCCGTGCTGCCGCGCCGCCCGAGCGGGCGCCCGCGCTGCCGCCGGTGCTGGGACTGCTGGTGCCGCTGGTCGAGGGCGGCGGGCCGCGCGCGCAGTTCCTTGCCGATGGCGTGCTCGACCGCATCTCGGTCTCGCTGCGCGACCATCTGGGCGTCCGGCTCTACGATTACCGCGAGCTGGGCGGCGACACCGACATGGCCGGGATCGTCGACGAGCCGCTGCTCTATCTGCGGCTGCGCTTCTATCACGAACCGGGCTGGTCCTCGATCCGGATGATCGGTCTCGGCCCCGGCCTGCGCGACATGCTCTGGAGCGCGGAATGCGAGCTTGGCGCGCTCGATGGCGCCCCGATCGAGGAGCGCGCCGCGGATTTCCTGGCCGAGGTCGTGACCCTGTCGGCCGAGACCGTGCACCGCCCGCCGCAGTCCGAGAACGAGGCGACGATCAGCCCCTTTCACGCGATGAACGTGATGTTCCAGCTCGATCGCGGCGCGCTGGACGAGCTGCGCGGGCAGATCGCCACAAGCTGGGAACGGACGGCGGACCCGGTCTACCTGTCGCTGCAGGCCTATCTGAACACTTTCCGCGTCGGCGAGCACTGGGGCGCGCAGGACGGCGACCTGCGCGAGGAAACGCTCGAGATGCTCTGCTCGGGCCTGCTCGAACGCTCGCAGAACGGGCTGGCCGCGGCGCTGGCGGGCCATGCGGCGGGCTATGTCCTGCACGACCGCGACCGGGCCGAGGCGCTGCTGGCGCGCGCGGTGACGCTTGTCCCGCAATCGGCCTTCGCCTGGGACCATTTCGCGCTGCACCGCACCTATTGCGGGCGCTACGACAGCGCGCGCGAGGCCTCGGCCCGCGCGATGCGGCTGGGGGCGGGCAGCCCGATCCGCTTCTCGTTCGAGACGACGAACTGCATGATCTCGACGCTCGAGGGCCGGTTCGAGGCCGGGCGCGACCTCGGCCGTGCGGTGCTGGCCAAGCGGCCGCGCTACGGGGCCGCGCTGCGTTACACCGCCGTCAGCCTCGCCCACAACGGCCAGATCGCCGAGGCCGAACGGCTGATCGCGCGGATCCGGGCGATGGACCCGACCTTCTCGTCGGGCTGGGTCGCCCAGAACCGCATGGCGATCGAGAACCCGGGCGCCCGCGCCCTTCTGCAACTGGGCCTGACCCGCGCCGGAGCGTGATGCCGATGAGCCGATACCAGTCGATCCTGTCGAAGACCTGGCTGCTCGCCGTGGGCGAGAGCTTCGAGCTGGTGGACCCCGGGACGGCGCTGGGCGCGGTGCCGGTGGCCGGTACCCCGGCTTTCGCGGTGCCGGCCTTCGCCGCGATCTCGGGCGGCGGCGGCGGCGCGGCCAGCGTCCTGAACCGCAACCGGAACCGCAATCGCAACCGGAACCGCAACAGGAACCGCAATCGCAACCGCAACCGTACCGCGCTGCGCGACACGCAGGATGCCAGCGGCTTCGGCGGGGCCGAGATCCTGCTGCCCTGGCGCGAGATCGCGGCGCTGCACGCGCTGTCAAACGCGTGGCACGACCTGCCGCTGGGCCTGCCGCCGGCCCCGACCGAGCTGATGGCGCAGAGCCTCGGCCTTGTCGAAAAGCGCGCGCGGCTCGATACCCCGGCCGAGACGGCGCGACGGGCCGAGATCCTGCGCGAGCTTGACCTCGAACTGTCGGGCTACCTGCTGCCGCTCGGCGTCGAAAGCGACAGCGCGATGCCCGAGACGACGGCGCTGATGCTGATGGTGGCCTGGCTCGCCGAGATGGTGGGCCTGCGCTACAAGGAGCGGTTCGACGCGCCGCGCCCCTCCGAGGTCAATCCGCAGCTGAAGCCCTTCGTGACGGTGCCGGCCCATGCCTCGTATCCGTCGAACCATTCCTTCCTGTCCTATTCCATCGCCTTCGTGATGGCGCGGGTGCTGCCCGAACATCCCGGCATCTCGGGCCTGTTCCACAGCTGCCGGCGCATCGCCGAGAACCGCGAATGGGCGGGCGTGCATTACCCGGCCGATACCGCCGCGGGCCGCAGGCTCGCCCGGATGATGGTGCCGGTCTACGAGATCGTGCTGGAAGAGCAGATGCTGCGCGCCCGCGCGGAATGGATGTGATCTTCAGGTAAGGGGTGAACCGTGGCGGAACTGCAGCTGACACCTTCGGGCACACGGGGCGAGGGGCGCTATCCCGCCTTCCACGCGCTCTGGCATCTTTGCACCATCGGCGTGGTGCAGGACGTGACCACCTTCGCCTCAAGCGCCTGGGACCTGGCCGAGCGCCGGCTCGACCGGCCCGGCAGCCGGCCGACGCTGGTGGCGATGATCGACACTTCGGTCGCGGGCGGGCATCCGAACCTCAAGGACGCGGTCGCGCAGGATCTGGCGCTTGACCTGTTCTCGGCCGAACTTGGCGCCTTCCCGACGCCGGCGGCCACGCTGCCGCCCGAGCTGTCGGGCCCGCCGCCGACCCCCGCCACCGCCAAGGCCCTGCCCTTCGCAGACAGGCTTTTCGCGGGGCTCGCCGCGCGCTATGCCGCAGACCGTCCCGGGGCCCCGGATCCGTCCCGGGTCTTCCCGGCGACGCGCGCCAGCTTCTCGGCCCATGGCACGGCGATGGCCGGCCTGATCGGCGCGCGGCCGCTGGGCGCGGACGCGGTGCAGGTCGTGGGCCCGGTGCTGTTGCCCGTGCCGGGGACGCCCCCGGGGACGGGGCCGGGCGCGGTGCCCGTCACCCCGCAGGGCGCGAGCGGCTTCGCCTATGCCGGGGTCGATCCCTATTGCCGGATCGTGCCGATCTCGACCAATTTCGAACCCGAGGCCGAGCAGCTGATCTTCGCGCTGCTCTACGCGTGGCGGATCGGGGCCGACCTCATCGTGCTGGCGCGCGAGGTCTCGTCGCCCCTCGCTACCGTCGCCCCGGTCACGGGCGAAGACCCCGACCTTGCCACCCGGCTGATGGCGCGGCTCGGCGTCGGGTTCCGCCCTGACGAGCTGGACGCCTGGACGGTGTTCGAGGCGCTGCTGCTCGAGATCTCGCGCAAGATCCCGGTCGTCTGCGCCGCCGGCAACTCGGCCGAGGATCACCTGGCTTATCCCGCCAGCCTCGCCAGGCCCGACAACGGCATCATCGCCGTGGGCGCCCATAGCTCGACCGGCCAGCCCGCGGCCTTCACCTGCGGTCATAAGGACGTGTCGGTCTATGCGCCCTCGGGCGATGGCGAGCGGCTCGACCTCGCGATGACCCGCGTCGACACCGACAGCGCCGGCTACCAGTCGACCGACCAGTCGGTGGACTACCTCGCCGGGCTGGGCGCGGTGCCGCTGCCGGGCGGCGGGGCGGCGACGGCGGCGACCTATTCCTCGCTCGACATCGTCTCGACCGACGTGCCGGGGCGGGCGGGCTACAATTCCTCGGTCTTCACCGGGCTTGCGACCTCGACCGGCGCGATTCTGGACTACCGGTCCTATTACTGCCGCTTCTCGGGCACTTCGGCCGCGACGGCGATCACCGCGGGACTGTTGTCGCTGGCCTATTCCAGCGGCGCGCTGAAACCCGGCGACGGTCCCGCTGCCAAGAAAGCCCTGCGCGGCGCCGGCGCGACCAATCCCGCCGCGGCCACGCCGAAGCTCGACTGGTCGCGGCTGCCGCGCCCGCCCGCGCACCCGCCGACCTCGCGGCAGGAAGTCGACGCCTGACGCCTGCGCCTTCCGACCCTTGACCGAACGGCGGCCAAAACGCTTCGGCGGCCGTTTTCGTCTTGACCTGCCTTCCGCGCGGCACCATCAATATGTGCATACATATTCACGGGGGCAGAATGACATCGGGCGTCTGGACCAATGCGCGGATCCTCACCATGGCGGCGGGGCAGGGGCCGATCCTGCAGGGCGCCGTCGCCGTCCTGCAGGGCCGCATCGCCTGGGTCGGCGCCGTGGCCGACCTGCCGCCGGACTACACCGACCTGCCGGTGACCGACTGCCGCGGCCAGTGGCTGCTGCCCGCCTTCGTCGATTGCCACACCCACATGGTCTTCGCCGGCACCCGCGCCCGCGAGTTCGAGATGCGGCTGGACGGGGCCAGTTACGAAGAGATCGCCCGTGCCGGCGGGGGCATCGCCTCGACCGTCGCCCGCACCGCCGAGGCGACCGAGGATCAACTGGTGGCGCAGGCGCTGTCGCGGCTCGACGCGCTTCTGTCCGAGGGGGCCTCGACCGTCGAGATCAAGTCGGGCTACGGCCTGTCGATCGAGGCGGAGCTGCGCATGCTGCGCGCCGCCCGCCGCCTTGCCGGCCTGCGCCCGGTGCGGATCACCACCAGCTGGCTCGCCGCCCATGCGGTGCCGCCCGCCTACAAGGGCCGCAATGCCGCCTATATCGCCAAGGTCGCGATCCCCGGCCTGACCGCGGCCCATGAGGCGGGGCTGGTCGATGCGGTCGATGCCTTCTGCGAGCGCATCGCCTTCACCCCGGACGAACTGCGCCCGCTCTTCGATCATGCCCGGGCGCTGGGCCTGCCGGTCAAGCTGCATGCCGAACAGCTGTCGAATTCCCACGGCGCGGTCTTCGCCGCGGGCTATGGAGCGCTCAGCTGCGACCATGTCGAATATCTCGATGCGGCCGGCATCGCCGCGATGAAGGCCGCCGGAACCACGGCGGTGCTGCTGCCCGGCGCCACCTATGCGATCCGCGAGACGCAGATGCCCCCGGTCGAAGGGCTGCGCGCGGCCGGCGTGCCGATCGCGCTCGCGACCGACATGAACCCCGGCTCCTCGCCGCTGGCCTCGCTGCTGCTGACGATGAACCTCGGCGCCACGCTCTTCCGCCTGACCGTCGCCGAATGCCTGGCCGCCACCACCCGCGAGGCCGCGCGCGCCACCGGCCTTCTGGCCGAGACCGGCACCATCGAACCCGGCAAAAGCGCCGATTTCACCCTTTGGGACATCGAGAGCCCGGCCGAACTGGTCTACTGGATCGGCTTCCGCCCGGCGATGACCCGCATCTTCCGCGGAGAGACTGCATGATCACCCTGACCCCCGGCGCGGTCCCGCTTGCCGCGCTGGAAGCGATCTGGCGCGACGCCGCGCCCGTGCGGCTCGACCCCGCCACCGCCCCCGCCATCGCCCGCGGCGCCGCCCGCATCGCCGAGATCGCCGGCGGCGACGCGCCGGTCTACGGCATCAACACCGGCTTCGGCAAACTCGCCTCGATCCGCATCGGGGCGGGGGACGTGGCCACGCTGCAGCGCAACCTGATCCTGTCGCATTGCTGCGGGGTGGGCGCGCCGCTGGCCGCGCCCGAGGTGCGGCTGATCATGGCGCTGAAACTGATCTCGCTCGGCCGCGGCGCCTCGGGCGTGCGCCCCGAAGTCACCGCGCTGCTCGAGGCGATGCTGAACCGCGGCGTGCTGCCGGTGATCCCCGAACAGGGCTCGGTCGGCGCCTCGGGCGATCTCGCGCCGCTCGCGCATATGGCCGCGGCGATGCTGGGCGAGGGCGAGGCCGATTTCGACGGCGCCCGCCTGCCGGCCGCGCAGGCACTGGCCCGTGCCGGTCTCGCGCCGGTCACTTTGGCCGCGAAAGAGGGGCTCGCGCTGATCAATGGCACGCAGGTCTCGACGGCGCTGGCGCTGGCGGGCCTGTTCGGCGCGCATCGCTGCCTGCAGACCGCGCTGGTCACCGGGGCGCTGTCGACCGATGCCGCGATGGGCTCGACCGCGCCCTTCCACCCGGAAATCCATGCCCTGCGCGGCCACGCCGGCCAGATCGCCACCGCCGCCGCGCTGGCGGCGCTGCTCGAGGGCAGCCAGATCCGCGCCAGCCACGCCACCGGCGACGAGCGCGTGCAGGACCCCTATTGCATCCGCTGCCAGCCGCAGGTCGACGGCGCGGCGCTGGACCTGATCTGGACCTGCGCCCGCACGCTGGCGGCCGAGGCGAACGCCGTCACCGACAACCCGCTGGTGCTCTCGGATGGCTCGGTCGTCTCGGGCGGCAACTTCCATGCCGAGCCGGTGGCCTTCGCCGCCGACATCCTCGCGCTGGCCATCGCCGAGATCGGCTCGATCGCGCAGCGCCGCATCGCGCTGCTGGTCGACCCGACGCTGAGCCACGGCCTGCCGGCGTTCCTTGCGGCCAAACCCGGCCTGAACTCCGGCTTGATGATCGCCGAGGTCACCTCGGCCGCACTGATGAGCGAGAACCGCCAGCGCGCGCATCCGGCCTCGATCGACTCGACGCCGACCTCGGCCAACCAGGAGGATCACGTCTCGATGGCCTGCCACGGGGCCCGCCGCCTTGGCCCGATGGTGGCCAATCTCGAGGGCATCCTCGGGATCGAGGCGCTGACCGCGGCACAGGGGATCGACTTCCGCGCGCCGCTTGCAACCTCGCCGCAGCTCGCGGGAGTGCTGACGGCAATACGTTCGAAAATCGCAACCTTGGCCGAGGATCGCTTCATGGCGCCCGATCTTGCGGTTGCGAAACTGATGGTGGCCGATGGGGCGCTGATCGCCCCGGTGGCCGCATTCCTGCCCAAGCTCGACGCCTGAGGAGGCCCGGATGACCGACACCCGTCCCAACGCCCGCGACATCTTCCCGCCCACCGGCGCCGAGATCACCGCGAAAAGCTGGCTGACCGAGGCGCCGATGCGGATGCTGATGAACAACCTGCATCCCGACGTGGCGGAACGACCGCACGACCTTGTCGTCTATGGCGGCATCGGCCGCGCCGCGCGCAGCTGGGCCGATTTCGACAAGATCGTCGAGACGCTGAAGACGCTGGAGGCGGACGAGACGCTGCTGGTGCAATCCGGCAAGCCCGTGGGCGTCTTCCGCACCCATCCCGACGCGCCCCGCGTGCTGATCGCCAATTCGAACCTCGTGCCGAAATGGGCGAATTGGGAGCATTTCAACGAACTCGATCGCAAGGGCCTGATGATGTACGGCCAGATGACCGCCGGGTCCTGGATCTACATCGGCGCGCAGGGCATCGTGCAGGGCACCTACGAGACCTTCGTGGAAGCCGGCCGCCAGCACTATGGCGGCGACCTTAGGGGCAAATGGATCCTGACGGGCGGTCTTGGCGGCATGGGCGGCGCGCAGCCGCTGGCGGCGGTGATGGCGGGGGCAAGCTGCCTTGCCGTCGAATGCGACGAGACGCGGATCGATTTCCGCCTGCGCACCCGCTATGTCGATGAAAAGGCCCGCACACTTGACGAGGCGCTGGCCATGATCGCCGACTGGACGGCGAAGGGCGAGGCGAAGTCGGTGGGCCTTCTGGGCAATGCCGCCGAGATCTTCCCCGAACTGCTGGCCCGCATGAAGCAGGGCGGACCGCGCCCGGCGATCGTCACCGACCAGACCTCGGCCCATGACCCGATCCACGGCTACCTGCCGCTGGGCTGGTCGCTGGGCGACTGGCGCGCGAAGCAGGAGACCGCGCCCGACGAGGTCAACCGCGCCGCGCGCGCCGCGATGCGCACCCATGTCGAGGCGATGGTCGGCTTCCATGACGCGGGCGTCCCGACGATCGATTATGGCAACAACATCCGCCAGATGGCGCTGGAAGAGGGGTTCGAGCGCGCCTTCGCCTTCCCGGGCTTCGTGCCGGCCTGCATCCGGCCGCTGTTCTGCCAGGGCATCGGCCCGTTCCGCTGGGCCGCGCTTTCGGGCGATCCCGAAGACATCTACCGCACCGATCAGAAGGTGAAGGAGCTGATCCCCGACAACCCGCATCTGCACAACTGGCTGGACATGGCGCGCGAGCGCATCGCCTTCCAGGGCCTGCCGGCGCGGATCTGCTGGGTGGGGCTTGGCGACCGCCACCGGCTGGGCCTCGCCTTCAACGAGATGGTGGCGAAGGGCGAACTCAAGGCGCCCGTCGTCATCGGCCGTGACCATCTCGACTCCGGCTCGGTCGCCAGCCCCAACCGCGAGACGGAAGCCATGCAGGACGGCTCGGACGCGGTCTCGGACTGGCCGCTGCTGAACGCGCTTCTGAACTGCGCGTCGGGTGCGACCTGGGTGTCGCTGCATCACGGCGGCGGCGTCGGCATGGGCTTTTCCCAGCACGCCGGCATGGTGATCTGCTGCGACGGCACGCCCGAGGCCGCGAAACGGATCGAGCGCGTGCTCTGGAACGACCCGGCCTCTGGCGTGATGCGCCATGCCGATGCCGGCTACGAGATCGCGCGCGACTGCGCCACCCGGCACGGCCTGCGCCTGCCCGGCATCCTCGGGAACTGACCCGCGCCGCGAATGCTTGCGGGAGGGGGCACCCTCCCGCCCTCCCTCAAGGATCCCTCCCATGCAGTACGCCCCCGGCCGCGAGGCCTGCCCGCTGCCCTTCTCGCCCTTCAAGGCCTGCACCGTGCCGCGACCGATCGGCTGGATCTCGACCACCTCGTCCGCCGGGGTCGACAACCTTGCCCCCTACAGCCAGTGGCAGAACCTGACCTTCGACCCGCCGATGGTGATGTTCGCCGCCAACCAGTATTCCGACGGCCGCCGCAAGCACACGGTCGTCAATGCCGAGGACACCGGCTGGTTCGTCTGGAACATGGCCACATGGGACCTGCGCGAGGCGGTGAACATCACCGCCGCCGAATGGCCCGAGGGCGAGGATGAATTCGCCCGCGCCGGCCTGACCAAGGCGGCCTGCATCGACGCGCCGGGCCCGCGCGTCGCCGAAAGCCCCGCGCATTTCGAATGCCGCTACCTCTCGACACACCGGCTGCGCGGCAGCTCGGCCCATGGCTGGGTCGAGGTCGTCTATGGCGAGGTGATGCGCATCCATGTGAAGGACGAGGTGATCACCGCCGCCGGCAAGCTCGACTACACCCGGATCAAGCCTCTGGCGCGGATGGGCTATTACGATTACGCGGTGATCTCGGAAACCTTCGAGATGCGCGTTCCCGGCGCCTCGGACGCGGCCCGTGCCGGGCTGGAGGGCAAGGCATGAGGCATCTTCCGGCTGCGGGCTATCTCGAACAGCCCTGGGCCAATGGCGGCGGCATCACGCGCGAAATCGCCCGCGCCGATGCGCCCGCCACCGATGTCGACGACGACGGGGCCGGGGCCGGTTTCGACTGGCGGCTGTCGATGGCCTCGGTCGCCACGAGCGGGCCGTTCTCGGCCTTTCCGGGCATCGACCGCACGCTGACGGTGCTGACCGGCGCCGGGCTGGTGCTGGCCATCGGTACCGACGAGGCAGAGGTGCTGCTGCCGGGCCGCCCCTTCGCCTTTCCGGGCGATGTGCCGACCCATGCCGCGCTGGTCGACGGTCCGATCAGCGATCTGAACGTGATGACCCGGCGCGACACCTTTTCGCACAGCGTGACCCCGGTCGAAGGCCCGCAGACGCTGCAGGGCCCGGGCGCGGTCTTCGCGCTGGAGGCGATGACTGTCGACGGCATCCTGCTCGGGCCCTTCGACACCCTGCTGCTCGATCCCGCGGACGCGGTCACCACCGGGTTCGGGCGATGCTTTCTGATCCGCTTCGAGGTGCTGCCATGACGCTGCTCTGGGCCGAAAGCGCGCTGCTGCCCGGCGGCTGGGCGGAAAACGTCCGGGTCGAGATCGACGACGCGGGCCGCATCGCCGCCGTCACCCCCGGCGCGGCGCCCGAGGGGGAACGACGGTCCATCCTGCTGCCCGCGCCGGTCAACCTGCATTCCCATGCCTTCCAGCGCGCGCTGGCCGGCCTGACAGAGGCGCGCGGCCCCGACGCCTCGGACAGCTTCTGGACATGGCGGCGGCTGATGTACCGCTTCCTCGACCGGCTCGGCCCCGACGAGATCGAGATCATCGCCGCCTTCGTGCAGATGCAGATGGCCGAGGCGGGCTATGCCGCCGTCGCGGAATTCCACTACATCCACAACGCGCAGGGTGGCGCGCCCTATGACGACCGGGCCGAGCTGTCGGCGCGCATCGCTGCCGCCGCCGCGCGCTCGGGCCTCGGGCTGACGCTGCTGCCGGTCTTCTACCAGTATGGCGGCTGCGACCGGCGGGCGCTGGCCGCGGGGCAGGACCGGTTCCACACCACGCCCGAAACCTTCGCCGACCTGCACGCCGGGGCCGCCCGCGCCCTTGCCGCGCTGCCCGCTGACACCCGGCTGGGCATCGCCCCGCATTCGCTGCGCGCCGCCGATCCCGAAGGGCTGGCCGCGGTCCTGCCGCTGGCCGCCGAGGCGCCGATCCACATCCATGTCGCCGAGCAGCAGGCCGAGGTCGAGGAACTGCTGGCCCATCGCGGCGCGCGTCCCGTCGAGTGGCTGCTGGCCAACGCCCCGGTCGATGCCCGCTGGTGCCTGATCCACGCCACGCAGATGCTGCCCGCCGAAACCCTGGCGCTGGCCGCCAGCGGCGCGGTGGCGGGGCTCTGCCCGATCACCGAGTCGAGCCTTGGCGACGGGATCTTCGACGGCACGCGCTTCCTCGGGGCCGGCGGCCGGATCGGCATCGGCTCGGACAGCAACATCCGCATCTCGCTGTCGGAAGAGCTGCGCACGCTCGAATACTCGCAGCGCCTGCGCGACCGGGGCAGGGCGGTGCTGGCCGCGCCCGGCCGCTCGACCGGGCGCAGGCTCTGGGACGAGATCGCGCAGGGCGGGGCGCAGGCCGCCGGCCGGGCCTCGGGCGCGATCGCGCCGGGGCTCTGGGCGGATCTGGTCGCGCTGGATGGCACGTCGCTGGACCTTGCCGGTCTTGGCGGCGACACGGTCCTGGACAGCTTCGCCTTCCAGGGCGACGACCGGCTGGTGAGCGACCTGTGGTCGGCCGGGCGCCACCTGGTGCACGACGGCCGCCACACCGCCCGTGAGCCGATCACCGCGGCCTATCGCAGACTGGTGACCCGGCTGAGGAGCACGCTCTGACCGGCGAAACCGATCCCGCGGACCGGCCGGCGGCCAGCTGGCAGGCGATCCGCGACGAGGTGCTGCGGCGCATCCGCGACCGCGACTGGCGCCCGGGCGATCCGATCCCGAACGAGGCGGACCTGGCGATCGAATTCGGCTGCGCCCGCGCCACCGTGAACCGTGCCCTGCGCGAGCTGGCGGCGGCGGGCGTGCTGGAACGGCGCCGCCGCGCCGGCACCCGAGTGGCGCCGGCCCCGGTCGGCCGGGCGGGGATGCGGATCCCGGTGCTGCACCGCGACGTGGTCGAGGCGGGGCAGGTCTATGGCCACCGCCTGATCGCGCGCGAGGTCGCGGTGCCGCCGCCCGAGGTCGCCGCGCGCATGGGGCTGGCCGCGGGCGTGTCGGCACTGCATGCCCTGTCGCTGCATCTGGCCGACGACCGGCCGCTGGCCTTCGAGGACCGCTGGATCGATCCCGCGGTGGTGCCGGGGAT
The DNA here is from genome assembly GCF_037095735.1 of Frigidibacter sp. MR17.14. Classification (NCBI taxonomy): domain Bacteria; kingdom Pseudomonadati; phylum Pseudomonadota; class Alphaproteobacteria; order Rhodobacterales; family Paracoccaceae; genus Frigidibacter; species Frigidibacter sp. MR17.14. Next base: position 32,683 of record NZ_JBAWKD010000006.1, on the reverse strand, counting down.
CCTCGCGGTCGATTTCGCGGCGGTCAGCGCCAATGAATGGCTGGTCGAGAACATGCCCTTCAGCGAGGGCGCGATGCGGATCGCGGCGGTCCCGGCCGGGGCGTTGGCGGCGGGGCATCTGCAGGTGCCCGAGGGCACGGCGCTGCTGGCGGTCGAGCGCACGACCTGGCGCGAGGGGCGCGCGATCACCCATGTCGCGCAGATGTTCGCGCCCGGGCACTGGATGCAGCTCGACCTGGTGACCGGGTGACGCAGACAGGGTCGGGGGGCCGACGCGGCCCCCCGCGCCCCCCCGGTCCGGGTGCCCCTGCCGGAAGGCGCGCAAGGGGCGAGGGATTTGGCGCTTGCGAAAGCGTTTGCCTTCATATCAGTGTGTGCTATAGGCGCNGTCGGGGGGCCGACGCGCCCCCCCGCGCCCCCCCGGTCCGGGCGCCTCTGCCCTTTGACATTCCCGGTCGCAGCCGGTTCAAGGGGGGCGGGAGGCGAACGGAGACGATGATGACCGAGCCAGACCCCGCGACCGAGACCCCGGTCGACCTCTTCGTGATCGGTGGCGGCGTGAACGGCACCGGCATCGCCCGCGATGCCGCCGGACGCGGCCTGTCGGTGCGGCTGGCCGAACAGGGCGACCTTGCGCAGGCGACCTCCTCGGCCTCGACCAAGCTGTTCCACGGTGGCCTGCGCTACCTCGAGTATTTCGAGTTCCGGCTGGTGCGCGAGGCCTTGGAAGAGCGCGAGACGCTGCTCGCCGCCATGCCGCACATCAGCTGGCCGATGCGCTTCGTGCTGCCGGTCTCGCCCGAGATGCGCTTCGACAGCGACACGCCGACCGCGCGGCTGCTGTCCACCGTGATGCCCTGGATGAAGGGCCGCCGCCCCGCCTGGCTGATCCGGCTGGGCCTTGCGCTCTATGACGGGCTTGCCAGCCGCGCGACGCTGCCGGGCGCGCGCACGCTCGACCTGACGCAGGACCCGGCCGGCATGGCGCTGCAGCCGCGCTTCGCCAAGGCCTTCGAATATTCCGACTGCTGGGTGCAGGACGCGCGCCTTGTGGTGCTGAACGCCCGCGATGCCGCCGCCCGCGGCGCCGAGATCCTGGTGCGGACCGAGGTGCAGGCCGCCCATCGCGAGGACGGGCTCTGGACCGTGATCACCCGCGGGCCCGAGGGCACGCGCCGCCACCGCGCCCGCGCCCTTGTCAACGCCGCCGGGCCCTGGGTCGAGCAGGTGCTGAAGGGCCGCATGCATGTCGCCTCGGGCGAGGGCATCCGCCTTGTCCGCGGCAGCCATATCGTCACCCGCCGCCTCTTCGCCCATGACCGCTGCTACTTCTTCCAAGGCGAGGACGGTCGGATCGTCTTTGCAATCCCTTACGAGCAGGACTTCACCCTGATCGGCACCACCGACATGGACCATCAGGGCCTGCCGGGATCGCCGGTCTGCACGCCCGAGGAACGCGACTACCTCTGCGCCTTCGCCTCGAAATACTTCCGCCGGCCGGTCACCGCGGAGGACGTCGTCTGGACCTATTCCGGGGTCCGCCCGCTCTACAACGACGGGGCGAAATCGGCCACGGCGGCGACACGCGACTATGTGCTCAGCCTCGACGCCCCCGAGGGCGAGGCGCCGGCGCTGTCGGTCTTCGGCGGCAAGATCACCACCTTCCGCCGCCTTTCGGAGCGCGCGGTGGCGAAGTTCGAACCGTTCTTCCCCGCGATGGGCCCGGCCTGGACGGCCCGCGTCACCCTGCCGGGCGGCGATTTCGCGCCGCAGGACCAGCCGCGGCTCATCGCCGAGCTGCGCCGCGACTTCCCGTTCCTGAACCACCCCTGGGCCGAGCGCCTGGTGCGCCACTATGGCACCGAAGCGCGCGAGATCCTCGGGCTCGCCCGGGTGCCCGAGGATCTGGGGCGCAACTTCGGCGACACGCTGACCGAGGCAGAGGTGCGCTGGCTGATCGACCGGGAATGGGTGCAGACCGCCGACGACCTGCTCTGGCGGCGCACCAAGCTGGGGCTGCGGCTTTTCCCCGACCAGGTGACCGAGCTTGCAGCCTTCATCGCCGCCGCCCGCGCGCCCGAAGAGGCCGCGCCGGGGGCCGAAGCGGACGCTGAGGGGGAACCTGATCCGGCCCCCGGGCGCTGACCCCCGAGGTTGATACCCGGGCCTGCCCCCGGGCTCGGGCGCGAAAGGAAAGACAATGTCCCACATCCTGGCCATCGATCAGGGCACCACCTCGTCGCGCGCGATGATCTTCGATGCGCAGATGCAGGTGACGGCTTCGGCGCAGGAGGAGTTCCGCCAGCTCTATCCCCGTTCGGGCTGGGTCGAGCATGATCCGCAGGACCTGTGGTCGAGCACCGCCGCCACCTGCCGCGCGGCGATCGAGCGCGCGGGCCTCGCGCCCGAGGACATCGCCGCGATCGGCCTGACCAACCAGCGCGAGACGACCGTGGTCTGGGACCGCGAGACTGGCCGCCCGGTGGCCAATGCCGTGGTCTGGCAAGACCGCCGGACCGCCGCCTTCTGTGCCGAGTTGCGGGACGAAGGGTTCGAGGCTGTCGTGCAGGAAAAGTCCGGTCTTCTGCTCGATCCCTACTTCTCGGCGACCAAGCTGCGTTGGATTTTGGAAACCATCGAGGGCGCGCGCGACCGGGCGAGGGCCGGGAAGCTCGCCTTCGGCACCGTCGACAGCTACCTGATCTGGCGGATGACCGGCGGTCGGGTCCACGCGACCGATGCCACCAACGCCAGCCGCACGATGCTCTATGACATCTCGAACCACCGCTGGTCGCGCACGATCTGCGACCGGCTCGGGATCCCGATGTCGATGCTGCCCGAGGTGCGTGACAGCAACGGCGATTTCGGCACCACCCGCCCTGACCTGTTCGGCCGCCCGATCCCGATCCTGGGCGTGGCGGGCGACCAGCAGGCGGCGACGCTGGGGCAGGCCTGCTTCACGCCGGGGATGATGAAATCGACCTATGGCACCGGCTGCTTCGCGCTGCTGAACACCGGGGCGGAACGGGTGACCTCGCAGAACCGGCTGCTGACCACCATCGCCTATCAGCTCGACGGTCAGGCGACCTATGCGCTGGAAGGTTCGATCTTCATCGCCGGCGCCGTGGTGCAATGGCTGCGCGACGGGCTGAAGACCATCCGCGAGGCGCAGGAGACGCAGCGACTGGCCGAAGCCGCCGACCCCGAGCAGGATGTGCTGCTGGTCCCGGCCTTCACCGGCCTCGGGGCGCCCTGGTGGCAGCCCGAGGCGCGCGGCGCGATCTACGGCCTGACCCGCAATTCCGGCCCGGCCGAACTGGCGAAGGCGGCGCTGGAAAGCGTCGGCTACCAGACGCGCGACCTGCTCGAGGCGATGCAGCGCGACATCGCGGCCTCGGGTGCAGGCGCCGCCGAGGGCGTGCTGCGCGTCGACGGCGGCATGGTCGCCTCGGATTACGCGATGCAGTTCCTGTCCGACATTCTGGGCGCCGAGGTCGACCGCCCGCAGGTGACCGAAACCACCGCGCTGGGCGCCGCCTGGCTCGCCGGGATGAAGGCCGGTCTCTATCCGGGGCCTGAGGCCTTCGCGAAAGCCTGGCAGTTGGAGCGCCGCTTCACCCCCGCGATGGATCAAGAGACCCGTGCCGCCCGCTACGCCCGCTGGGGGCGGGCCGTGCAAGCGACGATGGCGGTCTGACCCACCGCCTACATCCTGGGGCCAGGAACGTTGTGAAAGCAGAAAAGACGGCGCCCGACAGCGCCGCCTTTCGCCGTAAAATGTTCGAAAACGTCAGATGTCGAAGACGACCCCCTGCGCCAGCGGCAGCTCGCGCGAGAAGTTGATCGTGTTCGTCGCCCGGCGCATGTAGCCCTTCCAGGCGTCCGAGCCGCTCTCGCGTCCGCCGCCGGTTTCCTTCTCGCCGCCGAAGGCACCGCCGATTTCGGCGCCCGAGGTGCCGATGTTGACGTTGGCAATCCCGCAATCCGAGCCGGCAGCCGACAGGAAGGTCTCCATCTCGCGCAGGTCGGTGGTGAAGATCGAGGACGACAGCCCCGCGCCCACCGCGTTATGCGCGTCAAGAACCGCGTCGAAGTCGCTGTATTTCATCACGTAAAGGATCGGCGCGAAGGTTTCTTCGGTGACGGGGCCGCATTGCGAGGGCATTTCGACCAGCGCCGGGCGGGCGTAGAAGCTGCCCGCGCCGTTCACGTCGACCCGGCCGCCGCCCGAGACCTTGCCGCCCTCGGCCTTGGCCGCGGTCAACGCCGCATCCATGCCCTCGAAAGCGGCGCGGTCGATCAGCGGACCGACCAGCGCGCCCGAGGTCAGCGGGTCGCCGATGGTGACGCTTTCGTAGGCCTTGATCAGCCTCGGCACCAGCGCGTCATAGACGCTGTCATGCACGAAGAGCCGGCGCATGGTGGTGCAGCGCTGCCCGGCGGTGCCCATCGCCCCGAAGGCCACCGCGCGCAGGGCCATGTCGAGATCGGCCGAGGGGCAGACGATGCCGGCGTTGTTGCCGCCGAGTTCAAGAATCGTGCGCCCGAAGCGCGCCGCGACCTTGGGCCCGACGATCCGCCCCATCCGGGTCGAGCCGGTGGCCGAGACCAGCGCCACCCGCGGGTCCTCGACCAGCGCGTTGCCGACATCCGCCGCCCCGATCAGCACCTGCGAAAGAGCCGCCGGCACCTCGCCGAAGCGGGCGATGGCGCGGGCGAGCACCGCCTGCGAGGCGAGCGCGGTCAGCGGCGTCTTTTCCGACGGCTTCCAGACCACCGGGTTGCCGCAGACCAGCGCCAGCGCCGTGTTCCAGGACCAGACCGCGACGGGGAAGTTGAAGGCCGAGATCACGCCGACCACGCCCAGCGGGTGCCAGGTCTCCATCATCCGGTGGCCCGGCCGCTCGGTCGCGATCGTCAGGCCGTAGAGCTGGCGCGAGAGGCCGACGGCGAAGTCGCAGATGTCGATCATCTCCTGCACTTCGCCCGCGCCCTCGGACGGGCTCTTGCCCGCCTCGATCGACACGAGCCGCCCGAGATCGGCCTTGGCGGCGCGCAGTTCCTCGCCGAACAGCCGCACCAGCTCGCCCCGTTTCGGCGCCGGCACCAGCCGCCAGGCCTTGAAGGCCTCGGCCGCGGCGCCGATCGCGGCGGCGGTGGTTTCCGCCGTGGCGACCGGCAGCGTCGCGATCTGCTCGCCCGTCACCGGCGAGAAGGACGCCATCGTGCCTCCCGTATAGGCCTCGGGCGCGACGCCCAGACGGGCAAGAAGGGCGGCGGTATCCTGGGCGAGGGTCATCTCGAATCCTTTCGCGAGCGCGTTTGGTGATCTTGATATCGCGTCACGTCGCGTCGATCATCCGAAGAATCCGCGTGACTTGATGCGAGGCAGGAATGAAGTCCCGAAGCCTGATCCCCGATGCCGCCGGCCTGCAGGCCTTCGAGGCCGCGGCCCGTCATGCCAGCTTCACCCGCGCCGCGCTGGAATTGCGGCTGACGCAAAGCGCGGTCAGCCGCCAGATCAAGGAGCTCGAGGCGCAGCTGGGCCTCCGGCTCTTCGACCGGATCCGCCAGCGCGTGGTGCTGTCGGACGCGGGCCGGCGGATGCTGCCCGAGGTGCAGGCGCTGCTCGAAGGGATGGAGCGGATGACGCTGCGCGCGATCGGCGGGCGCGACATCGCCGGGGCGCTGCGGGTGGCGGCGCTGCCGACCTTCGGCTCGCGCTGGCTGGTGCCGCGTCTGCCGCGGTTTCTCGACCGCCATCCGGGGGTGCAGGTGACGCTGATCACCCGCGACGCCCCCTTCGACATGGAGGCCGAGCATGTCGATCTGGCGATCCATCACGGTGCCCCGGCGTGGCCGGCGGGTCTGTGCAGCTTTCTGTGCCGGGACGAGGGGATGGCTGTCGCGGCCGCCCCTGCGGATCTTGCCCGGGTGCCGCTCCTGCATCTCGACGCCGAGCCGCGGCTCTGGTCGGACTGGCTGGCGGCGGGCGGCATCGCGCGCGACGCCTGGGCGGGCCACCGCTTCGACCAGCATGCGCTGGTGATCGAGGCGGCGGTGGCAGGGCTTGGGGCGGCGCTTCTGCCGCGCTACCTGATCGAGCAGGAGCTGGCCGACGGGCGCCTCGTGATCCTCGACCCGCGCGCGCATCGGGGCCCGGCCGCCTATCACGTCGTCCTGCCCGAGGGGAAGGCGGCCGATCCGCTGTGTCTTGCCTTCCGCGACTGGCTGCGGGGCGAGGTCTCGCCTGCTGGCGCAGAACCCGATGCGTGATGCGGCCCTTGCCCTGAGCGGCGCGCGGGCCTAAGCGGAAGCCATGAAACTACTGTTCCTTGGCGATGTCATGGGTCGTGCCGGGCGCGCGGCCATCACCGAGCGGCTTCCGGGCCTGAAGGCCGATTGGGGCGTCGATTTCGTCGTGGTCAACGGCGAGAACGCCTCGTCCGGGGCGGGGCTGACGCCGGATCACGCGAAGCTGCTGCTCGATGCAGGGGCGGATTGCGTGACACTGGGCGACCATGCCTTCGACCAGAAGGACATGCTGCGCTTCATCGAGACCGAGCCGCGGGTGCTGCGCCCGATCAACTTCGCCAAGGCCGCGCCGGGGCAGGGGGTGCGGGTCTTCACCGCGACCCGCGGCCGCAAGGTCGCCGTGGCGCAGGTGCTGGGGCAGGTGTTCATGAAGCGCCCCTTCGACGACCCGTTCTCGGCGATCGACCTTGCCCTGCGGCCCCATACGCTGGGCGGCGCGGTGCAGGCGGTGATCGTCGATGTCCATGCCGAGGCGACGTCCGAAAAGATGGCGCTCGGCCATTGGTGCGACGGGCGGGCGAGCCTTGTCGTCGGCACCCATACCCATGTGCCGACCGGCGACGCGATGATCCTGCCCGGCGGCAGCGGCTACATGACCGATGCCGGCATGTGCGGCGACTACAACTCGGTCATCGGCATGGACAAGGCCGAGCCGCTGCGCCGCTTCATCACCGGCATGGGGCGCGAGCGATTCACTCCGGCCGAGGGTGAGGCGACCTTGTCGGGCGTCTTTGTCGAGACCGATGACAGAACGGGCAAAGCCACGCGGATCGCGCCGGTCCGCGTCGGCGGGAGATTGCAGCCTTCCGCGCCCTGACGGCCGCAGTTTTCGAACATTTCGGGCTGATACGGAGCGCTTCGCGGGCCGGCGTTCGATCTTATACGACAATTCGCAGGTTGCGCCGCTTCCCGCACCGTTTGCGGGGCAGGACGGCGTGGCCCTTGCCGCCTTTCGGCCCAACCGCCATAGAGGGCAGGAAATTCCACTGCGGGGCGGTTCTGCGACATGATTGATCTCGGCCTTGCGCCCGATGTGCGTGCGATCGCTGCGCTGGTGATCGTCGCGCTCATGTTCGTGGTCTTCGCGCTGGAATGGTTCGAGACCGAGGTGGTGGCCATGGTCGGCGCCGCGGTCATGCTGCTGTTCGGCTTCCTTCCCTACAAGGACGCCGCGGAAAACCTTGCCAACAACGCCCCCTGGACCATCGCCTTCATGTTCCTGATCATGGGCGGGCTGGTGCGCACCGGGGCGCTGAACGAGCTGACCAAGGTGATCGAGCGTCACGCCGCCTCGAAGCCCAAGCGCACCATCGTCGCGCTCTTCGTCTTCGTGGTCTTCGCCTCGGCGATCATGAACAACACGCCGGTGGTCGCGGTGATGATCCCGATCGTGATCCAGATCGCCCGCAGGCTCGGCGTCTCGCCCTCGAAGCTGCTGATGCCGCTGAGCTATTTCACCGTTCTGGGCGGCATGATCACCCTGATCGGCACCTCGACCAACCTGTTGGTCGACGGGGTCGCCAAGGATCGCGGGCTTGCGCATTTCTCGATCTTCGAGATCGCGCCGCTGGGCCTTGCCGTCGCCGCGGTCGGCGCGATCTACATGGCGCTCTTCGCCGACAAGCTGCTGCCGGCCCGCGTCTCGATGGCCGAGATGCTGATCGGCCGGCGCTCTATGAAATACTTCACCGAGGTCGCGGTGCCCGAGGACAGCGCGCTGATCGGCACGCCGGTGCTCGAGGTGCCGCTCTTCAAGCGCGAAGGCATCCGGGTCATCGACGTGCTGCGCGGCGACGCCTCGCTGCGGCGCGACCTGCCGTCCGCGGTGCTGGCGCCGGGCGACCGCATCGTGCTGCGCACCGAGATGACCGACCTTCTGGACCTGCAGCAGCGGCGCGACGTGCACATGGTCGACAAGCTGAGCTCGGTCGCCACCGAGACCGTCGAGGTGCTGATCTCGCCCGGTTGCCGGATGATCGGGCGCACGCTGGGCGAGCTGCGCCTGCGCCGGCGCTACGGCGTCTATGTGCTGGCCGCGCACCGCCGCAACCAGAACATCGGCCGCAAGCTCGACGATCTGGAAGTGCGGGTGGGTGACACGCTGCTGCTGGAGGGCTCGGCCGAGGACATCGGCCGGCTCGCGCAGGACATGGATCTTGTCAACGTCTCGAAACCCGCCGAACGCCCGTTCCGCCGCGGCCATGCCCCGATCGCGATCCTGGCGCTTCTGGCGGTGGTGGGCCTCTCGGCGCTGGACGTGGCGCCGATCATGGCGCTGGCCTTCGTCGCGGTGGGGGTGATCCTCGTCACCCGCTGCATCGACGCCGACGAGGCGTTCAGCTTCGTCGACGGCCGCCTGATGGCGCTGATCTTCGCGATGCTCGCCGTGGGCGAGGGGCTGGAGCAGTCGGGCTCGGTCGACCTGATCGTGCGTCTGATCGCCCCGCATCTCGACGGGCTCTCGCCGTTCCTCACCATCCTGTGCGTGTATTTCCTGGGCGTGGTGATGACGGAGATCCTGTCGAACAACGCGGTGGCGGTGATCCTGACCCCGATCGGCATCCAGCTGGCGAACGAGCTCGGCAAGGACCCGCGGCCCTTCGTGGTGGCGGTGATGTTCTCGGCCACGCTCGCCTTCGCGACACCGATCGGCTACCAGACCAACACGATGGTCTACGGCCCCGGCGGCTACAAGTTCACCGACTATGTCCGCCTCGGCCTGCCGCTGAACATCATCTGCGGCCTCGTGGCCTGCGCGCTGATCCCGATCCTGTGGCCGCTTTAGGCGGCTTTCCGCCGCGGGGCTGGCGCGGTCGCGGGATCGTGTGTAGTCTTGAGCGACACCCTCCCAGAGCCGCAAAGGTGCCGCTCATGAAGCGCTTCGGTCTCGTCCTCGTCTCCCTGCTTGCGGTCGCGCCGGTGCTGGCCGCCCCGGGTCTTGCCGCCGCCGCCATCCACGCCCGCGTCGACGACATCAAGCTGACCTCGAAGCAGCTGACCGTGCGCTTCAAGGATGGCGCCGTCTGCCGCTCGACCATGCAGCCCGAGGGCGGCATGGGCATGTTCATCGACTGCCCGCACCACGCCCGCTTCGACGTGCGCGTGAAGCGGCAGAGCTGGCTCGCCCCCGCGCTGGGCGACCTGGTCGAACCCTATGCCACGGTGGTCATCATCGCCGAGGACGGCCGGGCAGAGACCTTCAAGACCCCCGGTTCGATGGACCGGCGCTTCCCGCGCTACGACTGAACCTTGGCCCTCGGGGCAGGCCCCCCATTGCGGGGGCGCCCCGCCTTGCGCTAAGAGGCCCCCGTTCCAGATCAGGCGACGGAGTGACGGGTCATGGCAGGCCATTCCAAATGGGCGAACATCCAGCACCGCAAGGGCAAGCAGGACAAGCTGCGCTCGAAGATGTTCTCGAAGCTCTCGAAGGAGATCACCGTCGCCGCGAAGATGGGCGATCCCGATCCCGAGAAGAACCCGCGTCTGCGGCTGGCCGTGAAGGCCGCGAAGTCGCAGTCGATGCCGAAGGACGTGATCGACCGCGCGATCAAGAAGTCGCAGGGCGGCGATGCCGAGGACTACACCGAGATCCGCTATGAGGGCTACGGCCCGAACGGCATCGCGGTGATCGTCGAATGCATGACCGACAACCTGAACCGCACCGCGTCCAACGTGCGCAGCTATTTCACCAAGTCGGGCGGCAACCTTGGCCAGACCGGTTCGGTCAGCCACGGCTTCGACCGGGTGGGCGAGGTCAGCTTCCCCGCCAGCGCCGGCGATGCCGACACCGTGATGATGGCCGCGCTCGAGGCCGGCGCGGATGACGTGGAAAGCGACGACGAGGGCCACTGGGTCTACTGCTCGGTCGAGGCGCTGAACGACGTGACCGAGGCGCTCGAGAAAGAGCTGGGCGAGTCGACCGAGGCGAAGCTGATCTGGAAGCCGCAGACCCGCACCGAGGTCGACCTCGAGACCGCCGAGAAGCTGATGAAGCTGATCGACACGCTCGAAGAGGATGACGACGTGCAGAACGTCACCCACAACTTCGACATGTCCGACGAGGTCGCGGCGCAGCTCTGAGCGCCGCAACTGCCGCAGAACCACTGGGGCCGGTCCGCAGGGGCCGGCCCTTTGCATGCGCCGAGGGGCCGCGCCCCCCGGGCGCTCTGTGCACCGCCGATCGGGGTTCGAGCCCGCATACGGCCCCGCCGGGAACGAGCGCGACGAAACGCGTCCTTCGGCAACCGGCATCGGCACTGCGCGGCGTCGATCCGCTGTCTGCCGAAGGGCGCCCCGTCGGCCAGCGACCTTGCGGCGCTCAGCGGTCCGTCCCGACCTGCCAGAGGGGGAGGGGGACAGCGGCCCGGCCCGCCTGCAGAAGGCCTGGCGGCTCCCGGTCAGCCCAGAGTGCAGGTCGCAGGCTTGGGAGGTCCGGGCACTTAGGAGAACCTCCGTCGTGGGGCGGCGAGGCGCGTGTCGCCGGTTCGGCGCCGGATCGCGGGCCGTGTCCAGTCGGGGGAGGGGCCCGAAGCTCGTGTCCGCGCCGGGTGCGGAGATGGCGGTCTGGCGAATGACCGGCCGCCCGGAGCCATCCGGCCGAAGGCGGCAACTTTCCCGTCCTCGCAGGTCGATACACTCGGGACGAGAGCGCGAAATCCGATCCATCGGCGCACGGCCTGATCGCGACTCAATGGGCCGGCGCCTGTCGGCGGGTTTCCTCCGATGACGTGGTTTGTGTTCGCCCGTGCGATATTGATCCGAATTATCGCAGATAGTGTGCCTATTTGCCGCAAAAAGTGGCGGGTTAATGACGGGTTAATTGACCTCTGCAGCGCGGCATGATCGGATGCCGCATCATGATCGACCCCTGCCTCCCCTTCCGTCGCATGGCGCGCAACGCGCTGCTGGCCAACCGCCGGCTTCACTGCGCCTGCGCGGCCCTCGGCCCCGGAGAATGGGAGGCGCCGCGCGTCGGGTTCTTCCCCTCGATCCGCGCCACGCTGAACCACATCCTGATCATCGACCGCTTCTACCTCGACGCGATCGCCGGCGGCAACCTCGGGCCGGCGGCCTGGGCCGATCCGCTGCCCTGCCCGGAGCTCGGGCAGTGGGCCGAGGCGCAGGAGGAGATGGACCTGAAGGCGCTCGCGCTGGCCGAGGCGCTGGTTCCGGGCGACCTGAACACGGTCGTGCAGATCCAGCGCGCCGGACGGGTGCAGATCGAGACGCTGGGCGACACGCTCTTGCACCTGTTCCTGCACGACCAGCACCACCGGGGCCAGGTCCATGCCATGCTCTCGGGCACCTCGGTCGCGCCGCCGCAGCTGGACGAATTCGTGATGGTCGACGATGCGGCGGTCCGCGCGGCGGATCTCGCCACGATCGGGCGCAGCGAGGAATGGCTGCTGAGCTGAGGCTCAGAACCCCAGCGGATCGGCGCTGGCCTTCAGGATCGCGGCAGAGCGCGCCAGCGCCTCGGCCTCGGGCGGCGACAGGGCCGGGGGCAGGGTGGCAATGATCCCCTCGGCCCCGATCACCCGCGGCAGCGACAGCGCCAGCTCGCGCACCCCGGCCACCTCGGGCGTCAGCATCGACAGCGTCAGCACATCGCGCGCATCCGCGCCGATCGCCCGCACGATCCGCGCAAGGCCCGCGCCGATCCCGAACCATGTGGCGCCCTTGCCCTCGATGATCCGGTAGGCGGCGCGACGCACGCCCTCGTCGATCGTCTCCATCGCGGCCGGGTCGAGCGGCCGGCCAAGATCGCGCGCGACCACCGCCAGCGGCGCCGCGCCGACGGTGGCGCCCGACCAGCACAGCACCTCGCTGTCGCCATGCTCGCCCAGCACCAGCCCATGCACCGATTGCGGCGCCACGCCCAGATGCCGGCCCAGCAGGTGGCGGAACCGCGCGGTGTCGAGGATGGTGCCGGAGCCGATCACCCGCGCCGGCGGCAGGTTTGAGAGCCGGGTCGCGGCCTGCGTCATCACGTCGACCGGGTTCGAGGCCACCAGCAGGATCGCGTCGGGCGCCACGCGCAGCACCTCTGCCACCACCTCGGCGAAGACCGCGGCATTGCGGCCCAGCAGCTCGAGCCGCGTCTCGCCCGGCTTCTGCGCCACCCCCGCCGCAAGGATCGCGACCGCGGACCCCGCCGCCGCATCGTAATCCCCGGCCCGCACCCGCACCGCCGAGGCGAAGGGCACGGCATGGGCGATGTCCTCGGCCTGCGCGGCGGCCAGCGCGGCCGAGCGGTCGATCAGCACGATCTCGGACGCCGGTCCCTGCAGCGCCAGCGCATAGGCGGCCGCGGCCCCGACCTGACCGGCCCCGACGATGGCGACTTTCATGGGCACCTCCCCTGCGATCCGCGTCCAGCCTGACATGCCGGGCGGGGGCGGGGGAAGCGCCGCGATGCCGCGGCCGCGATCCCGCCCTGCATCCGCCATCTTTGGCTGGCGCGGACCCCGAAGGCGCGCTAGACTCCGCCGCAGATCCGGGCCGAACCCGGACGCATCCGAGGCAGTGAAAGCGGTATCCCCATGACGGAAATGGTCTTCGGCACCATGCCGGTTCGCGTCGGCGAACCCGTGCTCCCGCGCTGGTGGCGCACCATCGACAAGTGGTCGCTCTCTGCCGTGCTGCTTCTGTTCGGGGTCGGACTGCTGCTGGGCCTCGCCTCTTCGCCGCCGCTGGCGGAAAAGAACGGCCTCAAGCCCTTCTACTATGTCGAGCGTCAGGCTTTCTTCGGCACGCTCGCGCTGATCGCGATGTTCGCGATCTCGATGATGTCGCCGACGCAGGTGCGCCGGATCGGCGTGGTGGGCTTCGCGCTCACCTTCACCTCGATCCTGCTGCTGCCCTTCCTCGGTACCGACTTCGGCAAGGGCGCGGTGCGCTGGTATTCGATGGGCTTCGGCTCGGTCCAGCCCTCGGAATTCCTCAAGCCCTGCTTCGTGATCCTCTCGGCCTGGCTGATCTCGGCCGCGCAGCAGCTGAACGGCCCGCCCGGCCGGCTCTACAGCTTCATGATCGCGGTGACGGTCGTGCTGTTCCTCGCCGCGCAGCCGGACTTCGGGCAGGCCTCGCTCGTGCTCTTCAGCTGGGGCGTGATCTACTTCATCGGCGGCGCGCCGATCTTCCTGCTGGTGGGGATCTTCGGGCTCGTGGTCGTGGGCGGCTTTACGGCTTACGAAAGCTCGCAGCACTTCGCGCGCCGGATCGACGGCTTCCTGACCGCCGAGATCGACCCCCGCACCCAGATCGGCTACGCGACCAACGCCATCCAGAACGGCGGCTTCTTCGGCGTCGGCGTCGGCGAAGGCACGGTGAAATGGTCGCTGCCCGACGCACATACCGACTTCATCATCGCCGTCGCGGCCGAGGAATACGGCCTGATCCTGGTGCTGATCATCATCGCGCTCTACGCCACCGTCGTCGTGCGCTCGTTCTTCCGGCTGATGCGCGAACGCGACCCCTTCATCCGGCTGGCCGGCGCGGGCCTTGCCGCTGCCTTCGGCGTGCAGGCGATGATCAACATGGGCGTCGCCGTGCGGCTTCTGCCCGCCAAGGGCATGACGCTGCCCTTCGTCAGCTACGGCGGCTCGTCGGTCATCGCCTCGGGGATCGCGCTGGGCATGCTGCTCGCGCTGACCCGCAAGCGGCCGCAGGGCGAGATCGCCGATCACCTGATGCGCAGAGGCCGCTAAGATGGGGGGGCGCTGAGATGGCCGCGCCGCTCCTGCTGATCGCGGCAGGCGGCACCGGCGGGCACATGTTCCCCGCCCAGGCGCTGGCCGAAACGATGCTGGCCCGCGGCTGGCGCGTGAAGCTGTCGACCGACGCGCGCGGCGCCCGCTATGCCGGCGGCTTCCCGAACGCGGTCGCGGTCGAACAGGTCGCCTCGGCCACCTTCGCCCGCGGCGGGGCGCTCGCCAAGGCCGTGACCCCGTTCCGCATCGCGGGCGGCGTCGCCTCGGCGGCGGCGCAGATGCTGAAGGACCGGCCCACCGTGGTCGCGGGCTTTGGCGGCTACCCCTCGATCCCGGCGCTGGCGGCGGCGACGCTCTTGCGCCTGCCGCGGCTGATCCACGAACAGAACGCCATTCCCGGCAAGGTGAACCAGCTCTTCGCGACCCGCGTCGATGCCTTCGCCTGCGGGATCTGGCCCACCAGGCTGCCCGAGGGCGTCGAGGGGCTGCAGATCGGCAACCCGGTCCGCGCCGCGGTGCTGGAGCGCGCCGGGGCCCCCTATATCCCGCCCGGTCCCTATCCGGTCAGCATCGTGGCCATCGGCGGCAGCCAGGGCGCGCGCATCATCTCGGACGTGGTGCCCGCGGCGCTGGCCAGCCTGCCGCCCGAGGTCCGCGACCGGCTGCGCGTCGCCCATCAGGCCCGGGGCGAGGACGGCGCCCGCGTCGCCGCCGCCTACGAGGCCGCGGGCATCCTCGCCGAGGTCGAGCCCTTCTTCACCGACATCCCCCGCCGCCTGTCAGAGGCGCAGCTGGTGATCTCGCGTTCCGGGGCCTCGTCGGTGGCCGACATTTCGGTGATCGGGCGGCCCTCGATCCTGATCCCCTTCGCGGCGGCGGCGGGCGATCACCAGACCGCGAACGCCCGCGGGCTGGTCGATGCCGGCGCCGCGGCGCTGGTCCCGGAAAGCCGGGCCACGCCGGAAGAGATCGCAGGTCTCGTTGCGGCAGTTCTGGACAATCCGCAGGGCGCCATGCAGATGGCCATCGCCGCGATGCGGCAGGGGATCCCGGACGCGGCCGAAAGGCTGGCCGATCTGGTCGAAACCGTCGCGGCCCGGGCGGCCGCCAAGAAGAATTAAGGACGAGGCATGAACGCAGCAGCCACCAAACTCCCGCTCGAACTCGGTCCCATCCATTTCGTGGGCATCGGCGGCATCGGCATGTCGGGCATCGCCGAGGTGCTGATGACGCTGGGCTACCGGGTGCAGGGGTCGGATCTGAAGGCCTCGAAGATCACCGACCGGCTGGTGTCGCTGGGCGCGACCTTCTTCGAGGGGCAGCAGGCCTCGAACATCGGCGAGGCCGAGGTGGTGGTGATCTCTTCCGCGATCAAGAAGGGCAACCCCGAGCTGGACGAGGCGCGCCTGCGCAACCTGCCCGTCGTGCGCCGGGCCGAGATGCTGGCAGAGCTGATGCGGATGCGCTCGAACATCGCGATCGCCGGCACGCACGGCAAGACCACGACGACGACGATGGTGGCGACGCTTCTGGACAAGGGCGGGTTCGACCCGACCGTGATCAACGGCGGCGTGATCCATGCCTATGGCTCGAACGCCCGCGCGGGGCAGGGCGAGTGGATGGTGGTCGAAGCCGACGAGTCCGACGGCACCTTCAACCGCCTGCCCGCAACCATCGCCATCGTCACCAACATCGACCCCGAGCACATGGAGCACTGGGGCTCGATCGAGAACCTGCGCCGCGGCTTCCAGGACTTCGTGACCAACATCCCGTTCTACGGGCTCGCCGTGTGCTGCACCGACCACCCCGAGGTGCAGGCGCTGGTCGGCCGGGTGACGGACCGCCGCATCGCCACCTTCGGCTTCAACGCGCAGGCCGACGTGCGCGCGGTGAACCTGCGGTATGAGAAGGGCATCGCCCATTTCGACATCCTGCTGCAGGCCGAGGATCAGGTGATCGAGGGCTGCACCCTGCCGATGCCGGGCGACCACAACGTCTCGAACGCGCTGGCCGCGGTCGCGGTGGCGCGCCACCTCGGGATGAAGAAGGACGAGATCCGCGAGGCGCTGGCGAAGTTCGGCGGCGTGAACCGGCGCTTCACCAAGGTCGGCGAGGTGCTGGGCGGCGTCACCATCATCGATGACTACGGGCACCACCCGGTCGAGATCGCGGCGGTGCTGAAGGCCGCGCGGCAGGCGGTAGCGGGCAACCCGCGCGCCCGCGTGATCGCCGTGCACCAGCCGCACCGCTACACCCGCCTGCACTCGCTCTTCGACGACTTCTGCACCTGCTTCAACGAGGCCGACGTGGTCGCCATCGCCGAGGTCTATGCCGCGGGCGAGGAACCGATCCCCGGGGCCAGCCGCGACGACCTCGTGCAGGGGCTGATCGCCCATGGCCACCGCCACGCCCGCGCGATCCTGTCGGTGGACGACCTTGCGCGGCTGGTGCGCGAACAGGCGCGGCCGGGCGACATCGTCGTCTGCCTTGGCGCCGGCACGATCTCCAGCTGGGCGAACCTGCTGCCCGAGAAGCTGAAGGACGCCGCCTGATGGCCTCGGCACTGAGCTTGTTGATGCTCTGGGCGGTCGCGGTGAACACCGTGCCCTTCGCGCCCTCGCGCTGGCGTCACGCCTCGACCGCGCTGCTGATCGGCAGCGGGATCGCGGTTCTGGGCCACCTGACCGCCAGCGCCGGGCCGGTCGCGGGGCTGCTCGCGCTGGTCTTCGGGGCGGCGATGCTGCGCTGGCCGCCGGGCCTTGGCCTGCGTCTGGCCTTGCATCGCGGGCGGCGACGGCTAGAGAGGGCGTGACCCCCGCCCAGACGCCCCGCGCCTGACGCCCCCCGTCTAGACGACCCGAGGCCCGCATGACCACCGACCCCGCCCAGATCCCCGTCCGCGGCACGCTGACGCCCGCGCGCGCCCTGTCGGACCTCACCTGGCTGCGCGTCGGCGGTCCGGCCGACTGGCTGTTCCAGCCAGCCGACCCCGAGGATCTCGCGGCCTTCCTCGCCGCCCTCGATCCCGCGGTGCCGGTCTTCCCGATGGGCGTCGGCTCGAACCTGATCGTGCGCGACGGCGGCCTGCGCGCCGTGGTCATCCGCCTTGGCCGCGGCTTCAACGCCATCACCTGCGAGGGCGGCCGCGTCACCGCCGGGGCCGCGGCACTCGATGCCCATGTCGCCCGCCGCGCGGCCGAGGCCGGCTGCGACCTCGCCTTCCTGCGCACCATCCCCGGCTCGATCGGCGGCGCGGTGCGGATGAACGCCGGCTGCTACGGCAGCTACACCTTCGACCATCTGGCCGAGGTGCAGGCCGTCACCCGCGACGGGCGCCTGGTGACGCTTGCCCCCGCCGATCTGAAGCCCGGCTACCGCCAGACAGAGCTGCTCGAGGGCTGGGTGATCACCGCCGCCAGCTTCGCGCCGCCCGCCGGCGATCCCGCGGACCTCGCCGCGCGGATGGACGAGCAGATCGCCAAGCGCGACGCCAGCCAGCCCTCGAAGGCGCGCAGCGCGGGTTCGACCTTCCGCAATCCGGCAGGCTTCAGCAGCACCGGCCGCGCCGACGACACGCACGAGCTGAAGGCCTGGAAGCTGATCGCCGATGCCGGCATGCGCGGCGCCCGGCAGGGCGGGGCGGAAATGTCGGAAATGCATTGCAATTTCCTGCTGAACGCCGGCGGCGCCAGCGCCGCCGACCTCGAAGGTCTGGGCGAGGAGGTCCGCAAAAAGGTTTTGCAGCACTCCGGAATTTCGCTACAGTGGGAAATCATGCGCGTCGGCGAACCGACGCCCTGAGGGACAGGCCGGAAGCGGCTGAAAAACAACAAATTCCGGGGGCGCGAACCCCCAACCTTCCGCGAAACTTTCGGCGCGGACAATAAAACGAGGCGGGCATGTCGAGCAGGGCAGCCCCCAAAGTGGCGGTATTGATGGGTGGACCCTCCGCGGAACGCGAGGTCTCGCTCGTCTCGGGGCGTGAATGCGCCCAGGCCCTTCGGGTGGCAGGATACGAGGTCGTCGAGATCGACGCGGGTCCGCAGGGCGGGGCCGATCTGTCCGCGCGCCTGATCGCGGCGGAGCCCGACGTGGTCTTCAACGCGCTGCATGGCCGCTGGGGCGAGGACGGCTGCGTGCAGGGCCTGCTCGAGTGGCTGCGCATCCCCTACACCCACTCGGGCGTGCTGGCCTCGGCGCTGGCGATGGACAAGACCCGCGCCAAGGCCGCCTATCGCACCGCCGGCCTGCCGGTGGTCGAAAGCCTGCTGGTCAGCCGCGAGGCCGCGAAAGCCGCCCATCCGATGCCCGCGCCCTATGTGGTGAAGCCGAATGCCGAGGGCTCTTCGGTCGGGGTCTACATCGTGCAGGACGGTGCCAACGGCCCGGCGCAGCTGTCGGATGACATGCCGGACACGGTGATGGTCGAAACCTATGTCCCGGGGCGCGAGCTGACCTGTTCCGTCCTTGGCGACCGCGCGCTCTGCGTGACCGAGATCATGACCTCGGGCTGGTACGACTACCACGCGAAATACGCCCCCGGCGGCTCGAGCCACATCCTGCCCGCCGACATCCCCGACGAGATCGCCGACGCCTGCCGCGACTACGCGCTGCGCGCCCATCAGGCGCTCGGCTGCCGCGGGCTGTCGCGCTCGGACTTCCGCTGGACCCCCGAGCGTGGGCTCGACGGCCTCTTCATCCTGGAAACCAACACCCAGCCGGGGATGACGCCCACCTCGCTTTCGCCCGAACAGGCGGCCCATGCCGGGCTCGACTTCCCGGCGCTCTGCCGCTGGATCGTGGAGGATGCCTCGTGCAGCCGGTGAACGGGCTCGGCGCGCCGCGGCGCGATCCGGCACCCAGCCGGGCGGCCTACCGGCTGCACCGTCTCTGGCTGACGCCGCTTTACCGGCGGCTGCTGCGGGTGGGCCTGCCCGCCTTCCTGATGGCGATGGTCGCGGGCATCTACCTGTCTTCGGACGCGCGCCGGGCGGCGCTGGTGACCGACGTGCAGGACATGACCCGCGCCGTGCAGGACCGCCCCGAATTCATGGTGACGCTGATGGCGATCGACGGCGCCTCGGCACCGCTGGCCGATGCGATCCGCAACGTGACCCAGATCCCGTTCCCGGTCTCGTCCTTCCAGCTCGACCTGCCGGCGCTGCGCGCGCAGATCGAGCAGATCGACGCCGTGAAGCGGGCCGAGCTGCGCGTGCGCGCCGGGGGCGTTCTGCAGGTCGACGTGACCGAGCGGGTGCCGGTGCTGGTCTGGCGCATCGACGGAGGGCTTTTCGCGGTGGACGAGGACGGCTACCGCATCGCCCAGCTGACCAGCCGCGAGGCGCGGGCCGACCTGCCGCTGATCGCGGGGGCAGGGGCCGATCTGGCGGTGCCGGAGGCGATGGCGATCATGGCCGCCGCGACGCCGATCCTGCCGCGGGTGCGCGGCCTCGTGCGGATGGGCGAGCGGCGCTGGGACATGATCCTCGACCGCGGCCAGTCGATCGAGCTTCCGGCCACCGACGCGGTGCGCGGGATCGAGGCGGTGATCGCGCTGGACAAGGCCGAAGACATTCTGGCGCGCGACATCGACGTGGTGGACATGCGCATCCTCGACCGCCCGACGCTTCGGCTGTCGGAAACGGCGGCGGCGCGGTTCCGGGGCACCGGGGCGCGGTCGGATACGAAAAAGCAGCTCGTCGCCGGGAACTGACCGAAGGGTCGGACGGCGGGGGGGCGGGGACGATGGCGGGAAACAGCAACAGACGACGGGACGGCACCGTCGCAGCGGGCGAGAAGGCGGGCAGATGACGGATCTCTACCAGACGCAAAGGGCGATGCGGAACATGCGCCGCGCGGCGATGCAGCGCGGCGTGATCGCGATCCTCGACGTGGGAACATCGAAGATCGCCTGCCTCGTGCTGCAGTTCGACGGCCCCGAGCCCGAGCGCGAGGACGGCCTCGGCTCGATGGCCGGCCAGTCGCAGTTCCGCGTCATCGGTGCCGCCACCACCCGCTCGCGCGGCGTCCGCTTCGGCGAGATCGACGCGATGCAGGAGACCGAGCGCGCGATCCGCACCGCCGTTCAGGCCGCCCAGAAGATGGCCAACGTCCGCGTCGACCATGTGATCGCCTGCTTCGCCGGCGCGAACCCGCGCAGCTACGGCCTTGCCGGCGAGGTCGAGATCGAGGCCGGTCAGGTCAGCGAACAGGACATCGCCCGTGTCCTCGCCGCCGCCGACGTGCCCGACTTCGGCCAGGGCCGCGACGCGCTGCACGCCCAGCCGGTGAACTTCGCCCTCGACCACCGCTCGGGCCTCGCCGACCCGCGCGGCCAGATCGGCAACCGCCTTGCCGTCGACATGCACCTGCTGACCGTCGACCAGTCGGCGATCTCGAACCTCGTGCATTGCATCAAGCGCTGCGACCTCGAACTCGCGGGGCTCGCCTCCTCGGCCTATGTCTCGGGCATCTCGTCGCTGGTCGAGGACGAGCAGGAGCTGGGCGCGGCCTGCATCGACATGGGCGGCGGCGCGACCGGCCTCTCGATCTTCATGAAGAAGCACATGATCTATGCCGACGCGGTGCGTCTGGGCGGCGATCACGTCACCTCGGACATCGCCAAGGGCCTGCAGGTGCCGATGGCGACGGCCGAGCGGATCAAGACCTTCTACGGCGGCGTCCACGCCACCGGCATGGACGACCGCGAGATGATCGAGATCGGCGGCGAGACCGGCGACTGGGAACGCGACCGCCGCCGCGTCAGCCGGGCCGAGCTGATCGGGATCATGCGCCCCCGCGTCGAAGAGATCCTCGAGGACGTGCGCGCCCGCCTCGACGCCGCGGGATTCGAGCATCTGCCGAGCCAGCAGATCGTCCTCTCGGGCGGCGCGAGCCAGATCCCGGGCCTCGACGGTCTGGCGGCGCGGATCCTCGGCCAGAACGTGCGCCTTGGCCGTCCGCTCAGGGTGCAGGGCCTGCCGCAGGCCGCGACCGGGCCGGCCTTCGCCTCGTCGGTGGGGCTCTGCCTCTTTGCCGCGCATCCGCAGGACGAATGGTGGGATTTCGAGATTCCGGCCGAACGCTATCCCGCCCGCTCGCTCAAGCGCGCGATGAAGTGGTTCAAAGACAACTGGTAAGACCGGCAGGGCAGGGGGCGCGCGCGAAGGTTTGATCCGTCAAGGGCTTCCCCGCATCATCCCGGGGGTTCCCCGCGCCGCCCCCGCCTGCTAGACCAATACCATCGCCGGCCCGACAGAGGCCGGAGCAAGACCAAGGGCGACAGAGCAGTCTCCCAGATCCCGCGGCCGCAGGGCGATTCCCAGGGGGGATTCGCCGCAAACCTTGCTGCGATGCAAAATGTGGTTCGCCCCGGCGAGCCTGCAATATGGTGGAGTTTCGGCAAGATACCGCTTCCCGAGGCTCTCGACCCCCCATATTTTGCGGCAGGATCATGTTTTCCTCGTGACCTCTCGGCAAAGCATCGCTAATCTTGGGCGAAAGTGCGGGATAACGGCCGGGCCCCCCAGAACAGTCATGGCCGGCGACATAACGGGCGGACAAGCGATGACCCTCAACCTGACGATGACCGACCACGAAGAGCTGAAGCCCCGGATCACCGTGTTCGGTGTCGGCGGTGCGGGTGGCAACGCGGTCAACAACATGATCGACAAGCAGCTCGAGGGGGTCGAGTTCGTCGTCGCGAACACCGATGCCCAGGCGCTGGCCCAGTCGAAGTCGCAGGCCCGCATCCAGATCGGCAACAAGGTGACCGAAGGCCTCGGCGCGGGCGCCCGCCCGACCGTCGGCGCCGCCGCCGCCGAAGAGTCGATCGAGCAGATCGTCGACCATCTCGCCGGCGCACACATGTGCTTCATCACCGCCGGCATGGGCGGCGGCACCGGCACCGGCGCCGCCCCGATCATCGCGCAGGCCGCGCGTGAGCTTGGCGTGCTGACCGTCGGCGTCGTCACCAAGCCCTTCCAGTTCGAAGGCACTAAGCGCATGCGTCAGGCCGAGGCCGGCGTCGAGGCGCTGCAGAAGGTCGTCGACACGCTGATCATCATTCCCAACCAGAACCTGTTCCGGCTGGCGAACGAGCGCACGACCTTCACCGAAGCCTTCGCGATGGCCGACGACGTGCTCTATCAGGGCGTCAAGGGCATCTCTGACCTGATGGTCCGCCCGGGCCTGATCAACCTCGACTTCGCCGACGTCCGCTCGGTGATGGACGAGATGGGCAAGGCGATGATGGGCACCGGCGAGGCCGATGGCGAAGACCGCGCCCGCCACGCCGCCGAGAAGGCGATCGCCAACCCGCTGCTGGACGAGATCAGCCTCAACGGCGCCAAGGGCGTGCTGATCAACATCACCGGCGGCTACGACCTGACCCTGTTCGAACTGGACGAGGCCGCGAACGTGATCCGCGAGAAGGTGGATCCGGAAGC
Source organism: Frigidibacter sp. MR17.14 (assembly GCF_037095735.1). NCBI lineage: Bacteria > Pseudomonadati > Pseudomonadota > Alphaproteobacteria > Rhodobacterales > Paracoccaceae > Frigidibacter > Frigidibacter sp. MR17.14. The sequence continues at coordinate 10,209 of NZ_JBAWKD010000006.1, read as the reverse complement.
CAACATCATCGTCGGCTCGACGCTGGACCCCGACATGGACGGCACGATGCGCGTCTCGGTCGTGGCGACCGGCATCGACGCCACTGCCAATGTCGAGATCCCGGGCCCGCGCCGCACCGCCGCCGCCCCGGCGCCGCAGCCGCCCGTGCAGCAGCGCGCCCCGCAGCCGGCGCCGCAGCCCGCCCCGGCGCCGCGTGCCGAGATGACCGCGCCGCCGGTCGCCCGTGCCCCGGTCGCGCCGCAGCCCGCGCCCGAGCCGGAACACTACGACGAGCCGGTGCAGGACAGCTTCCCCGGCATCGCCCAAGACTACGAGCGCGAGCCCGAGCCGCAGGTCGACGACCTGCCGCCCCCGGCCTACCGCCCGACCGCCGCGCAGGGCCGCACCACCATGCGCGACGTCCATGTCGAGGATGATGCCGCCGCCTTCGTCGCGCCCCGTGCCCGCCAGCCCGGCACCCCCTCGGCCGAGGCGATGGCCCGCCTGCAGGCCGCCGCCGCCAAGGCTCCGGCCGCCCGCCCGGCCGCCGAGCGTGCGCCCGAGCGCGCCCCGGCTCCGGCCCCCCGCCAGCCGCAGCCGGCCCCGGCCGCCGCGCAGGATCGTCCTCGCTTCGGCATCAACTCGCTGATCAACCGGATGACCGGCCACCACGGCGAGCAGCCCGCGCCGACCCGTTCGGCCCCGCCCGCACCGCGCAGCCAGCCGCCGGTCCAGGCCTATGACGACGAGCAGGACGGCGACCACGACAGGACCGAGATTCCCGCATTCCTGCGTCGTCAGGCGAACTGAAAAGTCACAGTTTGTGCGTTAAGGGGCTGGGGATAACCCGGCCCTTTTTCTTTTGAATCATTCGGTTGCCTGCTGAACTTTTCGGTTCAGGCAAGGTTGCGCTTATTTGCGTCGGATTTGTTTCACCGCGTTGCAAAGCGTGAATTGTGCATGCGCAGCGAACGGCTTACCTCCAGACTCGTCGGGATGCCCCCTTGCTGGGCGTCACCGGCGGGGCCCGACCCGGACCCGATGTCCCAGACACGAAGTCCGCGACGGTCACGATAATAAAGAGGCAGGAAACAATGCAGACGACTCTCCGCTCCGCTATCACGTTCAAGGGTGTCGGCCTGCATTCGGGGGCCCCGGTCCGCATGACGCTGCAGCCGGCCTCGGCCAACTACGGCATCTGGTTCCGCCGCACCGACATCGCCGATGACACCGACGCGCTGATCCCCGCCCGCTGGGACGCCGTGGTGCCCTCGAAGCTCTGCACCCTGATCGCCAACCGCGCCGGCGTCTCGGTCTCGACGATCGAGCATGTGATGGCCGCGCTGGCCGGCACCGGCGTGCACAACGCGCTGATCGAGATCGACGGCCCCGAGGCGCCGATCCTCGACGGCTCGTCGGCGCCCTTCGTCGCCGCGATCATGGCCCGCGGCCTGCGCGAGCTGACCGCCCCGGTCCGCGCGATCAAGATCATCGACCCGGTCGAGCATGCGGAAGGCGAGGCCTTTGCCCGGCTCGAGCCCGGCGCCGAGGCGCTGGAGATGCGCTTCGACATCGACTTCACCGATGCCGCCATCGGCCGCCAGAGCCGCGAGCTGATCCTCGCCAACGGCGCCTTCGTGCGGGAACTCTCGGACAGCCGCACCTTCTGCCGCCAGTCGGATGTCGAGGCGATGCAGAAGAACGGCCTCGCGCTTGGCGGCACCTACATGAACGCGGTCGTCTTCGACGGCGAGCGGGTGCTCTCGCCCGGTGGCCTGCGCCACGAGGACGAGCCGGTGCGCCACAAGATGCTCGACGCGATGGGCGACCTCGCGCTGGCCGGCATGCCGATCCTCGGCCGCTACGTCGGCAACCGCGCCGGTCACGCAATGACCAACCGCCTGCTGCGCGCGCTTTTCGCCCGTCCCGAGGCCTTCCGCATCGTGACGCTCGGCGCCGAGGCCGAGGCCTTCCTTCCGGGCGCGAATCTCTCGGCCGACGACCTGCCCGCTTACGCCTGAGCGGGTCCGCGCGGCCAAGCGCGGACACCCGCCTGCATGGGGCGAAAGGCGTTTTGCGCACCGGATTTTTCTGTGCTACGAGGATGCGAACCGCCGCCGCGCCCGGTCCCGGACCGGGGGCCGCGGTCGAGAAACAGCCGCAAAGGCAAGACCAGGTGACGCAGGAACGAATGGGGCGGGGCATGGGACGGGCAGGCAGGTCGGTGATCGCCGGTCTCGCGGTTGCAGCTTTGCTCGCCGGTTGCGGGTCGCGGGCTCCGAAAGAGCCGGCGCTCGAGTCGCTCACCGCCGAACAGATCTACGAGAAGGCCGAAACCTCGCTCGAGACGCAGCGCCGCGCCACGGATGCCGCGCATCTCTTCTCCGAAGTGGAACGGCTCTATCCCTATTCCGACTGGGCCAAGCGCGCGCTGATCATGCAGGCCTTCGCCTATCACAAGGATGGCGACTACGAGAATTCGCGCGGGGCCGCCCAGCGCTACATCGACTTCTACCCCGGCGAGGAGGATGCGGCCTATGCCCAGTATCTCCTCGCGCTCAGCTATTACGACCAGATCGACGACGTCGGCCGCGACCAGGGCCTGACCTTCCAGGCGCTGCAGGCGCTGCGCAAGGTCATCGAGACCTATCCCGACAGCGAATACGCCAAGTCCTCGATGATGAAGTTCGATCTCGCCTTCGACCATCTCGCGGCGAAGGAGATGGAGATCGGGCGCTACTATCTGAAGCGCGGCAACTACACGGCGGCGATCAACCGCTTCCGCGTCGTGGTCGAGCAGTTCCAGACCACCACCCAGACGCCCGAGGCGCTGCACCGGCTGGTCGAGGCCTATCTGTCGCTCGGCCTCGCCAACGAGGCGCAGACCGCGGGCGCGATCCTCGGTCACAACTTCCAGTCCACCGAGTGGTATCAGGACAGCTACAGGCTGCTGACCGCCAAGGGGCTGAAGCCCGAGGCCAAGGGGGACGGCTGGCTGTCGTCGATCTACCGCCAGACCATCCGCGGCGAATGGATGTGACCGGTCCCGCAGGGGGCCGGACGCTTCGCCGGATGCTTCGGGGGCGCTGATGCTCGTATCGCTGGACGTCCGCGATCTGCTGCTGATCGACCGGCTTTCGCTGGACTTCGATCCCGGCCTCAACGTGCTGACCGGCGAAACCGGGGCCGGCAAGTCGATCCTTCTCGATGCGCTGGGCTTCGTGCTGGGCTGGCGCGGCCGCGCCGATCTGGTGCGCGCGGGCGCGGCGCAGGGCGAGGTGACGGCGGTCTTCGCGCTACCCCCCGGCCATCCCGCGGCCGAGGTGCTGGCCGAGGCAGGCATCGCCGGCGACTTCGACGCGGGCGAAGAGCTGATCCTGCGTCGCGTCACCACCCCCGACGGGCGCAAGACCGGCTGGATTAACGACCGCCGCGTCTCGGGCGAGGTGATGCGCAGCCTTTCGGACCGTCTGGTCGAGCTGCACGGCCAGCATGACGACCGCGGGCTTCTCGACCCGAAGGGCCACCGCGGCCTTCTCGATGCCTTCCTCGGCCGCGCCGACCTGCGCGCCGCGGCCCGTGCCGGCTGGACGCGCCTCTCGGCCGCCCGCCGCGCGCTGGCCGAGGCTGGTGCCAAGGTCGAGGCGCTGAAGGCCGAAGAAGAGTTCCTGCGCCATGCCGTGGGCGAGCTCGACAAGATCGACCCAGAGCCCGGCGAGGAAGCCCAACTCGACGCCCGCCGGCGCGAGATGCAGGGCGCGCAGCGGATCCGCGAGGATGTCTCGCGCGCCTATCAGGCGATCTCGCCCGACGGGGCCGAGGGCGCGATGTCGGACGCGATCCGCTGGCTGGAAGGCGCCGCCGACAGGGCAGGGGGCCGGCTCGAGGCGCCGCTCGCCGCCCTCGACCGCGCGATGATCGAACTGGCCGAGGCGCAGGCCGGGGTCGAGACCGCGCTCGAGGCGCTGAGCTTCGATCCCGCCGTTCTGGAAAGCACCGAGGAACGGCTGTTCGCGATCCGCGCGCTGGCGCGCAAGCATGGCGTGCTGGCCGATGATCTTGGCGCCTATGCGCAGGGGCTGCGCCTGAAGCTCTCGAACCTTGAGGGCGGCGAGGCCGATCTGGCCACGCTCGCCGCCGCCGTCACCACGGCACAGTCCGACTACGCCGCCGCCGCCGCCGCCCTCACCGCCGCCCGGACCGAGGCCGCGGCGCGGCTCGACGCCGCGATGGCGGCCGAGCTTGCGCCCCTGAAGATGGAACGCGCGCAGTTCCGCACGGTGATCGAGCCCGGCGACGCCGGCCCCGAGGGCAGCGATCAGGTCAGCTTCACCGTCGCCACCAACCCCGGTGCCCCGCCCGGCGCGCTCAACCGCATCGCCTCGGGCGGCGAGCTGTCGCGCTTCCTGCTGGCGCTCAAGGTCTGCCTTGCCCGCGACGGCGAGGCGCAGGTGATGATCTTCGACGAGATCGACCGCGGGGTCGGCGGCGCGACCGCCGATGCGGTGGGCCGGCGGCTGGAAAAGCTCGCCGCCACCGCGCAGGTGCTGGTCGTCACCCATTCGCCGCAGGTCGCCGCCCGCGGCGCCCGGCACTGGCGGGTGTCGAAATCCGTCTCCGGCGCGACCGGGGCCGAGATCACCACCTCGCGGGTCGAGCCGCTGGATGCCGGCGACCGCGTCGACGAGCTTGCGCGGATGCTCTCGGGCGAAAGCGTGACCGAGGCCGCCCGCGCCGCCGCCCGCGCGCTGATCGACGGCTGATGCGGGACCAGTTCCCGGATCCCGCCCTCGCGGCGGCGCTGCTGCCCGATGCCTTCGACCGGACCGACGGCGCCCACGATCCCGCGCATCTGCTGCGCGTCTGGCGCAACGTCGCGCGGATCGCGGCGTCGGAAGGTGGTGACCTGCAGATCCTGCAGGCCGCCACGCTGCTGCATGACTGCGTCTGGGTCGACAAGCGCGACCCCGCCCGCGCGCAGGCCTCGCGCCGCGCCGCCACCCGGGCCCGCGCGCTGCTCGCGGCGCTCGACTGGCCGCAGGACCGCATCGACGCCACCGCCCATGCGATCGAGGCGCACAGCTTCTCGGCCGGCATCCCGCCCGAAACGCTCGAGGCGGGGATCCTGCGCGACGCCGACCGGCTCGACGCGATGGGCTTCATCGGCGTCGCGCGCTGCTTCTACACCGCCGGCCTGAACGGCGGCGCCATCGCCGACGCGACCGACCCCGCCGCGCTGGCGCGCCCCCTCGACGACGCCGCCTTCGCGCTCGACCATTTCACGACGAAGCTCCTGCGTCTCGAAGCGGGCTTCACCACCGCGACCGGCCGCCGCCTTGCCGCCGAACGCGCCGCCCGCCTCACCGCGTTCCGCAAGGGCCTGCTCGACGAGCTGGCCTGACACTCCCGATCCGGACGGTTCCGATCCCGCTGGGGGGCGCCGTCGGCTTCCCGCGTCTCGCAAAACGTTCCGGCAGTTCGGCCCCACCTGTGAAGGGTCACCGCCGGCGCGCTGCGGCCAGGGTGGTTGCCATGCTCGCATCCGGACCCTGAGACTTCCCCTTGCGAACCCCCGCGCCGCCCCGCTATAGGAGGGCCAGAGCGGCGGGTATGGTGTAGTGGTAGCGCCTTAGCCTTCCAAGCTAATGGGGCGGGTTCGATTCCCGCTACCCGCTCCAGATCTCCCCACAGATCGCAGGCCGAACTGCCCCGGGCCGACCGCGGCCTTCGCGCTTTCGCATTGGCCCAAATATCCCGGGGGTGAGCGGGCAAGGCCCGCGAGGGGGCAGCGCCCCCTCCCTTCCGTCACGTTCCCGACGGCCCCGGCCCTGCGACCCTTGCACAGCTTGCCCTCGCACCGCCCACCCCCTAAACCCTCGCGCGGAACAGGAGGGCAGCATGGCCAGACGTCCGCAACCCGTGGGTCCCGACCGCGAGGGCTCGAAACGCATCGGCTCGCTCCGCGCGCTGGCGCCGTTCTTCCGGCCCTACCGCCTGCTGGCCCTCGCCGCGACCCTCGCGCTGACGCTGACCGCGGGCATCAGCCTCGTGCTGCCGATCGCCGTGCGCCGCGTCGTCGACGGCTTCAACCAGGGCGCGGAACTGCTCGACCAGTATTTCCTCGCGGCCCTCGGCATCGCCGCCGCGCTCGCCGTGGGCACCGGCCTGCGCTACATGCTGGTCACCCGCCTTGGCGAGCGGGTCGTGGCCGACATCCGCCGCGCGGTCTTCGACCGCGTCATCGCGATGAGCCCCGCCTTCTACGAACGCGTGCTCACCGGCGAGATCATTAGCCGCATCACCACCGATACCACGCTGATCCTCTCGGTCATCGGCTCCTCGGTCTCGATCGCGCTCCGGAACTTCCTGATCCTGATCGGCGCGCTCGCGCTTCTGATGCTGACCTCGTTCAAGCTGACGCTGCTCGTGCTGCTGATCGTGCCCGCCGTCATCATCCCGATCGTGGTGCTGGGGCGGCGCCTGCGCGCGCTCAGCCGCGAGAACCAGGACTGGATCGCGTCGTCTTCGGGCACCGCGGCCGAGATCCTGGCCTCGGCCCAGACCATCCAGGCCTTCACCCATGAAGGCGAAAGCCGCGCCGATTTCGCCCGCGTGACCGAACGCAGCTACGCCTCGGCCGCCGCGCGGATCAAGGTGCGCACGGTGATGACGGTGATCGTCATCCTGCTGGTGTTCTCGGGCGTGGTCGGCGTCCTCTGGATCGGCGCGCGCGACGTGCGCGCAGGCTCGATGAGCGTGGGCGAGCTGGTGCAGTTCGTCATCTATGCCGTCATGGCCGCGGGCTCGACCGGGGCGCTGTCGGAAATCTGGGGCGAGCTGCAGCGCGCCGCCGGCGCGACGGAACGCCTGTCGGAGCTGCTGGCCGCCGAGGACAGCGTGACCGACCCGGCCAGCCCGAAACAGCTCGCCGCCCCGGTCCGCGGCGCCATCGGTTTCGAGGGCGTGCGCTTCCACTACCCCTCGCGCCCCGGCGTCTCGGCCCTCGAAGGCATCGACCTTGCGATCGCGCCCGGCGAGACGGTGGCGCTGGTCGGCCCCTCGGGCGCCGGCAAGACCACGATCATCCAGCTGCTGCTGCGCTTCTACGATCCGCAGATCGGCCGCGTCACCCTCGACGGCACCGACCTCAAGGACCTCTCGCGCCCCGACTTCCGCCGCCACATCGCGCTGGTGCCGCAGGACCCGGTGATCTTCGCCGCCACCGCGCGCGAGAACATCCGCTTCGGCCGCCCCAGCGCCTCGGATGCCGAGGTCGAGGCCGCCGCCCGCGCCGCCGCCGCCCATGACTTCATCGAGAAGCTGCCCGAAGGCTATGACAGCTACGTCGGCGAACGCGGGGTGATGCTGTCGGGCGGCCAGAAGCAGCGCATCGCCATCGCCCGCGCGATCCTGCGCGACGCGCCGGTGCTGCTTCTGGACGAGGCGACGTCGGCGCTCGACGCCGAATCCGAGCGTCTCGTGCAGCAGGCCGTCGACCGGCTGGCCGAGGGGCGCACCACGATCATCATCGCCCACCGTCTCGCGACGGTGAAGAAGGCCGACCGCATCGTCGTCTTCGACGAGGGCCGCATCGTCGCGCAGGGCACCCATGACGCGCTAGTGGCCGAGGGCGGGCTCTATGCGCGGCTCGCCCGGCTGCAGTTCACCGAAGGGCTCGACACGCTCGACGCCTGACCGGACCGAGCCCGATGCCGACGGCCGCCCCCATGGGGCGGCCGTTTCCGTCACGCCCCTTGCCATCGCGCCCCCGCGCCGCCACTGTCCCGGCCACGTTCAAGGGGGCAGGGAGGCCCGGCACATGAGTTTCGTCGGGCTCGAGGACCGGATCCGCGTCGAAGCCGAAGGCGCCTGGGAGGCCCGCGCCACCCCGCGCACGATCCACCGCTTCCTCGCCGCCGCCGCCCGCGACCACGCCGCGCGCCCCGCGGTCAGCTTCCAGATCACCTCGGGGCCTGCCGACAGGGCCGAAACCCTGACCTGGGCGCAGCTGCACGCGCAGGTGACGCGCGCCGCGAACCTGCTGCGCCGCCTTGGCATCGGCCCCGCCGACCGCGTCGCGCTGGTGCTGCCGAATGCCACCGAAACCGCGGTGGCGCTCTTGGGCGCGATGGTCGCGGGCGTCGTCTGCCCGATCAACGCGCTGCTCGAGCCCGCGCAGATCGCCGCGATCCTGAACGAGACCGGGGCGAAGGGCGTCATCACCCTTGCGCCCTTCCCGAAATCCGACCTCAACCAGAAGGTCACCGCCGCACTGGCCGAGGCCCCCGGCGTCACTTTCGTGGCAGAGATCGACCTTGCCCATCACGTCGGCGGCCTCAAGCGCGCGCTGATCCCGCTGGTGCGCCCGAAGCGCGCCCCGGACCCGCGCCCGGTCACCCGGCTGAACTTCACGAAGGCGCTGGCGGCAGAGCCCGCAACGCTCGCCTTCGACGATCCCGAAGCCGACCGCATCGCTGCGCTCTTCCACACCGGCGGCACCACCGGCGCGCCGAAGCTTGCGCAACATCTCGTCTCGGGGATGATCTACAACGGCTGGCTGGGCGGCACGCTGCTGTTCAGCGAAGCCGACGTGCTGATCTGCCCGCTGCCGCTGTTCCACGTCTTCGCGGTCTATCCGATCCTGATGTCCTGCATCGCGTCCGGCGCCCACATGGTCCTGCCCACCCCGGCCGGCTACCGGGGCGAGGGCGTCTTCGACAACTTCTGGAAGCTGATCGCGCGCTGGCAGGTCACCTTCCTGATCACCGTGCCCACCGCCATCGCCGCCCTGATGCAGCGCCCCGTCGATGCCGATGTCTCGTCGCTGCGGATGGCGATCTCGGGTTCGGCACCGCTGCCGGTCGAGCTGTACCAGCGCTTCAAATCCGCGACCGGCGTCGAGATCGCCGAGGGCTACGGCCTGACCGAGGTCACCTGCCTTGTCTCCTGCAACCCGCCCGACGGGCCGAAGAAGGTGGGCTCGGTGGGCATCCCGATGCCCTATACCCAGATCCGCATCCTCAAGGGGCCGCATCACGCGCCCGAGGATTGCGCCACCGACGAGATCGGCGAGATCTGCGTGTCCAGCCCCGGCGTCTTCCCCGGCTCGACCTATCTGCAGACCGACCGCAACCGCGACCTCTTCGCGCAAGGCGCGTTCCTGCGCACCGGCGATCTCGGCCGGCTCGACGCGGATGGCTATCTCTGGATCACCGGGCGTTCGAAGGACCTGATCATCCGCGGCGGCCACAACATCGACCCCGGCGCGATCGAGGCGGCGCTGCTCTCGCATCCTGCCGTGGCCTTCGCCGGCGCCATCGGCCAGCCCGACGCCTTCGCGGGCGAGCTGCCCTGCGCCTATGTCGAGCTGGTGAAGGATGCCGAGGTCACGCCCGAAGCGCTGATCGCCCATGTCTCGGGCCTGCTGCCGGAACGCGCGATGATCCCGAAACATCTCGAGATCCTGGCAGAGCTTCCGAAGACCGCCGTCGGCAAGATCTTCAAGCCGGCGCTGCGCCGCCTCGCGATCCCGCGCGTGCTGGATGCCAGCCTTGAGGGCACCGGCTGCCATGTGCGCGAGGTGGTCGAGGATCCGCGCCGCGGTCTCGTCGCGCGGATCGGGGCAGGGGAGGGGGCCGACCGCGCCGCGGCCAGCGCCCGGCTTGGCGAATTCGCTCTGCCCTGGGACTGGTCCTGATCCGGGCCTGCCCCCGTCGCGGCATCGGCCCAAGCGCCTGTCGGTCCCGCATTGGTGAGGCGGGGCAGGGCAGGGGGGTGAATCGCGGGTGGCTCGACCGCTCGCAGGGGGTGTACGGGGGGTGTACGCCCGCTGCACCCGAGTCACCCCCGCCGATTCCGCGCGCTTCGCCCGCCGCCAGGCCTGTCGGCGCTGTGGATAACTGCACAAAACGAAGGCGCATCGCCCATGAAAACAGGGCTTCGCGAACGTTCTGTGACGGTGGATGAAAAAAGTGCTTGCGGAGCCCGGTCGATATCCCTAGAAACCCCTCTACCGAAGCGACGGTGGCCAACGACGGAAACGACGGCGGCGACACACCGAAGCGGAAGGGAACGAAATTCGGAGACTAGGCGAGCGGTGAGCGTCAGGAACTGACGCTGCTGATTGTTTTTTGTCTTCACGCTCTTTGACATTGATGGATGACTGAAGAGATATGTGGGCGGTTTGGTTCGTTTCGACGGACGAAGCTCTTGCATATCGGCCCTCTAGC
>NZ_JBAWKD010000005.1:127756-258589 GCF_037095735.1 Frigidibacter sp. MR17.14 | reverse complement strand
GACAATCTCTTCCGGCTTGTGCTTCTTCTGTCCCATATTCCGTCCTCCATCTGGCTTGAAAGCCTACTTCAGGGAGGACCACTTTTCAGGGGGCAGACCACAGGTCCGGGCGTTGTTGCCCGTTGCCGGGGAACGCCGTGGCAGGTGCCACCATCGCTTCACGCATCCAACGCCGCAGCACACTCTCTGCTAGCTCAAGGTCCCGACAAGCCTGAGAGACCGACACGCCCCTTTCGGTCACCAGCTTCACGGCCTCGATCTTGAACTCACGGCTGAACTTCCGCCTCGTCATCTCCACTCTCCAGTTCTTTGGTCACGATCTTATCTTCGTGTCCACGGAACCGGCAGCAGGCCAGATCTGCATGCTGGAGTACGACAAATAGCCTAGGCTCGCGCAATGCAGCGCTGTAATGACAGTCGAGGCTGCGGGAAGGCTGCCGCCCGCCTTCAGCAGCATCAGCCACAGACGGTCAGGCCACCTGAGCTATTCCGGCCTGAAGACGCCACGCCGGCAGGCGGATCGTCGCGACGGTGCGATCGCCATCGTCGCGCACCTCGATTTCGCCTCCATGCAACTCCACCAGCTTGCGGGTCAGCGGCAAGCCAAGGCCCAGCCCCCCGACCTTGCGGGTATCCAGATCGCCGCCGACCACGAAGGGTTCATAAAGAGCATGTATCTGAAGCGTCGTGTCGAGCCTGCCATTGTCGGTCACCACGATCTCGACATGGCCACCGGCCCCGACCCCGGCCGACAGGGTAAGCGCGTCACCGCCATGCAGAAGGGCGTTTTCGATCAGCGCACTCAGCGCAAGCTTGATCTGGTTCGCGTCCAGACGCATCGGCCCCGGTAGATCCAGCCCGAGCACCATGATCGCCTTGTCGGCGGACGACAGGTCAGGCCCCTGGATGGCCAGTGCTTCGGTGATGATCTGGCCAAGATCACAAGTACCTTCGTTCAGCGACAGATCGCCGGTGGAGGCGTCGGTGAAGGTGATGATGGTCTCGATCAGACCCATCAGATGTTCGCAGGAGCTGCGCGCGCCTGTCGCGAAGCGTTGCGGCGCGCCGGTGACCTGCGCCTCGAGAAAGCGGCTGTAGCTGAAGATCTTGGTCAGCGGCGTGCGCAGTTCATGGCCGATCAGGGCGGTGAACTCGGCCTGCCCCCTCGCACGGTCTTTCGCGGCGACTTGACGGGTTTCGGGGCGACGCTCCAGTGCAGCACCGACTGCGTCGGTCAGTGCGCGCAAGGCATCGAGAATGCCGGGCGCAGGCATGTCGTGAGGATTGAAATCCAACGCACACAGGCTGCCGATGCGGAAGCCAGAGGACAGGATGATCGGCGCGCCCGCATAGAAGCGAACCTTTGGGCCGTGCGCGACCATCGGGTGATCGACGAAGCGGGGGTCGGCCGACAGATCCGGGACGACGAGGAAGTCGTCCGACATGATCGTATGGGTGCAGAACGACTGATCGCGCGGCAGCACCGGCAGATCGACCCCGACGACGGCCTTGAACCACTGGGTTTCTTCTTCGACCAGGCTGATATGGGCGACGGGACAGCCCAGCAGGTTGCGCGCCGCGTCGGTCAGCTTTTCGAACAGCGGCTCGCTGCTGGCATCGAGCCCTGGCAGATTGCGCAAGGCTGCGAGGCGGGCCGGGTCGTTGAAGGGGATCGGATAGGTGCGCATCGGTGGCCTTTCGCCTGCTGTCGCCCTACGGGCCATGCGCAGGTTTCGCGTGACAAGACGTCGCGATGAGGTCGGACCGATGGGCCGATTGTGCTGGTTTTGAGGAGGCTTTCAGGCGGGGTTGCTCGCGGTCAGCCATGATCGCCAAAAGGTTGATATTTTGGCGTTCTTACGATTGTTCGATCGTCTGCCCGCCGCCCGTCTGTCGGTCCCAGCCGAGCAAGGCATCCAGCGACAGCCGCCCCGGGCCCTGCGCGATCAGAATCAGGAAGCAGGTCGCCCAGAGGCCATGGGTCGGCCAGGCGTCGGGATAGATGAAGATCTCGATCACCGCGGTCATGCCCAGGAGTGCGAGCGCCGACAACCGCGTGGCCAAACCGAGCAGCAGCAGCACCGGGAACAGATGCTCCGCCACGCTGGCCGCGATGGCAGCGGTCTGAGGCGGGATCAGCGGCAGCGCATAGTCGGTCTGGAAAAGGTAGAGGGTCGAGGGCTTCAGGTGCCATCCGTCGACCTTGGTCTGGCCGCTGGCCCAGAACACCGCTGCCGGAAAGATGCGGGCGGCGAGGGCGATCAGATCGTGCGGCACGAGCGGGCGCAGGAAGTTGAGCCGGAACAGGGCGGCGGGTGTCATGGGTAGCCTCCATCGCAGATCAGTTGGTTGCGCAGCAGAAGCGTGAGGAGCGGCACAGGGTCAGAGGAACGGACTGCATCGGACAGCGGAGAGCCCCGTAGCAGAGCTTCGATCGTGTCGGCGTCTTCGACGCGAAGGGCGACGACTGGCACCTCGAAGTCGGGTCCCCGCCAGATCAGTGCAATCCGGGCCTCATCTTCACTGCAGCGGCCGTCACGGCCGGGCTGGTTCGCTTGCCAGATGCCGACGACCGGCCACGCAGATCGCAGCAGGCGAAGCGATGGGTGCAGATGCAGGGGGGTGTCTGGTGACAGCCGTGCAGGCGGCAGGAACGTCGCATCGGCGGCGTGATAGGCCTCGCCCCGCAGCCATTCCAACCGCGCCACATCCGGCAGGTAGGGCAGGCCCGCGACCGGCGGGAATTGTGCAAGGAACCCTGCGAAATCCTGCCCCCACTCCTGAAGGACCGGCGTCATCGGCGGATGGTTTGCAATGAAGAGCGATGCCATCGCCGCGAAGAACTCCAGGCCCACCAATCGCTCGACCACCGGATAACGGCGCGCCAGTGCCGCCTTCAGGCTGTGCGCCACGTTGTTGCGATAGACGGCAACGCGAGGTGCCACTTCGTCAGGGGCGACGGCGAGAAGACCGGGCTGGACCGATCCGGACAGCGTCGCGTGGAAGCGGTCGACTGGATCAGGCGGCCGCATGGCGTGCGCTTTCCTGCAACATCCGTTCCGCCCGCGCAGCCTCTGCCAGCAGCAGCGGCCATGCGGGCACGTCATTGTCCCACTCCACCAGCGTGGCGACCGGCCCGAGACCCGCAAGAACCTCGGCATAGAGCGCCCAGACCGGGTCGGCGACGGCGCTGCCATGAGCGTCGATCAGCAGGGGGCCGGAAGGCAGCTCCTCAGCCTCATGTCCGCCCAGATGGATTTCTCCAACCTGCGCCAGCGGAAAGATGTCGAGATAGGCGCGCGGTTCGGTGCGGTGGTTGGTGCAACTGACGAAGACGTTGTTCACATCCAGCAGGAGGCCACAGCCGGTGCGGGCCGCGATCTCTGCCAGAAACTCCGTCTCGGGGATGTCGCTTTCGGTGAAGACCACATAGGTCGCCGGGTTTTCCAGCAGCAACTGCCGCCCCAGCGCGGTCTGCACCTGATCGACATGGTCAATGACGCGGGACAACGAGGCCGCATTGTAGGGCACGGGCAGGAGGTCGTTCAGATACTCTGCCCCGTGGCTCGACCACGCCAGATGTTCGGAAAAGCTGTCGGGCTGATAGCGGTCGCACAGGGCTTTGACGCGCGACAGATGGTCGGGGTCGATCCGCAGCCCGCCGATCGACAGGCCGACGCCATGGATCGACAGCGCAAAGTCCCGCCGCAGCGCGCCCAGCATCGCGTGCGGCGCACCGCCTGCGCCAAGGTAGTTTTCGGCATGAACCTCGAAGAAGCCCAGATCGGGCGGGGTGGCGCAGATATCTGCATAATGCTGGGGCTTGAAGCCCAGACCTGCGCGGGGTGGCAATGGCATGGTGCGGTCCTTTCGCTGAGGAACGCGCGGCGGACCAAGGCCCGCCGCGAGCGGAGGCGCTTACATCTTGATCGGGGTGAGCGAACCCATATGGCCGGCGGGCGTGCTGATCGTGGTGCAGGTGCCCGCAGGGACCAGCTTCCAGGCATTGCCTTGGTAATCCTTGGCAGCGGTGCCCGCGCAGGTGGTGCCGGGGCCTGCCGCGCAGTCGTTCTGTCCCGCCATCGCGACGCCGAAGCATTTTTCCATGGCGGGGGTGGTGCCATCGGCCTGTGCGGAGACGGCCGACAGGGCCAGGGCGGCGGCGATGGCGGCAGCGAGATTGGTGTTCATGATCGATCCTCTGGTTGGACTGGGCGCTTGTTGCGTCCTGCAGGGCCATTCGCGGCCGTTCCGCGCAGCGTTACGGCGATCACGAACAGGTGAAGTCTGACGAAAGGGATCGCGTCGTGTAACGTTCGGCCGTCGCCGGACGTAGGGACCTTCAGCAAGGCAGGAAGCAATGGCCCGACACGAGGACCAGTTGGCGGAGCTGATGCGCGCGGGTCTTTCCGGAGATGCGCGTGCCTATGAGGCTTTGCTGAAGCAGCTGGCCGCGGTCCTGCGCGGCATTGTCCGGGCACGGGCGCGGGGCATGGATCACGGCTGGTGCGAGGATGTGGTGCAGGACACTCTGCTGGCGCTGCATGTCAAGCGCGGGACATGGGACAGCACGCAGCCGTTCCGCCCTTGGGTCTATGCGATCACGCGCCACAAGGTCGTCGACGCCTTCCGGCGTCAGGGCCGGGCGGTGCACCTTCCGGTCGAGGATTTTGCCGATGCGCTGGCGGCCGAGGACGGCCCCGATCCGTTCGAGGTCGCCGACGCCGAACGATTGATCGACCGGTTGCCCGATCGCGACGCGGCCCTGCTGCGCTGCCTCGCGCTCGAGGGGCAGGGCCATGAAGTGTGCGGCGCAAGGCTCGGGTTGACCGGGGGCGCGCTGCGGGTGGCGCTGCACCGCGCGTTGCAGCGGCTGGCCCATATGAGACAGGAGAGGCTGTAATGAAGACGGATGCCCTGATCGGTGTGCTGGCGCAGGACACCAAGGTGCCGGAGCGCATCGCGGCGCGGCTCATCGCGGCGGCGGCGTCGTGTCTGGCGCTGACGGGGACCGTCGGCTTGCTGATTCTCGGGATCCGACCCGATCTCGGACAGGCGATGACGGCACCAATCACCGCGATGAAATGGCTGATACCATTGGCGGTCGGAAGCACCGGCCTGCTCGGGGCGCTGCGCCTGACCCGGCCCGAGCGGCGCGGGATGGGGGTGGTCGGCATCGTGGCGGCGATCGGGGTCGGCGGGACGCTTTGGCTTGCCGCGGCACTTCTCGCCACGCCAGAAGGACAGGTCGCGGCCGCGATCATGGGGAATTCGGCCTTCCGCTGCCTGCTCGCCCTGTCGCTGATCGGCCTGCCGCCGTTGCTGGCGATGCTGGCGCTCCTACGCAACGGAGCGTCTACCGCGCCGGGCCGCAGTGGCGCTCTAGCAGGGCTTGGCGCCGGGGGTTTGGCCGCTGCGATCTATGCCCTGCATTGCGACGAGGATGCGCCGCAGTTCTTTTTGATCTGGTATTCGCTTGGCATCGCACTTCTGTCCGTATGCGGCGCGGCGATGGGGCGGAGGGTGTTGAGATGGTAGGGGCGGTCAAAACAGCTTCCGAAGCGGCACCCAATGACTGATAGACGCCTTTGCGTGAGCGCTGGGCGCGATGGATCCAGCAGGGACTGAGGTGGTCGCCATTTCCCGGACAAGTTTGCGGCGGTAATAAGCTTATCTGGTGATCATGCCGCCGCCTGAAGGTCAGGGCTCTGCTGGGCCCGGACCGGTGTTCTGCCGCCGAGTGGCGAATGCGGGCTCTTGGTATTATAGAAGTCGATCCACCTGCCGATGCCTGCTCGGGCTGCTGACCCGGTCTAGAAGGCTTGGACGTAAATTCATTCGTATTTCAGGGACCGCCATAGCCGCTCGATCATGAGGCTCTCCATCCAGCGCCACCCACCGTCCATCGAGACCGTCACCGTCGCATCCAGCAAAAGCTGTGTGAACCGGGGGCTGGTGAACTGGCTGCCTTGGCGTCGCATGGCCGCTCGGACCGATGGCGCGACCATGCTCCATATTGAAGATCTCGGGCCGCCGATGGCGGCGGAAAGCTTCCTCCACCGCCTCGATGCAGAACTCAGGGTCCCCTCGCCATGGTCCTCGGACCGATGGCGGACAACGACGCGTTCCATGATCGCGACGAGGTAAAGGAATGAGCCATCGAGGCGCCATCGGTCCGAGCTAGATGCGAATGCGCCGCATGGGACTGTAGGTGATGTCCGCGCACCAGACCTGGTTCGGGCGCTCGATCACCAAGTCCCTGAGCAGATAGGGATACTTGCGGTGCTCCGGATGGGGCACCGTCGTGCGCGGGCGCTGATAGACAGCGCGCAGGCCCATTCTCGCCATCAGGCGCCGGACGCGCTTGCACCCGACGCAGTAGCGGTTCTTCGGGCTTACGCGGCCCCACAGGGTCTACGGTCCCTCCGGACTGCGCAGGTGCCGCGCCATCTGGCGGCCGCCGTAGAACGGCGCCTACATGAACTGCGCATCGGTCAGCTTCTTGAGCGCGAGGTTCAGCGTTGTCTCGGTCCTGCCTGGCCCATGACCCAAGCCGATCGGCTGATCCCGATCAACGCGCATTGCCGCGTGATCGACAGCACTGGGTGCCTCGGCTCGATCATCTCTCGCCTCCGCGACGGGTGACGTCCCGGGAGATGGTGTAGCTGGCTGTGGCCATCGGGTTTCTCGGTAGGGTCGGGTTGCTGACATCGAGCCGGTGAACGCCACCGGTTCGAGAGAACCGGCGAGGCCTGAACCGAGGGATGCCCCCGATGACCAAACCGATGATGGACCTCCGTGGGCTCGTGGAAAAGAGCGGCGATGCGGATCTGCTGCGCGAGATGATCGTCTTCGCCGCCGAGCGGCTGATGGAATTCGAGCGTCGGCCAAACGATCCGGGGGATCGTTTGCAGCGAGAATGAGGTCGGTGCCAAGACAGGTGCCGAGTATGGCGAGAAGAGCGGCGAGCGGCTCGCGCAGCGCAACGGCTACCGCGATTGGTCGACGTATACGTCGACGGCAGACCCGCGCCGGCAGCGTCGAACTGCGCATTCCGCGGCTGCGGACCGGATCGTATTTCCCGTCCTTCCTCGAACCGCGGCGCTCTGTCGAGAAGGCGCTGACCGCCGTAATCCAGGAGGCCTATGTTCACGGCGTCTCGACGCGATCGATGGACGACCTGGTGCAGGCCATGGGCGGCACGGGGATTTCGAAGAGCCAAGTCAGCCGCCTTTGTGAAGATCGAGCCATTGTCCGCCATTGGTCCGAGGACAATGGCGAGGGACGAGCGCGTCGACGCCTTCCTGACCTGGCCGATCGAGGGCGAATGGCCTTATCTCTGGATCGATGCAACCTATCTCAAGGTGCGCCAGGGCGGGCGGATCGTTTCGGCTGCCGTCACCATCGCCGTGGGCGTGAATACCGACGGGCGGCGCGAGGTTCTGGGCATGGCGATCGGTGCATCCGAGGCCGAGCCGTTCTGGACCGCGTTCTTGCGTGACCTCGTGCGCCGAGGCCTCGGCGGTGTGAAGCTGGTGGTCAGCGACGCGCATGAGGGTATCAAGGCTGCGACCGCGCGGGTGCTGTCCACAACGCGGGCCGGCGCTGCGTTCGGCATCGGTCTCGGACCGATGGCGTCCGATGCCTCACTCCACTTCCAGCGCAACGCCTTGGCCCATGCCGGCAAGAGCAGCCGCAGGCCTCGCCGGGAAAACGGTCCCCCGGACCGTTTTCTGGCCCGGCTCGATCTCTGCCTTCATCGCCACGGCCTTTGCGCAGCCGGACCATGCCACAGCCAAGGCCCAATGGCGGCTGGTCGCGGACCAAATGCGCCCGAAGCTGCCGAAGCTCGCCACGCTCATGGATACGACCGAGGAGGATGTGCTGGCCTACATGACCTTCCCGGCCCAGCATCGCGCCAAGCTTCACGAGCCACTAACCCGATCGAGCGACTCAACGGCGAGATCAAGCGGCGCACCGATGTCGTCGGGTTCGGGCATTCCCTCGGACCGGTGGCGGTCATGCCCTCACTCCCCACTGAGGCGTCGATCCGCAGGCTCGTCGGCGCAATCCTCATGGAGCAAACCGAGGAATGGACCGTTCAGCGCGGGCGCTACCTCACGCTAGAAACCCTCGCCCCTGTCTGCGTGCTCCGGGAAAACGATCCCCCGGATCGTTTTCTGTCCCTTCGCACTGCCCTCGTCAGCCTGCCTGCTGCGCAACGCGACTGACCAGCTCGGCCCGCATCAGAGCGCGAGGCCCGCCGCCAGATACACCATGAATTGGGACATCGTCCCGCGACACGCTCACCGGCCGCTCGCCAGTGGGCTCGGACCAATGGCGCCTTCACCGGCTCGCCTTTCGCTAAAAAATCTCGGCCCCCGGACTGGCCGATCTTCGCGTTCGTTCGCCTGTCCGCTCGGGCCGGTGGCGCGAACAGGCTCACTCTCGATCCCGCCCTCCTTCTCGGCCGGCTTCGCCTCGACTTTGCCTGAGAAGATGCCGGCCAGACCCTCGCGCGCCTGGCGCTTCCAGGTGTTGATCAGGGTTTGATGCACGCCGTGCTTCGCCATCAGCTCGGCGACCGTCAGATCGCCCCGGATAGCCTCAAGCGCCACCTTCGCCTTGAACTCCGCGCCGTAGTTCCTTCGTTCGCCAGCCACGCTGTGCGTCTTCATCATCGTTGACGGCAAGCTCAGCAAGCTGTCCAGTTTCCGGGGACCACCTCACATCCAGTCGCTCGTATGCCCGTGGATCTGACGCCTAAGCGGCGCAAATCTCCCGAAGTCGGCCGTTGTCGCGCTTGAACTTGCGCCGGATTGCCTCGCGCGGGGCGACGGTGTCGATCACGTCCGTGTAGCCGGTGTCGCCGGCCCGCATCGCAGGCAGACGTCCAGCTGGACGCTCGGGCTGAGCACGGCCAATTACGTCAACGCCGTCCCGGGCATCCCCGGCGACTACCGCGCCTGAATCGGTGCGGTCAGGCCTGCGAAAGACGTGATCGTGCTGCTCGAGTCGCTGCGATACGGCTGGCTGCGCGCCAAGGTCGCCGTGCTTGGCGACTTGCTCGCCGCGGGGCCCGCCGCGGCGTGACCCTGCGACGACCGGCGGCCGTCCCCAACCCCGACAAGGAACGGCAAACGGGGGCGCGGTCAACAGGCCGCACCCCCTGCTCATGGCAGGACGCGCGTCGCCCTCAGTCAGGCAGGGCGTAGGCCACGACGTAATCGCCCCGGTCCGGCGACTGGCGCGCGCCACCGGCCGAGATCAGCACATACTGCCGCCCGGTCTCGGGCGAGACGTAGCTGATCGGCGTGCCCTGGCTGCCGACCGGCAGGCGGGCTTTCCAGACCTCTTTGCCCGTCGCGCTGTCGAAAGCGCGCAGGTAGTAGTCCTGCGTCGCCGCGAAGAACACGAGCCCGCCCTGCGTCGCCAGCGAACCGCCGATCGTCGGCATGCCGATCGGCATCGGCAGGCCCATCTTCACCCCGAACAGCACCGTGTCCTGCACGGTGCCCAGCGGCGCCTCCCAGGCGACCTTCTGCGTCTTCATGTCGATCGCGGTCAGGGTGCCGAAGGGCGGCTCCTGGCACGGGATGCCCAGCGGCGACAGGAAGCGGTCCTTGATCACCGAATAGGGCGTGCCCTTCAGCGGGACCGCACCCATCAGGGTGTTGACCGCCTCGGACCCGTTCGAGGCCGCGGATTTCTGCGCCTGCGGCTCCATGTGGACCCAAAGGCCAAGGCGCATGTCGTTCACGAAAAGCGTCGCGGCGGTCGGGTCGTACGAGACCCCGCCCCAGTTCATGCCGCCGAGCGAGCCCGGGAAGGACAGCGAATAGTCGGTGTCCGGTGCGGTGAAGAGGCCCTCGTACCGGTAGCCCTTGAAGATCACCCGGCACATCAGCTGGTCGAAGGGCGTGGCGCCCCACATGTCGGCCTCGGTCAGGGTCTGCGCACCGATCTGCGGCATGCCCACCGAAAGCGGCTGCTTCAGCGCATAGCGCTCGTCCGGGATCGTCGCGGGCTTCACGTCCTTGTCGACGACCTCGGTCAGCGGCTTGCCCGTGGCCCGGTCGAGCACGAAGATCTGCCCGGCCTTGGTGCCGAAGACCAGCGCCGGCGTGCCGTGGAAGTCGATCAGCGAGGGCTGCATCGGCACGTCGAAATCCCACAGGTCGTGGTGAACGGTCTGATAGACCCATTTCTCGGCTCCCGTCGTCGCATCCAGTGCAAGGATCGAAGCGCCGTACTTCTCGTCTTCCGGGGTGCGCATCACGCCCCAGAGGTCGATGGCGGCGTTGCCGACGGGCAGGAACACGGTGTTCGAGGCCGCGTCATAGGTCATCGGCGCCCAGACGTTGGGTGTCGAGCGGGTGAAGGTCGCGGGCGGCTGCGGCGCCGTCCGGTCGGCGGGAACGCCCGGATCGAAGGCCCATTTCATACGGCCGGTGATCACGTCGAAGCCGCGCATCACGCCGCCCGGCATGTCCAGCGCCACGTTGTCGGCGACCCGGCCACCGGTGACGATCGTCGTTCCGGCCACCAGCGGCGGCGAGGTCAGCGAATAGAGCGGCGCCTTCGCGTCACCGAGGCCCGCCTTCAGGTCGACCCGGCCCTCGTCGCCGAAGCCCGTGCAGGTCGCGCCGGTGTCGGCATCGAGCGCCACGAGGACCGCGTCGATGGTGTTCATGATGATCCGGCGGCGGCATTCGGTCGCCTCGGCCGGCAGGGCGACCGGGGTGACCGGCGTCGTATCGCCGCGCGTGGGCTGCACAAGCGGCGCGTCGGCGTCGAAGTAGGCAAGGCCCCGGCAGCGGACCCAGACCTTGCTTTCGGTCGGGAAGGCGTGGCGCCAGTTCTCTGCGCCGCTGTCGGCATCGACAGAGATCACAGTGTTCGACGCTGTGCAGAGATAGACCGACCTGCCGATCTGCAGGGGCGTGTTCTGATCCTCGAAGCCGCCACCGCCGGGGCTGACCGGCGTCTCGCCGGTGCGGAAGGTCCAGGCGACCTTCAGGTCCTTGACGTTGTCGCGGGTGATCTGGTCGAGCGCGGCGAAGCGGGTTTCGTCGCCGGTGCCACCATAGCTCGCCCAGTCCTTCTGCGCGGTTTCGGGGGTGACCGGGGTGGTGCCGGTCGCGAGGGTCGCGTTGTGGATGCCGTGCGGCTGGAACATGCCCCAGATGAAGCCGAACACCGCCACGAAGGCGACCGCGGCAAGGCCCAGATGCGCGGCGGTCGCGGGCGCGCGGCCCGCGCGGCGCAGCGCCAGCGGCTGCACGAGGAACAGCACCGCCAGCGCACAGAGGAAGGTGAAGATCCGGGCATGCAGCGCCCAGAAGTCCAGCCCGGCCTCCCAGAAGGCCCAGAGCACGGTCAGCGCGAAGGCTGCGACGTAGATGGCGCCGGCTGCGCGGCCGCCGCGCACCAGTTCGACACCCGTCGCGACCATCGCGAGGCCCATCAGCAGATAATACCAGCTGCCGCCGCGCAGGATCAGCATGATCCCGCCGCCCGCCAGCCCAAGCCCGGCCAGCGCGAAGGCAAGGCCAAGCACCACCAGCAGCACCCTTGCCGCCGGCGACACACCCGGTGTCGAGTTCGTCATCTCTATCGAAGTCCTTGTCGGAGCGGCTCGCCCATCACGACCGGACCCGGGGAGTGGTGCCGAAGCGAAGTTCGGCCGTCGCCGCGACAGGCGGCGGCACCGGCGAGAGGGGCGAACCTTTCACAATGAAAGTTACCAAGGCCGGACCTGCGCCAATTCGCCGCCCGCATCCAGTTCGAAAACCTGATCATTTGGCCCCGGTTCGCCGATCAATCCGGCAGTGCGCCATTCAGCGCCATGAGGCAATCGGCCAGATGGTGCACCGCGGCCGAGGCATGGTCCGGGTCGGCATACATCAGGTCCAGCGATACGGTGCGGGTCCGGTCCGTCGCGGTTTTCAACAGCTTGAGCCGTCCACCGGCCAGATCTCCGGCGATCATCTCACGCGGCAGCCAGCCGTAGCAATGGCCGGAGCGGACCGCCGCCAGCGCCCCCTCGACCGTCGAGACCTGCCAGATCCGCCCGCGCATCTGCGTGCCCAGATCGCCCGGCGGTTCGGCCTCGCGCACAATCACCCGCATGTGGCGCACAAGGTCGGCCTGCCGCAGGTCCGGCCCGGCCGCAG
This sequence comes from Frigidibacter sp. MR17.14, assembly GCF_037095735.1. Classification (NCBI taxonomy): domain Bacteria; kingdom Pseudomonadati; phylum Pseudomonadota; class Alphaproteobacteria; order Rhodobacterales; family Paracoccaceae; genus Frigidibacter; species Frigidibacter sp. MR17.14. The sequence continues at coordinate 246,413 of NZ_JBAWKD010000005.1, read as the reverse complement.
TCAACGGATGGTCCGCACGCGCGGCGGGAACCATGATCACGTCGCGCAGGCGACGCCCCTCCATCCGCCGGGGGTTGGGCAGGGCAATCGCAAGATCGAAGGGCTCGGCCTTCGGGTCGGGAACGCCGCCGCGCTCGGTCTCGCGGATCTCGACGGGATTGTGCGGATACCGGTACGAGAACGTCTCGAGCGCCTCCATCAGCCGCAGCCGCGGGAACAGGCTGTCGACGCGCAGGCGGATCGGCGCGCTGCCTGCCGCCGCGATCCCCGAGGCCCGCGCCTCGAGCGCCGCGAGATCGTCGATCAGCGGCGCGACCTCGGCCAGCAGCATCCGCCCCGCCTCGGTCAGCACCGCGCGGCGGCCCTGCATCTCGGTCAGGGTGACGCCAAGCGCCTCTTGCAGGCGCGCGACGGCATAGCTGACCGACGACTGGCTACGCGACAGCATGTGCGCGGCCTCGGCGAAGGTGCCGTATTTCACCACGGCGCGCAGGATCGCCCATTGGTCGAGGCTGGTGCGGGGAAGCTGGTCCTTCTGCTGCATGACGGTCGTGCCGGGCGCCGGGGTCAGTCGAGGTGACCCAGCGCCAGCGCATGGGCGACACCACCCTGCACATGCGCGCGCAGCGTCGCCACCGCGCGATCGACGTCGCGCGCCAGCGCCGCCTCGCGCAGCGCGCCGTGCTCGGGCCTCGAGGCGCCGGGGCGGAACCCGAGCGCGATCATCTGGTAACGAAGGTAGTGATCGAAGACCTCGGCATGGGTCTGCAGCATCACCCGGCTGCCGCAGGCCGAGATCAGCGTCTGGTGGAACCGCCAGTCGGCCCGGCGCCAGTCGTCGAAGGCCGCGACATCGCCGCGTTCCAGCCGCGCCTCGTGGCTGTCCAGCCGGTGATGCGCCGCCAGCACCGCCTCTTCCCAGGCGATGTCGCCGGCTGCGAACGAGCGGGCAAGCGCATGTTCCTCGATCAGCAGCCGCAGGTCGGCGACCTCGATCAGCCCCGCGCGCGAGATCGGGGCGACGGCGAAGCCGCGCTGGCCCTCGGCACGCACGAAGCCATCGGCCGCAAGACGGCTCAGCACCTCGCGCAGGGTGCCGAGCCCCGCGGCGTAGGCATCGCGCAGCAGTTCGAGCTTCAGCTTCCGTCCGGGCGGAAGCCGGCCCATGATGATGTCGCTGCGCAGCGCGCGGTACAGCGCCTCGCCGGTGCCGGGAACCGGCCCGCCCTCGGTCTCGGCCAGACTGCCCTGCCCCGCCATCACCGCGCCCCTCCGCCCAACTGTCGCGTCACCATGTCATCGACGCAGGCGCCCACATGCGCCGCCAGCACCGCAAGAGCGCCCTGGGCATCGCGGCGCAGGGCACAGTCCAGCAGCCGCGCATGCTCATCGACGGCTGCCCGGCCGCGGAACATCACCAGCAGCACCTGGTAGCGCAGGAAGCGGTCGAAGATCTTCTCGTAGGCGGTCAACAGCTGCGCAGATCCGCAGGCCGACACCAGCGCGCGGTGGAACTGGCGGTCATAACGCTTCCAATCCTCGCTGACGCTTCGATCCCCGTCGAGCATCCGTGCCTCCATCCGCGACAGGCGGTGATGCGCGGCGACGAGATCGGCCTCCCAGTCCAGATCGCCGCGGGCGAAGGACCCGCCGATCGCATGGCCTTCCAGCAGCAGCCGCATCTCCGCAATCTCGGCCAGATCTCCGGCCGAGACCGGCGCCACCTCGAAGCCCTTCTGCGTCTCGAACCGGATCAACCCCTCTGTCACCAGCCGCGGCAGAACCTCGCGCAGGGTGGCCACGCTGACGTCGTAGCGCCCCCGCAGCTGCTCCAACCTCAGCTTCGTCTCGGGCGCGAGCCGCCCGAAGACGATGTCCTCGCGCAGGCGCCGATAAACAGAGGCGCCAAGCGTATCGGTCGGCTGCGGATCCGCCAGCATTGTCGCTCCCCCTATGGTTTCGATCATATGTTAATCGAAAGAATCTCCGATGAAACCCAAATGAAGAGTTGATTCAGAAAATCCCCGATGACAGTCTTCGCTGGACGCAGGGGGCGCGGGGAGGCGCCGTCCGCGACATGGGAGGACGCCAGAATGACCAGACTGACCCGACGCGGCTTCGCCGCGCTTGGCACGGCCGCGCTTGCCGTGCCCGCCCTGTCGCTGTCGGCGCGCCGCGCCACGGCCGCGGGCCCAACGAAGATCCGCTTCTCGGCCGTGTTCTCGGACCAGGACATCCGGGCCGAGATGATGAAGAAGTTCGTGGAGGGTGCCGGTGACGCCATCGCCTACGAGGGCTTCTATGGCGGCACGCTGTTCAAGCAGGGGACCGAGCTGGTCGCCTTGCAGCGCGGCAACCTCGAGATGTCGAACATCGCCCCTCAGGACGTGTCGAACCAGGTTCCGGCCTGGTCGCTGCTGACCTCGGGCTACCTGTTCCGCGACGCCGACCACCTGCGGGTGTTCTTCGCCTCGGACGCGGGGTCCGAGATGAAGGCGCTGGCCGAAGAGCAGCTGGGGATCAAGATCCTTGGCCCGACCTTCTACGGCACGCGGCAGGTGGGCCTGCGCGGCGACAAGGTGATCTCGACACCCGCCGACCTGGCCGGGGTCAAGCTGCGGATGCCGGGCGGCGAGGCCTGGCAGTTCCTTGGACAGGCGCTTGGCGCGAACCCGACGCCGATGGCCTATGCAGAGGTCTATACCGGCCTGCAGACCGGCGCGATCGACGGGCAGGACAACCCGCTGCCGAACGTGCAGAACATGAAGTTCTACGAGGTGATGGACCAGATCGTGATGACCTCGCATCTGGTGGCGTTCGACCTCTTGACCATGTCGGGCAAGGTCTGGGCCAGCTTCGACGACGCCACCAAGGCGAAGCTGCAGGAGGCGGCGGATGCCGCGATCGCCTGGTCCACCGAACAGCATGTCGCGCGCGAGGGCGAACTGGCGAAGAAATTCGCCGAGGGCGGGCTCAAGGTCTACGAACCCGATGTCGCGGCCTTCCGAAGCCACGTGCAGAAGGCCTATGCCGAAAGCCCGCAGGCCAAGGACTGGCCCGAAGGCATGGCCGCGCGCATCGCCGCGCTCTGACCTGCGCAGCCCGGCGCAACGCCCGCGCGCCGGGCCCCCACAGACCCTCGAAGGACTGCCATGACCCTCCAGCGCATTCTCGGCTGGCTGGGGCGGCGCGCCGAAAACCTCGTCGCGTTCATGCTCCTTGCCATGTTTCTCGTCTTCCTGCTGCAGATCGTCTCGCGCTACCTGCTGAACCTGCCGATCGGCTGGACGCAGGAGGCCTCGGTCCTGCTGTGGATCTGGCTGGTGCTGTTCGGCGCCGCCTTCGTCACCCGCGACCGCGAGGAGATGCGCTTCGACCTGATCTACGGCTCTGCCCCGCCCCGCGCGCGGCGGATCATGGCCCTGATCACCGCGGTGGCGCTGATCGCACTGTTCGCGCTGTCGCTGCCCGCGACCTGGGACTACGTCACCTTCATGAAGGTGGAGCGCACCGCCTATCTGCACATCCGCTTCAACTGGACCTACGCGATTTATGTCGTCTTCGTGGTGGCGATGATCCTGCGCCAGCTCTGGATCGGGATCCGCGCTCTGCGAGGCGAGGGTCCCAAGGCCTATGACCCCACCGAGGCGAGTTCCGGCGTATGACCCTTACCGACCCCTTCGCGCTGTCGATCGTGGCGATCACCGCGCTGGCCTTCCTCGGCCTGCCGATCGGTCTGTCGATGATCTGCGGCTCCGTTTTGTACCTGTGGATGGCCGGGCTCGACATGGGCACCGCGGCCGAGCAGTTCCTGAACGGGATGTATTCGAACTACATCATCCTCGCGGTGCCGCTGTTCATCTTCGCGGCCGAGATCATGAACTCGGGCTCGATGACCGAGCGCCTCTTGCGGTTCTGCAACGTGCTCGTCGGGCATTTCCGCGGCGGGCTTGCGCAGATCAACGTCGTGCAGTCGCTGATCTTCGCCGGCATGTCCGGCTCGGCCATCGCCGATGCCGCCGGCTCGGGCCGAATGATGCAGGCGATGATGACCGCCGACAACCGCTATCCGCCCAGCTATGCCGCGGCACTGACAGCCGTCACCTCGGTGGTGGGGCCGATCCTGCCACCCTCGATCCCGATGGTGATCTACGCGCTCGTCTCGGATGCCTCGATCGGCTACCTGTTCCTGGGCGGCGTGCTGCCGGGCCTGCTGATGGTCGCCACGCAGATGATCCAGGTCGCCTGGGATGCCCGCCGCCACCGCTTCCCGGTCGAGGAGCGGGTTCCGATGCGCGACATTCCCCGCATCACCTGGCGCGCCTTCCCGACGCTGCTGATGCCCGCGATCCTGCTGGGCTGCATCTATTCGGGCGTGACCACCCCCACCGAGGCCGCGGCGCTGGCCGCCGCCTATGCCGTGCTTGTCTCGGTCGTGATTTATCGCTCGCTGAGCTGGGCCGAGGGCTATGCGGCGCTTCTGACCTCGGCACGGACCTCGATCTCGATCGGGATGATGATCGGCGGGGCGCTGGTCTTCAACTACGTCGTCACCATCGAGAACATCCCCGAGACGCTGCGCACCTCTCTCACCGGCATGGACTTCTCGCCGCTGGGCTTCCTGCTGATGGTCAACATCATCCTGCTGGTGCTGGGCTGCGTGTTGGAAGGGACGGCGATCCTGCTGATCATCGTGCCGGTCTTCATCCCGACGGCGCAGGCGCTGGGGATCGACCTCGTGCATTTCGGCGTGGTCGTGGTGCTGAACATCATGCTGGGGCTGGTGACCCCGCCCTACGGACTTCTGCTGTTCATCATGACCGCGATCTCGGGCGCGCCGCTGCGCGACATCGTTCGCGACTGCCTGCCCTTCCTGGCCTGGATGGTGATCTGCCTTGCGCTGATCACCCTGTTCCCGGGCATCGTGCTGTGGCTGCCGCGCCTTGCGGGCTACGGCGGCTGAAAGAGGTGACCCCATGACCATCTACGTCCTGAACGGCCCGAACCTGAACCGGCTGGGCAAGCGCGAGCCCGAGATCTACGGCCACACCACCCTGGCCGAGGTCGAGGCCTGGTCACGCGACGCCGCGGGCGCAGAACCTGTCGAGTTCCGCCAGACCAATGCCGAGCATCAGCTGATCGACTGGATTCACGAGGCGATCGATGCCGGCGCGAAGGGCATCGTCATCAACCCCGCCGGACTGACCTTCACCTCAGTGTCGGTGATGGACGCGCTGAAGATGTTCCCGGGCCCGGTGATCGAGCTGCACATCTCGAACATCCATCGCCGCGAGGCGATCTACCATCGCTCGCTGGTCTCGCCGGTGGCGACGGCGGTGGTCGCGGGACTGGGCCCCGCGGGCTACCGCCATGCCGTGCGCGCACTGTGCGAGATGGTGGCGGCCTAGACCTGTGACGCCCCCGGAGTCGCCTGCTGCCGCTCCATCTCCAGCGCGGCGCGCATCCCCGCCGCCAGCATTGTTCCGAGGATGTCGGTCAGCAGCGCCCGCCACAGCCGGTGGTCCTGCAGGCCGGCCGGCATGAAGCCCGGCAGGTCACAAAGGGCCGCGACGATGGCAGCGGCGGTGGTCTTCCCGACAAGCCGCCCGGCGATCTCTGCCGCCCGGGGGTCGCGGATCTCGTAGGGCGCGCAGTCGTCGGTGCGGCCGGTGACATGACGCATCCACGCGGCCGTCGCGAAGGCGTAGGGCCGCAAGTTGCCGTGGGCACGCGCCGCCTCCAGCGCCGGGGCGAAGATCCGCTGCGGCAGCTTCTCGGTCCCGTCCATCGCGATCTGGAAGGTCTCGTGTGCGATGCCGGGATTGCGGAACCGCTCCCTCAGGTCCTGCGCATAGGCCGTCAGGTCGATCCCCGGCAACTGCGGCAGCGATCCCGCCGCCGCCGCCAGATGGCGCGCAACCAAGGGTGCCAGATCGTCGTCGGCCATCACGTCTCGGACGTAGCGGCAGCCCGCGTGGAAGCCTGCATAGGCCAGCATCGAATGCGTGCCGTTCAGCATGCGCAGCTTCATCTGCTCATAAGGGGCGACGTCGTCGACGAAGATCGCCCCGGCGGCCTCCCAGTCGGGTCGGCCCAGCGGGAAGTGATCCTCGATCACCCATTGACGGAAGCCCTCGGTCTCGATCGCCGCCTCGTCGCGGAAGCCGGTCAGGCGCGCGGCCTCGGCCCGGGTCTCGTCCGTGGCCGCCGGGGTGATCCGGTCGACCATGGTCGAGGGGAAGGCAACCTCGGCCCCGATGCGCTCGGCCAGCGCCGGGTCGAGACGGCGGGCGAAATCGATGACCGCGCCACGCAGCAACGCGCCGTTGTCCGGGAGGTTGTCGCAGCAGAGCACCGTGAAAAGCGGAACGCCCGCCGCGAAGCGCAGCGACAGCGCCCGCACCAGCAGGCCCAACACCCCCGCCGGAGCCTCGGGCGCCTTCAGGTCCGCCTTCACCGCCGGATGCGAGGGATCGCACCCCTGCGCCGCCCGGTCGAGGCCGTAGGCCTTTTCGGTCACCGTCAGGCTGACGATCCGGCAGGCCGGGTCGGTCAGCGCCGCCATCACTTCCCCGGGCGCCTCCGGCAGCGCCAGCACCCGGCTCACGGCCGCGATCACATGCGCCTCGGTCCGGGCCGCGCTGCGTTCGATCAGGGTGTAGCGCCCGTCCTGCGGCGTGATCTGCGCCGCAGGTTCGACGGATCGCAGCGAGACGCCGGTGATCCGCCAGTCGCCGCCGGATCGCGCCAGCGCCGCCTCGGTGTAGGCGGCCTGGTGCGCCTTGTGGAACGCGCCGAAGCCGATGTGCACGATTCCCGTGCCGTGGGCGGCGGGATCATAGGCGGGGCCGATCCCTTCAGGCAGTGCGGCGGCGGCGGTCAGGCGCGGCAGTTCCATCGCTCAGGCCCCCGTGACCAGCGGATGGTCGAGCGCGGTCATGATCCCGCGCAGTTCGGCCAGACCCTTCAGCCGGCCGATCGCGGGATAGCCCGGCTGCGCGCGGCGCGTCAGGTCGTCGAGGATGTCCTGCCCGTGGTCGGGACGCATCGGGATCGACCAGTCGGCACGGCCCGCAGCGCGGCGCTTGCGCTCTTCGCCAAGGATCGCCGCGATCATCGCCACCATGTCGGTCTGGCCCGCCAGATGCTCGTCCTCGAAGAACGAGCCGCGGATCTGGGAGGGATCATCGAGCGAGACATTGCGCAGGTGCAAAAAATGCACCCGGTCGCCCATCCGGGTCATCATCCCCGGCAGGTCGTTGTCGGCACGGGCGCCGAGGCTGCCGGTGCAGAGGGTGATACCGTTCGCGTTCAGATCGACCGCCTGCATCACCTTGCCGTAATCGGCCTCGGTCGACATGATCCGCGCCAGGCCCAGCAGCGGGAACGGCGGGTCGTCCGGGTGGCAGCAAAGCCGCAGGCCCAGGTCTTCGGCCAGCGGGGCCACCTCGGACAGGAAGTCGATCAGGTTGTCGCGAAGGCGATCCTCGCGGATCGCGTCGTATTGCGCGAGATGCGCGCGCACATCCTCGAGCGTGAAGGACTCGGCCGCGCCCGGCAGGCCGAAGACGACGTTTCCGGCCAATTGGGCGCGGTCTTCATCGCTCATCTTCGCGAAGCGTTCCGCGGCCTCGGCCACCACCGCCTCGGGGAAGTCCTCGGCCGCGCCGGGGCGCGCCAAGACATGGATGTCGAAGGCCGCGAAGTCGATAAAGTCGAAGCGCATGCAGGTCGCGCCGGTCGGGCGCCGCCAGGCAAGGTCGGTGCGCGTCCAGTCCAGGACCGGCATGAAGTTGTAGCAGATCACCTCGATCCCCGCCTGCGACAGGTGCCGCATCGAGGTCTTCCAGTTTTCGACATGGCCGCGCCAGTCGCCCTGCTGCTTCTTGATATCCTCAGAGACCGGCAGGCTTTCGACCACTTCCCAGGCAAGGCCCGAGGGTGCGCCGTCGCGCATCGTGGCGATCTGGCGCTGGCGCGTCGCGATCTCTTCCGGCGTCCAGACCGCGCCGGTGGCCACGTGATGCAGCGCAGAGACGACGCCCTCGACGCCCGCCTGGCACATGTCGTCGATGCCGACGAGATCCTTCGGCCCGAACCACCGCCACGTCTGTCTCATGCTGTCCTCCCGCATTCCTGGCCTGACGCCTGTCCGCCACGACGTGGCCAGACGCCGCGGCATGACAATCCTCTATCATCCCGACTCGTGGTTGACTAGTATGGAAGTATGGAGCTATGGTCCGGGCCGGGAGGACGAGACGCGATGCACAGCAGCCTTGATCGGGAATCGGTGAATGCCGCCGCGGCCGTCGGACCGCAGCTGCAGCGCATCCTGCGCGAACGGATCATCCGCAACCGGCTGCGCCCCGGCGAGCGCATCTCGGAAGCCGAGATCGCGCTGCAGTTCGGCGTCAGCCGACAGCCGGTGCGCGAGGCCTTCATCAAGCTGGCCGAGGAAGGCCTGCTGGAGGTGCGGCCCCAACGCGGCACCTTCGTGCGCAAGATCTCTGTCGCCGCGGTGATGGACAGCCGCTTCGTGCGCGAGGCCATCGAGGCCGACATCGTCAAGCTTCTGGCCGAGGCGCCCGACGCCGCCCTGGTCCGCGAGCTTGACCGCCAGCTGGCCGCGCAGCGCGCGCTGGTCGATGTCGATCCGCAGAGCTTCCGCCCGCTCGACGACGAATTCCACCGCACCCTCGCCGAGGGCGCGGGCAAGACCCACGCCTGGAGCGTGATCGACGGCATGAAGACCCAGATGGACCGGGTCCGCCAGCTGTCGACCGAACGCTTCCCGACCGACAAGCTGATCGACCACCACACCCGCGTCGTGCGCGCCATCGAGGCCGGCGATCCCGCGGCTGCCGAAGCCGCGATGCGGCTGCACCTGCGCGAGATCCTGAACGACCTGCCGGTGGTGCAATCCAGCCTGCCGGAGCTTTTCGACTGATCCGGACCCCGGACACGCGATACCGACGACCCAAGGGAGGAACCATGACCGTCGCCACCAAGACAACCCGCCTTCTCGCCGCCGCGCTCGCCGCCTGCACGCTGCTGGGCGGCGCCGCCTCGGCGCAGGAAATCACGCTGAAGCTCGGCCACCTCGCGAACGAACAGAACATCTGGCACAAGGCCTCGGTGAAGTTCGGCGAAGAACTGTCGGCCCTGACCGACGGTCGCATCAAGGTCGAGGTCTACCCGAACGAGACGCTCGGCAAGGAAGTCGACCTGATCAACGGGATGCAGCTCGGCACCGCCGACATGACCATCACCGGCGAGTCGCTGCAGAACTGGGCGCCGATGGCCGCGCTGCTGGCGCTGCCCTATGCCTATACCTCGCTCGAGCAGATGGACGAGGTTGCCAGCGGCGAGATCGGCAAGGAAATCGAGGCCCAGATCATCGACAAGGCCGGCGTCCGCCCGATCGCCTACTTTGCCCGCGGCCCGCGCGAACTGACCTCGAACCGGCCGATCACCAAGCCCGAGGACCTGAACGGCCTGAAGATGCGCGTACCGAACGTGCCGCTGTTCCTGAACGTCTGGCAGGCGCTTGGCGCGCAGCCGACGCCGATGGCCTTCTCCGAGGTGTTCACCTCGCTGCAGAACGGCACGATCGAGGCGCAGGAAAACCCGCTGGCACTGATCCAGTCGGCAAACTTCAACGAGGTTCAGAAGAACATCAACATGACCGACCACGTCCGGTCCTGGATCTATCTGACGATCTCGGAACTGACCTGGGAGAAGCTGTCGGAAGACGACCAGAAGGCGGTGATGGAAGCCGCCAAGCGCGCCCAGGAGTATGAGCGCGGCCTGTTCGCCGACAACGAGACCGCGATCCGCAAGGATCTGGAAGCCAAGGGCGTGACCTTCACCGAGGTCGACCAGGCCGCCTTCGCCGCCAAGGCCAAGGACGCGGTCCTGTCCGGCGTCAGCGAAGAGATCCGCCCGACGGTCGAGAAGATCTTCGCGATGCAGAAGTGAGCCGCGATCGGGGGGCGGCCAACGCCCCCCGGTCCGCACGGCCCCGGGGGCGGGTTCCTCCCGCCCGCCCCTCTCCCCGCCTGACGTCCCCCTGAACTCCGGCGCCTGACACCCGGGCCCGAACCGGCCCGTCCGGAACCTGCCCGTCCAGCACCCGAAGGACCCACCCATGCTAGCCGTCATCCGAGCTGCCGAGGGCGTGATGCGCGCCCTGACCGGCCTGTCATTCGCCGTGATCATCATCGCCGTCATGATGCAGCTTCTCGGTCGCGCCGGCTGGATCCAGGCCGTGCTCTGGACCGAGGAGATCTCGCGCTTCGCCCTGCTCTACCTTGCCGCCTTCGGGGCGGGCCTGTCGCTGCGCACCGGCGACATGGTCAACGTCGACCTGATCGCCGAGGCTCTGCCCGGCGTCCTGCCTTGGGCGCTGCGCCTGCTGGGCAGCATAGCCACCTTCGGCTGTGCCGCGGCACTTGTCGCGCCCAGCTGGTTCTTCACCTCGATCGGCAAGCGCCAGACCGCGCCAGCCTCGGGGATCCGCATGGACCTGATCCATGCCTCGGTCCTCGTCCTGATGATCGGCCTCGCGCTCTTCGCCGGGCTGCGCATCATCGCCATGCTCCGCGGCACCGAGAACGGCCTGCCCCACAAACCCGAAGAGGAAGTCTGACCATGGATCTCGCCGTCCTTCTGGGCACCTTCATCGGTGGCCTGATCCTTGGGATCCCGGTGGCCATCACGCTGGCGCTGTCCTCGGTCGCCTATGTGCTTTACGCCGGCATGCCGCTGGTCGTGATCCCGCAGAAGATGTTCGCGGGCATGGACAGTTTCGTGCTGCTCTGCATCCCGGGCTTCATCCTTGCCGGCAACCTGATGAACATGGGCGGCATCACCGAGCGGATCGTCCGCCTTGCCCAAGCGATGGTCGGCTGGTGCCGCGGCGGTCTGGGGCTGACCAACGTCGCGGCCTCGATGCTGTTCGGCGGCATATCGGGCACCGCTGTCGCCGACGCGGCCTCGGTCGGCGGCATGATGATCCCGGGCATGAAGAAGGCGGGCTACCCGGCCGACTTCTCGGCGGCGGTCACCGCCGCCTCGTCGACCGTCGGGCCGATCATCCCGCCCTCGGTGCCGATGATCATCGTGGGCTCGCTCTCGGGGATCTCGGTCGGCAAGATGTTCATGGCGGGTGCGATCCCCGGCCTGCTGATGGGCTTCGCGATGATGTTCACCGCCTGGCTGATCGCACGGAAGAAGAACTTCCCGCGCCAGCCCTGGCAGGGCTTCGCCGAGCTGGGCAAATCGTTCCTCGGCGCCTTCTGGTCCGTCGCGATGACCGGGCTGATCATCGGCGGGCTGCTCTCGGGCTTCTCGACGCCCACTGAAACAGCCGTCGTCGCCTCGATCTATGCCTTCGTCATCGGCGTCTTCGTCTACCGCGACCTGCCGCTGCGCGCCGTGCCGAAGATCGTCATCGAAAGCGCGGTCTCGGCCGCGGCGATCCTGGCGCTGGTCGGCTTCGCCAACGTCTTCGGCTGGATCCTGGTGTCGGAACGCATTCCCCAGACCATCGCGGACGGCGTGCTGTCGATCACCGACAACAAGATCCTCGTGATCCTGCTGATCAACCTCGTCCTGCTTTTCGTCGGCATGTTCATGGAGACGATCGCGGCCTTGATCATCCTCTTCGTGCCGCTGCTGACGCTGGCACAGGGCGTGGGCGTCGACCCCCTGCATTTCGCGACCTTCGCGGTGCTGAACCTGATGATCGGCCTGACCACCCCCCCGGTCGGTGTCTGCCTGTTCATCTGCGCCAACATCGCGCGGCTACCGCTCGGGCCGGTGATCCGGGCCATCGCGCCCTTCATCCTGACCAACATCATCGTGCTGTTCATGGTCTCGTATTACGCGCCGCTCGCCACCTGGCTGCCGTCGCTGCTCGACAAGTGAGGACCCCGCCCATGGAAACCCGTATCTGCCGCCTGCACGGCCAGAACGACCTGCGCCTCGAGACCGCGACCTTCGATCCGCCCGGCCCCGGCGAGGTGCTGGTCGCCCCCGGTGCCGGCGGCATCTGCGGATCGGACCTGCACTATCTGCTGGACGGCGGCATCGGCACGATCCGGGTGCGCGAGCCGATCATCCTCGGGCACGAGGCGGCGGGCACCGTGGTCGAGATCGGCGCGGGGGTCGAGGGCCTCGCCCCCGGCGACCGAGTCGCGCTCAATCCCAGCCAGCCCTGCGGCACCTGTCGTTTCTGCACCGCCGGTCAGCCGCGCCACTGCCTGTCAATGCGCTTCAAGGGCTCGGCGATGCTTCTGCCGCACACGCAGGGCATGTTCCGCGACCGCATGGTGATCGCCGCCGAGCAATGCCTGAAGGTGGGCCCGGATGTACCGCTGGCCGCTGCCGCCTGCGCGGAGCCGCTGGCGGTCTGCCTGCACGCCCTGAACCGGGCCGAGGCCGTCGCCGGGCCACTGACCGGCAAGCGGGTGCTGGTGACCGGCGCCGGCCCGATCGGCGCGCTTTGCGTGGCGCTGGCCCACTGGCGCGGCGCGGCAGAGATCGTCGTCACCGATCTGCAGGACCGCACGCTCGAGATAGCCGCGGCGATGGGGGCCACCCGGACCGTCAACGTCGCGCACGACGGCGCGGTCATGGCAGAGTACGAGGCAGAGAAGGGCCAGTTCGACCTGGTCTTCGAATGCTCGGCCGCCGCGCCCGCGATCCGCACCGCGCTGGCCTGCCTTCGCCCCACCGGGACATTGGCGCAGGTCGGCGTCGCGGGCGAGCTGGCGATCCCGCTGAACGTGCTGGTCGGCAAGGAAATTAACTTCATCGGCAGCCAGCGCTTCGACATCGAGTTCGCACAGGCCGTCGCGCTGATCGCCTCTGGCACAATCCCGGTCGAGCGCATCGTCACCGCCTCGTTCCCCGTGGAAGAGGCGGCCGACGCCTTCAGAGTCGCCAACGACCGCACCCGCTCGGTCAAGGTGCAGCTGACCTTCGCCGGCGCCTGAGGCCGCGGTCGCCCTGCTCGCGGGCCTAGCGGGCGAGGGCGAAAAGACCGTCGAGGTCGAGATGCGCGGCAAGATGGGCGGCAAGCCCGTCGAGCGCGCTCTCGACCATCGGCCCCCAGGCCATGCCCGACCCCGTTGCGCCGAGCCCGGCAAGAAACGCCCGCCGGAAGGCGTCCTCGGCGAAGAGGCCGTGCAGGTAGCTGCCCATGACCAGCCCATCCGCGCTGAGCGCGCCCTCGGGTCGGCTCTCGACATGGGCGAAGGGGCGCGCGCGGTCCGCGCCCTCGGTCCGCCCGATGTGGATCTCGTATCCCTCGACCGCGCGACCGCTGGCGGCATGCACCGCGCGGGTCCGCGTCAGCCGCTTGTCGGGCGTCATCACCGTCGTGACGTCGAGCAGCCCGAGCCCCGGGTCCGCGCCAGCCGGCCCCTCGATCCCCTGCGGATCGGCGATCGATCTACCCAGCATCTGATAGCCCCCGCAGATCCCCAGCACCCGGCCGCCGCGACGGTGATGCGCGATCAGGTCGATGTCCCAGCCCTGCGCCCGCAGGAAGGCAAGATCGCCCCGGGTCGATTTCGACCCCGGCAGGATCACCAGCGCGGCATCGCCCGGGATCGGCTCTCCGGGGCGGACCATCACCAGATCGACGGCCGGCTCTGCCGCGAGCGGATCGAGGTCGTCGAAATTCGCGATGCGGCTCAGTGCGAGGCAGGCGATCTTCACGCCCCCCGCGCGCCGCACCCCGCGCAGGTCGAGCGCATCCTCGGCCGGCAGCGCCGTGGCGCCCGGATAGAACGGCAGGACCCCAAAACCACGCCAGCCGGTGCGCACCTCGATCATGCGGTAGCCATCGTCGAACAGCGTCGGGTCGCCGCGGAACTTGTTGATAAGGAAGCCAGCCACCAACGCGTCATCCGCGGGGTCGAGCACGGCCTTGGTGCCGACGAGCTGCGCGATCACCCCGCCGCGGTCGATGTCGCCCGCGATCACCACCGGCACCCCGGCCGCGCGGGCGAAGCCCATGTTGGCGATGTCGCCGGCGCGCAGGTTGACCTCGGCCGGGCTGCCCGCCCCCTCGACGATCACCAGATCATGCGCGGCCTTCAGCCGACCGAAGCTTTCCAGAACGGGCGCCATCAGCCTGGGCTTCATCGCGGCATAATCACGCGCCTTTAGGGTGGCGACCCTGCGGCCCTGCACGACGACCTGGGCACCGACATCGGTTTCGGGCTTCAGCAGCACCGGGTTCATGTCCGTCACCGGCTCCAATCCCGCAGCGCGGGCCTGCAGGGCCTGCGCCCGGCCGATCTCGCCGCCATCGACGGTGACCGCCGCGTTGTTCGACATGTTCTGGGGCTTGAACGGCGCGACGCTCAGCCCGCGCGCCCGCGCCGCCCGGCAAAGGCCCGCCACGATCAGCGACTTGCCGACGTTGGAACCTGCCCCCTGGATCATCAGCGCCCGCGTCATGCCCTGCCTCCGCCTGTCTCGGGCCTGTGATAGCGCAGGGCCCGGACGGCAGGAAGGGCGAGGCCGGGGAGACCGGCGGGATCAGTAGATGTAACGGATCTGGTCGGACCAGAACCGCTCGATCCGGCGCAGGCCCGAATTCAGATGTTCGAACCCGTCGAGCGACAGGGTATGGCGTTCCTCGATGGTGCCGGCCTGCCGCGCGAAGAGATCGGCGACCATCGCCCGCACCTCTCGCCCGCGCGGCGTCAGCTTCACCCGGACCGAGCGGCGGTCGATCGTGCAGCGCTCGTGATGCATGTAGCCGGCCTCGACCAGCTTCTTCAGGTTGTAGCTGACGTTCGAGCCCTGGTAATAGCCCCGGCTGCGCAGCTCGCCCGCCGTCACCTCGTTCTCGCCGATGTTGAACAGCAGCAGCGCCTGGACCGAATTGATTTCCAGCACCCCGAGGCGCTCGAATTCATCCTTGATGACGTCGAGCAGCAATCGGTGTAGTCGTTCAACCAGCGACAGCGTGTCGAGATAGCTGAGCATGTAGCCGGATCGGCTGCCATCCTTGAGCGGCGCGTGAACGGTCATCCTGTGCCCCCGGGTGTTGCGTTCCCGGGGATCGTGAGGATGAAATCCGAATTTTGTCTTAATCGGAGCGCTTCGAATGCACAGCACGCAGCGCCCGATGCCCGGGCGCGCTCAGCCGGCCGGGCGCAGGCGGGCGCGGGCGAAGGCCGCGATCTCGTCCAGCAGCGGCGCGATCGCCTCGGGCGCGGCCTCGGCCGAGGTGACCCAGCGGTAAAGATCCTGGTCGTTCTCTTCCAGCAGGATCTCGTAGACCGCGATCCGCGGCTCGGTCAGCGCGGCCAGATGCGCATCCGCCCAGGGCCCAAGGATCATGTCCATCTCCTTGGTGCCGCGCCGCCAGCTGCGCATCTTCAGCCGCTTCAGCCGGGCTTCCGCCGTCTCGGTCATCACTTCTCCTCCGCCAGCGCCGCCAGCTGTGCCTCGAGCCGTCCGAGCCGCGCGGCCAGCNGCCGCCAGCTGCGCATCTTCAGCCGCTTCAGCCGGGCTTCCGCCGTCTCGGTCATCACTTCTCCTCCGCCAGCGCCGCCAGCTGTGCCTCGAGCCGTCCGAGCCGCGCGGCCAGCCCCGTCAGTTCCGCCTTCACCCCGCGCACCTCGTCCAGCAGCGGCCGGAAGCCCGGGCGCCGCGCGCCCTCGCCCGGGGCCGCGGGGCCGTCGCCGGCCCCGGTCAGCAACCAGGGAATCGACACGCCGGTCACCCCCGACAGCATCTGCAGCTTGTTGCCGCGCGGTTCGGCCATGTCCTCTTCCCAGGCGACCAGCGTGTCAAGCCGCACGCCCAGCCGGGCCGAAAGCTCGTCCCGCGACAGGCCTGCCGCCTCGCGCGCGCCGGTCACCCGGTCGCCGAAGGTTGCGGTCTCGGGGCCGTACCAGTCATCGGACAGGTCTGTGGTCATCTCTTCCTGGACCTCGTCGGGCATCGGGCACCTCCTTCGTCCTTGAACGTCATCCCGTGCAAGCCTAAGACATGGCCCCGGCAGATACAAACCGGAGCACCCCCGACATGGCCTTCCTCTCCGACACGCTTTCGCGGGTGAAGCCCTCGCCGACCATCGCGGTCTCGAACCTCGCGCGCGAACTCGCCGCGCAGGGCCGCGACGTGATCGCGCTTTCGGCGGGCGAACCGGACTTCGACACGCCCGAGAACATCAAGGCCGCCGCGAAGGCCGCGATCGACGCCGGCAAGACGAAATACACCGCCGTCGACGGCCTGCCCGAGCTGAAGAAGGCGATCTGCGCCAAGTTCGAGCGCGAGAACGGCCTGCATTACAAGCCCAGCCAGGTCTCGGTCGGCACCGGCGGCAAGCAGATCCTCTACAACGCGCTGGTCGCGACCCTGAACCCCGGCGACGAGGTGATCATCCCGGCGCCCTACTGGGTCAGCTACCCCGACATGGTCTATCTCGCCGGTGGCGAGCCCGTCTATGTCGAGGGCCCGATGCAGACCGGCTACAAGATCACCGGCGAACAGCTGGAAGCCGCGATCACGCCGAAAACCAAGTGGTTCATCTTCAACTCGCCCTCGAACCCCTCGGGGGCCGGCTACTCGCGCGAAGAGCTGAAGGAACTGACCGACGTCCTCAAGCGCCACCCGCATGTCTGGATCATGACTGACGACATGTACGAGCACCTGTCGTTCGGCGACTTCAAGTTCTGCACCCCGGCCGAGGTCGAGCCCGAGCTCTATGACCGCACGCTGACCTGCAACGGCGTGTCCAAGGCCTATGCGATGACCGGCTGGCGGATCGGCTACTGCGCCGGTCCCGAGGCGCTGATCAAGGCCATGGGCATGATCCAGTCGCAGTCGACCTCGAACCCCTGCTCGATCAGCCAGTGGGCCGCGGTCGAGGCGCTGAACGGTCCGCAGGACTACATCACCGAAAGCCGCGACGTCTTCCAGCGCCGCCGCGATCTGGTGGTCGGGCTGCTGAACGAGTGCGAGGGCATCAAGTGCCCGATGCCCGAAGGCGCCTTCTACGTCTATCCGTCCGTCGCGGGCTGCATCGGCAAGACCTCGGCGGCCGGCACCAAGATCGACAGCGACGAGGCCTTCGCGACCGCGCTGCTGAACGAGACCGGCGTTGCGGTGGTCTTCGGCGCGGCCTTCGGCCTGTCGCCCAACTTCCGCATCAGCTACGCGACCTCGGACGCGCTGCTGACGGAGGCCTGCGGTCGCATCAAGACCTTCTGCGCCGGCCTCGTCTGAGGCCGGTCGGGATGGGCGATCTTCCCGACTACTACTTCAGGGTCCGCGAGAACGGCGCGGCGGTGTTCCGGGTCGATACCGAGAACCGCCAGCGCCGGCTGGAAATGGACCTGATCGCCATGGTCAACACCCGCAACGGCGAGATCAAGCCGCAGGGGGACCGCAAACTGTCGGACGAGGATCTCGCGCAGATCAGAAGCTGGCTGGCCGCGCGCCAGCAGCTGCTGGCCGCGCGGGACATCGACGACATCCTGCGCACCGTCGATCACCTGAACCTGACCGCGCACTGGGCGCAGACCAAGGCCGGGGAGGCGCAGCTCGAGCAGGTGACAGATGCGCTGCTGCTGGCGATGCACGACCTGCGCACCGTTCTGGTGAAGAAGAAGGCAGATCGGCTGACCCGGACGGGCGGCGCGCAGGACTGATCCGGCGCGTCCGCACGTCAGTTCATGCGCAGGCTCAGCCCCGCGCGGCCAAGGCGTCGGGCAGCGTCTCGGGCCGCAGGTATCCGCTCCAGAACCGCAGCATCAGCAGGATCGCCGCACAGGCAAGGCCGCTGACGAGACCGAACCACAGCCCCACGCCCCCCATGCCCATCGGGAAGGCCAGCAGGTAGCTGACCGGGATCCCGACGATCCAGTAGCTGAAGCTGGCGATCCACATCGGCGCGGCGGTGTCCTGCACCCCGCGCAACAGGGCCAGCGCCAGCGCCTGCAGCGCGTCGAACAGCTGGAACACCGCCGCAACCGCCAGAAGCGTGGTGCCAAAGGCCAGGATCTCGGCCGCGGCCGGGTCGTGATCCTCGACGAAGAGGCCGACGATCTGCCCGGGCGCCGACAGGAAGACCACGATCACCACCGAGGCCACCGCCATCGAAACCGCCACCGCCGCCAGCGCCGCGCGGCGCATCTCGACCGCCTGCCCCAGCCCGTGGAAGCGCCCGACCCGCACGGTCGCCGCGTTGCCGATGCCGATGTGGATCATGAAGGTCAGCGCCGCCGCCTCGAGCGCGATGCCATGCGCCGCCAGCTGGACCATGCCGATCCAGCCCATCATCAGCGCCGCGGCGTTGAAGAGGCTGCCCTCGGCGACCTGGGTCAGGCCGACCGGCAGGCCGCGCCGGGCGAGGTGGAAGAACACCGGCCAGTCCGGGCGCCAGAGGCGGCGGAACAGGTGGAAGCGGCGCATCGCCGGATGCCAGAAGGCGCAGGCGGCAACCACCGAAAGCGCCATGACCTGCGAACCGAGCGTCGCGAACGCCGCGCCCTTCAGCCCCAGCTCGGGCGCGCCCCAGTTGCCGAAGATCAACATCCAGTTCAGCACGCCATTCATCAGCGCCGCCGCCACCGTCGACATCAGCACGATCGACACCCGCTCGAGCGCTGCGGCGAAGCTGCGCAGCACCATCACCACCAGCGAGGGGATCAGACCCAGCCCGATGATGCGCAGATAGTCCTGCGCGCCCGCGGCAAGGCCCGGGTCCTGGCCGAACAGCTTCAGGATCGAGCCCGAGAAGTAGAAGACCGGATAGACCGCGCAGGCATAGATCAGCGACAGCCAGATCGCCATCCGCACGTCGCGGCGGACCTGCGTCTCGTCATCGCGGGCCATCGCGCTGGCGACCATGCCCATCGCGGCAGAAGCGAAGCCCGAGCCGAGGATGAACAGGATGAAATAGCTCGATGCGCCCAGCACGCCCGCGGCCAGCGCCCCGACGCCGTACCATCCCAGCATGACCGTGTCGGTCACATGCATGGCGAAATGCGCGAGCTGGCTGCCCGCAAGCGGCAGCGCCAGCCGGATGGTGGCGCGCAGGTGATGGCTGAAGGTGCGGGGGGCGGTTGTCATGGCCGCCACGCCATAGCGCGCGGGCCGACCGGATACCATCGAAGGTTGCGTGAGTCCCTCAGGATTTTCGGGCCCGTGGCGGGCCGGTAACGCTCGGTTGGCATCGCATCGGACCTCAGGGCAGGCGGATGTAGCCAAGCGCCATCGAGATGCTGCGCGCCGCCTCCATCACATGGGGCGCGATCTCCTTCAGCTGCTTGCGCTTGATCCGGCTGTCGGGGCCAGACATGCCGATCGCGCCGGCCAGATCGCCGTTGCGGTTCAGGACCGCACAGGCGCAGGCCGCGATTCCCTCGCGCCATTCGCCCTCGGGCACCAGCGCATAGCCCTGTTCGCGCGCGGTGCGGATGTCCTCGCGCAGCTCCTGGATCGTGGTGCGGGTGGTGTCGGTGTAGCGTTCCAACGGGTCGCCGAATCGTTCGAGGTACTCGTCGGGCATATGCGCCAGCATCGCCTTGCCGGTCGCCACCGCATGGGCCGGGGCGCGGGCGCCGACGCTGGTATGGGCGCGGATGTGATGCGCGCTCTCGATCTTGTCGACATAGACCGCCTCGATCCCGTCGAGCACGGACAGGTGCACCGTCTCGCCGGTGATCTCGGCCAGCCGCAGCATCGCCGGGCGCGCCACCTTGATCAGGTCCATCCGCCGGATGACATGGCTGCCCAGCTCCCAGATCCGGGTCGTCAGTTCGTACTGGCTGAGCGGCGGCACCTGCCGGACGTAGCCCTGCGAGATCAGCGTCGCGAGCAGGCGGTGCACGTTGCTTTTGGTCAGCTCGAGATCGCGCGCGAGCTCGGAGATGCCGCGGGGCTGGTCGCTGAGCGCGAGCGCCTCGATCAGGCGCAGCCCCTTGATGAATGCCTTGTCCATTGTCCGTCCGCTTCCCGGGCCCGGCCCGCCTGCACCGATGCCCGCAGACCAGACTTACATCGGGTCGCGGCGCGATGCCACGACCCGACGACGGTCACTGCGCCAGAAGCGCGTTCAGCTTCTCTTGCCCGTATTCCTCGTTGGTCATCTTGCCGTCGGCGGTCATGCCGCCCCAGTAGTCGGGGCTCCAGGCGATGGCCTTCTCGAGGTTGGTGGGGTTGTTGGCCCAGTATTTGCTGATCTCGGGGTCGGCCGCGGCATAGACCAGTTCCGAGGGCAGCGCGACCGGATAGGTCGAGGTCAGCTTCGCCGCGCGCTGCGCGTCAAGCCGCCAGGACAGCAGCTTCAGCGCATTGTCGTAGTTCGGCGCGCCTTTCGGGATCGCGAAGAAGTCGTAATAGACGAAGCCCTGGTTCCATTCGACCTCGAGCGGCGCCCCCTCCAGCGCGAGGACCGAGGACGAGCCGGTGTAGGCCATGCACATGTCGGCCTCGCCATCCAGCAGCAGCTGCGGCGCCTGCGCCGAGGTCGTCCACCACTTCGAGACATGGGGCTTGATCTCGGCGATCTTCTTCAGCGCCCGCTCGACATCCACCGGGTAGAGCTGGTCCTTCGGCACCCCGTCGGCCATCAGCGCCGCTTCCATCACGAAGCGCGGCCAGGCAGGCAGGCAGCGCTTGCCCGGGAATTTCTCGACATCCCAGAAGTCGGCCCAGCTTTTGGGCTGCTGCTCGGCATAGGTGTCGGTGTTGTAGACCATTGCCACGCCGATCACCTGCAGCGCGACGCCCTTGGGCCGCTTCAGGTTGTCGGGCATCGTCGCCAGCGTCTTCTGCGCCTCGGGCGACAGCTTGGAATAGTCGATGTCGGCCAGGCAGCAGTCGCCCAGCAGCTTGGTCTCCTGGTCGAAGATGAAGGTCAGGTCCCATTCGGTCTTCCCGGCCTCGACCTGCGCCTTGATCCGCGGTCCGGACCGCGCCTCCTGCACTGTGACGACGTCGATGCCCATCTCCTTCTCGAAGGTGTCGTACATCACCTCTCGAAGGGCATCGCCGTATTTCCCGCCGGGATCCTGCATCACCACCTCGCCATCGGCGAGCGCGGGTCCCGCCAGGACAAGCACCATCGCCAGGGACCTGATCAGCCCCCGGGGTCGTTCAAAAGCACGCATTCCATCTCCTCCCTAGGAATAGGCCTTGAATTGGAAAGTCAGTCCTCGCGCCGGCGCGTCAGCACCGGGCGGCACAGGACGATGCCGCCGATCACCAGCAACACCTCGAGCGTCGAGACCACGGCCAGAACCGGGTTCAGCTGGTAGTTGATGTCGGCCCAGAGCATCAGCGGCAGCGTCTTCATCCGCGGGCTCGACAGGAACAGCGACAGCACGAGCTCGTCGAACGAATGCAGGAAGGCGAAGAACACCGCCGCCGCCAGCCCCGGCGCAATAGCCGGCAGCGTCACCAGTCGGAACACGGTCAGCGGCGACGCGCCGTGGATCGCTGCGCCCTGCTCTTGCCGGCGGTCGACCGCCTGCAGCGAGGCCGCGACGATGACCACCACGATCGGGATGCCGCCCACCGCATGGGCCGCCGCCAGACCCAGATGCGTGCCGACCAAGCCCATCTTCAGGAACAGGCTGTAAAGCGACAGGCCCAGCACCACCGGCGGCACGATCATCGGGCTGACCAGCAGCAGCATCAGCACCGACTTGCCGCGGATCTCGCTGCGCACGATCCCCATCGCCGCCGTCGCCCCCAGCGTCACCGCGATCACCGCCGACAGCGCCGCGATGCCGACCGAGTTCGAAAAGGCATCCATCCAGTTCGAATCCGAGAAGAACTTCTCGTACCAGCGAAGCGACCAGTCCGGCGGCGGGAAGGTCAGGTAGCTGGCCTTGCTAAACGAGATCACCATGACCACGAGGATCGGCAGCATCAGCGTGGCGATCACGAGGCCGCCCATGATCCGCACCGTCCAGCGTCCGCAGCCGGCGGGCAGGCGCCCCATCAGGCGCAGCAGCGGCCAGCCGATCGCATCGGCGATCATCATCCCGGGGCCGCGGACCGCGGCACGTTCGCGGGCCGTGGCGCGCGGTTTCGACGGACCCGCCTGCAGCTTGCCGCCGCCCCAGATGAATTCGAAGCCCATGATCCGACCGGCGACACCGACGACCAGCAGCGTGATCACCAGCAGAACCACCGCCAGCGCCTGCAGGAAGCCCTCGCCGGTGACCGAATCCGCCTGCTGCGTGATGTGCATCGCGAACATCTGGTCGCCGGGTCCGCCAAGCAGCGTGGGCGTGATGAAGAAGCCCAGGGCCGCGACGAAGACCAGCAGGAAGCCCGCGCCGATCCCCGGGAAGGTCAGCGGCAGGAGCACGCGCCAGAACACCGCCAGTGGCCCCGCGCCCGAGGCGAGCGCCGCCCGGGTCAGGCCGTGATCCAGCCGTGCGACGCTGGCATAGATGCTCAGCACCATGATCGGCAGCAGAACGGCCGTCATCCCCAGCAGGACCGAGCCGCGGTTGAACAGCAGCGCCAGCGGCGTGTCGATGATCCCCAGCGTCTGCAGCAGCTTGTTGATCGGCCCGTTGCGGCCCAGCAGCACCATCCAGGCATAGGTGCGGATCAGGATCGCGATGAAATAGGGCAGGATCACCGCCGCTGCGATCAGCACCTGCGTGATCCCGCGGCTGCGATGGATGAGAAGCGCGGTGGGATAGCCCAGCACCGCACAGAGACAGGCGACGGTGAAGGCGATCTGCATCGTCCGCACCAGAGATTCCCAGTAGAGCGGGACCGAGAACACCCGGTCGAAATAGGTCCACCAGGTCGCGCCGGAGACCGAGACCCGCACCAGGTCGATCAGCGGCATCAGGTAGATCACCGCAAGGAACAGCGTCGCCGGCACCAGCAGCAGTGCCGGATTTTTCAGGCGCCGGCGCAGGCTGGCACCGGTGGCGGCGGCGGCCGGCAAGCTCGCGTCGCTCATGACAGCACCCAGCCGTCGGCCGCGCCCCATCCGACATGCACCCGCGCGCCGACCTGCGGCAGGCTGCGCGCCGCGGTGTCGGTGCAGCGGATCAGCAGGCTCTGGCCGTCGTCCAGTACGACCTCGACGCGCAGCACCTCGCCCAGGAACAGGGCCGAGGTGACGGTTGCGGCGACCGTCCCGGGCCCGCGCGTCTCGGACAGCGTGATGCGCTCGGGACGGATCAGCACCGTGGCGGTGCCGCCCGGGGTGCCGCCCGGCGCGCCGTCGCGCGATTCGGCCTCGAAGACATGGCCGCCGGGCAGCCGCAGCGTCAGGTGGCGCTCGTTGCGCCCGACCACGGCGGCGTCCAGCAGGTTGCTTTCGCCGACGAACGAGGCGACGAAACGGCTCTGCGGCTGGCGGTAGATTTCGGTCGGGCGGCCGACCTGCACGATGTGGCCCGCATCCATGACCGCGATGCGGTCGGACATGGTCAGCGCCTCGGACTGGTCATGGGTGACGAACAGAATCGTGCTGCCAAGGGTCTGGTGCAGATCGCGGATCTCGATCTGGATCGATTCGCGCAGCCGGCGGTCCAGCGCGCTCAGCGGCTCGTCCATCAGCACCACCCGCGGCCGCATGACGATGGCGCGGGCGATGGCGACGCGCTGCTGCTGGCCGCCCGACATTTGCGCCGGCGTCTTCCGCGCGTGCTCGGACAGGCGCATCATCTCCAGCGTCTCGGCCACGCGCCGGTCGGTGGTCTGCCGGTCCATCCCGGCCATGCGCATCGGGAAGCCCACATTCTGCGCGACGGTCATGTTGGGGAACAGCGCATAGCTCTGGAAGACCATGCCGAAGCCGCGCCGATGCGTCGGCACGTCCTGGATCGGGCGCCCGTCGACAAGGATCTGCCCGCCGTCGATCGACTGGAATCCTGCAATCAGGTTCAGAAGCGTGGTCTTGCCACTGCCTGAGGGGCCCAGAAGAGTAATGAATTCCCCCGGCTCGATGCTAAGGCTGATGCGGTCTGCGGCGCAGAATGCCCCGTACATCTTGGTCACGTCATTGATCGCGATCCCGGCGCCGATCACTTCGCGGCCGCGTGGCGTCGGGGCAGCCGGCATCGTTGACGCGTCAAGGCGCATGTCGCGCCGCGCCAGTATCTGAGCCATGTTTTCCTCCCTGCGTTCCATATTATAGAACGCCTTCCCACATTTATTGTCGGTCGGATTTTCCGCTTGTCAACATTTTCCGCGCAGCCCCTCGAAGAGCCCTGATTGGCTCGATCTGACGCCACGGCGGCTGCCTGACAGCGATTGACTTCCCCCGCCGCTGCCGCCTAGGCTGTCAATCAGAATGCCGTTCCACAATTCGGAACGCTTCGGGATCCGCCTGGGAGGCGCGGATCGACAGGGAGGAACCGGGATGGCAAGTGACCTGATGGCGCTGGCACGGCATGTCCGGCCGGGCATGACACTGGGGATGCCGGTGGATTACGCCGGCGTCTCGATGGCGATGACCCGCCCGCTGATCGAACATGGCGCAGGCGATCTGCACCTTGTCTGCGTTCCCACCGGCGGCTTGCAGGTCGACAAGCTGATCGGCGCCGGGCTGGTGCGCACGGTCGAGACGAGCGCGGTGACACTCGGCGAGGCGGGCGGCGCGCCGCGCTTCAACGCCGCGGTGCGCGAGGGCCGGATCGCGATCCGTGACGCCACCTGCCCCGCGATCCATGCCGGGCTGATGGCGGCGCAGAAGGGCGTGCCCTTCCTGCCGATGCGCGGCCTGATCGGATCGGACGTGCTGGCGAGACGCGGCGACTGGAAGGTCATCGACAACCCGTTCGCGACGGGCGGCGACCCGATCGCCCTGATCCCCGCGATCCATCCCGATGTCAGCCTCTTCCACGCGCCGATGGCCGACCGCAACGGCAATGTCTGGATCGGCCGGCGGCGCGAACTGGCGGCGATGGCCTATGCCTCGACCGAGACGCTGGTCACGGTCGAGCGGATCATCGACACCGACCTGCTGGCGGACGAGACGACGGCCGCCGGAACGCTGCCCGCGCTCTATGTCACCGCGGTGGCCGAGGCGCCGCGGGGCGCCTGGCCCTATGGCCTCTGGGGCGAATACGCGACCGATGTGGACGAGCTGCGCCGCTATGCCGCCGCCGCCCGCAGTGCCGAGGGCTTCGCCGCCTACATGGCGGAAACCGGGGTGGCGGCATGAGCCCGGTCCTGCCGCGAGAGATCCTGATCTTCACGATCGCGCGCCTGCTCGACGGGGTGCGCCATGTTGCGGTTGGGGCCTCGTCCCCGATACCGGCGGCGGGCGCGATGCTGCGCCGCGCGCTGGACGAAGAGCGGCGCCGCGTCCGCCTGTCGGTCCTAGGCTCCGTCCGCCACAACTTCTTCACCAACGGCTCTGCCGAACTGTTCGACAGCGCCGCGCAGGGCAGGCTCGACGCCTTCTTCCTGGGGGGTGGCCAGATCGACGGGCAGGCGAACGTCAACCTCGTGGGCACGGGCGACTATCCGCAGGTCGACGTGCGCTGGCCGGGCTCTTTCGGCTCGGCCTACCTCTATTTCACCGTGCCGCGGGTGATCCTGTTCCGCGAGGAACACAGCCCGCGTGTCATGGTCGACAAGGTCGATTTCATCTCGGCCCCCGGCACCAGCGCGCCCGGCGTCTACCGACCCGGCGGCCCGGTGGGGCTTCTGACCAGCCGCTGCTGGTTCAGCTTCGACCCAACCCGCCCCGGCTTCACGCTGGAAAGCCTGCACCCCGGCACGACGCTGGACGAGGTGCGCGCGGCCACCGGCTTCGACTTCCGCCACGGGCCCGCCCCGGCGACGACCCCTGCCCCCGATGCCGCGACGCTGGCCCTGATGCGCGGCCGGGTGATCGACGAACTGGCCGAAACCTATCCCGCCTTCTCGGCCGACTGGCGCCGGGATCTGGCCATCCACCACCGCGAAGGAGCCCCCGCATGACGCAGCCCGGATCCCTGGCAGACCTGCGGGTGATCGACGCGAGCCGCGTGCTCGGCGGTCCCTATGCCGGCCAGATCCTTGCCGATCACGGTGCCGATGTCGTCAAGCTCGAGCCACCCGCGGGGGACGAGACCCGCGGCTGGGGCCCGCCCTTCCTCGGCGACGCCGCCAGCTACTTCCTTGGCCTGAACCGCAACAAGCGCGGGATCGCGGTCGATCTTGCCGCCGATGCCGGGCGCGACCTGCTTCTGGCGCTGCTCGAAGACGCCGATGTCCTGATCGAGAACTTCAAGACCGGCACGCTGGAACGCTGGGGCCTTGGACATGAAGAACTGGCGCGGCGCTATCCGCGGCTGGTGCATTGCAGGATCTCGGGCTTCGGGGCCGACGGACCGATGGGCGGCCTGCCCGGCTATGACGCGGCGATCCAGGCGCTGTGCGGGATCATGAGCGTGAACGGCGAGGCCGGCGGCGCGCCGCTGCGGGTGGGCCTGCCGGTCGTCGACATGGTCACCGGGCTCAATGCCGCGCTGGGCGTGATGATGGCGATCCACGAACGCGCGACCAGCGGCCGGGGCCAGTTCATCGAGGCCAGCCTTTACGACTGCGGCGTCTCGTTGCTGCACCCCCACCTGCCGAACTATTACCTTTCGGGACAGGTCGCAGGCCGCTCAGGCAACGCGCATCCCAACATCTGCCCCTACGACTGCTTCGAAACCGGGACCGATCCGATCTTCCTCGCCGTCGGCAACAACCGCCAGTTCGCCACGCTGTGCGAGATCATCGGCCGCCCCGACCTGGCGGCCGACGCCCGCTTCGCCTCGAACAGCCAGCGCAACATCCACCGCGACGCGCTGAAGTCCCAGCTCGAAGCCGCGCTGGCCACCTTCGACTGCGAGACGCTGTCGCACCGGCTGATCACCTCGGGCGTGCCCTGCGGCGCGGTGCGCTCGATCGACCAGGTGGTGGCCGATCCGCACACGATCCACCGCGAGATGGTCGTCGACATCGGTGCCTACCGTGGCACCGGCAGCCCGATCAAGCTGGCCCGCACCCCCGCCAGCTATCGCCGGGCCCCGCCCGCCTTCGCCGAGCACAGCCTCGAGGTGCTGGCCGAACGCGGCATCGACCCCGAAAGCTACCGCGAGGTCCTGCCGGGCCTCGACCCCGCCACCAGCAAGAAACGGGCCTGACCGTGCAGATGACCGAAACCGAACCCACCGCGCAGACGCTGACCATCGGCATCATCGGCGACGGCTTCATGAAGCCCGCGGTCTTCGAGGCGGCGCTGCGCGAGCGCCTTGGCGACCGCCCCGTGACCCTGCGCAGCCTCGAGATGGACTGGCCGCTGCGGCTGAAGACCACCAAGCATGACCCGACGCTGCCGGTGGGCGAGTTCCTCGGCCGGCCAGAGGATTACTTCGACGCGCTCGCCGATCTCGACATCCTCGTCACCCACCTGACCCCGATCACCGCCGAAAGCCTGCGCCACGCGCCGCGGCTGAAGGTGATCGCCGTGGCGCGCGGCGGCCCGGTGAACATCGAGATGGCGGCGGCCCGCGCCCGCGGCATAACCGTCGTGAACACGCCCGGCCGAAACGCCTCGGCGGTGGCCGAATTCACCGTGGCCTCTCTGCTGGCCGAAACGCGCAACCTGCTGCGCGGCCACCGCAGCGTCGCCAGCGGCGAGTTCGCCCGCAGCTTCTATCATTACGACCATGTCGGGCCCGAGCTTTGCGAGCTGACCGTGGGCATCGTCGGCTATGGCGACATCGGCACCCGCGTCGCGCGCCTGCTGCAGCCCTTCGGCTGCAAGATCCTGATCTACGATCCCTTCAAGAAGCTGACCGAGGAAGAACGCGCGGCGGGGCTCGAGGCCTGCGACCTCGACGACCTCGTGCGCCGCGCCGACGTCGTCACCCTGCACCCCCGCGTCACGCCCGAGACCAAGGGCATGATGTCGCGAGAGCGGATCGCGGCGATGAAGCCCGGCGGCTACATCGTCAACACCACCCGCGGGCAGGTGCTGGACTACGCGGCCCTGCACGAGGCGCTGGTTTCGGGCCATCTGCGCGGCGCGGCGCTCGACACCTTCGACCCGGAACCGCCGCCGCCCGACTGGCCGCTGCTGTCGCTGCCCAACGTGACGCTCTCGCCGCATATCGCCGGGGCCTCGCGCCACTCTGCGCACAAGGCGGCGAAGATGATCGCCGAAGACATCGCCCTGATCCTCGACGGCCAAGCGCCGCTTTACCCCTGCAAGTGAGGTTGCCATGACCGACGAAGAGCGCGCGCTGCGCACGGAACTGATCGAAGCCTGCCGCAGCATGAACCGGCTGGGCATCAACAAGGGCACCTCGGGCAACATCAGCGTGCGTTGGGGCGACGGCTTCCTGATCTCGCCCACCGGGATCCCCTACGACAAGCTGACGCCCGAACATGTGGTGGCGATGAACTGGGACGCGAGCTACGCCGGAGAGGTCCAGCCCTCGTCCGAATGGCGCTTCCACCGCGACATCCTGCAGGCCCGGCCCGACCTGAACGCCGTGGTCCACACCCATTCGACCCATGCCACGACGCTGTCGATCCTCGGACGCGACATCCCGGCGATCCACTATGTCATCGCCGCCGCGGGCGGCAGCACGATCCGCTGCGCACCCTATGAAATCTTCGGCTCGCAAGAGCTGGCCGACCGCGTTGTCACCGCGCTTGAAGGTCGGCGGGCCTGCCTGCTGGCCCATCACGGGGTGATCGCCGCCCATGCCAACATCGCCCGCGCGCTGGCCCTGGCCGTCACCGTCGAAGAGCTGGCCAAGCAGTATCTGCTCTGCCTGCCGATCTGCGAACCACCGGTGCTGAGCGACGAGCAGATCGCCGAGGTGCTGGTCAAGTTCAAGACCTACGGCCAGCAGAGCTCTGCCGCGCTGGAAGGCCTGCGTCAGGCCTCGTGACCCATGCCCGAGATCCTGCTCTGCCTCGATTCCGGCACCACCGCCGTGAAGGCCGCGGCCTTCGACGCGGGCGGCCGGCTGCGCGCGGCGGCCGAACGGCCGAACGGCGCGCTGCGCCGCGCGGGCGAGCGGGTCGAGCAGGACATGGCGGTGACGCGGGACGAGGCGCTGGCGGTGCTGGCCGAGTGTGTCGCCCAGCTTGACGGGGCAGAGGTTTCGGCGCTGATCCTGACCGGACAGGGTGACGGCGTCTGGCCGGTCGATGCCGCGGGCGCGCCGCTTGGCCGGGCGATCACTTGGCTCGACGGTCGCGCGCGCGGCATCGCCGCCAGTCGCGGCCCGGCGCTCGACCGCGTGCAGGCGCTGACCGGCTCGCGCCCCACGGCGGCGGCGGCGACGCTGCAGCTTCTTTGGCTGCAGGAGGCCGAGCCGGACCGCTTCGCCCTGATCGCCCATGCCCTGCGCCTGAAGGAATGGCTGTTCCTGTCGTTGACCGGCGAGGTGCTGGCAGAGCCCGGAGTGCTGCTGCCGGTCTGGGGCGACTGGCGCAGCGGACGCATCCTGCCCGAGGTCGGCGAGACGCTGGGACTGACGCGGGCCGAGGCGCTGCTGCCCGCGACGCGCCCGGTCGGCGAGGCCCGCGCCGGCCTGCAACCCGACATCGCCGCGCGGCTGGGGTTGCCACCGGGCCTGCCGGTGCTGATCGGGCCGGGAGACGTGCAGTCGACCCTGATCGGGCTTGGCCTCGGCGTGCGGCCTGCGGTGACCCGCGCCTCGATCTTCGGGACCAGCGCGATCCACGCCTGCCTGCGCAGCGACCCAGACGGCATGCCCGAACGGCCCGCAGGCGCGATGGTCCAGCCCTTCGCGCTGGGGCAGGGCTATCTCTGCTTCCATCCCTCGTTCAACGGTGCCACCGCTTTGGCGCATATGGGGCGGCTTTTCGCGGACCTGCCGGCGGCCACCCCACCGCGCTATTCCGCGCTGATCCTGCAACCTTTCCTCGAGCCCGGCGGCGAACGCGCGCCCTGGACCGATCCGCGCGCCAGCGCGACGCTGTCGGGGCTGAACGCAGCCGCCGAACCGGCAGAGATCGCCTGGGCCGCGCGCGAGGCGCTGGCCTTCGTGACCCGGCGCAGCCACGCGATGATGGGCGCACCCGAGGGCGTGCTGTCGCTGGGCGGCGGTTTGGCCCGCGACGGCCATTTCGCGCAGTTCCTGTCCACGCTGACCGGTAGCCCGGTCGAGCGTAGCCCGGGCGGCCATGCCGGCCTGCGCGGTCTTGCCGCCATCGGCGCCCGCTTCCTCTTTGACACCGATACAATAAATCTCGATCAGCGCTGGCTTGGCGCGCCCGAAGAGCGTCTAGTGCCCGCAGCGGGAGCGGTCGCGGCCTATGCCGGGCGCAAGTTCCGACTGTTCTGCGAAATGGTCGAGACGGCGCAGTCCTTCTGGGGACCGCTCGCCCAGCTCAGATCCGAAGCCGAGGCCCTGATGAAAGACCCTGCCCCATGAACGGCGCCGACCTCCTGTGTGAAACCCTGCTGGCCAACGGCATCGACACCTGCTTCGCCAACCCCGGCACGTCAGAGATGCATTTCGTCGCAGCGCTGGACCGCCAGCCGCGGATGCGCTGCGTGCTGGGCCTGTTCGAGGGCGTGGTGACCGGCGCCGCCGACGGCTATGCCCGGATGGCGGACCGGCCCGCGGCGACGCTGCTGCACCTAGGGCCGGGCCTCGCCAACGGTCTTGCCAATATGCACAACGCCCGGCGCGCGCGCACGCCGATGGTGAACGTGGTCGGCGACCATGCGACCTACCACCTCGCCCTCGACGCGCCGCTGACGTCCGACATCGAAAGCCTCGCACGCCCGATGTCGCATTGGGTGGGCCGCGCGCAGACCGCCGCTGACCTCGGCCCGCGCACGTCCGAAGCGATCGCGGCCGCACGCGCCGGCGCCGGCGGCATCTCGACGCTGATCCTGCCCGCCGATGCCGCCTGGACCGACACCGACGCCGCGATCCCTGCCCCGGTCGCAGCGCCAAGCCTGACCGCGCCCGATCCGGCACAGGTCCGCGCGGCCGGGCAGGCTCTGGCGGGTGGCGCCTCGGTCACGATCCTCGCGACCGGCCTCGCCCTGCGCGAGGCGCCGCTCGCCCTTCTCGACCGCATCGCGCAGAAGACCGGCGCGCGGATCATGGCCCAACAGGCCAACGGCCGGATGCAGCGCGGCGCGGGCCGGGTCGCGATGGACCGCGTTCCCTATGTCGTCGATCAGGCCGTGGCCACGTTCGCCGCGACCGAAACGGTGATCCTCGTCGGCGCCAAGGCCCCGGTCGGCTTCTTCGCCTACCCGGGCAAGCCCGGCAGCATGCTGCCCGAGACCTGCCGCGTGATCCCCCTTGCCGGGCCCGACGACGACCTCGTGGCCGCGGTCGAGGCGCTGGCCGACGAGACCGGCGCGCGTGCGCTGCCGCAGGCGCGGGTTTCGGCGCGCGCGGCGCCAGAGCTTCCGCAGGGCGCGCTGACCCCCGACGCGATCGCGATCTCGCTCGCGCAGCTGATGCCAGACAACGCGATCGTCTGCGACGAATCCGTCAGTTCTGGCCGCGACTTCTTCAGAACCACTCACGGCGCCGCGCCGCACGACTTCCTGCAACTGACCGGCGGCGCGATCGGCGCGGGCATCCCGATGACGACCGGGGCCGCCATCGCCTGCCCCGACCGCAAGGTCATCGGGCTGCAGGCCGACGGCAGCGGCATGTACACGGTGCAGGGGCTCTGGACGCAGGCGCGCGAGCGGCTGGACGTGGTCACCATCGTCTTCGCCAACCGCCGCTACCAGATCCTGCATGGAGAGCTGGCCAATGTCGGCGCCGGCCAGCCCGGAGAGAACGCGCGGCGCATGCTCGACCTCGACGATCCCGCGCTCGACTGGGTGGGCATCGCCCGCGGCATGGGGGTCGAGGCCGCCCGGGCCGATACCGTCGCCGCGTTCCACGACATCCTCAGGGGCGCGCTTGCCGGCCGCGGCCCCTTCCTGATCGAAGCCGTCCTGTGAGGCCCCCGAAGATGATCCGTCGCATTCCGCACTGCAGCCACTGGGGCGCCTACACGATCCTCGTCGAGGACGGCCAGATCCGCGGCGTCGAGCCCTTCGAGCACGATCCCGCCCCCTCGCCGGTGATCCAGTCGGTCACCGAATGGGCGAAGCCGGACCGCCGCGTCCTGCGCCCGATGATCCGTGAAGGCTGGCTGGCCGCGCGCGAAGCCGCTGACCGGCGCGGCCGCGGGCAGGACCGGTTCGTCGCCGTCCCTTGGGACGAGGCGCTGGACATGGTCGCGGGCGAGATCCGCCGGGTGACCGCCGATCACGGGCCGGCGTCGATCTTCGCGGGCAGCTATGGCTGGACCTCCTGCGGGCGGTTCCACCACGCCTCGTCGCTGCTCAAGCGGATGCTGAACCTCTCGGGCGGCTTCACCGGCCATGTCGACACCTATTCGATCGCAGCGGGGCCGGTGATCCTGCGCCACGTGCTGGGTGACGAACGCGCCTGCGGCGGGCAGGCCAACACCCTGGACACCATCGCCGATCACACCGACACCCTTGTCGTCTTCGGCGCGATGTCGCCGCGCACCGCGCAAAGCGAGGCCGGCGGCATCGCCGGGCATTACCTCGAGGGCTACCTGCGAAAGATCGTGGCGCGCGGCACGCGGATCATCCATGTCTCGCCGCTGCGCGACGACCTGCCGGACTGGGTCGGCGCCGAATGGTGGCCGATCCGCCCGAACACCGACACCGCGCTGATGCTGGGCCTTGCCGGCGAGATCCTCGCCGCCGGCCTGCAGGATGACGACTTCCTCGCGCGCTGCACCAGCGGCTCGGACGCGTTGCTGGCCTACCTGCGCGGCACGGACGACGGCCAGCGCAAGGACGCCGACTGGGCCGCGGCGATCACCGGCCTGCCCGCCGACGCGATCCGCGCGCTGGCCCCGCGGCTGGTGCGGACCCGCAGCATGATCACCGTCAGCTGGGCGCTGCAGCGCGCCCATCATGGCGAACAGCCGTTCTGGGCCGCGCTCGGCCTTGCCGCCATCGCCGGTCAGATCGGCCTGCCGGGCGGTGGCGTCGGCTATGGCTACGGCTCGCTCGGCGGAGTCGGCGCGCCCTTCACCATCGGCAAGTCGCCGGGCATGTCGCAGGGCCGCAAGGCCATCGACAGCTTCATCCCCGTGGCGCGGATCAGCGACATGCTGCTGACCCCCGGCGGCGCCTACACCTATGAAGGCGAGGACCGGACCTATCCCGACGTGCGGCTGGTCTACTGCGCCGGCGGCAACCCCTATCATCACCATCAGGACCTCAACCGCCTAGCCGAGGCCTGGACCCGCCCCGAGACGATCATCGTGCAGGACCCGATGTGGACCGCGACCGCGCGGCGCGCCGACATCGTGCTGCCGGCCTCGACCTCGATCGAGCGCAACGACCTGGCCGGCAACAAGCGCAGCGACATGATCCTTGCGATGGGCAAGGCGATCGAGCCGCTGGGCGAGGCGCGCTCGGACTTCGCGATCTTCGACGCGCTGGCCACGCGGCTGGGTCACGGGCCGGCCTTCAATGAGGGCCGCGACGAGATGGGCTGGATCCGGCACCTTTACGACCAGAGCCGCAGCTACGCGCAAGACGAGCTGTCGTTCGAGATGCCGGACTTCGACACCTTCTGGAAACAGGGCTATGCCCGCTGCCCGGTGCAGCCCGACCACACCTACCTGGCCGAGTTCCGCGCCGATCCGGCGGCCGAGCCGCTGGGCACCGAAAGCGGCCGGATCGTGCTGGGCAGCCGGACGCTCGCCGCGCTCAGGCTGGACGATTGCCCCGCGCATCCGGCCTGGATCGAACCGGCCGAATGGCTGGGCGGCGGCGGCGCGGGCGAGCTGCACCTGATCTCGCACCAGCCCGAGGGCCGGCTGCACAGCCAGCTGGAAAACGCGCAAGCCAGCACCGTCCACCGCCGCGCCGGGCGCGAGCAGGTGCGCCTGAACCCCGCCGATGCCGAGACGCGCGGCATCGCCGATGGCCAGACCGTCCGGCTGTGGAACGCACGCGGCGCCTGCCTCGCGACCGCAAGGGTCAGCGACGACACCGCCCCCGGCGTCGCCGTTCTGCCGACCGGCGCCTGGCTGACCGAGGGCACCGACGGCACCGAGCTGGCGGGCAACCCGAACGTGCTCACGCTCGACATCGGCACCTCTGCCTTCGGTCAGGGCTGCTCGGCCCATACCTGCCTCGTCCGGGTGGAACCGCATGCCGGCGACAACCGCGACGCCATCGACACCTATCAGTCTCAGCTGGCAGAGATCCTGCCCGCCTAGGAGGAGGAGACCATGAACAAGCCCGCCACGCCCCCGCCGGAACCCGCCGTCAGCCGCTTCCCGGTGCCCCGGCTCGAGGACATGCCCGAGGACATCCGCGCCCGCATCACCGCGGTGCAGGAGAAATCGGGCTTCATCCCGAACGTGTTCCTGGTGCTTGCGCACCGGCCCGATGAGTTCCGAGCCTTCTTCGCCTATCACGACGCGCTGATGGACAAGCCCGGGAACCTGACCAAGGCCGAGCGCGAGATGATCGTGGTCGCCACCTCGAACGCCAACCAGTGCCAGTACTGCGTCATCGCCCATGGCGCGATCCTGCGGATCCGGGCCAAGGACGCGCTGATCGCCGATCAGGTCGCGGTCAACTACCGAAAGGCCGACATCACGCCCCGGCAGAAGGCGATGCTGGACTTCGCGATGAAGGTCTCGGCCACCGCGCACGAGGTGGGCGACGCCGACTTCACCGCGCTTTCGGCGCATGGCTTCACCGAGGACGACATCTGGGACATCGCCGGCATCTCGGCCTTCTTCGGCCTGTCGAACCGGATGGCGAACGTCACCAGCATGCGCCCGAACCCCGAATTCTACGCGATGGGGCGCTGAGATGGCGAAGGGCTACAAGGACATGCTGGCCGAGGCCGACGCCGTCGTCGCCTCGGTCACCGCGGCAGAGATCGCGCCCCGGATCGAGGCGGACGGGGTGGTGATGGTCGACATCCGCGATCCGCGCGAGCTCGAGCGCGAGGGGATGATCCCCGGCGCCTTCCACGCGCCGCGCGGGATGCTCGAGTTCTGGATCGACCCCGAAAGCCCCTATCACAAGCCGCGCTTCGCCGAGGGCGCGACCTATGTCTTCTATTGCGCCTCGGGCTGGCGGTCGCTGCTGGCGGCAAAGGTCGCACAGGAAATGGGCCTCGACGCGCGGTCGCTGCGCGGCGGTTTCGGCGGCTGGAAGACCGATGGCCACCCGGTGGCCGAGAAGACGCGCCCGGGCGGCTGAACCCCGTCAGGGTGGACGGCCCGGCAGGCGGGGAGGCCTGCCGGAGCGGCATCGTGCCCGGACGGGCCCGCCCGCCACGATCATGGGAGGACAGAATGCGCGACGACGCGACCCCGGAAACCGGGCCAGAAGCGGGTGCGCCCCCGGCGGCGCTGCTCGACAGGCTGCGCCGCTGCCTGCCGCCCGCGGCGCTGCTGACCGGCGAGGCGATCGGCTCCGCCTATCAGGAGGACATGCGCAACCGCCCCTCTGCCCGGCCGGGACTGGTCCTGCGTCCCTCGACCACTGCCGAGGTTTCGGAGGCGCTCGCGGCCTGCTCGGTCGCGGGACAGCCGGTCGTCGTGCAGGGCGGGCGCACCGGATTGTCGGGCGGGCACCGGGTACAGCCCGGCGAGGTCGTCCTGTCGCTTGAACGGCTGAACGCGCTTGGCCTCGTCGACCCCGACAGCCGCACGATCCTTGCAGACGCCGGCGTGCCGTTGCAGCGCGTGCAGGAAGCAGCAGCCGAAGCGGGCCTGATGTTCGGCGTCGACATCGGTGCCCGCGGCACCGCGCTCATCGGCGGCACCATCGCCACCAATGCCGGCGGGATCCGCGTTCTGCGCTACGGCAACCTGCGCGCGCAGGTCGCCGGGCTCGAGGCGGTGCTGCCCGACGGCGCGGTGCTGACTTCGCTGCGCGGGCTCGACAAGGACAACACCGGCTACGATCTGAACGGCCTTTTCATCGGCAGCGAGGGCACTCTGGGCGTCGTCACCCGCGCCCTCCTGCGCCTGCACCCGGCACCAAGGGTCGAGGCGAATGCGCTGATGGCGCTGCCGTCGGCCGAGGCGGCCCTTGCCCTGCTCGGCCGGCTGCGCGGCGTGGTCGGCCGCCAGCTTTCGGCCTTCGAGATCATGCTGTCGGACATTTACGGCGGCGTCGTCAGCCATCTGGGCCGCGCCGCACCGTTGCCGACCGGCGCGCCGGTCTATGTGCTGGCCGAGATCCAGTCAGAGGTCGCGGACGACGCCTGCGCGGACCGCTTCCCCGAAGCGTTGATGGCGGCGGTCGAAGAGGGGCTGGTGACCGATGCGGTGATCGCCCAGTCGCGGCGCGAGTTCCTGCAGTTGTGGGAGCTGCGCGACGCCTGCGCCGAGCATCTGCGCAGCCTTCCGAACCGGGTGAACTGCGACATCAGCGTGCCCAGCGCGCGGATCGCGGGGTTCCTCGACGCCAGCCGCGCCGCGATCCGCGCCCTTGATCCCGAGGCGCGCTTCCTCGTCTTCGGCCATATCGCCGACGGGAACCTGCATTACGTCTTCCAGACGAAGGCACAGGACGCGGCCGAGGCCTGCCTGATGAGGCTCGTGGCCGACTGGGGCGGGTCCGTCTCGGCCGAGCATGGCGTGGGGCTCGACAAGAAGCGCTGGCTCGGGCTGGTGCGCAGCCCGGCCGAGCTTGCGGCGATGCGCGGGATCAAGCGGGCGCTCGACCCCGCGGGGATTTTGAACCGCGGCCGGATCTTCGACCTCTGAGCGTCAATCCGTGGTGGCGAA
Source organism: Frigidibacter sp. MR17.14 (assembly GCF_037095735.1). Lineage (NCBI taxonomy): Bacteria > Pseudomonadati > Pseudomonadota > Alphaproteobacteria > Rhodobacterales > Paracoccaceae > Frigidibacter > Frigidibacter sp. MR17.14. The sequence continues at coordinate 209,606 of NZ_JBAWKD010000005.1, read as the reverse complement.
GCGCCGCCAGGCCCAGGCCGCCGCCGCCGCGATGGCGACGATGATCCCGTAGACGGTGGCGGTCGCCAGCAACCCGGCCTGCGGCGCGATCAGCCCGGCGATCACCGTGGGCACCCCGAAGGCCAGATAGGACAGCACATAGAGCGCCGCGAACAGCTCGCCGCGTTCCTCGGGCCGGGCCAACGGGATCAGGCTGCGGATCGTGCCATAGAAGCAGGTGCCGAAGCCCACGCCGCTGATCACCAGACCGACAAGGTAAAGCGTCAGCGCATCTGCCTGCATCCCCGCGACCGACAGCAGCGTGCCCAGCGACAGCGCGGCCGATCCGGTCAGCAGCACCGCCCGCTGGTGGTAGCGCCGCGCAAGGAAAGTCGACAGCGCCCCGGTCCCGGCCAGAAGGAGGATCACCCCCGCCTCGGCCACCGGGTCGACGATGCCGAAGACCCGCGCGACCAGCCCGATGCCCAGCGAGAGGTAAAGCCCGCCGATCGCCCAGCCCGCGAAGACCGCGGGCGCGCTGCGCCGGAAAGCTGCCCGCGCCGCCGCCGGCACCCCGACTCGTGGCTTCAGCGCGGCCCAGACCCCCTCGTGGCGCGGCGAGGTCTCGGGCAGGCGCCAGCAGGCCAGCAGGAAGACGGCGTAGAGGATCGCGAGGCCACCGAAGACCTCGGCCTCGGGGCTGGCACCATATTTCATCGCGACGCCCGCGACCATCGCCCCCGCGGCAAGGCCGAACAGCGGCAGGACCGCGCTCCAGATCGCGGCGCTGCCGGGGCGGCTGCGCGGTTCGAACTCGACCGCGGCGGCCGACAGCGCGGGCATCAGCAGCCCGGTGGCCAGCCCCTGCACCGCCCGCGCCGCCAGCAGGCCGGCCACGGTTTCCGCCTGCCAGAACATCACCACCGCCAGCGCGAGCCCCGCGAAGCCCGCACTGATCGCCGGGCGCCGCCCGATGTGGTCCGACAGAGACCCCACCGTCAGCAGCGCTACCAGCAGCGCGACCGCATAGATCGCGAAGATGGCCGAGATCATCGCCGGGGCGAAGCCGATCTGCTGCTGCAGGACGGGATAGAACAGCGTCGGCGCGGCGGCGCCGGCCATCATGATCATCGCCCCCGACAGGACGAAGGTGAAGCCGGCGCGCGGCTCGGCGGTCGCGCTGCGGTCTGCGACGGCGGACATGGGCAATCCTCGGGTCTTCGGCGGCGCGCTGCAGGCACCGCCTCATGGTTCCAAATCTTTCGAACCATATCTACTGTCGCCGGGCCGACAGTTCAACTATATTCGAACCATGAACATCGAAGATCTTCCCCTCGAGGCGCTCGACCTGCCGCATCCCGCCAGGGAAGAGCTGGTACTGACGCAGGTGTTGTTCGCGCTCAGCGACCCGACGCGACTGGGGATCGTGCGCGAGATCGCGGCCGGCCCGAAGGAGATGGCGGCCTGCGATGCGCTGCGCCCCGACATCCCGAAATCGACCCGGTCGCATATGGCGAAGGTGCTGCGCGAGTCCGGCGTCGTGCGCAGCGAGCCGCATGGCCGCTGCCGCCTGCTGAGGCTGCGGCGCGAGGACCTCGAGGCGCGCTTCCCGGGCCTGCTGGACGCGGTGCTGGGCACCGCGTCCGCGCCTGATTGAAGCCAGGTTGGGGCCCGGTCGGGGCCCGGCTGAAAGGCGTCAGGCGCCCTCGACCTCGATCCGCCGACCCGTCTCGCCGTCGAAGATGTGCAGGTTGCGCCGCTCGAACCGCAGCGGCAGGCTCTGGCCCGACCGCGCCCCGGCGGTAGCGCCCAGCCGAACCGTGACCTCGCGCCCGGCCAGCAGGCAGATCGCCAGCGTGTCCGAGCCCAGTTCCTCCAGCACGTCGATCTCGACGGTGAAATCGGCCTCGTGCGGTGCGCAGGGCAGCAGATGCTCGGGCCGGACGCCCAGATCGACCGCCGTCCCGACCGGCAGCCGCAGCCCCGGCACCGCCAGCACGCCCCCGTCGAACGACAGCGCGACACCGCTGTCGGCGGCGATCACCGTCGCGGGCAGGATGTTGAGCTGCGGCGAGCCGATGAATTCGCCCACGAAGCGGCAGTTCGGTCGCTCGTAAAGCTCCAGCGGCGCGCCATGCTGCACGATGTTGCCGCGGTTCAGCACCACCACGCGGTCGGCCAGCGTCATCGCCTCGACCTGATCATGGGTGACGTAGATCGTCGTCGTGCGCAGCATCCGGTGCAGCCGCTTGATCTGGGTGCGCATCTCGACCCGCAGCTTGGCGTCGAGGTTCGACAGCGGCTCGTCGAACAGGAAGACCTTGGGCTTGCGCACGATCGCCCGCCCCATCGCGACGCGCTGCCGCTGGCCGCCCGACAGCTGGCCCGGCCGGCGGTCCAGCAGCTCTTCCAGCTGCAGGACCCGCGCGGCCTCGGCCACCTTGCGGGCGATCTCCTCCGGCCGCTCGCCGCGCATCTTCAGCCCGAACCCGATGTTCTGCGCCACGGTCATGTGCGGATAGAGCGCGTAGTCCTGGAAGACCATCGCCACGTCGCGGCCCTTCGGCTCGATGTCGTTCACCACACGCTCGCCGATGTGCAACTCACCGCCGCTGATCGGCTCGAGCCCCGCGATCATCCGCAGCATCGTCGACTTGCCGCAGCCGGAAGGCCCGACGAAGGCGACGAATTCGCCGTCCGCAATCTCCAGATCGACGCCGTGAATCGCCTGCACCGCGCCGTAGCGCTTGACGATCTGTTGCAGCTCTATCCGTGCCATTTCAGCAGCTTCCTCCATCCGGCGGCGCCGTTCCGCGTCGCTCCTCCGAAAATCACAATATCAATAATCTTGACATTATCAATAATAGACTGATTATCGATAACGAGACACAGGGGAGCGGGAATCGATGGGCGTTGCAGAGGCGGTGACTTCCGGCGGCTCGCTGGGCCGTAGCGCACAGGTCGCGCATGCCCTGCGCCGCGACATCGTGCTGGGCACCCGCGCCCCGGGCGAGGCGCTGCGCGAGCTGGAGCTTGCCCAGCAGTTCAACGTCGCGCAGGGCACGATCCGCGAGGCGCTGATGGGGTTGGCTGAGGAAGGGCTGGTGCGGCGCCGCGCCCGGCGCGACACGCATGTCGCCCCCTCGAACACAGACGACGTCGGCGAGCTGCTGCGGATCCGCCACGACATCGAATGCCATGCCGCGCGCCGGGTGATCGAGCGGTGCGACGACACGCTGCTGGCCGACCTCGGCCTGCAGCTGCAGGCCATGCAGTTCGCCGCCCTGCAGGAAGACGAGTATTCCCTGCTGGAACATGACTGCCGCTTTCACCTGCGGCTCTTTGCGGCGGCGGCGCTGCCGGTGGTCGAACCGATCCTGTCGCGCTGCCTCGTCCACACGCAGCGCTACAAGATCCTGAACAGCGCCCCGCAGAGCCGCGACCTGACCGCGACCGCGAACCGTCACCTGTCGATCCTTGATGCGGTGCGGGACGCGGACGAAGGCGCCCTCGCCACCGCGCTGTCGCACCACATCACCACCATCGTCGATTTCGGCCCCCCGCTTGGCCCGGCCGCGGGACGGGGGACCCAGGCATGAGCCCGCGGCCGGCGCCAGAGATGCAGGCCGTTCTGGACCGGATGCTGGCCGAGGACGGCCCCCAGCCGGACCCGACGACCCTCGCCCCGGCAGAGGGCCGTGCACTGTCGGAGGCCGCGAACCGGCGCTGGAACACGCTGCGCCCGGCGATGGCGCGGGAACTACAGGTCGAGATGCCGGCGGGTGGGCGGGCCACCGTCTTCGTGCCGCCGAACGACGATGGCCGCGGCGCGATCCTGTTCGTGCACGGCGGCGGCTGGGCCTTCTGTTCGGCCGCGACGCACGAGGGCGCGGCGCGGCAGCTGGCGCTGGCCGCCGGCGTGCCGGTCGCGACCTTCGACTATCGCCTTGCGCCGGAACATCCCTATCCCGCCGGGCTCGAGGACTGCCTTGCCACCTGGGCCTCGCGCGAGGCGCTGCTGCCGGGCCGAGCATGGTCCGTCGCGGGCGACAGCGCCGGGGCGAACCTCGCGGTGGCGATGATGCTGCGGCTGAACATGCGGGACCTGCCCGAGACGGGCCTGCTGTTCTACGGCGTCTTCGACGCGGATTTCGACAGCGAAAGCTACCGCGAGGTTGCCGAGGGCCCGGGCCTGACCCGTGCCAAAATGCGCCGCTACTGGGATTTCTACGCGCCCGAGGCCGCGCGGGCCGGCGACCCCTGCCTGACGCCCGCGACCGCGCCCGACGCGATGCTGGCGGCGCTGCCGCCGCTTTATCTGAACGCGGCAGAGATCGACCCGCTGCGCAGCGACAGCGAACGGCTCGTCGCGCGCCTGCGCGCGCTGGGCCGCAACGACCCGTTCGAGACCGTCGCCGGCGTCGTCCACGGCTTCATGCAGATGAGCCTTTGGCTGCCGCAATCCGTGGCCGCCTACGACCGCGCGGGAAAGGCCTATCGAGACCTGATCTGACCCACCCGCCACCGGAGGAGCGGTGGCGCAAGCCTGTTTCTGGGAGGAGACACCAATGAAGACGTCGATGACGCTTCTGGCCCTGATGGCCGGACTGGGCTGCGCGCAGGCGCAGGCCGACAGCACCGTGAAGTTCTGGTACCATTTCGACAACCCCGACAACCCGATGAGCGATCTGGTCTCGCGGTTCGAATCCGAGAACCCGGGCATCAAGATCGACGCCCAGAACGTTCCCTGGAACAGCTATTACGACAACCTCTACACCGCGATCGTCGGCGGCAACGCCCCCGATGCGGCGATGGTGAAGATGTTTGCCCAGCCGCGCCTGCTCGAGATGGAGGCGCTGGAGCCGATCGACGACCAGCTCGACGCCTGGCCGGGCAAGGCCGACCTGCTCGACAACCTGCTCGACCTCACCAAGGCGCAGGACGGCAAGCACTATTACCTGCCGGTGCAATACGTCGCGCTCTACCTCTATTACCGCGCGGACATGTTCAAGGAACTGGGCCTGACGCCTCCCGCCACCTGCGAAGAGCTGCGCGAGGACGCGATCAAGCTGACCCGCGACACCAATGGCGACGGCAAGATCGACACCTACGGCTTTGGCTTCCGCGGCGGCAAGTCCGGGCACGAGCACTGGGGCACCTTCACCCTGGGCGCGCCCGGCGTCAGCCTGGAAGAGGGCCTGACCTCCGAGGCCGGCGTCGCCGGCACCCAGCTCGTGATGGACCTCTTCGCCAAGGACAAGGTCTTCCCGCCCTCGGCCCCGAACGACGGCTTCCAGGAGATCATCGGCGCCTTCAAGACCGGCGTCACCGCGATGACCATCCACCATGTCGGCTCTTCCAAGGACCTGGTCGCGGCGCTTGGCGACAAGGTCTCGGCGGTGCCGGTGCCGGAATGCCACGGCGGCCGCTGGACGACCTTCGGCGACGAATCCACCGCGGTGCTGTCGGGCGCCTCGGACAAGGAGGCGGCGTGGAAGTGGATCTCGTTCCTGTCGACCGCCGGCAACAACGCGCAGTTCAACACCGCGACCGGCCAGCTGCCGATCACCAAGAGCGACACCAAGACGTGGAAGGGCCACGAGGCGCGCTTCGTCGAGGCGACTGAAAAGTCGCTGCCCTTCGCGCATCTGCTGCCGCTGTCGTCGAACACCGCCGAGTTCGTGAACACCGTCTGGCCCGCGAACATGCAGCGCGCGCTGCTGGGGCAGATCACCGCCCAGCAGATGAACCAGACCATCGCCGACCTCTTCGCCAAGCAATAAGCGCGCCCGCGCGGGCCGGGACTGATCCCCGGCCCGACCAAAGGAACCCGCCTGCCGGCCCCCGCCGCGCAGCCCAAGGGGATCATGCCCGATGACATCGATCTGCGCCTCCGACCAAGCCCGCCAGGGCTCGCCCGGGCGGGCGCGCCTCTGGCGGCAGGTGCTGCCGCTGGCGCTGCTGTCGCCCGCCGTGCTGGTCACGCTGGCCATCGTCTTCTTCCCGATGGTCCAGACCGCCTGGATGAGCCTGCATCACTATGTCCTGTTCCGTCCCAAGAGCTTCGACTGGGTCGGGCTGCAGAACTACGCCGCGGTCCTGCAGGACGAGGTGTTCTGGATCTCGTTGCGACACACGATCCTGTGGATCGTGCTGACCGTTCCGGCACAGGCGCTGCTGGGGCTGGCGACGGCGCTGCTTCTGAACCAGAACTTCCCCTGGCGGCCGGTGGCGCGTGCGCTGATCATCATTCCCTGGGCGCTGCCCTCGGTGGTGATCGCCCTGATGTGGAGCTGGATCTACGACTCGAACTACGGGATCCTCAACGACCTGCTGCTGCGGGTGGGCATCCTCGAGTCCTCGATCCCCTGGCTGGCCAACCCCGGCACCGCGCTTTACGCGATCATCCTCACCCTGACCTGGCAGGGCTTCCCCTTCTTCGCGGTCATGATCCTGGCCGGGCTGCAGTCTATCCCGAAAAGCTACTACGAGGCCGCCTCGCTCGACGGTGCCTCGACGCTGCGCCAGTTCTGGCACATCACCCTGCCCGGCATCTCGGGCGTGCTGTTCACGGCGGTCCTGCTGCGCACGATCTGGGTCGCGAACTCGATGGACGTCATCTTCGTGATGACCGGCGGCGGCCCGGGATATTCGACATACACCCTGCCGCTCTATGCCTTCCTCGAAGCGCGCACCAACCTCGACTTCGGCTATGGCTCGGCGATCGCGCTCACCTTCACGCTGATGCTGCTGGCGGTCGTCGTGCTCTACCTGCGCCGCAGCGCGCGGGAGGTGCGCTGATGGCCCTCGCCCGCAAGTCCACCGCCCGCCGGATCCTGACCGTCGATCTGCCGATGGCCGCGATCCTTGTCTTCACGCTCGGGCCCTATCTGTGGATGGCGCTCACCTCGCTGACCGCCGAGGACAAGCTCTTCACCCGCGGCCCCTCGGTCTTCGACCTGGTCTGGAGCAACTACGCCCGGCTCTTCGACAGCGTCGGCTTCGCACGCAACATGCTCGACAGCCTGATCATCGCCTCGGGCACCGTGGTCGTCGGCCTGTCGCTGTCGGTCACTGCCGCCTACAGCTTCTCGCGCTTCGAGTTCCGCGGGAAGAAGCTGCTGCTGCTGCAGTTCCTGCTGATCAACATGTTCCCGATGGTGCTGCTGATCCTGCCGCTGTTCATCCTGATGCGCCAGCTCGGGCTGCTCGACACCCATCTCGCGCTGATCGTCGCCAATTCGACCATCGCCATCCCCTTCTCGGTCTGGATGATGACCAGCTACATCAACGGCATCCCGAAATCGCTGGACGAGGCCGCGATGACCGACGGCTGCTCGCGGCTGCAGGCGATGGTGCGGGTCATCCTGCCGCTCTGCGCGCCGGGGATCATCGCGACCGGGATCTACATCTTCATCACCGCCTGGAACGAATACCTCTACGCGCTGACCCTCGGCGGGCAGAGCGTGCGCCCGATCACCGTCGCCGTGCAGACGATGATCGGCGAATACCAGGTGCAATGGGGCCTGCTGACCGCCGGCGGCATCGTCGGGGCCATGCCCGCCACCCTTCTCTTCCTGATCGTGCAGCGCCGGTTGGTCGGCGGGCTGACGCAGGGCGCCGTCAAGGGCTGAGCCCCGCGCGCCCGCCGGGCACGCGCATTCAAACGAGGACAGAACGTGAAAAACCCCATCGGCATCATCTCGATGCAATACACCCGGCCCTTCACCAACAGCGCCCTGCCCTATCTGGCCAAGACCCGCGCGCTGGGCTTCGACTTCATCGAGCTTCTGGTGCCCGAACCCGAAGACGACATCGATCAGGCCGAACTGCGCCGGATCTGCGAGGGCGAGGGGCTGGGCCTCGTGCTGGCGGCCCGCGTGAACCTGCAACGCTCGATCGCCAGCGAGGACGCGGGCGCCCGTCAGGGCGGCATCGACTACCTGACCTATTGCATCGAGGTGGCCGAGCGGACCGGCGCCCGGATCATCGGCGGGCCGCTTTACGGCGAGCCGCTGGTCTTCGCCGGCCGCCCGCCCTTCCCCTGGTCGGCCGAACAGATCGCCACCCGCGCCGCCCGCACCGTCGAGGGTCTGGCGAAGGTCGCGCCCCGCGCCGCCGACGCGGGCAAGGTCTTCGGGCTCGAGCCGCTGAACCGCTTCGAGACCGACATCGTCAACACCGCCGGACAGGCCGACGAGGTGGTCGATGCGGTCGCCTCGCCGGGTCTGGGCGTGATGCTCGACACCTTCCACATGAACATGGAGGAACGCTCGATCCCCGACGCGATCCGCCGGACCGGGTCGCGCCTCGTGCATTTCCAGGCCAACGAGAACCACCGCGGCTTCCCCGGCACCGGCAACATGGACTGGACCGCGATCATGCGGGCGCTGAGCGACGCGGGCTACGCCGGCCCCGTCTCGCTCGAGCCGTTCCGCCGCGACGACACCCGCGTGGGGTTGCCGATCGCCCACTGGCGCGCCCCGCACGAGGACGAAGACGACAAGCTGCGCGCGGGCCTCGGCCTCGTGCGCGCAGCCCTCACCCTTGCAGAGGTCATGCACTGATGACGATCAGGATCGGATGGATCGGCTGCGGCCGCCATGCCACGTGGATGCTGATGCCGCAGCTCGCCCGCAGCGGCTTCGAGATCGTGGCGGTCTGCGACCGAGACGAGGCCGCGGCCCACGCCGCCGCCCGCCAGTTCGGGGCGACCGAAGTCTATGGCGACTACGCCGAGATGATCGCCTCTGCCCGGATCGACGCCGTCGGCATGGCCGTCGGACCCGAGGTGCATTACCGCGCCACGCTCGCCGCCATCGCCCGCGGCCTGCCGGTCTTCATGGAGAAGCCGCCGGGCGCCACCGCCGCACAGGCCGAAGAGCTGATGCGCGCCTCGGAGGCCGCGAAGGTGCCGGTGACCGTGGGCTTCATGAAGCGCTACTCGACCGGCAACCGCATGGCCAAGCGGATCCTCGACGGCGACGCCTTCGGGCCGGTGCTGGGCATCCACGGCAGCTACATGACCGCGCCCACCTATTTCGCAGGCGAGGTCGACTACACCGGGTTCTACCTGCACCACTGCGTCCACTACATGGACCTGATCCCTTGGTTCGCCGGGGCGGAATTCGCCGACGTGCAGCTGCGCAAGTCGGTGCCCGGCCCGGGCCGGATGCTGCTGCACATGAACTTCGCCTGCGAGAACGGCGTGATCGGCAACGTGATCATGGGCACCGTGCAGTCGCGCGGCACGCCGATGGAATTCGTGCAGGTGATGGGCGACCAGAACCGGGTCGAGGTCGAGAATGTCATCAACCTCGCGTGGCACCGCAACCCGCCCTTCAAGGCCGAAGACCCGCAGGCGACGCTCGATCCGGGCTGCGACACATTGGTCTGGACGCCGAATTTCACCGCCGCGGCGAACGAGGATCACAAGGGCTACCACGCGCTGCTTCTCGATGTCGCGGCGGCGCTGGAAGGCCGGGCCTCGCCCGCGCCGGTGATCCGCGACGGCTGGCTGGCCATGCGCCGGCTCGAGCGGATGATCGCCCTGATCGAGGGCTGAGCGTCGCGGCGTCGCGCCGCCGGGGCCTCGCCCTGCGGCGCGGGTCGGGGTAAGCCGGGACCGTCCGCGGCCCCGGCCGCCTTCCCTGCGCGAGGATGACATGCAGCCGCTTCCCCAGATCGCCGCCTTCGCCGAAGACCTCGTGGCGCTGCGCCGCGACTTCCACCGCCACCCCGAGATCGGCTTCCAAGAGCACCGCACCTCGGCCCGGATCGCCGAGCTACTGCGCGGCTGGGGGATCGAGGTCGCGACCGGCATCGGCGGCACCGGCGTCGTCGGCGTGCTGGACGGCGCGCGCCCCGGCCGCACCATCGGCCTGCGCGCCGACATGGACGCCCTGCCGATGGAGGAGCGCACCAACCTGCCCTACGCCTCGGTCAACGAGGGCGTGTTCCACGGCTGCGGCCACGACGGCCATGTCACCATGCTGCTGGGCTGCGCACGCTACCTTGCCGAAACCCGCGACTTCGCCGGCCGCGCGGTCTTCATCTTCCAGCCCGCGGAAGAGGGGCTTGGCGGCGCGCGGGCGATGCTGGCCGACGGCCTCTTCGACCGCTTCCCCTGCGACGAGCTCTACGGGCTGCACAATTCGCCTTATGGCGGGCTGGGCGACCTGCGGATCCGCCCCGGCCGGGCACAGGCCGGCGCGGCCTTCTTCGACATCCGCATCGAGGGGCGCGGCGCGCATGGCGCGGCCCCGCACATGGGCCGCGACCCGGTGGCGATCGGCGCCGCACTCGTCGGCGAGCTGCAGCAGATCGTCGCCCGCACCATGGACCCGACCCATCCCGCCGTGCTCTCGGTCACCCGCTTCCACGCCGGCAACGCCTACAACGTCATCCCCGAGGTGGCAGAGCTGGCCGGCACCGTGCGCTTCCTGCACGAGGCGGATGAAGGTCTGATCGGCGCCCGGATGCAGGCGATCTGCGACGGGCTCGCGCTGGCGCATGGGGTGACCATCACGCTCGACTTGCGCCACGTCTTCAGCGTACTCGAAAACGACCCGGGCCGCGTCGAGGACATGCTGGCCGCCGCGCGCGAGGTCATGGGCGAAGGCGCGCGCGCGGATGCCGAGCTGACGATGGGCTCCGAGGACATGGCCGACCTGCTGGCGGTGGTTCCGGGCGCATTCTTCAACCTCGGCCACGGCGGCGACGTGCCGCTGCACAACCCCGGTTTCCTCTTCGACGATTCGGTCCTTCCGGTCGGTTCGAGCGTCTTCGCCCGCCTCGTCGAGCGTCGCGGCGCCGCCGCCGCGTAACAGTTCTGCAAAAATTTTGTGCAGCGGCGCGGTGACGCGCCGCTTCCTGCGCCCCTTCCCGGGCGCAGGCCCTCACGGGACTTGCCCGAGGGCTGCCCGCGCGCAAATGATCCGCTTACTGGAACTTCGGTTCCATAAATCGGAACAAGAGGCCCGGGTGACCATCCTTCACAACGCCGCCGACGTCCTGCGCTGCTTCGGAACCGGGTGCTCGGACATCACGGTGACCGAGGTGACGGCGCGTCTGGGCCTGCCCAAGGCCTCGGCCTCGCGTCTGCTGAAGGCGATGCGCGACTGCGGCATGCTCGAGACCATCGGCGAGACGCGCCGCCACCGGCCCGGGCGCATGATGCTCGACCTCGCCGCGGCCTTCCGGCACTCGTCCGGGCTCATCGGCCGGGCGAGCGAGGTCGTCGCGGCGACCACCCGCCGCTTCGGCCATACCGGCTACGTCTCGCTGCGCGACGGGCGCGAGGTCACGGCCATCGCCGATTTCGAGGGCACGAACCAGCTGCGGGTCGTGTCGAACATCGGCCGCCGCCTGCCCGCCCATGCCAGTTCGACCGGCCGCACCCTGCTGGCGCGGATGACCGACGCCGAGGTCGCCCGGCTTTACGAAGGCCACGACGACCTGCCGGCGCTGCTGGCGCGCCTGCAACAGGTGCGCACCGAGGGCTTCGCCGTCTCGACGCAGGAAACCACCATGGGCGTCGAAGGCATCGCCATCGCCGTGGCGGATCCCGCCACCGACGAGGCGGTCAGCCTCTGCATCGTCTATCCCCACACCCTGGTCACCCCCGGCGAGCGCGACGAGATGGTCGCCATGCTCGGCGAGGGTGCCCGGGAGATCGCCGCCTCGCTGGGCGACGCGGCCTTCACCCCGCCCCTTCTCAAGAACAGGATCCCGGAATGAGCCCTGCCACCCCCCGCTGGCGCGTCGGTTTCGACATCGGCGGCACTTTCACCGACTTCGTGCTCTATGACGGCCAGACCGCCAGCGTCGCGCTGCACAAGCGGCTGACCACCCCGCACGACCCGTCGGAGGCCGCGCTGAAGGGGTTGGAAGAGATCCTGCAGATGAACGGCGTCACCCATGCCGACCTCGGCGAGATCGTGCACGGCACGACGCTGGTGACCAACGCGGTGATCGAGCGCAAGGGCGCGCCGGTCGGCCTGATCACCACCGAGGGCTTCCGCGACGTGCTCGAGGCCGGGACCGAGCAGCGCTACGACATCTACGACCTGTTCGTGACCTTCCCCGAGCCGATGGTCCGCCGCGACCTGCGCCTTGAAGTGGCCGAGCGGATCGACGCGACCGGCACCGTCGTCACCCCGCTCGACGAGACCGCGGTGCTGCGCGCGGCCGAGGCGCTGGTCGCCGCCGGCTGCGAGGCGATCGCGGTCGCCTTCCTGCATTCCTACATCAACCCCGACCACGAACGCCGTGCCGGCGAGATCATCCGCGCCGCCTTCCCCGAGATCTCGGTCTCGCTTTCGGCCGAGGTCGTGGCCGAGATGGGCGAGTACCAGCGGATCGTCACCACCGCCGCCAACGCCTTCGTGCAGCCGCTGATGCACCGCTACCTCACCCGGCTCGAAGGGGCGCTGCGCGACCGGGGCTTCGCGGGCCCGCTGCGACTGATGCACTCGGCGGGCGGGCTCGTCTCGCTCGAGACGGCGCGCGACTTCCCGATCCGCCTGCTGGAAAGCGGCCCCGCCGGCGGCGGGCTTGCCACCGCGCTCTTCGGCAAGGCCGCCGGGCTCGAGGACGTGATCTCCTTCGACATGGGCGGCACCACCGCCAAGGCCTGCATGATCGAGCATGGCCGCGCCGAGGTCGCCCCGATGATGGAGGCCGCCCGCGTCCACCGCTTCACCCGCGGCTCCGGCCTGCCGATCAAGGCGCCGGTGATCGAGATGATCGAGATCGGCGCCGGCGGCGGCTCGATCGCGGCGATCGACGAGGTCGGCCTGCTGAAGGTCGGCCCGCATTCGGCCAGCTCGGACCCGGGCCCGGCCTGCTACGGCATGGGCGGCCTGCAGCCCACCGTGACCGACGCGAACCTCGTGCTGGGCTATTACGACCCCGGCTTCTTCCTTGGTGGGCGCATGACGCTCGACCTGCCGGCCGCGCGTGACGCCATCGGCCGCGTCGCCGCGCCGCTCGGCCTCGGGATCGAGGAAGCCGCGCTGGGCATCCACAAGGTCGTGGTCGAAAGCATGGCCTCGGCCGCCCGCGTCCATCTCGTCGAACGCGGCAAGGACCCGCGGCAATACGCGATGGTCGGCTTCGGCGGCGCCGGTCCCGCCCATGCCGTCGACGTGGCCCGCGCCATGGGCATCGCCAAGGTGCTGGTGCCGCCGGCCTCGGGCGCGGCCTCGGCGCTCGGCTTCCTTGCCGCGCCGCTCTCGCATGAAGGCGTGCGCTCGCAACGCATCGAGCTTGCGCCGGGCTTCGACGTCGCCGCGGTGAACGCGATCTTCGACGGGCTCGAGGCAGAGGGCCTGCACCATCTCGAACGCGCCGGCGTCGCGAGGGCCGACGCGATCCTCGAGCGCACCGCCGACATGCGTCTGGTCGGCCAGATGCACGAGATCTCGGTCACCCTGCCCGCCGGGCCGATCACCGAGGCCGACCTGCCCGCGATCCGCGCGGCCTTCGTCGCCACCTACTCGACCCGCTTCGCCGCCCCCTTCGAGGGCGCGCGCTTCGAAGCCGTCAACTTCCGCTCGCGCGTGTCGGGCCCGACGCCGCAGCTGGCGCTGACCGGCGCGGCCGGCGGCGGCGACACCGGCGCCAAGGTGAAATCGACCCGCACCTGCCACTTCGAGGAAGGCGCGTTCGAGACCAAGGTCTACGACCGCTACGCGCTGCGCCCCGGCGACGAGATCGCGGGCCCGGCGATCATCGAGGAACGGGAATCGACCACCGTCGTCGGCCCCGCCGACAAGGTGACCATCGACGGCAGCCTCACGCTCTGCGTCGAGATCGGCGCGCTGCCCGCGGCCGACGCGCTGGTGACCGAGGGCATGTCGCGCGCCGAGGCGGTGGCCAAGATCGAGGCCGACCCGATCGGGCTCGAGATCATGTGGTCGCGCCTCGTGAATGTGGTCGAGGAGATGTGGCTGACCGTCTGCCGCACCGCCTTCTCGCTGGTGATCGCCGAAAGCCAGGACTTCGCCTGCGAGCTTCTGGACCGCGACGGCGAGACGCTGGCGCACTCCCCGCGCGCCATGCCGGTCTTCAACCTGACGCTGCCGCTGGCGGTCAAGGCGCTGCTGAAGCGCTACCCGGCCGAGACGCTGAAGCCCGGCGACGTGCTGATCACCAACGACCCCTGGCTCTGCGCGGGCCATCTCTTCGACATCGCGATCGTCACCCCGGCGTTCCGCGACGGCAAGCTGGTGGGCCTGATGGGCACCGTCGGCCATGTCTCGGACATCGGCGGCACCAAGGACTCGCTCCGGGCGCGCGAGATCTTCGAAGAGGGCCTGCAGATCCCGCCGATGAAGCTGATCGACGCGGGCAAGCCGAACGAGAGCCTGATCGAACTGATCCGCGAGAACGTCCGCAACCCCGATCAGGTGCTGGGCGACATCTTCTCCTTCGTCGCCGCGAACGAACTGGGGGCCGAGCGGCTGCGCGCCTTCATGTCGGACTACGGCATGGCGGATCTGGGCGCGCTGGCCGAGGTGGTGCAGGGCCTGTCCGAAAAGGCGATGCGCGATGCGATCCGGGCGATCCCGGACGGCGACTACCATTCGGTCATCACCAACAACCCGCTGGGCGAGGTGCTGACCTACCCGGTGAAGGTGACGGTGGCGGGCGACAGCCTGTCGGTGGATTTCGACGGCGCGCCGCCGCAGCTGCCGCAGGGCGGGCTGAACTCGACCCTGAACTACACCGCGGCGCACACGACCTATCCGCTGAAATGCATGCTCACCCCCACGGTGCGCGGCAACGCGGGCTGCTACCGTCCGTTCTCGGTCACCGCGCCCGAGGGCTCGATCCTGAACCCGCAGCGGCCGGCGGCGGTGAACATCCGCACCCGCACCGGCTGGTACATCGCGCCGAACGTCTTCGCCGCGCTGTCGGGCGCCGCGCCCGAGGCGGTGCAATCGCACACCGGCCTGCCGACCGTGGCCAATGTCTATGGCAAGGATGCGCAGGGGCGGCTCTATTCCGACATGCTGTTCTCGGGCGGCGGTCAGGGCGGCTCGGCCCGCGGTGATGGCCAGTCGGCGCTGCTCTGGCCGACCTCGGCCGCCAACACCTCGATCGAGCTGATGGAAAGCCGCGCCCCGATCCTGGTGATCGAGAAGACCTTCGCGCAGGACTCGGGCGGCGCCGGCAAGATGCGCGGCGGCCTCGGTCAGCGCGTGCGGTTCCGCAAGATCGCCGACGACGGCCTGCCGATGCTGGCCTCGATCTATCCCGAGGGCGTCAACAACCCGATCGACGGGCTGTTCGGCGGCCATCCCGGCGGCTCTGCCGCGGGCCGGATCCTGTCGCCCGAGGGCGAAGTGACCCGCGATCTCGGCACCGGCGACCTGGTGACGCTGACGCGCGCCTCGGAAATCGTCGAGATCGTGCTGGCCGGCGGCGCGGGCTATGGCCCGGCGGCGGAACGCGACCCGGCCGCGGTCTCGCGCGATCTCGCGCTGGGATACATCTCGCCCGAACATGCGGCGGCCTTCTACGGAGTGACCGCCGCACCGCAGGCAGCCCCGGCGGCCGGTGCGGGCGCCAGCGCCGATCCGGTCAAGTGACAACCACGAGCCGCCGGGACCAACCGGCGGCCGCCCCCCCGGCCCGGCACCACCCCGCCGGGCGCACCGCCCGACAAGGAGCAAACCCCGTGACCTCGACCTTCGACCTCTCGCGCCGGACCCTGCTGGCGCTCGCCGGTGCCGGGCTCGCCTCGGCCGTGCTGCCCTCGCGCAGCTTCGCCCAGGCCGGTGGCCGGATGCTGGTGATCGCCTCGAACCAGGACATCCCGAACTTCGACCCGCACACCTCGTCGGGATATTCGGCCTCGTTCCTTCTGCGCAACACCTACGACCCGCTGGTGCGCGTCGCCAAGAACCCGCCCGAAGCGGTGCCGGCGCTGGCCGAAAGCTGGGAGATGGGGGCCGATGGCACCAGCTACACCTTCAAGCTGAACCCGGCCGCGGTCTTCCATTCCGGCGCCCCGGTGACGGCCGCGGACGTGGCCTATTCCTTCACCCGCGCGATGACGCTGGCCAAGGGCAACTCGTGGATGCTGCGCGGCATCCTCGACCCGGCCAAGGTCGTGGCCGCCGACGACAAGACCGTCACCTTCACGCTCGAGAAGCCCTTCGCCGCCTTCCTCGCGGTGCTGCCGTGGTTCCCGATCGTCGAGAAGGCGCTGGTCGAGGCGAACCTCGGCGCCGACCAGGGCCAGACCTGGCTGATGACCAACACCGCCGGTTCGGGCC
Organism: Frigidibacter sp. MR17.14; assembly: GCF_037095735.1. NCBI lineage: Bacteria > Pseudomonadati > Pseudomonadota > Alphaproteobacteria > Rhodobacterales > Paracoccaceae > Frigidibacter > Frigidibacter sp. MR17.14. Next base: position 193,341 of record NZ_JBAWKD010000005.1, on the reverse strand, counting down.
CCTTCACCGTCGGCCGCTTCCAGGTCGGCACGATGTACTACCTCGCCCGCGCCCCCAAGGCCTGGCAGCCGGGTGGCGGCAATCTGGACGGGATCATCTGGCAGATCGTGCGCGAAACCGCGAGCCAGCGCCTGATGCTGCAGCGCGGCGAGGCGCATGTCGCCGTCGACCTGACGTCCGAGGACATGGATGCGCTTCAGGGCGCGGCCGGCGTCACCCGGGTGATCGAGCCCGAGTACCGCACCTTCTCGATCAAGATGAACACCGCGCATGGCCCGCTGGCGGACATCAACCTGCGCAAGGCGATCAGCTACGCGACGAACTACCAGGCGATCCTCGACGCCGCCGGCTATGCCGACCTGATGGTCGGGCCGCTGCCGAACGGCATCATGGGCCATGACCCGCAGCTCGACGTGCCGCGGATGGACCTTGCGAAGGCGAAGGAATTCCTCGCCAAGTCCGCGACGCCCGAGGGCGGCATCACCCTTAAGATGGTCCATGTCTCGGGGCTGGAACAACAGCGCCGCTGGGCGCTGATCATGCTCGACAGCCTCAAGGCGCTGAACATCACGCTGGAAATCCAGCCGATGAACTGGCCGGACATGGTCGCGGCCTGCGCCAAGCCCGAAACCTTCCCCGACCTGTTCCCGGTCTACCAGACCGCGAACTACGGCGACCCGGACAACATCGCCTTCGCCGCCTACCACTCGTCGCGCAACGGCGGCTGGCAGAATGCGGTCTACAAGAACCCCGAGGTCGACGCGCTGATCGAACAGGGCCGCACCGAGATCGACCCGGCCAAGCGGCAGGAGATCTACGAGGCGTTCCAGAAGGCGGTCGTGGCCGATGCGCCCGACGTCTTCGGCGTGCTCGAGCGGCGCAAGCTCGCGATGCGCGACGCGGTGGCGGGCTACGCCTTCTGCCCGGTCGCCTCGAACGCGGTCGAGTGCTGGCCGCTGTCGCTGTCCTGACCCCTGTCTGACGACCGGTCCGGGCCGCCCCGCGGCCCGGGTCCCGCCCTAGAACGACACCTGCCGACCACCGCCCACCGCCCACCGCCTGCCGCCCACCGCCCGCCGGAGACCCGATGATCCGTTTCATCCTGCGCCGCCTGCTTCTGCTGATCCCCGTGATCATCGGGCTGACGATGATCATGTTCGCCATCGCCCGGCTGCTGCCCGGCGATCCGGTCGGCCTTGCCGCCGGCCCGAACGCGACCGCGGCCGAACGCGCCGCGCTGGCCACCGAATTCGGTCTCGACCGTCCGGTGTGGGAACAGTACGCGACCTATGTCGGCGGGCTGGCGCATGGCGACTTCGGCACCTCGCTGCTGACCCGCCGCCCGGTCGGCGCCGATCTGGCCGCCTACCTGCCCGCGACGCTGGAACTGGTCTTCGCCGCCATGTTCATCGCCGTGGCCCTGGGCATCCCGCTGGGCCTGATCACCGCGCTCTGGCGCAACCGCTGGCCCGACTATGTCTCGCAGGTGCTGGCGATCGGGGCGATCTCGATGCCGCGCTTCTTCCTCGGGCTGCTGCTGCAGCTGTGCTTCGCGATGTGGCTGATGTGGCTGCCGCTGGGCGGCCGGCTGCCGATCATCGTCTTCCCGCCCGAACCCATCACCGGCTTCATCACCCTCGATGCGCTGCTGACCGGCGACTGGCAGGTCTTCACCACCGCGCTGCGCCACCTGATCATGCCCGCCGTCGCGCTGTCGCTGTCACCCCTTGCGACGATCATGCGGATGATGCGCGCCTCGACCATCGAGGTCATGGGCCAGGACTACGTGATGACCGCCCGCGCGCTGGGTCTGCCGCGCCACAAGATCCTCGGCCGGGTCATCGCCCGCAATGCCGTCTCGGCCACGCTCACCGTGATCGGGCTCTACTTCGGCTGGCTCCTCGGCGGCACCGTGCTGGTCGAGACGGTGTTCGACTGGCCGGGCCTCGGGCTTTACGCCACCAAGGCGATCCTGTCGCAGGACATGATGCCGGTGATCGGCGTCGCGCTGGTGATCGGCCTGATCTTCGTGCTCGCCAACCTGGTGATCGACCTGGCCTACGGCCTCATCAACCCGAAGGTCCGCTACGCATGACCGACACCTCCGCCGCCCCCGCCCCGGCAAAGGCTCGCAACGATGGCGTGGCCCGGATGCTCTACCGCTTCCGGCAAAGCCGGCTGTCGATGGTCGGTGCCGCGCTCGTCGCGCTGGTGCTGTTCTTCGCGGCCTTCGGCCCGATGCTGGCCCCCTACCCCGGCCATGTCGCCGGCGGGGTCGAGACCGCGTCGCGCTTCCAGCCGCCCTCGGTCGCGCATCCCTTCGGCACCAACGAGCTTGGCCAAGACGTGCTGTCGCTGACCATGGCCGGAACGACCGTCTCGGTGCTGGCGGGCTTCGGCGTGGTGTTGATCGGTGCGCTGATCGGCACCGTGGTCGGCGCCGTCGCGGGGTATGTCGGCGGCTGGACGGACGAGGCGCTGATGCGCTTCACCGACCTCACCCTGACGATCCCGGGCCTGATCCTCGCGATGGCGATCGCGGCGGCGCTCGGCCCCGGCTTCCAGAACATGGTGCTGGCGATCTCGCTGTCCTGGTGGCCCGGCTACGCGCGGCTGGTCCGCGGCGAGGTGCTGGCCGCGCGGGAAGAGGTCTATGTCACCGCCGCCCGCGCCACCGGCGCCGGGCCCGGGCGGATCCTGTTCCGCCACGTGCTGCCGAACTGCGTCTCACCGATCATCGTGAAGATGTCGCTCGACATGGGCTTCGCGATCCTGACCGTGGCGGGCCTGGGCTTCATCGGCATCGGGGTCCGGCCGCCGACGCCGGAATGGGGCACCCTGCTGTCGAACGCGCGCAGCTACATGCCGGACTACTGGTGGACGGCGATGGCCCCGGGCATGGCGATGTTCGTCGCGGTCTTCGGCTTCAACCTGCTCGGCGACGGGCTGCGCGACATCCTCGATCCGAAAGGCCGCCGCTGATGACCGCGCCGCTTCTGGAAATCCGCGACCTGCACCTGACGATGCGCTCGTTCCACGGCGAGGCGCATGTGCTCAACGGCGTCGAGCTGACGGTCGAGCGTGGCCAGATCTGGGGCCTCGTGGGCGAGTCGGGCTGCGGCAAGTCGCTGACCGGCCTGTCGATCTCGCGCCTGGTCTCGACACCGCCGGGGCGCTACCCCTCGGGCAGCGTCCGGCTCGAGGGGCAGGAGCTGACCACGCTGCCGCCGCGCGCCATGCAGGCGCTGCGCGGCAAACGGATCGGCATGATCTTCCAGGACCCGACCACCAACCTGAACCCGACGGCGCGGATCGGCACCCAGCTGACCGACGTGGCGCTGGCCGCCGCCGCCCATGATCCGCGGGTGCTGGGCAGCGAGCGGCGCCTTGGCGCCTTCGCCCGCAAGGCCGCGGCGCGCAAGGTGGCAGTCGAGATGCTGGCCCGCGTCGGCATCCCCGATCCCGAGACGCGGATGCAGAGCTATCCGCACGAATTCTCGGGCGGGATGCGGCAGCGGGTGCTGATCGCGATGGCGCTGATCGGCCGGCCCGACCTTCTGATCGCCGACGAGCCGACCACCGCCCTCGACGTCAGCGTGCAGGCGCAGATCCTGTCGCTGCTGAAGGGCATGGTCAGCGACCACGACATCGGGGTGATCCTGATCACCCACAATCTCGGCGTCGTGTCCGAGACCTGCACCCATGTCGCCGTCATGTATGCCGGCAACGTGGTCGAGCGTGGTCCGGTGTCCGAGGTTCTGGGCCGCCCCCGCCACCCCTACACCCGCGCGCTGATGGCCGCGATCCCGACACGCGGCACCGCCCGCGGCGCGCTGAAGGGGCTCGAGGGCACGGTGCCCGACCTCGTCCGCCCGCCCCCCGGCTGCCGCTTCGCCCCGCGCTGCACCCGCGCGACCGAGACCTGCCGCACCGCCCTGCCGGCGATGCGCCCGCTTGGTCCCGGCCACGAGGTCGCCTGCCTGCACCCGATCGAGGAGCCCGCCCATGTCTGAGCCGATCCTGCAGATCGAGGGCGTGACCAAGACCTATCCCGGCCGCGCCGGGCTCTTCGGCCGCTCGGCCCCGGTGCAGGCGCTCAAGGGCGTCTCGCTGTCGGTCGGACGCGGGGAAAGTTTCGGGCTGGTCGGTGAAAGCGGCTCGGGCAAGACGACGCTCACCCGATCGATCCTGCGGCTCGAAGAGCCGACCTCGGGGCGGATCCTGTTCGAGGGGCAGGACATGGCGACGCTTTCGCCCGCCGCGATTCGGGCGCTGCGGGCGCGGATCCAGATCGTCTTCCAGGACCCCTATGCCTCGCTCAACCCGCGGATGACCGTGCAGCAGATCATCTGCGAACCGATGGTGGTGCACCGCGCTACGCTGGGCCTGAGCGCGGCCCAGCGGCGCGACCGCGCGGCCGAACTGCTGACGCTCGTCGGCCTTGGCCCGCAGCACCTGTCGCGTCATCCGCACGAATTCTCGGGCGGGCAGCGGCAGCGCATCGGGATCGCCCGGGCGCTGGCCCCGAAGCCCGACCTGCTGCTGCTGGACGAGCCGACCTCGGCGCTGGATGTCAGCGTGCAGGCACAGGTGCTGAACCTGCTGATCGAACTGCAGGACCGGCTCGGCCTGACCTACTTCTTCATCAGCCACGACCTTGCAGTGGTGCGTTACCTCTGCGACCGGGTCGCGCTGATCCACCGCGGCACGCTGGTCGAGCAGGGCCCGACCGAGCGCATCTTCGACGCTCCCGAAAGCGACTATGCCCGCGGGCTGATCGCCGCGGCGCCCGAGGTCCGGCAAAGGGCTTGACTGCGGGCCTGACCCCGGGCGCCGACAGGACGGGCGAAACTGTGCGAGCGCCGCCGAAGCGGCGCCGGCGCCTCAGGCGTCCAGCCAGCCCGGCGGCAGCCGAACGTGCTTGATCGCCCGACGATGCGCCGTGTAGGCGCAATGGATCGTGCCGTCCGGTGCCTCGATCAGCATCGGATAGCTCAGCTCCTTGTTGTGACCGTCGACCGAGTTATTGCTGACGCAGGTGCCGGGGCCGTCCTCGACCACGCGGCGCAGCGGGAAGCTGCGGCCCTCGTCCTGCGACACCACGATCGCCATCGGCGCGCGCGGCACGCCCCAGATCGGAACGATACCGCCCTCGGTGCTGGCATCGGGCCGGTCGTCGCTTTCCTCGAGCTCGTCATACAGCGACGCGCGGCGGTCGCTGTGCATCTGCGCGTTGACCGGGTTGCAGATCATCGCGATGCGCCCGTCGCGCAGCCGGATCACCCCGATCGACGAGTTGTTGTTGGGCACGTCGGTGGCCCCGGTCACCGTCCAGCTTTCGCCGCCGTCGGCGCTTTCCGCCCGCCAGACGAAATCGGCCTGCCGGCGGCGATAGAAGGCCGCCATCCGGCCGCCGCCCAGCGGCACGATCGACATGTGCACGCAGCCGAGCGACCCGGGCACATGCACCATCCGCCAGCTCGCGCCGCGATCCTCGCTGATCGCCACCGCGGCGGTGTCATGCGCCCCCGTCCACCGCTGGCCCGGGCGCTGCACGCAGAGGAACAGCGGCAGAAGCCAGGCGCCATCCTCGCGCACGACGACCGGCGCGCGCACGAAGGTGCCCGCCGGCAGCGGCAGCGCCTCGGGCGCGTCGGAAACCACGCCATTCGGCCCGGGCATCAGCTGCCGGGTGCGCACCAGGCTCGAATCCTGATTGCCGGCAATCTGCGCGGTGTGGAACAGACGCAGCGCCCCCGTCCCCGGCTCGACGAACAGAACCGGGTTCTGCTCGGAGCGTTCGGGATCGTCGCTGACCCGGCTCGCCTCGCTCCAGCGGTCCGACCCGGGGGCCAGCAGCGCGACATGGCTCGAGATATCGGACTTCCCCTCGAGGCTGCCGGCGAACCAGGCGCAGGCCAGTTGGCCGTCGGGCAGCCAGGCAAGGAAGGCCGCGTGGTTCTGGACCATGGGCGAGGGCAGGAAGGCGGTGCCGACACCAGAGGCATCGGTGGCGATCTCGCCGGTCATCCGCAGGGCAATCTCCTCGGGCGTCATGTCCATCTCCTCCTCGTTCGTTCGACGGCGAAGCGACTCTGTCGCTTTACGGATAATTGTCAAGTTGACAAAATATTGATCGCGAATACTGCACTGTAATCGCACGAGTAATTTCGATGAAGCTTGCGTAAAAATTTGCGCTACGCGACAAATCTACCCCAATTTACAAATCATCGGCATGTTGTCAGTTTCCGCACCTGCGCCACCCGGGTGTCGGCGCCACCGGAGTCGGGGTGCGGCCAGCACCGCGCCGAAGAAGAGGTTGTCGATGTCGACGATGATCGGCGTGGCCGGCCCAGCCCAGCCCAGCCCAGCCCAGCCCAGCCCAGCCCAGCCGGGCATCTATTTGAAACCCACAAGGGCCTACAGTCAGGGGAACAGCGCATTGCGATCAGCGTCAGAAGCGTGACCCTGCCGGGGATGAGCCCCGACAGCAGGAACAGGGTCAGCGCGACCCATCGCCCGGCGCGCATCGCGATCCCCAGCGCGATCCCGCTGCAGACGGCGGGCGCCATTTTGCCCGGCGGCATCGCAACACCAGCACCGCGGCCCGCGCCCGATAGATCCAGACGCCGACGGCGGGAAAGACACGGTCGCAAAGCCGTTGCTGGCGCGGGCGCATGATCCGTTCTAACCCTCGCAACTGCGGAACCGGCGCTCAGAGCGCGGCGGGGTTCAGCACCCGCGCCGGGCGCCCGCCCGACAGCAGCGTCACGATATCCTCGACCACCATCAGCCCCATGTTCTCGACCGCTTCCAGCGTGTCCGCGCCCGAATGCGGCATGAACACCGCCTTGGGATGCGCGAAGACCGGGTGCGACACATCCGGCGGCTCGGTCACATAGGCGTCGATCGCCACCCCGCCCAACTGCCCCGTGTCCAGCGCCGCCGCCACCGCGTCGAGATCCACGACCTCACCCCGGGCAAGGTTCAGAAGCCGCGCGCCGGGCTTCATCCGCGCGATGGCCGCCGCGTCGATCAGCGCCGCGTTGTCCTTGCCGCCGAAGATGTGCAGCGACAGGTAGTCGGAAGCCTCGATCAGCCGTTCGAAGGGCACGATCTCGATGCCATGCGCGGCGGCGAAGGCGGCATCGGCATTGGGATCGCTCGCCATCACCTGCATCCCAAGACCGCGGGCCTTTCGCGCCAGCGACCGGCCGATGTTGCCGAAGCCCAGCACCCCCAGCGTCTTGCCGCCCAACTGCGTGCCGACCTGCCGCTGCCAGCCGCCCGAGGCGACGCTGGTGTGGCCGGCCGGGATCGCGCGGGCCAGCGCGAACATCAGCCCCACCGCAAGCTCGGCCACCGCATCGGCATTCGCGCCCGGCGTGTTCAGCACCGGCAGCCCGCGCGCCGTGCAGGCGGGAATGTCGATGGTGTCGGTGCCGACGCCATGCTTCAGCACCGCCTTCAGCTGCGGGCCCGCCGCGGCCAGCAGATCCTCGGTCACCGGCACCAGTCCGGCGACCAGGAAATCCGCCCGCCCGATGTGATCGAGCGCGCCACCAAAGGGCAGGCTCGTGTCGATGCAGCGCACCAGGTCCAGCCCCGCGGCCTCGATCCGCTCCGGCACCCGTCCATGCCGCCCGAAGGCCGGCGAGGTGCTGACGACGACGGCCTTTCCGGACACGCTCATGCCCGGACCGCGGCCTTGCGGTTGGCGGCCAGCCGCGCGGCATAGTCCAGCGCGCAGATCATGTTGGCGTGGTTCGCCAGACCCTTGCCGGCAATGTCGAAGGCGGTGCCGTGATCGACCGAGGTGCGGTCGATCGGCAGGCCCAGCGACACGTTCACCGCGGTGTCGAAGGCCACCAGCTTGATCGGGATATGGCCCTGGTCGTGATACTGCGCGATCACCAGGTCGAAGGCCCCGGAATAGGCGCGGTAATAAACCGTATCGGCCGAGATCGGGCCGACGACGTTGATCCCCTCGGCCTTCGCCAGCTCGACGCCGGGGCGGATCGCATTGTCATCCTCGGTGCCGAACAGCCCGTTCTCGCCGCAATGCGGGTTGATGCCGGCAACGGCGATGCGGGGGTTCTCGTAACCCATGCGCTTGAGGTGTTCGTGCCCGGTGCGCACCGTGGCCAGCACCCGCTCGGGCGTGGCGCGGGTGATCGCGGTCGAAAGCGAGACATGGGTCGAGACGTGGATCACCTTCAGACGCTCGGACGCCAGCAGCATCCAGGACGATTTCGACCCCGTCAGATGCGCAAGCATGCCGGTGTGGCCGTCATAGTGATGGCCGGCGGCGTTCAGCGCCTCCTTGTTGATCGGCGCGGTGACGATCCCCGCGGCCGAACCGTCCAGCGACATCTTCACCGCCTGGTCGATGTAGCGGAAGCTCGCCTCGCCGCAGGCCGGATCGAGCACGCCGAATTTGCCGGGCAGGTTCGGCACGTCGACATGGCGCAGGATCAGCGCGCCCGACGCCGCGGCACTGCCGTACTCGGCGATCGCGATGTCCGAGCCGGCGCCCCGGCGGGCGCGCTCGATGGTGTCGCGGTCGCCGATGACCACGAAACCGGCGCGCGCCTCGGGCGCCATCTGCGCCAGCGCCTTCACCGTCACCTCGGCGCCGACGCCGGACGGGTCGCCCATGGTGATCGCGATGGGGGGACGGGTGGTCATGGCTTCTTCCTCCAGCAGCTTGCGCCCATTCAAGACCCGAGTCAGGACAAGTTGTCAACTGAAGATGGCCGCGCAGATATGGCGTTATCCACCGTCATCACTGGGTTTACGCGCCTCAACGCCAAGAATGACACCAAGTTTCCGCGGGATGTGCTTTACATCTTTACGACGCTGCGCCAGTCTCGACCAAGGAGGACCTGCCATGAAAGTGATGATCGTCGCGGATGACCTGACCGGTGCGCTGGACAGCGCCGCGCCCTTCGCGATGGCAGGGCTGCGCACCGTGGTGCTGCGCCGGATCGAGGGAATCGGCTCGGTCGGCCCGGGCACCGAGGTGCTCGCGCTCAGCACCGGGTCGCGCGACGGCAGTCGCGAGGCCGCGCAGGCGGCCGTCGCCCGCGCGCTCGACCTGCTGCCGCGACCGCCAGAGATCCTGATGAAGAAGGTCGACTCGCGCCTGAAAGGCCATATCGCGGCCGAGACCGGGCTGCTGGCCGACTGGGCCGGCCGCGGCCGCTGTCTCGCGCTGCCCGCGATCCCGGACATGGGCCGCGTCGTGCGGGCGGGCGCGGTGACCGGCAGCGGTGTCGCGACACCGATCCCCGTCGCCGCCGCCCTGTCGCCCCTCGCCGCCGACGCGCCGGATTGCGCGTCCGATGGCGATCTCGACGCCGCGCTGGAGGCCGCGGGGTCGTTGCGCGACCTCGTGCTGGTCGGCGCCCGCGGGCTGTCCGCCGCGCTGGCCCGCCGCATCGGCCGCGGCCTTACCCCATTGGCCGGCAGCCTGCCCGCGCCGCTGCTGATGGCCGTGGGCTCGCGCGATCCGATCACGCTGGCGCAGATCGCGGCGCTGGAAGGCATCCCCGCCGAGCATGCCCCCGACGGGCGGGGCCTGAAGACCCCGGACACGGGCTACACGGCCCCCGTCACCCTCGTGCGGATGACCGACGGCGGCGGCGGCGTGCCCGCGGCCGAGGCCGGCGCCCGCTTCGCCCAGGGCATCGCCGCCCGGATCCGCCGCAGCCCGCCCGCCACCCTGCTGGCCTGCGGCGGCGAGACGGCGAACGCGGTCCTCGCCGCGCTGGGGATCGACCGGCTCGACCTCGACGGCGACATCCTTCTCGGCATCCCGCTGGCCCGCGCGCAGCTCGATGGTGTCCCGCTGGCCATACTCACCAAGTCCGGCGGCTTCGGCGGCGCGGAAAGTTTGCGGGCCCTCGCCGACATGGTTAAAAGCGCGGACGGCTTCGCCCTACCGCTCGGATTGGCGACCTGATGCAGGAGAGGGCAAGAATGCGGCCATCGCTCGCCGACCGGATCTATCACCAGCTCTACGGCCGGATCGTCAACGGCGACTATCAGGCGCAGCAGAAGCTTCCCGCCGAAACCGTGCTGGCAGAGGAACTCGGCGTCTCGCGCCCGATCCTGCGCTCTGCGCTGGAGCGGCTGCGCGAAGAGGGTCTCGTCTACTCGCGGCAGGGGGCGGGCAGCTATGTCCGCCAGCCGCAGAAGCAGACCAGCCTCGGCTTCGCGAAGGTCGAGACCATCGCCGACATCCAGCGCTGCTACGAATTCCGCATGACGCTCGAGGTCGATGCCGCCCGCCTCGCGGCCGAGCGTCACAACGACGAGGCGCTGGCCGAGGTCGAACAGGCGCTGGCCCTGATGAGCGCCGCCACCGGCTCGCGCCAGCACCGCGAAGACGCGGATTTCGCCTTCCACATCGCCGTCGCCCGCGCCGCGAACAACCATTACTACGAAGCCGCGATGCGGGCCCTGCGCGAGCACATCCATGTCGGCATGAAGCTGCACGGCCAGTCGCTGATGTCGGATGGCACCTGGGCGCTGGAGCGGGTTCTGGCCGAGCATACCGGCGTCTTCGAGGCGATCCGCGACCGCCAGCCCGACGAGGCGTCGAGCAGGATGCGCGCCCATATCGAAAGCTCGCGCACGCGGCTGTTCGGGGGCGGCTTCGTGGATCTGCGGATGTAGGCGAAAGGCCGGCGGCACCTGCGCCCCCGGCCGTTCCGTCAGATCAAAGCGGCGCCGGCAGCGCCACGCCCAGCCGGTCCGCATGCGGAACGAGGCTCGCGATGATGCCGTCATGCAGCCGCACGCCCTGCGCCAGCCCCTCGGCCTTGCGGCGCGCGGCGTTCTGGCCGGGCAGCCGCACGGCCGACACGCCGGGACGCGGCGGATTGCTGCGGCAGGCCTCGGCCAGCCAGCCGGTCTGGCGCAGGAAGGCCTCGCGCCCGCCGAAAGCCTCGGGGTCCCAGACCTGCACCGTGAAGGCGCAGCAGGTGCCCTTCGGCGCATCGGCCCGGCCCCAGCCGGCCAGACCCTGCGTCACCGCCTCGGCCTGCAGGGCCATGCCATAGCCCTTCTGCCCGTGATCGAGCCCGCCGACCGGCATCAGCGTGCCGCCCGCCGACAGCACCTGCGGATCGCGCGCGGGCGCACCCGCGGCATCCATCAGCCAGTCGTGCTCGTACTGCCGCCCCTCGCGGATCATCCGCTGCGCCATGTTCACCGTGGTGATCGAGGCCGAGATGTCGATCAGGATCGGATCGCCCGGCGTCGGGATGCCATGCGCGACCGGATCGGGGGTATAAAGCCCGCGGGTCCCGCCGAACGGCGCCACCTGCGCGCCCGAAGGCGAGGACGAGGTGATCGAGGCCATCATGCCCTGCCCGGTCGCGATCGGCAGATAGGCCGCCAGGGCGCCGATATGCCCGCTGTCGCCGACGACGACGGTGCAGGTTCCGGTCTCGGCCGCGCGGGCGACGGCCAGCGTCACCGCCTCGGCAGTCAGCCAGGCGCCCGGCAGGCGGTTGCCCCGCCAAGCCACCGCGGCCGGGCGGTCCGAGATCACCTCGTAATCGCCCGCCCCGTTCAGCACGCCGTCGGCCAGCAACTGCAGATACCAGCCCGCCAGCGCAAGGCCGTGGGTGGTGTGGCCCATCAGGTCGGCTTCGACCAGATAGGTCGCGACCGCCTCGGCCTTGGCGGGCTCGACCCCGGCGGCGGCGAACAGCGCCCGGGCCGCGGCCAGCAGGTCGGCGGCGGCGTAGCGATCGGCGCAGGTTCCGTCGGCGCTCATGCCGGGACAGCGCCCAGCAGGTCGTATTTCTTCAGGATCTCGGCGATCTGCGCATCCTGCTTGGGGTCGGGCAACAGCGCGGGCTGCCGGCTGGCCCCCACCGAATTGTCCATCACCCACAGCGCGCGCTTCACCAGCGCCGGCGGATAGCCCAGACCGTAAAGATCCTTGCGGAAGTTGCCGAAGATCTGCTGATAGCGCGCAGCCTCGTCCATGTCGCCGGCGTTGAACGAGCGGCAGATCCCGGCGACCACCTCTGGCATCACGTTGCCCAGACCCGAGATCGCGCCCTTCGCGCCGTTCTGGAACGACCAGAGCACGAGGTGATCGGGGCCGGAATAGACATCGAAGCCCTCGACCTCGCGACCGATCGCCAGATACTGCTCGAGCGTCTCCTGCGCGCCGCCGGAATCCTTGATCCCCATGATGTTTCCATGCGCGGCCAGCTGGCGGGCCGTCGCCGGCTCGATGTGGTTCTGGGTGCGCGCCGGGATGTCGTAGAGATAGGTGGGGGTCGCGACGGCATCGGCCACCGTCGAGAAGTGGCGCACCATCCCGTCCTGCGTGCAGGCGATGAAGAACGGCGTGATCACGGCGATGCCGTCGACGCCGATGCGGTCGAATTCCTTCGCCAGCTTCACCGTCTCGAAGGTCGCGGGCATGCCGGCGTTGACGATGATCTTGGCCTTGCCCTTCACCTCGGCGGCGACGCGACCGCAGAGCTCGACCTTCTCCTCGAAGGTCAGCGCGGTGAAGTCGCCGTTGGTGCCGGCGCACATGATGTTGTTCCCGGCGGCGACCTGGCGGCGGACCTGCGCAAGCGTGGCGTCGTAGTTGATGGTTTCGTCATCGTTGAAGCAGGTGACGAGGGCGACGAAGACTTCGCTCTGGCTCATGGGTCCTCCGGTCGGGCGCGAGACATCGGAGGTGCCGGGCCCTGCCCGCCCTCCCGCGCAGCCGGACCGGGCGCTCCTCCGCCCCGCTGCTGCCGTGGAAACTTGCGCCGCGGGGTCAACTTGTCAACAGAGAAAGCGAAAAAGCGGGTCGATTCGAACGTGCCACACGGTGCCATGTCCGCGGCACGGGACAAGCCACGGCGCAGAGCGTGATCCTTAAAATATTGCTTTTACGCAATTTATCTTGGATATCACATCTATCACCACACGAGAGAGGCTCGCTGAATGGCGTCCTGAACCGCCGCAGCGCAGGAATTGACAAATATTACAACACGGCTTTACCTGTCCCGACGCAGGGCGCGCCGCCCCGGCCGTGATGCGGCCCGGCCCGCGCCGATCTTCTGGCCAAGATGCCGGAAACATTGAATGATCTGGAGGATCCCCATGGCGACGCTCGATTCCGCGCTGGAGATGCAGCGCCCGCCCGTAGTCAGGTTCGGACAAGGCGCGCTTGCCGCACTGCCCGACTGGCTGGCCGCCGAGGGCGTGACCCGCGCCTTCGTGATCGCCGACGCGTTCAACGGCTCGCGGCTCGACCAGCTCGGCCTGGGTGCGGTGCCGGCCTTCACCGAGGTGATGCCCGAACCCGATCTGCCGAACCTGACCGCCGCCGTCGTCGCGGCCGAGGCGGCGGCCCCCGACGCGATCATCGGCTTCGGCGGCGGTTCGGCGATGGATCTCGCGAAGCTCGTCGCGGTGATGATCGGCAGCGGCAAGGCCCTGTCCGAAATCTCGGGCCCGAACCGCGCGCCGCGTCGTGGCGTCCGGCTGGTGCAGGTGCCGACCACGGCCGGGACCGGCTCGGAGGTCGGCACCCGCGCACTGATCACCGATCCGGCGACGATGAACAAGATCGCGACCGAAAGCCGGCAGATGCTGGCGGACGCGGCCTTCATCGACCCGCATCTGACCGCCTCGGTCCCGGCCTTCATCACCGCGGCGACCGGCGTCGACGCGATGGCGCATTGTGTCGAGGCCTTCACTTCGAAGCGAGCGCATCCGATCATCGACGCCTATGCCATTGAAGGCACACGACTTGTGGGCGCCTTCCTGCCCCGCGCGGTCCGCGCCGGCTCGGATCTAGAGGCGCGGGCGGCATTGTCGCTTGCGGCCTTCTATGGCGGCGTCTGCCTTGGCCCGGTGAACACCACCGCCGGCCATGCCATCGCCTATCCGCTGGGGACGCGCCACAAGATCGCCCATGGCATCGCGAATGCGCTGATCTTCCCGCATGTTCTGGCCGCGAACCGGGCCGCCGCCCCGCAGAAGACGGCGCTGGTCTGCGAGGCCCTCGGCTTCGAGGGCCGCACCGACACCGAGGTGCTGGAAGGCGCGATGGGCTTCTGCCGCGGGCTCGGCCTCGACATGGCGCTGGCCGCGCATGGCGTGCCCGAGGACGACCTGCCGGCGATGGCGGCCGAAGCGCATGCGATCCGCCGCCTGCTGGACTGGAACCCGCGCGACCTGTCCGAGGCCGACATCCTGGCGATCTACCGGCAGGCCTACGGGGCTACCGTGCCGGCCTGACCCCCGCCGCCGCGCCGCCGGCCACGGCGCGGCGATTCCACCACGGGCGCGCATCTGTCATCGCGCCGCGCCCGGAACCGCCACCAATATTGTCAAATTGACCAACCGTTGACTTCAGGGGAACCCAATCTAGATCGCTGCTAACAAACGGTAATTCCTATACAGAGCGCCGCGATCGGGCCGGATACCCCGCAAGAGAGAAGAACAGTTGACAAGTTGCCGGTGAATTCGTCACCTTGGGCCATCCGGCCGAGGAGGCAGAGGCCGGCAGGGACCATGCGGACGACATGTCCGCCCGTCGGATCGCAGCGGCAGGGACCGCAGCGCGGCGGCAAGATCAGGTGATCAGGGAGGATCAGATGCTACGCAAGCTTGGTGTCGCCGCGGTAGCGGCTCTGTGGACGCTGCCCGGTGTCGGAACCGGCGCGGCGCAGGCGGCCGATGGAGAGGTCACGATCGTGCTGGGCGAGAATGTCGACCTCGTCGAGCCCTGCATGGCCACCCGCTCGAACATCGGTCGGATCGTGCTGCAGAACATCAACGAGACGCTCACCGAATTCGACGTGAAGGGCGACAAGGGCGTGATGCCGCGCCTGGCCACCTCGTGGGAGGAAACCACGCCCGGCACTTGGCGCTTCCACCTGCGCGAGGGCGTCAAGTTCTCGGACGGGACCGATTTCGACGCCACCGACGTCCAGCATTCGTTCGAGCGCGCGATGTCCAGCCAGCTGACCTGCGAGACGCCGCGCTACTTCGGCGACACCAAGCTGTCCTATGCCGTCGTCGACCCGCACACCATCGACATCACCGCCGCTCCGGCCCAGCCGATCCTGCCGCTGATGCTGTCGCTGGTCACCATCGTCCCCTCGGAAACGCCGATGGAATTCATCCGTGAACCCGTGGGCACCGGTCCCTACAAGCTGACCGAGTGGAAGCCCGGCCAGAACATCGTGCTGAGCCGGCGCGACGACTACTGGGGCGACAAGCCCGCGGTGACCAAGGCCACCTACGAATTCCGCACCGACCCGGCCGTGGCCGCCGCGATGGTCGCGCAGGGGGAAGCCGACCTCGCGCCCTCGATCTCGGCCATCGACGCGACCGACAAGACCACCGACGTCTCGTATCTGAACTCGGAAACCTTCTACCTGCGCATCGACTCGGGCGTGGCCCCGGTCAGCGACAAGCGCGTGCGCGAGGCGATGAACCTGGCCATCGACCGCGACGCCTTCATCGGCACGCTGCTGCCCGAGGGCGTGGTCAAGGCCGCGGCGCTGGTGCCGCCGACGACGCTGGGCGCGAACCCCGACGTGCAGCCCTGGCCCTTCGATCCTGAAAAGGCGAAGGAGCTGCTGGCCGCGGCCAAGGCCGACGGCGTGCCGGTCGACACGCCGATCACGCTCGTCGGCCGCTCGAACCTGTTCCCGAACGTGCTGGAAACGGTCGAGGCGATGGCGCAGATGCTGCAGGACGTGGGCTTCACCGTGAAGGTCCAGATGATGGAAGTCGCCCAGGTCGAAGAGCTGTACAACAAGCCCTACAAGGACGGCCGCCCGCCCTATGCCCTGGCCGTGCAGCATGACAACAGCCGCGGCGACCCGGTGTTCACCATGTTCTTCAAGTACGACAGCGAAGGCCGCCAGTCGGGCATCTCTGACCCGAAGGTCGACGAGCTGATCGCCAAGGCCACCGCCGCCACCGGCGACGAGCGCACCAAACTCTGGCAGGAGCTGATCGCCTATGTGCATGATGGCGTGGTCGCCGACGTGCCGCTGTTCCACATGGTCAACTTCGCCCGCATCGGCAAGCGCGTGAGCTTCGAGCCGACGATCGCGACGAACTCGCAGCTGCAGCTGAGCGACATCGCCTTCAAGTGATCCGATCCGGGGGGCGGCGACCCGCCCCCCAACACCATCCGCGGCGTCAGCCGCGTCGGCCCAGGGAGGAGGACCCCCATGTCGAAAGTCACCAGCAGGATCGTGTCCAGCCTGTTCTCGCTGATCGCGCTCCTCGTGCTTGTCTTCTTCCTCACGCGGCTGACGGGCGACCCCGCCACGCTGTTCCTGCCGATCGACGCGACCCCGCAGATGATCGAGAACTTCCGCGAGCTGCACGGGCTGAACGACCCGGTGATCGTGCAGTTCGGCCGCTATGTCTGGGATGTGCTGCATCTCGACTTCGGCGAAAGCCTGACCCAGGCCCGCCCGGCGATCACCGTCGTGCTCGAGGCCTTCACCTGGACGCTGCAGCTGGCGGTGATCACCATCGTGCTGGTCAGCCTCTGCGCCATCGTCATCGGCTCGCTCGCCGCGCACCGCCCCGGCGGCCTCTTCGACCGCTTCGTCTCGGTCCTGTCGCTGATCGGCGCCTCGGCCCCCGATTTCTGGATCGCCATCGTCGCGATGATCATCTTCGCGGTGAACCTCGGCTGGGTGCCGACCTCGGGCACCGGCTCGGTCTGGCACTGGATCCTGCCGATCTCGGTGCTGTTCATCCGCCCCTTCGGCCTGATCCTGCAGATCGTCCGCGGCTCGATGCTGCAGTCCTTCGGCTCGCTCTACGTCAAGACCGCCCGCGCCAAGGGCGTCGGCAACCGCGCGATCATCTTCGTGCACACCCTGCGCAACGCCATGCTGCCGGTGATCACCGTGATCGGCGACCAGGCGGCGGCGATGCTGAACGGCGCCGTGGTGGTCGAGACGATCTTCGGCTTCCCGGGCGTCGGCAAGCTGATGATCGACTCGATCCTGAACCGCGACTTCAACGTTATCCTTGCCGCGATCATGGTGACCGCCGTCGCGATCTTCCTGATGAACCTTCTGATCGACCTCGCCTACGCGCTGCTCGATCCGCGGATCCGGACCTGAGGCCATGACGATGACCAACAGCCTGACCACTCCCGGCATCGGCCGGCCGACCAAGCCCAAGGGCCCCGCCGCCCGCTGGCTGTCGATGCTGTGGCGCGACAAGTTCGCGACCATCGCGGTGCTCTTCCTGATCCTGATGATCCTCGCCGCGATCTTCGGCCCGATGCTGTTCGACGCCGCCGCGCAGAAGCAGAACCTGCGCGCCCGCAACGCCCCGCCCTTCACGCTGGATGCCGGATGGCTGGGCGTGCTGGGGGCGGATTCGCTCGGCCGGCCGATCCTGCCGCGGATCCTCGTCGCCGCGCAGAACACGCTGATGATCGCCGCCGGCGCCGTGCTGGGCTCGTCGGTGATCGGCGCCCTGCTGGGCCTCGTCGCCGGCTACTCCTCGCAGCGCATCGGCACCGTCATCATGCGACTGGCCGACGTGATCATGTCCTTCCCCTCGCTGCTGCTGGCCGTGGTCGTGCTCTACATGCTCGAACCCTCGGTCGGGAACCTGGTGCTGGTGCTCGCGATCACCCGGATCCCGGTCTACCTGCGCACCACCCGCGCCGAGGTGCTGGAGATCCGCCATCGCATGTTCGTCGAGGCGGCAGAGGTGATGGGCGCCTCGCGGATGCGGATCATGTTCTTCCACATCCTGCCGATGGTGGTGCCGACGCTGGTGACCATCGCCACGCTCGACTTCGCCTTCGTGATGCTGGCCGAAAGCTCGCTCTCGTTCCTCGGGATCGGCATCCAGCCGCCCGAGATCACCTGGGGCCTGATGGTCGCGCAGGGCAAGCAGTACATGAACACCGCCTGGTGGCTGGCGTTCTGGCCGGGCCTCGCGATCATCCTGACCACCATGTCGCTGAACCTGCTGTCATCCTGGCTGCGCGTGGCGCTGGACCCGACCCAGCGCTGGCGGCTCGAAACCGGAGGCAAGACCCGTGGCTGACCATCTTCTCGAAGTCCGCGACCTCTCGGTCCAGTTCCACACCGCCGGCGGGATCGTGCGTGCCGTGCGCGGCATCAGCTGGCATCTCGACCGCGGCGAAACCCTTGCGATCCTGGGCGAAAGCGGCTCTGGTAAGTCGGTCTCGGCCTCGGCGATCATGAACCTGATCGACATGCCCCCGGGCGAGATCACCAGCGGCGAGGTCCTGTTCGAGGGCCGCGACCTACTGGGCATGAGCCCCGAGGCCCGGCGCGAGATCAACGGCCGGCGCATCGCGATGATCTTCCAAGACCCGCTCGGCCACCTGAATCCGGTCTACACCATCGGCTGGCAGCTGACCGAAGCCGGCCGCGTCCACGGGCTGGCCGCCGCCGCGGCCGAGGCCCGCGCGCTCGAACTCCTGACCCGCGTCGGCCTGCCGCAGCCGAAAGAGGCGATGGGCAAGTATCCGCACGAATTCTCGGGCGGGCAGCGCCAGCGGATCATGATCGCGATGGCGCTGGTGATGAAGCCCGACATCGTCATCGCCGACGAACCCACCACAGCGCTCGACGTGACGGTGCAGTTCGAGGTGCTCGAGCTGCTGCGCGAACTGCAGCGCGAGATGGGCATGGGCCTGCTGCTGATCACCCATGACCTCGGCGTCGTGGCCGAGGTCGCGGACCGCGTCGTGGTGATGAACGCCGGCGAGATCGTCGAGCAGGGCACCCCCGCGCAGGTCTATCATGCGCCGAAGCACCCCTATACCAAGAAGCTGATCTCGGCCGCGCCGGGACGCGGCGCGATGCACGAACCGTCGCCCGATGCCGAGCCGATCCTGAAAGTCGAGCGCCTGTGCAAGACCTTCGGCGCGTTCAAGGCGCTCGACAACGTGTCCTTCACGCTGCGCCGGGGCGAGACGCTGGCGATCGTGGGCGAAAGCGGGTCCGGCAAGTCGACCTCGGCGCGCTGCATCCTGCGCCTGAACGAGGCCGACAGCGGCACCGCCCACTGGAAGGGCCGCGACCTGATCGCGATGCCGCGGTCGGAGCTTTTCGCCATGCGGCGCGAGATCCAGATGGTCTTCCAGGACCCGACCCAGTCGCTGAACCCGCGGATGTCGGTCTATCGTATCATCTCGGAAGCCTGGGCGATCCATCGCGACATCCTGCCCAAGGCGCGCTGGCGGGCGCGGGTCGAAGAGCTGCTGGAACAGGTGGGCCTGCAGCCCGAACATGCCGACCGCTATCCGCACCAGTTCTCGGGCGGGCAGCGCCAGCGGATCGCCATCGCGCGCGCACTGGCGCTCGAGCCCGACCTGATCATCTGCGACGAGGCGGTCTCGGCGCTCGACGTGTCGATCCAGGCGCAGGTGATCGCGCTTCTCGACAAGCTGCGGCGCGAGCTTGGCATCGCCTTCATCTTCATCGCCCACGACCTGCCGGTGGTGCGCGACTTCGCCGACCACGTGATGGTGATGGAGAAGGGCCGCGTGGTCGAGATCGGCACCGTGCGCGAAATCTTCGAAAGCCCGCGTCAGCGCTATACCCAGCGGCTGCTGGCCGCAGGTCTCGACCCGGATCCGCAGATCCAGCGCGCCCGCAGCGCCGTTCCGGCATGACGGCGGTCGAGCAACCGTGACGCCCTGCCCCGGAACCCGGCCCGCCCGGGGTCCGTTCTTCCGCCACAGCGTCGCGGCGGAGGCAGACGATGACCGGTTCCCAGCAGCATCACCCCGACCGTCAGGATGACGACACGCCCCATGACCACGGGCCGGCAGGCGGCTGGGGCTCGCTTGGCGGGGTGGCGCGGATCGCCGGCGACACGCCGGTACCGACGCGGGCGCTGTCGATCCTGGCGAAGCTGAACAAGCCCGGCGGCGTCATGTGTTCGTCCTGCGCCTGGGCCAAGCCCGCCAAGCCCCACCGCTTCGAATTCTGCGAGAACGGCGCGAAGGCGACGCTGTGGGAACTGGACGAACGCCGGGCCGATGCCGATTTCTTCGCCCTGCATACCCTGCGCGAGCTGCGCGGCCTGCATGATCACGATCTCGAGGCCGCGGGGCGGCTGACGGAGCCCCTGCGCTACGACCCCGAAAGCGACCGCTACCTGCCGGTCGGCTGGCAGGCGGCCTTCGACGAGATCGGCGCGATCCTGAAGGCGATGCCGCCCGAGCAGGCGGTGTTCTATGCCTCGGGCCATGCCGGGCTCGAGGCGGCCTATCTCTACGCGCTCTTCGCCCGGGCGATGGGGCACCAGAACCTGCCGCAGTCGTCGAACATGTGCCACGAGACGACCTCGGTGAACCTGCAAAGCTTCATCGGCACCCCGGTCGGCACCTGCACGCTCGAGGATTTCGAAAGCTGCGACGCGATCTTCTTCTTCGGCCAGAACACCGGCACCAACAGCCCCCGCTTCCTGCACCAGCTGAAGGACGCGGTGAAACGTGGCTGCCGGATCGTCACCTTCAACCCGCTGCGCGAACGCGGGCTGATCGCCTTCACCGATCCGCAGAACATCGGCCAGATGCTGACCGGGGGCGAGACCCCGATCTCCGAGAAGTACTTTCAGGTCCGCCCCGGCGGCGACATCGCCGTGCTTGCGGGGTTGATGAAATGCGTGCTGGCGGCCGAGGATGCGGCGCCGGGGACCGTGCTCGACCATGACTTCATCGCTGCCGAGACCACCGGTTTCGCAGAGACCATCGCCGCCGTGCGCGCCTTCGGCTGGGACGAGATCGAGACGACCTCGGGCCTGAGCCGCGCGATGATCGAAGAGGCGGCCGGGATCTATCTGGGGGCCAGCCGCGTGATCGGCATCTACGGCATGGGGCTGACCCAGCATGTGAACGGCTGGCTGAACCTCGGGATGCTCTGCAACCTTCTGATGCTGCGCGGGAACATGGGCCGGCCGGGCGCCGGCATCTCGCCGGTGCGGGGCCATTCCAATGTGCAGGGCCAGCGGAGCGTCGGCATCGGCGAGAAATCCGCGCATATGCCGGCAGAGCGTCTGCGGGCGCTCTTCGGGATCGAGCCGCCCGAGAAGGACGGGATGAACGTCGTCCATGCCTGCGAGGCGCTGCTGCAGGGCCGGGTGCGGGCGATGCTCTCGCTGGGCGGCAACCTGCTGCGCGCGCTGCCCGACCGGGACCGGATGGAAGCGGCCTGGCCCGCGCTGGACCTGACGGTGCATGTCGCGACGAAGCCGAACCGCTCGCATCTGGTGCCGGGCCGGGTCAGCTTCCTGCTGCCCTGCCTGGGGCGCACCGATATCGACAGGCAGGCCAGCGGGCCGCA
Organism: Frigidibacter sp. MR17.14; assembly: GCF_037095735.1. Lineage (NCBI taxonomy): Bacteria > Pseudomonadati > Pseudomonadota > Alphaproteobacteria > Rhodobacterales > Paracoccaceae > Frigidibacter > Frigidibacter sp. MR17.14. Next base: position 171,988 of record NZ_JBAWKD010000005.1, on the reverse strand, counting down.
GGTGGTGTCGATGGAAGACTCGCTGTCGCATGTCTACGGCTCGATCGGGCAGGCGGAGCCGCCGGGCGAGGCGCTGATGTCGGAAGTGGCGATCGTGGCCGGGATCGCGGCGGCGACGCTGCCCCCGAACCCGCGCCTGCGCTGGCAGGACTGGACGGCGAATTACGATCTGATCCGCGATCTTATCGCGCAGACCTACCCGGAGGGCTTCCACGACTTCAACGACCGGCTGTTCCAGCCCGGCGGCTTCTACCGCGGCAACCCGGTGAAACGACGCGAGTGGAAGACCGACAGCGGCAAGGCGCAGTTCACCGCGCCCACCACGCTGTCGGCCCTTGGCCAAAGCCCGCGGGGCGACGAGATGACGCTGATCACCCTGCGCTCGAACGACCAGTTCAACACGACGATCTACGGCTTTTCGGACCGGCTGCGCGGGCTTGAGGGCAGCCGCGACATCGTGCTGCTGAACCGCGACGAGATCGCCCGGCGCGGGTTGGCCGAGGGGCAGCGGGTGACGCTGGAATGCGCGGTCGAGGATGGCGTCGCGCGGCGGATCGAGGGGCTGACCGTCACCGCCTATGACCTGCCGCCGGGCTGCATCGCGGGCTATTACCCGGAACTGAACCCGCTGGTGCCGCTGGGATATCACGAGAAGCACTCGCAGACGCCGGCCTACAAGGGCACGCCGGTGCGGGTGCTGGCCGATCCGGATCAGCCCAGCACGTAATCGGGTGCGATACTCTCGCGCAGCACCGTGCGCCCGTTCGGCAGGTCGTTGCCCTCGGCCCGGGCCAGCGCCGCCGCGGGGTCGAGCCCGTGGTCGGTCCAGCGCCGCACCAGCCGCTCGGTCAGGACGTCCTCGTCGATCCTGAGCGCGACGGTGATGTCCCACAGCGGCGCCAGATCGCGCCATCCGGGCCGGTCGAGCAGCAGGTAGTTGCCCTCGAAGATCAGAAGCCGCGCGGCCGGATCGACCTGCCCCGCGCCGGGCACGGTGCGGTCCGCGGCGCGGTCGAACAGCGGATAGGCGGGCGATGCGCCGCCGCGGATCGCGCGGACCAGCGCCACGAAGCCCGCGACGTCGAAGGTTTCCGGCGCACCCTTTCGCGCGCGAAAGGTTTTGGCGTCCAGCCAGTCGTTGTCATGGTGGAAGCCGTCCATCGGGATCACCTGCGCCTGCGGACCAAGCCCGCGCGCAAGCTCTTCGGCCAGCGTGGACTTCCCGGCGGCGGGGGGGCCCGCAAGCGCCACGAGGCGGCGCGGGGAGGTCCGCGCCGCCTCGCTCAGGATGCCCAGCAACTGCCCGGCATCGACTGGTCTCATGCTGCAATGCTTTCGCCGGGGGGCGCCTTGGCGCCGGTCATCAGCGCCACCGCATCCGACATCGAGCAGTCCTCGGGCCGCACCGTGCAAAGCCTGCGCCCCAGACGGTGGACATGGATGCGGTCGGCGACCTCGAACACATGCGGCATGTTGTGCGAGATCAGGATGATCGGGATCCCGCGCGCCCGCACGTCCTGGATCAGGTCCAGCACCTTGCGGCTTTCCTTGACGCCAAGCGCCGCGGTGGGTTCGTCGAGGATGATCACCTTCGAGCCGAAGGCCGCCGCCCGCGCCACCGCCACGCCCTGCCGCTGGCCGCCCGACAGCGTCTCGACCGGCTGGTCGATGTTCTGGATCGTCATCAACCCCAGTTCCGACAGCTTCTGGCGGGCGATGTCGCGCATCGCGCCATGGTCGAGCTTGCGCAGCCATTGCCCGGTGAAGCCCTTGGCGCGGATCTCGCGCCCCATGAACATGTTGTCGACGATGGACAGGGCCGGCGACAGCGCGAGCGTCTGGTAGACGGTGGCGATGCCGGCCTCTTGCGCCTGAAGGGGCGAGGCGAAGCTGACCTCCTGCCCGTCGAGGGTGATCGACCCTGCGTCGATCCGGATCGCGCCCGACAGCGCCTTGATCAGCGAGGATTTTCCGGCGCCGTTGTCGCCGATCACCGCGAGGATCTCGCCGGGGTAGAGGTCGAAGTCGCAATCGTCGAGCGCGGTGACCCGGCCATAGCGCTTCTGCAGACCGCGGGCGGAGAGGATGGGGGCGTTCATGCCGAGACCTTTCTGATCCACTGGTCGATGGCGACCGCGATGATGATGAGCCAGCCGATGGCGAACACCTGCCAGAGAACGTCCACCCCGGCGAGCCGCAGGCCCGACTGGAAGACGCCGACGATCAGCGCGCCGAAGAGCGCACCAAGGATCGAGCCGCGACCGCCGAAGAGCGAGATCCCCCCGATCACGACCGCGGTGATCGACTGCAGGTTGCCCTCGTAGAAGGCTTGCGGCGAGATCGAGCCAACCCGCCCGATCGAGGCCCAGGCGGCGATGCCGCAGATCAGCCCGGCCAGCGCATAGACCGACATCAGCGTGCGGCGGGTGCGGATGCCGGCCAGCTCTGCCGCCTCGGCATCATCGCCCACGGCATAGACATGGCGGCCCCATGCGGTCTTGTTGAGCATGTACCACAGCACCAGGAACACCACGACCATCAGGATCGAGCCCCAGGTGATCCGCGCCGAGCCGATGGCGATCGTCTCGCCGAAGACCTTCAAGAGCGGCGCCGCGGCGTCGATGTCCTGGCTGCGGATCGACTGCGCCCCGGACAGCCAGAGGTTCAGCGCGTAGAAGATCGACCAGGTGCCCAGCGTGGTGATGAAGGGCGGCAGCTTCACGCGGGTGACGAGGAAGCCGTTGAACATCCCCGCCGCCGCACCGCCGGCAAAGGCGATGACCAGCGCGAAGATCGCGGGCACGCCCGAGAAGACCGCGAGGTTGCCGGCGATCACCGACATCAGCACCATGATCGCCGCAACCGACAGGTCGATGCCCGCGGTCAGCACGATCAGCGACTGCGCCGCGGCGAGGATGCCGATGATCGACACCTGCTGCATGATCAGCGTCAGGTTGAAGGCCGAGAAGAACTTCGATCCCGAGATCACCCCGAAGACCGCCACGGCCCCCAGAAGCACGATCACCGGCACCAGCGTGGGATTGGAATGCAGAGCGTGCTGCAGCTGCTCGACGGGCCCGCGGCGGTGCGGATCGAAGGCGGCGACGCGGCGGTCGGCGCCGTCGATCACCGTCTCGAACTCCTGCGCGGGGCGTCGCGACGACGGGATGGTTTCGCTCATGGCGGCCTCATCTGTTGAAGGGACGGGGTCCCCGGGGGGCGTGGGGGCCCCTCCGGGGTCGGCGCGGCATCAACGATGCCGGGCCGTGGCAACGGGCCTCAGCCCCAGCACTTGTCCATCGCCTCTTTCGAGGTGATCGAGGGGATGCCGTCGACCGGCTGGTCGGTGACCAGCTCGACGCCGGTGTTGGTGAAATCGAGCCCTTCCGAGGCCCTGGGCTTCTCGCCCGTCTCGGCATAGGCCTTGATCGCCTCGATCCCCATCGAGGCCATCTTAAGCGGGAACTGCATCGAGGTGGCACCGATCACGCCGCCGGCCACGTTCTTCACCCCCGGGCAGCCGCCGTCGACCGAGACGATCAGGGCTTGGCTTTCCAACCCCACGGCCTTCAGCGCCTCGAAGGCGCCGGCGGCGGCGGGCTCGTTGATCGTGTAGACGAGGTTCACCTCGGAGTCCTTCTGCAGAAGGTTCTCCATCGCGGTGCGCCCGCCCTCTTCGTTGCCGTTGGTCACGTCGTTGCCGACGATGCGCGGGTCATCCTCGTCGCCCATCTTGGTCGGGTCCTTGATGTCGACGCCGAAGCCCTTGAGGAAGCCGTTGTCGCGCAGGTAGTCGACCGAGATCTGCGAGGGGTTGAGGTCCAGCAGCGCGATCTTCGCCTTGGCGGTATCGCCCATCTTCGCCGCGGCCCATTTGCCGATCAGCTCGCCCGCCAGTAAGTTGTCGGTGGCGAAGGTCGCATCGGCGGCGTCGATCGGCTCGAACGGCGTGTCGAGTGCGATGACGAGAACCCCCGCCTCGCGCGCCTTGCCGACCACCGGCGCCAGCGCGCGACTGTCAGAGGGCGTGATCAGGATGCCCTTCGCCCCGGCCGCGATGCAGCTTTCGACCGCCGCCACCTGCGTTTCGACATCGCCGTCGATCTTGCCGGCATAGGTGTTCAGGGTCAGCCCAAGCTCCTTGGCCTTCGCGCTGGCCCCTTCCTTCATCTTCACGAAGAAGGGGTTGGTGTCGGTCTTGGTGATCAGGCAGGCCGTGGTGTCGGCGGCCGAGGCGGCCCCCGCAGCAAGCACCAGCGCCAGGGCAGAACCCGCGAACAGCGTCTTCATCGTCATCCTCCCAAAAGGTCACGCGCCGCCTGCCCCACGGGCCTTGCCGGCGCCTCCGCTCCTCCAGCGGATCGAGGATCAAACTGCCGCGATTCCCGCTGTTGGTCAATAAGTAAATCCATTCGATTTATTAATTGCGTGGCGGCCCCGCTGAGGGCATGCTAGGCAGGGATCGGGGAGGATCTGTCATGGATGGCAATGACCGCATCGGCGCGCGTTCGGGCGTCAACCAGATCGGGGTCCGGGCGCATAACGAGCGGCTGATCCTGTCGCTGGTGCGTCGCGGCGGCGGGCTGCCGGGGGCAGAGATCGCCAAGCTGACCGCGCTGTCGCCGCAGACAGTGTCGAACATCCTGCGAAAGCTCGAGAACGACGGATTCATGACCCGGGGCGCGCCGCAGCGGGGGCGGGTCGGCAAGCCCTCGATCCCGATGCAGATCGACCCCGACGGGGCGCTGTCCTTCGGGATGAAGCTGGGACGACGTTCGGCCGATCTCGCGGTGCTGGACCTCGCGGGCAGGGTGCTGGGGCAGAGCCAGATCACCTATCCCTACCCGATGCCCGCAGAGATCTTCGCCTATCTGCGCGAGGGGATGCAGGCCCTGTCGCAGGCGCTGACACCGCGCCAGCGCACCCGGCTGGCGGGCATCGGCGTCGCCGCCCCGGCCGAGATCTGGAGCTGGGTCGACGTGCTGGGCGCGCCCGCCGACTTCTCGGTCTGGCGCGAGATCGACTTCGCGGCCGAGGTCGCGGCCTTTTCGGACCTGCCGCTGTTTCTGGTCAACGATGCCACCGCCGCCTGCCGGGCCGAGCATGTCTTCGGCCGCGGCCGCGACCTGACCGATTACGCGTATTTCTTCATCGGCTCGTTCGTCGGCGGCGGGGTGGCGCTGAACGGCAGCGTGGTCGAGGGGCTGCAGGGCAATGCCGGGGCCTTCGGCGCGATCCGGGTGCCCGGACAGGACGGGGGCACCGCGGCGCTGATCGACGAGGCCTCACTCTACCTGCTCGAGAACGCGCTGAGCGGGGCGGATCTTCCGGCCGGGGCGCTCTGGCACCAGCCGCAGGACTGGTCGCGGCTGGGCCCGGCACTGGAGGATTGGATCGCGCGGGCGGCGCGGGCGCTGGCCCATGCCGCGCGGGCGGTCTGCGCGGTGATCGACTTCCCGGTGGTGCTGATCGACGGCGCCTTCCCGACCGAGGTGCGCGCCCGGCTGGTGGCCGCCGCCCGGGAAGAACTGGCGCGGCTCGACCTGCGCGGGCTGACCGCGCCCGCGATCGAAGAGGCGGCGGTGGGCGGCAATGCCCGCGTCATCGGCGCCGCCACCGCACCGGCGATGGCGAAGTTCTTCGAGTTCTGATCGGACGGCCTGCGCCGGTTAGTCCGGCTCGGGCGACCAGCCGAGCGCGACCGAGATCTCGCGCGCGGCCTGCGTCACCGCGCGCCACTCGGCCTCGGCCGGCCTGTCGGGGATGAACTGCACGAGGTTCACCGCCGCGAGCACCCCCACCAGCGTCCCCGCCCCGTCGAGGATCGGCGCCGCCAGCGCGTTCAGCCCGATCGCCGCCTGGTTCGCGCCCGTGGCCCAACCCTGCGCCCGGATCTCGGCGAAGTGGCGGCGCAGCACCCCGGGGTCGGTGATCGTCTCGGGCGTGCTGGCGGGCAGCGGCCCGGCAAGGATCGCCTCGCGCCGGGCCTGATCGAGATAGGCCGCCGCGCATTTCCCCTGCGCCGAGTTGTGATAGCCCAGCGTCGAGCCCTGCCGCACCCCGATCTCGATCTGCAGGTGCCCCGACAGGGTCAGCGCGATCCGCACCCCGTCCGGCTCGGGCGTGCTCAGCACGCAGGAATGGCCCAGCCGGTCGCGCAGCTCGCGCATCGGGCGCAGCGCGACGGTGGCCAGATCGGTGTTCTCGCCCACCATCCGCCCCAGCGTCATCAGCCGCGGCCCGGCCCGGTAGCGGTCCGAGGGCGGCGATTGCGACAGGTAGCCCTGCCCGACCAGCGTCCGCAGGTGCCGGAAGATTCGGCTCTTGGTGGTGTCGAGGGCCGAGGCAAGCTCGGTCACGCCCACCGATCCGCGCGTCGCCGCGACCTGTTCGAGGATCCGCAGCGTCAGAACCACCGCCTGAACGCCGTCGGCGCCCGCCTTGCCGTCTGCTTCCAAGTCCTTGTCCACGTTTGCCATTCCCGTCGTTCCGCCACGTTTCGCATCCGGGGGGACGCTCAGGGTGGTTGACAGCCACGCCCCGCCCGCTGCATCGTATCGCTTGAGGATATGCTGTATCGCCAGTCGATACAAGTAGGGAGGAGACATCAATGACCACCGCGCCGGACCCGGTCCGCGCGGCCAGCTTCCGCTCGCGCTTCAGGGCGCGGCAGAAGCTGGTCGGCACCTTCATCAAGACCCCCAGCATCCATGCGACCGAGATCCTCGGCGGTCTCGGCTTCGATTTCGTCGTCATCGACGAGGAACACGCCCCCTTCAACCGCGAGACCACCGACCAGATCCTGCTGGCCGCCCGCGCCGCCCGGATCGCCGGCATCGTCCGCGTGGCCGACATCTCGCAGGCGCTCTCGGTGCTGGACTGCGGCGCCGAGGGCATCCTGATCCCGCATGTCGACAGCGCCGAGCGGGCCCGCAAGGCAGTGGCGGCCTGCCGCTATCGCGGTGGCAGCCGGGGCTTCAGCAATTCGTCGCGCGCCGGAGGCTACGGCGCGCTGGGCATCGCCGCCCATGTCACGGAGAACGACGAGCGCGTGACCGTCATCGCGATGATCGAGGACCCGTCGGCGATCGAGGTCATCGACGAGATCCTCGCGGTCGAAGGGCTGGACGGGATCTTCATCGGCCGCGGCGACCTGACCGTGGCCTATGGCGAGACGACGATGTCCTGCGAGGCCACGACCGCCGCCACCGCCAAGGTGCTGGCCGCCGCGCGCCGCGCCGGCAAGCCCGCGGCGATCATGACCGCGGGGGCCGAGGAATCCGCCGGCCACATGCGCAACGGCGCGTCCTGCTTCATCACCGCCTCGGATCAGGGCTTCCTGCGGCAGGCGGCATCGGCGGTGCTGGCGGCCTATGGCGCGCTGCCCGCGGCACTGGAACCGGAGACCTCGAATGTTTGACCCTTCGGATCCCCGGGCCGGGCTGGCCGTCGCCAAATCCTCGGCGGTGGCGCCGGGACGCTTCTTCCCAGCCGAGCTTGGCCTGTTCCATGACGCGCCCCCGCAGATCGACGATGCGACCGGGCAGACCTGGTTCCTGCGCGGCGCGAATTTCGTGATCGCCCTCACCCGCGCCCTGCCCGGCGCGAGCTTTGCCCGCGAGGCCCAGCCCGATGAATATGTCGTGCTGCTCGACGCGCCGGACACCCGCGCGGTGATCGAGGCGCAGGGCGCCGCGGGGGCCGAACGGGTCGAGGTGCCGGGCCATTCTCTGGCCTTCGTGCCGCCGGGCGCCAGCCGGGTGACGCTGCCCGAGGGCGGGCTGCTGGTGCGCCTGTTCACCGCCCGCGCGGCAGACATGGTCGCGGCCTGCCCGAACGCGGCCGCCTACGACCCGCCCCATGCCCGCATCCCGGCCTTCGCGGCCTGGCCCGCGCCGGCCGACGGCTGGCGGATCCGCCACTACTCGCTGGACGTGCCGCCGACGCCGGGCCGCTTCGGGCGGATCTTCCGCTGCACGACCTTCATGGTGAACATGCTCGATCCGCAGATCGGCCCGCGCGACATCACCAAGCTGTCGCCGCATCACCACGACGAGTTCGAACAGCTCTCGCTCTGCCTTGCCGGGCGCTTCGTGCATCACCTGCGCTGGCCCTGGACGGTCGACCTGAACGACTGGCGCGCGGACGAGGCGATCGAGGTCGGCGCGCCCTCGGCCACGGTGATCCCGCCGCCGGCCATCCACACCTCGCGCGGGACCGACCCGGGGCTCAACCAGCTCGTCGATGTCTTCTGCCCGCCGCGCGTCGACTTTTCCGAGAAACCCGGCTGGGTGCTGAACGCCGCGGACTACCCGATGCCCGCGACCGAACCTGCAGGCGAGGAGGCCTGACCATGGACCATGTCGATACCGAACCCTTCGTGAGCAAGGTGGGCGACGCCGCCCGCGAGAAGCAGGTGAACGACCTGCTCGTCGGCGCGGTGGACCTGCACTGCCATTCGGGCCCCGCGGCGATGCCGCGGATCCTCGACCACCACGAGGCGATGATGGAGGCCGCGGCGGCGGGGTTCCGCGCGGTGCTCTACAAGGACCACTTCTATCTTGGCGTCGCGCAGGCGGTGATCCTCGAAAAGCTGTTCCCGGAAACCGGGGTGAAGCTTTATTCCGGGATCGCGCTGAACAACGCCTCGGGCGGGATCAACCCGCATGCGGTAGACCATGCCGCGAAGATCGGCGCCAAGATCGTCTGGCTGCCGACGCTGTCGGCGGAGAACCACATCCGGCAGGCCGAGGGCGCGGCGAAGAGCTTCCCGAAGACCGCCAAGAAGATGCTGGACCCGATCCCGCTGTCGGGACTGGACGCGAACGGCCGCGTCAGCGACGCCGTCAAGCAGGTCTGCGACATCATCGCCGAGGCCGACATCATCCTGTCGGGCGGCCATCTGCCCGCGCATGAGCTGATCAAGATCTTCGAAGAGGCCAAGGCCCGCGGCGTGCAGAAGCTGCTGGTCAACCACCCGACCTATGTCGTCAACTGCACCGACGACGACATCCGCGAACTCGTGTCGATCGGCGCCTACATGGAGCATTCGATCTGCATGTTCGTCGAGGGATCGGCCCATCACTTCTCGAGCGACGACCTCGCGCATCTGATCGAGGTCGCGGGGCCGGACCACACCGTGCTCTGCTCGGACCTCGGGCTGCGCGGCAGCCCGCGCCCGGTCGAGGGCTATCGCCAGATGGTGCGGCTGCTGCTCGACCTGCAGATCCCCGAGGCGCAGATCCGCACGATGATCGGCCACAACGGGGCGAAACTTCTGAACCTGAACTGACCCATACCAATTTCGGCCGATCAAGGGGGGAGAGACCATGATCACCAGACGGAGTCTTCTGATACGCAGTGCCGCCGCCTCGGCGGTGATCGCCACGCCCTTCGTCGCGCGCGCCGCGGCGATCCCGGCGAAGATCGCCCATGCCGCGGCCGAGAGCCACCCGGCGCACATCACATGCCTCGAGTTCAAGAAGGCGCTGGAAGAGCTGGCGCCGGGCGCGTTCCAGCTGCAGATCTTCCCGAACCGGCAGCTGGGCGATGACAAGCAGAACCTCGAAAGCGCGATGGCGGGGGTGCTGGAGTTCGCCGGTGTCTCGGGCGCGACCTTCCCGGCGGTGACCGGACGGCAGGCGCTGAACGCCTGGCAGCTGCCGTTCCTGGTCAAGGACTACGCGCATTTCGAGAAGCTCGCCCTGTCGCCGCAGGGCCAGGCGCTGCTCGACGATCTCGCGCCCGCGGGCATCGTCGGCCTGACCACCGTCGATATCGGCCAGCGCCACTTCCTGTCGGCCACGCATCCGGTGACGAAGCTGCCCGATTTCGCGGGGCTGAAGACGCGGATCGTGCCGGTGCCGCTGCACAAGCAGATCTGGGAGACGATCGGCACCGCGCCCATCGGCCTGCCCTATGGCGAGATCTACGGCGCGCTCGAGACCAAGGTGCTCGACGCGCTCGAGATCAACGTCTCGTCGATCATCGGCGAGAACCTCTGGGAGGTCGGCAAGAACTTCACGCTGACCGGCCACTATCCGTGGCACAACCTGGTGATCGCCAACCAGGTGTTCTTCGAGGGCCTCAGCCCCGATCTGCAGCAGGCCGTGCGCGAGGCCGGCCGCCGGGCGGTCGCGCCGACGCTGGCCTACACCAAGAAGCAGGACGAGGACGGCCGCGCCTTCCTGACCGAGAAGGGCGTCACCATCAGCGAACTCGAGGACCTGCCGGCCTTCAAGGAGAAGCTGAGCCCGCTCGTCTCGGAATGGGCGGCGAAGGACCCGCTGATCGGCGCCTTCGTCTCGGCCGCGCAGGCCGAGACCTGACGCCGGGCGCCGGGCGGCGCCGCCGCCCGGCCCAATCGCCTGGCCCTGCGGGCCAATGGGCCTGCCCACCGATTTTTCCCGACGCGACCCGCCCGAACAGCCGGAGCCGTTCCATGTCCCACCCGACACCACGCCCCGCCGCCGCGGGGCCGACACCGCCGCTCGTCCGCCTGTACCGCGCCTATTGCGCGGTCGTGCGCTCGCTGGTCGGCACCGCGATGCTCGCCCTCGTCGCGATCATGATGGCGCAGGTGCTTGCCCGCTATGTCTTCGGCGGCTCGCTGATCTGGGCCGAGGAACTCTGCCGCTACATCCTGATCTGGATCACCTTCCTGTCGCTGGGACTGGCCTGGGACCGGGGCGAGTTCGTGGCGCTCGACCTGCTGACCGGCGGGCTTGCGCAGGCGGTGCAGCTGGCGATCCGCACGGTGCTGGCCGTGCCGATCCTGTGGTTCCTGTGGCTGATCGGGTCGAGCGGGCTGACCTATGCCCTGCGCTTCAAGGCGCAGACGATCCCGGCGATCGACTTCATCTGGACCAACCTGACCGGCGGCCCGGCCGGGATCCCGATCACCTACGTCTACATCTCGGTCACCGTTGGCTGCGCGCTTCTGGCCGCGCATGTCGTCGCCGGGCTGATCGTCGACATGATCGCCTGGCGGGCGGGCCGGCAGATCCACCACCTTCCCGCCACCGCCCAGCAGGAGCTGTGACATGACCGCCTTCTTCGGGATCTTCGCGCTGCTGCTCGCCTCGGGAACGCCGATCGCGCTGGCGCTCGGCATCGGGGGCGCCGCCTATCTGTGGATGTCGGGCAACTGGATGCTGGCGCTGGCGCTTCCGCAGCGGATGATGGCCGGCATCGACCAGTTCGTGCTGCTGACCATCCCACTGTTCATCCTGGCCGGGGCGCTGATGAACGTCGGCGGCCTGACCGACCGCATCGTGGTCTTCGCCCGCGCCATGGTCGGCCACCGGCAGGGCGGCATGTCCTCGGTCACGGTGCTGTCCTCTGGCTTCTTCGCCGGCATCTCGGGCTCGGCCACCGCCGAGGCCTCGGCGCTCGGCTCGATCCTGATCCCGACCATGCGCCGGCAGGGCATTCCGCCCGCCTATGCCGCGGCGCTGGTCGGCGTCAGCTCGATCATGGGGCCGATCATCCCGCCCTCGCTGACGATGATCGTCTACGGAGTGCTGTCGGGCGCCTCGATCGGGCAGCTGTTCATCGCCGGCGTCGTGCCCGGCATCCTGCTGGCGGCGGGCCTGCTGATCTATGCCAGCTGGCGTGCCCGCCGCGACGGCTTCCCGGTGACCGAACGCATGGGCTGGGCCGACCGCCGCCGCGCCACCCTGCGCACCCTGCCCGCACTGATCCTGCCGCTGATCATCCTCGTCGGCATCAAGGGCGGGATCTTCACCACGACCGAGGCCGCCGCCGTCGCCGTCGTCTATGCGATCATCGTGGGCTTCCTCTACCGCGACCTGACGCCGGGCAAGGTCTGGGAGGCGGCGATCGCCACCGGCATCGCCTCGGCCGCGATCCTGTTCATCACCGCCGTCGCCAACATCGTGGCCTTCGTCTTCACGCTGGAACAGGTGCCGACGATGGTGGCCGGGGGCATCGCCTCGATCACCGAGAACCCCTGGCTGATCCTGCTGATGCTGAACGTGCTGCTCCTAGTGCTGGGGATGTTCCTCGAGCCGATCTCGATCCTGATCCTGACGATGCCGGTGCTGCTGGCGCTGCGGCAGCTGATCGGGATGGACCCGGTGCAGTTCGGCACGATGGTGGTGCTGAACGTGGTGATCGGCATGGCGACGCCGCCGGTGGGGATCCTGCTGTTCATCGTCTCGGGCACCTCGCAGCAGCCGGTGACCGCGGTGATCCGCGAGGCGCTGCCGCTGATCGGGATCGCGCTGGCGGTGCTGATGCTGATCGCGCTGATCCCGCAGCTGACGCTGCTGCTGCCGACGCTGTTCCCGTCGTGACGCCATCTCGGGTTCCGGACGCCACGTCCCGCTTGCCGGGCGGGCGTCCGGGGCACGATCCTTCCCCAGCGAGGTCCCCATGCGCTGCCTGATCCTTCATGCCCATCCCGAACCCACGTCCTTCAACGCGGCGATGACCGCGCAGGCCCGCGCGGCCCTGCTTCGGGCCGGGCACGAGGTCGAGGTCTCGGATCTTTACGCCGACGGGTTCGACCCGATCGCCGGCCGGCACGACTTCACCACCACCGCCGACCCGGACCGGTTCCACTATCAATCCGAGCAGGCCCATGCCGCCCGGCACGAAGGCTTCGCCCCGGATCTTGCGCGCGAGCAGGCCCGCGTCGCCGCGGCCGACCTGCTGATCCTGCAGTTCCCGCTGTGGTGGGGCGGCCCGCCCGCGATCGTCAAGGGCTGGATCGACCGGGTGCTGGCCTACGGCTTCGCCTATGTCGACGCCCACCGCTTCGACACCGGCCTGTTCCGCGGCCGGCGCGCGCTGATCGGCGTCACCACCGGCGGCACGCCCGCGCGCTTCGCCCCCGACGGCGTCTATGGCCCGATCGAGCAGGTGCTCTATCCGATCCGGCGGCTGGCGCTGGAATACATGGGCTACGAGGTCGAGCCGGTGTTCACCGCCCATGCCGTGCCCCGGCTTCCGGCCGAGGACCGCGCAGCCCTGCTGGACGATTGGGAGGCGGCGGTGCTGGCCGCCGCCGCGCGCACCGCGCCGGTCGCCCGCGCGGGAACCCGTCCCCTTGACCTCGTGCCCGCAGACGCCTGGAGCCGCAACGGATGACTACACCGCGCCCCGCGCCCCTGACCCGCGACGCCTATCGCCACCTGCGGCGGATCGAGCTGCGCTGGAACGACGCCGACCGCTTCGGCCATGTCAACAACGCCGTGCATCAGGCGCTGGTCGACAGCGCGATCAATGCCTGGGTGATCGGCACCGGCACCGCGGACGCGCGCCACGACCCGGTGATCCCGCTGGTGGTCGAGACCCGCTGCCGCTTCTTCGCCGAGCTCGACTATCCCGGCGCGGCAGAGATCGGCCTCAGGGTCGCGCATCTGGGCACCACCTCGCTGGGATACGAGGCCGGGATCTTCGCCGAGGGCGCCGGGGAACCGGCGGCGCAGCTTCTGTTCACCCATGTCTATGTCGACCGCGTCACCCGCCGCCCCGCGCCGATCCCGCCGGCGCTGCGTGCCGCGCTGGCGGCACTTGCGCCCTAAGCCGGCACGGAAGGCGCCAGCAGCGCGATCCGCGACACCGCCGGCACCAGCGGGAACAGCGCCGCCTGCAGCGAATGGTAGAGGTCGGGCTTGCCGCGGAACTGCCGCTCGACCGGCTGGCCATCGGCGTCGATTTCCGGGAACCAGCCACCCTGCGCGGGGTCGATGAAACGCGCCGCCGCGAAGCGCCACAGGCGGCGATACCACTCTTCGTCCTCGCCGCCGCCGCCCAGCTTCAGCAGCACCGCCACCGCGCCGATCGCCTCTGTCACCGGCCACCAGTAGCGGTCCGCGATCGCGACCCGGCCGCTGCCGCGTTCCAGCGTGTAGGCCAGACCGCCGCCCGGCAGCCAGGCATCGGACAGGGCCTGCGCGATCAGTCGCCGCGCCGCGGGCTCGATCCCGTCGGCGGGCCGGCCGCGCAGATCCCAGGCCTGCAGCGCAAGCCGGCCGAGTTCCAGCGAATGCCCCGGCGTGGTGCCCGCGGGCCGGAACATCGGGTTGCCGGCATAGTCGTCATCGACGCGCCAGTCGGCGGTGTAATGCTCGGGCAGCCGCCAGCCCTCGGCCGGGGCCAAACGCAGCAGGAAAGCCTCGAGAATGCTCTGCGCCCGGTCGAGGAACAGCGCCTCGCCCGTCGCTTCATGCGCGGTCAGCAGCGCCTCGACCCCGTGCATGTTGGCGTTCATCCCGCGATAGGTCGAGAACGGGCGCCAGTCGCGGGTGAACTCGTCGCAGAACAGGCCGTGCTCCGGCTCCCAGAACCGCGACCACAAAAGTCCTGCGGCCTCGTCCAGCAGCGCATCGGCCTGCGGGTGGCCCGCGATCCGGGCGCTGGCCGCCGCCAGCAGCACGAAGACATGGCCATAGGCCAGCTTGCTGTCGTCCACCGGGCGGCCGTCGTGGGTGACCGACCAGAACCAGCCCCCGTGCCGCGCGTCGCGCTGCCGTCCGGCGAGGAAGGCCATCCCGGCATCGACGAGCGGGTCAAGACCGGCATGGCCGAAGCGCATCGCCAGCGCCGCCGAATGCACCAGCCGCGTGGTGGTGTGCAGTTCTTGCGGGGCGCCGGCGATCGGCCGGCCCTGCCGGTCGAACACATCGAACCCGCCATCGTCGCGCAGGCTGGCGCGGAACAGGTCAAGCTGGCGCCCGGCCTCGGCCCGCAGCCACGCGCGGTGGACGGGATCGTCGAGCCAGCGCGGCGCGGCGTCAGAGGCAATCGGCAGGGTCTGGGTCATCGGCTCACCGCGCGTCGGAATTGCGCCGATCATAGCCCACGCATCGCCGCGAACCAGAGGGGGGCCCGGCCCGCCCTCACCGCGCGGCCCCTTCCAAAGCGCGTTCCAGCTGCCGGGCGAAATTCGCCGCCGCAACCGGCAGCGAGCGGCCGCGCAGCTGCGCGAGGTAAAGCACCCCGGGCGGGATGTCCCGGACGCTGAGCGGGCGTGAAACCAGCCCGCCCATCGCGCCGGCGGGCGGCAGGCCGATCGGGATCTGGAAGGTCACCATCGGCTCGAGCCCGGGGTAGTTGCGCAGGAACTCGAAACTGTCCGAGGTGATCGAGGGGCTCAGCGCCACGCCCGAGCGGCGCATCGCGGCATCCATCATGTGGCGCACCGCATAGGGCTCGCTCGGCATTCCCAGCGGATGACCCACGAAATCCGACAGCCTGAGTTCCGCCTTCGCGGCCAGCGGATGGCCCTCGCACATCACCGCGTGGATCGGCTGCGCCGCGGTCGCCAGCACCTGCACCTCCGACAGGCGCACCGGCTCCAGCACCAGCGCGATGTCGGCCTCGTGGTCGACCAGCGCGCGCTCGGCGCGTTCGCGGTCGCGCAGCGCGATGTCGAAGGTCACCAAGGGATGCGCGCGGCGATAGGCGGCGATCTCGCGCGGCAGGAAATAGGGCAGCAGCGCCTGGCTGCAAGCCACCCGGACATGCCCGCGCCGCTCGCCCGAGAGATCGGCGATCTGCGAGCGCACCCGGTCGAGATCGGCACGCTGGCTGCGGATGTGCTGGACCAGCAGCTCTCCGGCCGGGGACAGCCGCACCCCGCGCGGCAGCCGTTCGAACACCGGCGCGCCCAGTTCGCGCTCCAGCGCCAGAAGCCTGCGGTTCAGCGCGGTCGAGGTGATCGCCAGCCCCTCGGCCGCGGCCCGGATCGAGCCGGCGCGGGCGATGGCCTCGATGAAGGTCAGGGTGTTCAGGCTCGCCATGAGTGCTGCAATTCCTGCATCGCTTTGCTGAGAAACTAGCAGCAGACAGCAGCGCAGGCGAGCGTAACCTCTTGGATGAACGCCACCGACAGAACCGGCGTCCTTCCCAACAGCGAGGATTTCAGATGGCCGATTTCCTGACCCGCCGCCGCTTCATCGCAAGCTCTGCCGGACTGGCCGGCGCCACCGCGCTTGGCGGCTTCGCCCTGCCGGCCCGCGCCGCAAGCGAGCTGACCGTGGGCTTCATCTATGTCGGACCCCGCGACGACTACGGCTACAATCAGGCCCATGCGCTCGGCGCCGCGGCAGTGAAGGCGATCGAGGGCGTCACCGTCGTCGAGGAGGAAAACGTCGCCGAGACGCAGGACGTCCAGCAGACGATGGAATCGATGATCAACTTCGACGGGGCGGGCCTCTTGTTCCCGACCTCGTTCGGCTATTTCGACCCCCATATCCTGACCGTGGCCCCGAAGAACCCCGACGTGCGGTTCGAACATTGCGGGGGCCTGTGGAAAGAGGGGATGCCCGCCAACACCGGCAGCTACTTCGGCTATATCGGCATGGGCCAGTACCTGAACGGCATCGCCGCGGGCCATGCCTCGAAGTCGAAGAAGATCGGCTTCGTCGCCGCCAAGCCGATCCCGCAGGTGCTTCTGAACGTGAACTCGTTCCTGCTGGGCGCGCGCTCGGTCGATCCCACGATCACCTGTCAGGTCATCTTCACCGGCGAATGGTCGATGGCGGTGAAGGAGGCCGAGGCCACCAACGCGCTGGCCGACGCCGGGGCGGACGTGATCACCTGCCATGTCGACAGCCCGAAGGTGGTGATCGAGACCGCCGCCAGCCGCGGCGCCTTCGTCTGCGGCTATCACGCCGACCAGTCGAGCCTCGCGCCCGAGAAGTACCTGACCGGGGCCGAGTGGAACTGGGCCAAGGTCTATACCGACATGGTCAGCGCGACGATGAAGGGCGAGCCGATTCCGAACTTCGTGCGCGGCGGGCTGTCGGACGGCTTCGTGAAGATGTCGCCGCTGGGTCCGGGCAATTCGGACGCCGCGCGCAACCAGTTCGAAGCCACGCTGGCCGAGATCATGAAGGGCGGCTTCTCGGTCATCAAGGGACCGCTGAAGGACAATGCCGGCAAGACGGTCGCGACCGAGGGGCAGGCCTTCGCCGAAACCGACGTGGCGCTGGAGTCGATGGGATATCTCGTCGACGGCGTTCTCGGCTCGACCTCGTGATCCGGCCATGAGCATCGGTATCGGGATGAAGCGGCCGGCAGAGGCCGGTCGCCCGGCCTGGGTGATCCCGCTGGCCGGCAAGGTCGAGGCGCTGGCCCTGCCGCTTCTGTCGCTGCTGGCAGGGCTGGCGCTGTTTGCGGTGTTTCTGGCGCTGCAGGGCCGCAGCCCGGTCGATTTCTACGCGCTGGTCTACAAGGCGGGCTTCGGCACCGCCTTCAGCTGGCAGAACACCCTCGCCCGCGCGGCGCCGCTGCTGTTCGCGGCGCTCTGCGTGGCGATCCCGGCGCGGCTGGGCCTTGTGATCATCGGCGGCGAGGGTGCGATCGTGCTGGGCGGCGTGATGACCGGCGGGCTTGCCGCCCATGTCGCGGGGCTGCCTGCGGGCATCGCCATGCCGCTGCTGGCCCTGGCCGCGGGCCTGACCGGCGCGGTCTGGATCGGCCTGTCGGGCGTGCTGCGCCAGTGGCGGGGGGTGAACGAGACCATCGCCTCGCTTCTGATGGCCTATATCGCCATCGCGCTGATGAACCATCTGGTCGAGGGGCCGCTGCGCGACCCGGCCAGCCTCAACAAGCCCTCGACCGCGCCGATCGAGGCCGCGCTGAAGGTCGGCACGATCCCCGGCTGGTCGGTGCATTGGGGGCTGGTGGTGGCGCTGGGGGGCTGTGGGCTGGCCTGGGTGCTGATCGAGCGCACGACGCTGGGCTTCGCCGCGCGCATCGCCGGCGGCAACATCCGCGCGGCGCAGGTGCAGGGCCTGCCCGTGGGCAGGCTGGTGGTGGGCTTCACCGCGCTGGGCGGCGCCTTCGCGGGGCTTGCGGGCTATTTCGAGGTCTCGGCCGTGCATGGCTCTGCCAATGCCTCGCTGGCCGCGGGTTATGGCTACACCGGCATCCTGATCGCCTTCCTCGCCCGGCAGAACCCGCTGGCCTTGATCCCGGTCGCGCTGCTGCTGGCGGGGTTCGAGGCCTCGTCCGGCCTCGTCCAGCGCCGGATGGACCTGCCCGATGCCACGATGCTGGTGCTGCAGGGCTTCGTCTTCGTGGCGCTTCTGGTGGGCGACAGCTTCCAGGGCCGCCTCGACCTTGCCCGCCGCCTGTTCCCGGAGGAGCGCAAATGAGCACCGACATCGGCCTTTGGGCCGTTCCCCTCGCGATGCTGGGCGGCGCGATCCGCGTCTCGACCCCCTTCCTCTTCGTCTCGCTGGGCGAGGTGATCACCGAACGCTCGGGCCGCATCAACCTTGGGCTGGAAGGCACGCTGGTCTTCGGCGCGATGTCGGGCTACGCGACGGCGGTGCTGACCGGCTCGCCCTGGCTTGGGGTCGGTGCCGCCGCGCTGGCCGGCGCGGGTTTCGGGCTGATCCACGGGCTGCTGTGTTCTCTGCCCAAGGTCAACGACATCGCGGTGGGCATCGCGCTGATGCTGCTGGGGATGGGGCTCGCCTTCTACTTCGGCAAGCCCTTCATCCAGCCGGTCGCCCCCGACCTGCCGGCCTTCGACCTTGGCTTCTGGTCCGGGTTGCCGCAGGTGCAGGCGGCGCTGAAGGTGAACGTCCTTTTCGTCATCGGCATCGCGCTGGCCTTCGCGCTGGCCTGGGCGCTGAAGAAGACCCGCGCAGGCCTGGTCCTGCGCGTCGTCGGCGACAGTTCCGACGCCGCCCGCGCGCTGGGCATCCGCCCGGCCCGGGTCCGCATCCTCGCCACCGCCTTCGGCGGCGCGATGGCGGGGATCGGCGGCAGCTACCTGTCGCTTTACTACCCCGGAAGCTGGAACGAGGGGATTTCCTCGGGCCAAGGGCTGATCGCGGTGGCGCTGGTGATCTTCGCCCGCTGGTCGCCGACGGCCTGCCTTGGCGCGGCGCTCCTCTTCGGCGCGGCGGGCGCGCTTGGCCCCGCGCTGCAATCGGTGGGCATCACCGGCGGCTACTACCTGTCCTACGCCGCACCTTACGTGCTGACCCTGATCGTCCTCGTGATCTCGTCCTCGAAGACCGCGGCGCTGACCGGCGCCCCCCGCGAACTCTCGCTCACCAAATGACCGGAGCCAAAGCGATGAACGTCCAGACCCAGACGCCTGCCAAGGAAGACGGCACCACCATCCGGTCAGAGCCCTATCGCTGGCCCTGGAACGGCGACCTGCGGCCCGAAAACACCGCGCTGATCATCATCGACATGCAGACCGACTTCTGCGGGCCGGGCGGCTATGTCGACGAGATGGGCTATGACATCGCCCTGACCCGTGCGCCGATCGGCCCGATCGGGCGGCTGCTGTCCGCCTTCCGCGAGCGCGGCTTCATGGTGATCCACACCCGCGAGGGGCATCGGCCCGACCTGTCGGACCTGCCCGCGAACAAGCAGTGGCGCTCGCGCAGGATCGGGGCGGGGATCGGCGATCCGGGCCCCTGCGGGCGGATCCTGACCCGCGGCGAGCCGGGATGGGAGATCATTCCCGAACTGGCCCCCCTGCCCGGCGAGGTGATCATCGACAAGCCCGGCAAGGGCTCGTTCTGCGCGACCGATCTCGAGATGATCCTGCGGCTGAAGGGCATCGACAACATCGTGCTGACCGGGATCACCACCGATGTCTGCGTCCACACCACGATGCGAGAGGCCAACGACCGCGGTTTCGAATGCGTGATGCTGACCGACTGCTGCGCCGCGACCGATCCGCGCAATCACGCCGCGGCGATCGAGATGATCAAGATGCAGGGCGGGGTCTTCGGCGCGGTCGCCAGTTCCGACGCGCTGCTGATGGCGATCGCATGAGCGTCATCGGGGCCGCGCCCCCGCCCCATGCCGCGATCGGCCTGCAGACCATCGCGATGACCATGCGCTTCGGCGCGATGACCGCGCTTGACGCGGTGTCGATCACCGTGCCCGCCGGCAGCTTCCACGTGCTTCTGGGCGAGAACGGCGCCGGCAAGTCGACGCTGGTGAAATGCATCATGGGCTTTTACCACGCGACCTCCGGCGAGCTGATCGTCGACGGGCGCGAGGCGAAGGTGACGGACCCGCGCGATGCGCACCGGCTGGGGCTCGGCATGGTCTACCAGCATTTCACGCTGGTCCCGGCGCTGAGCGTGGCCGAGAATCTGGTGATCTCGCGGCCCGACGTGCCCGCGGTCATCGACTGGGCGGCCGAGCGGCGCGACCTTGCCGCCTTCATGGACCGGATGCCGTTCCGCGTTCCGCTCGACGCGCCCGTGCACCGGTTGGCGGCGGGCGAGAAGCAGAAGCTCGAGATCCTGAAACAGCTCTATCTCGGGCGGCGGTTCCTGATCCTCGACGAACCGACCTCGGTCCTGACGCCCGACGAGGCGGACGAGGTGCTGGGCCATGTCCGCGGCCTGTGCGACGCCGGAGAGATCACGGTGCTGATGATCAGCCACAAGTTCCGCGAGGTGATGGCCTTCGCCGATGCCGTGACCGTCCTGCGCCGCGGCCGGCACGTCGGCGGCGGGCAGGTCGCGGACCTGACGCCCGCCGACATGGCCGCGATGATGATGGGCGAGGCGAAACCCCTCGCGCCGGCCGCGCGGCTTGCGACCGAGGGCGCGCCGGTGCTGGAACTGGACGGCCTGCGCGCCCGCGACCGCTCGGGCTATGGCGAGATCGCCATCGACGGGCTGAGCGTGAGGGGCGGCGAGGTCGTGGGCATCGCCGGCATCTCGGGCAACGGCCAGATGGAGTTGATGGAGATCCTGACCGGCCAGCGCCCCGCCACCGGCACGATGAAGGTCCACGGCCAGCCCTATGCCGCGACCCGCGCCGAAAGCCGCCGCCACCGGGTCCGCACCCTGCCCGAAGAGCCGCTGTTCAACGCCTGCGCGCCCGCGATGACCGTGGCCGAGAACATGGCCTTCCGCAGCTTCGACGCCGAGGATACCGAGCGGCCGCGCTTCTGGCTGTCGCGCCGCGCGATGCGGGCGCGGGCCGAGCGGCTGACCGCCGACTACAAGGTGCGCCTGCCCTCGATCGACGCCCCGATCCGGGCGCTGTCGGGCGGCAACGTCCAGCGCGCGGTGCTGGGGCGCGAGCTCGACGGTGCGGTGGACCTGCTGATCATCTCGAACCCCTGCTTCGGGCTCGATTTCACCGCGGTGGCCGAGATCCGCGCGCGGATCATGGCGGCCCGCAACCGCGGCGCGGCGGTCCTGCTGATGAGCGAGGATCTCGACGAGATCCTCGAGCTGGCCGACCGCGTGGTGGTCATGTCGGAAGGACGGCTCGTCTACCATTGCGCCGCGGCCGAGGCTGACATCGCCACCATCGGCCATCACATGGGAGGACACGCATGATCCTGGACGCCCGCCCCTTCCCGCTGGACTTCGATCCCGCCACCACCGCGCTGATCGTCATCGACATGCAGCGCGACTTCATCGAGCCGGGGGGCTTCGGCGCCTCGCTCGGCAATGACGTGACGCTGCTGCAGGCGATCGTGCCCACCGTCGCCGACCTGATCGCTGGCTGCCGCGCCGCCGGGATCGCGGTGATCCACACCCGCGAATGCCACCGCCCCGACCTTGCCGACTGCCCGCCCGCCAAGCGGCTGCGCGGCTCGCCCTCGCTCAGGATCGGCGATCCGGGGCCGATGGGCCGGGTGCTGATCATGGGCGAGCCGGGGGCAGAGATCGTGCCCGAACTGGCCCCCGCCCCGGGCGAGATCGTGATCGACAAGCCCGGCAAGGGCGCCTTCTACGCCACCGACCTTGGCGCGCATCTGGCCCGGATGGGCACCCGCACCCTGATCTTCGCCGGCGTCACCACCGAGGTCTGCGTGCAGACCACGATGCGCGAGGCCAATGACCGCGGCTTCGACTGCCTGCTGGCGACCGATGCCACCGAAAGCTACTTCCCCGCCTTCAAGGCCGCCGCCATCGAGATGATCCGCGCCCAGGGCGCGATCGTCGGCTGGACCGCGCGGACCGGACAGATCCTGCGGGTGCTGGAGACCGCCGATGCCTGACCTGTCTGCCGTCCTCACCCCGCGCGGCTGGCATGACCAGCCCTATGAACCGTTCCGCGACGGGATCGAGATCTGCCGCCTTTGGCAGGGCCCGCCCGATGTAGCACTTCTGCGCTACCGCCCCGGCGCGGTCGCGCCGCGCCATCGCCACGCGGGGCTGGAAACGATCCTGGTGCTGGAAGGCAGCCAGAGCGACGAGACCGGCACCTATGCCGCGGGCAGCGTCATCTTCAACCCGGAAGGCACCGAGCATTCGGTCTGGTCCGAGGAAGGCTGCGTCGTGCTGATCCAGTGGGAGAGACCGGTGCAGTTCCTGGCCGGGGAGAGCGCGGCATGACCGACCTCTCCATCGCAGCACTTCACGCCCATTACGCCGCAGGGGGACACCCGATCGGGGTCTTTGCCGGGATCGCCGATCGGTTGGCGGCGTCGAACGATCCCGGCATCTTCATCACCGCCTGCACGCCCGTGCAGTTCGCAGCCGCGCTGGACGCGCTGCCGCCCTTCGACCCGGCGGCCTTCCCGCTGTGGGGCGTGCCCTTCGCGGTCAAGGACAACATCGACGTCGCGGGCCTGCCGACCACCGCCGCCTGCCCGGCCTTCGCCTACACGCCCGACCGCGACGCCGAGGTCGTGGCGCGGCTGCGCGCCGCGGGCGCCGTGGTCATCGGCAAGACCAACCTCGACCAGTTCGCGACCGGGCTCGTCGGCGTGCGCAGCCCCTACCCCATCCCGAAGAACGCGCTGAACCCCGATCTCGTCCCCGGCGGCTCGTCCTCGGGCTCGGCGGTGGCGGTGGCGCGGGGGATCGCGACCTTCGCGCTTGGCACCGACACCGCGGGCTCTGGCCGGGTGCCGGCGGGGCTGAACGGGATCGTCGGGCTGAAGCCGACCCTCGGGCTCCTGTCCGCCGCGGGCATGGTCCCGGCCTGCCGGACGCTCGACACGGTCTCGGTCTTCGCCGCGGGGGTCGCCGATGCCTGGGCCGTCACCCGCGTCGCGGCCGGGTACGATCCGCAGGACGCCTATTCGCGCCCGCTGCCCGCGCCGCGGCTGGAGACGCTGCCGCGCCCGGTGATCGGCGTGCCCGACTCGGGCTCGCGCATCTTCTTCGGCGATGCCGCACAAGAGGCCGCCTTCGACGCGGCGCTGGCGCGGATGCGCGCGCTGGGGGCAGAGCTGCGCGAGATCGACCTTTCGCCCTGCTTCGACGTGGCCCGGATGCTTTACGAGGGCGCCTGGGTCGCGGAACGGATGGCCGCGATCGAGCCCTGGATGGCGGGCGACGCGCCCGAGGTCCATCCCGTCACCCGCCGGATCGTCGCCGCGGCGACCTCGCTGACCGCGGTCGACGCCTTCCGCGGCTTCTACCGGCTGGCGGAGCTGCGCCGGAAGGCCGAGCCTGCGCTCGCCGGGCTCGACATGCTCTGCGTGCCGACCTACCCGCGCCCGGTGACGCTGGCCGAGATCGCGGAAGACCCGATCACGCCCAATGCCCGGCTCGGCACCTACACGAACTTCGTCAACCTGATGGATCTCTGCGGGCTGGCGGTCCCGACCGCGCCGCGCGCCGACGGGCTTCCCGGCAGCGTGACGCTGCTGGCCCGCGCGGGCCTCGACGGCCGGCTTGCGGATTTCGCCGCGCGGATCGAGGTCGATGCCGCGCTGTCGCCCGGCGCCGGTCTTGCACGCCCGGCCCCGCTGGCCCTGCCGGCGCCGGAACCGGACGAGCTGGTGGTGGCCGCGGTCGGCGCGCACATGACTGGGCTGCCGCTGAACCACGAGCTGACCCGGCTCGGCGCGCGCTGCCTCGGGGCCGCGCAGACCAGTGCCGACTACCGGCTTTACGTCCTGCCCGGATCGGCGGTGCCGAAGCCCGGCATGGTCCGCGACGCCGCGGGGGCCTGCATCGATGTCGAGCTCTGGGCGCTGCCGATGGCGGCGGTCGGGGCCTTCCTCGCCGGGATCCCGTCACCGCTGGGGCTGGGCACCGTCACGCTCGAGGACGGCCGCAGCTGCAAGGGCTTCCTGTGCGAGGCGCAGGCCCTGCAGGGCGCGGAAGAGATCACCCGCTTCGGCGGCTGGCGCGGCTTCCTCGCGGCCCGCACCGCGGCGGCGGAATGACTCAGCTGTCGAAGCCGAACAGATGTTCGATCGCTTCCCAGCTGCGGTCCATCGGCCAGGCCGCCGACAGCACCGGCACGCCGATATGGCCGTAGTAGATCGACAGCTGGTCCTCGGCACTTTCCTCGTCCGAGCCGTCGACCCCGGCCAGATACAGCGCCGAGACCAGCCCGGTGCGGTCCGAGCCCGACTTGCAATGCACCAAGAGCGGCTTCGGCATGTCGCGCAGCAGTCGGATGATCTCCTGCGCCTCGGCGGCCGAGACATCCTTGCTGGCCGACATCCGGTAATCGGCATGGCTCAGGCCAAGCCGCTTGGCGGTCGCGATCTCTTCGCGGTACCAGCCCTCGTGCTCTTCGGCGCCGCGCAGGTTGATCACGCTGCGGATGCCGTTCCGCGCGACCATCTCTTCCAGCATCTGCGCATCAGGCTGGGCCGAGCGGTAGAGTTCGCCACGCACCACGGTGTGGACATTGCCCGAGACCTGAAGCCAGCCGAGGTAGCCAACAAAGCCCGCCAGAAGCACCGCGAGAGTGATCCCGCACCGCTTCGCCCTGCGCCAGCCGCATCTGGTCATCCGCCCCGAACCCTCTGATTCGTCCCTCTCCGCCGTGATAGCGCAGTCAGGCCGCATCGGGAGAGGATTTCTTGACCGCGGGGAAGTCGATCGCCACCCGCAGCCCCGGATCGGCACCTTCCAGCCGAAGCTCGGCCCCGTGCAGATCGGCGATCACCGCGACCAGCGACAGGCCCAGCCCGCTGCCCGGCGTCGTGCGGCTGCGCTCGAGCCGGTAGAGACGGCGCAGGACATTGCCGCGCTCTGCCTCGGGGATGCCGGGGCCGTCATCCTCGACCGCCAGGCGAGCGCCGCCGGCATCCTCAGCCAGCGACAGCCGGATCCGGCTGCCCGGCGCGGTGTGGCGCAGGGCGTTCTCGATCAGGTTGGCGATCACCTGCCCCAGCAGCGCCCTGTCGCCCGTCACCCGCACCGGGCCCGGCGCGATCGCCAGATCCAGCCGGTGGCCGCTGTCTTCGGCCGAGGGCGCGTAGACTTCGCCCAGCGTGCGCGCGATCTCGGCCAGATCGACCAGGGCGAAGCGCGCGCGCGGGCTGCCACCCTCGATCTGCGCGATCTGCAGAAGCGCCTGGAAGGTCGCGGCAATGCCCTCGGTCTCGGCCCCGGCCTTGTCGGCCAGCGCCAGCGCCTCCTCCGGCAGACCTTCGACCCCGCGCAGCCGTTCGAGCAGCACCGAGACCCGCTGGATCGGCGTCTTCAGGTCATGCGCGATATCGGCCGAAACCTGCCGCAGCGCCTCGGTCGCGGCCTCGCGGGCGCTGGCCATGTCGTTGATCCGCTCGCCGATCACCGTCAGGTCGTCGTCGCGCCGATGCGGGCCCGCGACCCGCGCCGACAGCTCGCCCGCCGCGATCCGGTCCAGCACCGCGCCCAGCCCGTCGATCCGCCGCCCCGTGCGCCGCGCGATCCAGACCCCGCCCGCCATCGCGATGACGACGCTGGGAAGAAGGCTGACCAGCAGCAGGGTGACATAGGCGCGGCCCAGATCCTCGATCTGGCTCTGGCTGGCGGCGACCGTCAGCAGGCCCCCGCGCAGCCGCGCGGTGAAGGCGAGATAGGGCAGATGGTTTTCCAGTTGCAGGTCTTCCAGCGGGTAAAGCCGGAACCCCTCTTCGCCGGGCGCCAGATAGCCGTTGCCATAGCGCCGGCCGTCCGGGGAAAGATAGCTGATGATCCGCCGCCGAGGGTCGGTCGCCTGCGCCTCGGCATTGACCAGATCGCCGATCGCGCCCGGCGTCGGTGCCGCCGAATAGCCCGCCACCGCCGCGCGCAGATCGTCGCGCAGCCCTTCGGCCAAGGACGCGCGGGTCACGGCGTAAGAGGCCGCGAGCGTCGCAAGGCTCGCCAGCACGAACAGCGCGACCAGCCCCGCGGCCAGCCGCACCGGCGTCGACAGCCACAGGCGCCGCGATCGGCTCATTCCGCGATCCGGTAGCCCGCGCCGCGCACGGTCTCGATCAGTTCCTGCGCGAAGGGCTTGTCGACCTTGGCGCGCAGCCGGCTGATATGGGTCTCGACCACGTTGGTCTGCGGATCGAAGTTCAGGTCCCAGACCGCCTCCAGCAGCATGGTGCGGGTCTGCACCCTGCCCTTGCGCCGCATCAGATGTTCCAGAAGCGCGAATTCGCGCGGCAGAAGGTCGATCTCGACCCCGCCGCGCGTCACCCGGCGCCGGATCAGGTCCATCTTCAGATCGCCCGCCGCCAGCACCGTCTCTTCGGCCTTCATCTGCGGCCGCCGCGCCAGCGCCGCCAGCCGCGCCGACAGCTCGCCGAAGGCGAAGGGCTTGGTCAGGTAGTCGTCGCCGCCCGCGTTCAGCCCCTCGATCCGGTCGTCGACCCCGCCGAGCGAGGTCAGGAACAGCACCGGCGTGCGGTTGCCGGTCGCGCGCAGCGTCCGCACCAGACTGAGCCCGTCGAGCCCGGGCAGCATCCGGTCGACCACCATCACGTCGTAATCGGCGGTCGAGGCGCGGATCAGCCCCTCGCGGCCCTCGGTCAGCAGGTCGACCGAATGCCCCTCGCGCGCGAGGCCGTCGACGATGTAATCGCCGGTGGTCCGGTCGTCCTCGAGCACGAGTATCTTCATGTCGTCTCCGCTCCGGGTGCGGGTGGCAGTCTGGTTGGCAGTCTGGGTGGCAGCCTCGGGCATGGCCCTTCCTCCAGTTAGGCGAAACCCGCGCGTTTGGCGAGTGTCCCCACCCATCTGGCGCGCTGGCCTCTCGCCCGCCTGACGCCCGGATTACAGAACCGTAACCCGCTGATCCCGGTGGATTACAGACATGTAATCGCGCTGACAGGCAGTCTTGAAAGCCCGGGCCCAGATTGACCCCATGCCGAGCCGCAGCGGGTCTTCCGACGGAGAGCGGCACGAAACAGTCACACCGGAGGATACCATGTCCATTCGCACCCTCACCCGTTCCAAGACCCTGTCCGGCCTCGCGCTCGCCTCGGTGGTCGGCGCCGGCGGTGCCGCGATGATCACGGCCTCGCCCGCCCTCGCCGTGCCCCCCGGCGGCTACGCGGACCTCGTCGAGAAACTTGCCCCCTCGGTCGTCTACATCGAGGTGACCGAGAAGCAGCCCGAGATGAACGACCAGCAGCGGGCCCAGATGGAGATGATGCAGGAACTGCAGCGCCGCTTCGGCGTGCCGGGCATCCCTCCGGGCGCCATGGAAGGCAATTCGAAGCCGGTGATGGGCGTCGGTTCGGGCTTCATCGTCGGCAAGGACGGCACGATCGTCACCAACAACCACGTCGTCGACGGGGCCGAGACGGTGAAGGTCAAGCTCTCGGACGGGCGCAGCTTCGACGCCAAGGTGATCGGCACCGACCCGATGACCGATGTGGCGGTGATCAAGATCAGCGCGGATGTCGACCTGCCGGCGGTCAGCTTCGGCGACAGCGACACCATCCGCGTCGGCGATGCGGTGCTGGCGGTCGGCTCGCCCTTCGGGCTGGGCGGCACCGTGACCTCGGGCATCATCTCGGCCAAGTCGCGCGACATCCAGGCCGGGCCCTATGACGACTACATCCAGACCGACGCGGCCATCAACCGCGGCAACTCGGGCGGGCCGCTCTTCAACGAGGCGGGGCAGGTGATCGGGGTCAACACCGCGATCTTCTCGCCCGACGGCGGCTCGGTCGGGATCGGGTTCGCGGTGCCCTCGGACCTGGTGCAGAACGTCGTCGGCCAGATCGAGAAGGGCGGCGAGATCGAGCGCGGCTGGCTGGGCGTGCAGATCAAGCCGATGAGCGACGAGGTCGCGCAGGTGCTGGGCTATGCCGAGCAGAAGGGCGCGGTCGTGGCCGCGGTGGTGCCGGACAGCCCGGCGGCCAAAGCGGGCCTGCAGCCGGGCGACATCCTGATGCAGATCGGCGCGACCAAGATCGGCGACGTGCGTGACCTGACACGCGCCGTGGCCGACACCAAGCCCGGCACCAACGAGAAGATCACCGTGCTGCGCCACGGCAAGAACACCGATCTGGACGTCACCATCGGCAACCTCGCGAAGTCGAAGGACGCCTGATCGAAGGCACGACGCCTCCGTCTGTACCTCGGAGCGCGCGAAGGGGCCGGTCGTCTTTTGGGGAGCGACCGGCCCCTTTCCTATGTCTCGGGCGGGGCACCGGCGGGCGGCAGGATCGGACCCGCGAAGGCTCCATCCCGCCGATGCACGCTCACCATCCTGCCGGCGCGGACAAGGCCGAGCGAACTGCCGTAACGTTCGCAGGACGGCGACGGAGCGACCCGTGGCAAGGCGGCAGACCACGGACCGCGCGGATCCGCCGAACCGCCCCCCTACAGCCCCGACAGCTTCCCGCCCAGTTCCTCGGCCGCCTTCATCACCACGCCCGCCAGTTCTGGCACCGCCGCGGGCGTGACCCTTGCGGCAAGGCCAGAGATCGAGATCGCGCAGACCGGCTCGCCCGCGGCCGAGAACACCGCCGCCGCCACGCAGCGCATGCCCGCCACGAATTCCTCGTCATCGACCGCATAGCCCTGCGCGCGCACCCGCGCGATCTCGGCCATCAGCGCGCCGGCCGAGGTCAGGCTGCGCGGCGTCTTCGGCGGCAGGCCGTGGCGGGCGACCAGCGCCTCGATCGCCGCATCGGGCCAGCTCGCGACGATCGCCTTGCCCATGCCCGAGCAGGTCACCGGCGTGCGCCCGCCCGGCGAGGCGATCGCGCGCATGATCTCGCGGCTTT
Source organism: Frigidibacter sp. MR17.14 (assembly GCF_037095735.1). Lineage (NCBI taxonomy): Bacteria > Pseudomonadati > Pseudomonadota > Alphaproteobacteria > Rhodobacterales > Paracoccaceae > Frigidibacter > Frigidibacter sp. MR17.14. The sequence continues at coordinate 143,100 of NZ_JBAWKD010000005.1, read as the reverse complement.
CGACCTGCGCCACGGTGCGCACCACGCCGTCTTCCAGCACGCCGAGGTTCGCCGTCTCGCGCGTGGCGTCGCGCAGCCGGCGCAGGATCGGCAGCGCAGGGGCCACGATGTTCTCGCGCCGGGTGAAGGCGGTGCCGACAGCGAAGGCGCGACGGCCCACATACCAGCGGCCCGTCGCCGTCGCGAACTGCACGAAGCCGCGCTGCTCCATCGTGGTCAGCAGGCGATGCGCGGTCGACGGCGCAAGCCCCACCGCCCGCGCCGCATCCGACAGCCGCGCGCCCTCTGCGGTTTCCGCAAGGTGTTCGATCAGGGCCAGCGCCCGGTCGACGGACTGCACCATCGGCGGATCTCCTTCCACATCGTGGAAAGCATACGCCTGTCGGCTCAGCGCCGGAAGAGCGCCACCTGCTCGGGCACCAGCCGCTCGCCGTTACCCTCCTCGATCAGCCGCTCATAGGCCGCAAGCACGCCGCGCGCCACGTCGTCGCGCGTGCCCAGATCGGCGACCATCCGGCGGTAATAGCCGATGTCCTTCAGCCCGTTGGCGTTGCTGAACCGCATCGAGGACACGTCGCCGGTCAGGATGAAGGGCGACAGCCGGTCGAGCGCGGCCCCATAGCCGCCGCCGCGCTTCAGGCAGTCGACCAGCACCTCGGGCGCGATCCCGCCCTCGGCCGCCGAGGCCGCGGCCTCGGCCAGCAGCGTCGCGGTGCCGAGCGAGACGAAGTTGTGCAGAAGCTTCAGCCGGTGGCCCGCCCCCGGACCTCCCGCGTGGAAGCGGTTTTCGGAAAAGGCGGCCAGCAGCGGCTCGACCACGGCCAGATCCTCGGGCGCGCCGCCGATCAGCAGGTTCAGCCGGCCCTCCTCGGCCTCTTTCGGCGTGCGCGTCATCGCGGCGTCAAGGAACCGTCCCCCCGCCGCGGCGACCTTCGCCGCCAGCGCCTCGGTCGAGGCCGGAATCGCGGTCGAGCAGTCGATGACGAAGGTGCCCGCGCGCAGCACCGGCAGCACCCGGCCCAGCACCTCTTCGACCTGCGGCGAGCCGGTGACGCACAGCAGCAGCACGTCGCAGTCCGCGGCCAGCGCCTCGACCCCGTCCACCCGGGCGGCGCCCGCCGCCAGCAGGTCGTCCACCGGCTGGTTGCCGGGGTGGTCGAGGAACGACAGCGCGAAGCCCCGGCCCAGGATGTTCTTCGCGATGCCGTGGCCCATCAGGCCGATGCCGACCATGCCGATGCGGTTCATGGGGTCTCCTTCAGAAACCGTCCCGCAGTCCAAGCGACAGCGCGGGCACGTAGGTTATAAGCAGCAGCAAAGCCAGAACCGTGCAGACCGGCACCAGCAGCGAACGGAACATGCGCTGCACCGGGATGCCCGCCACCTGCGCCGCCGCGAACAGGTTCACGCCAAGCGGCGGGGTGATCATCCCCAGCGCGAGGTTGACCACGATCACCACCCCGAAATGCACCGGGTCGACGCCGAAGCCCACCGCGATCGGGGTCAGGATCGGCGCCAGCACCAGGATCGCGGCCGAGGTCTCGACGAACATCCCCACCACCAGCAGCAGCAGGTTCACGAACATCAGGAAGCTGACCGCGCTGTCGAACCGCCCCTGCGCCCAGCCGCCGACCACCGCCGGCAGGCCCGACAGGCTGACGAGGAACGAGAACAGCCCCGCCGCGCCGATGATCAGCATGATCGCGCCCGTCGACAGGGTCGCGGCCCGGAAGATCGCCGGCAGGTCGCGCCAGCCGATCTCGCGGTAGATGAAAAGCCCCACCACCAGCGCATAGACGGCCGAGACCGCGGCGGCCTCGGTGGGCGTGAAGATGCCGCCGTAGATCCCACCCAGGATGATGACCGGCAGAAGCAGCGCCCAGAAGGCGCGCGCGGTGGCGGTCAGAACGCCCAGCCGATCATCGCCGTCGCGCTTGCCCAGACCCTTCACCCGGCACCAGATCTGCACCATCGCCACCAGCCCCGCGGCGATCAGCAGCCCCGGCACGATGCCCGCAAGGAACAGCTGCCCCACCGAGGTGTCGGTCGAGACCGCGTAGACGATCATCGGCACTGACGGCGGGATGATCACTCCCAGCTCGGCCGAGGCCGCCTGGATCGTGCCCGCCATCGGCACCGGATAGCCATGCGCGCGCATCGCCGGGATCAGGATCGCCCCGATCGCGAAGGTGGTGGCGACGGACGAGCCCGAGATCGCGGCGAAGATCATGCAGGTGACGACGCAGGTCGAGGCAAGCCCCCCCTGCATGCCGCCCACCAGCGACTTGGCGAAGTCGACCAGCCGGCGCGAGACACCGCCGTGGGTCATCAGCTGCCCGGCGAGGATGAAGAAGGGCACCGCCAGCAGCGGGAAACTGTCGAGGCTGGTGAAGATCTTCTGCGGCACCACCAGCATCGCCGGGCGTCCGGTGATCCAGATCCCCACGACCGAGGCGAGCCCGATCGACACCGCGACCGGCACCGACAGCGCGAAGAAGCCGATCAGGGCGGTGACGAGAACGCCGTTCATTCGCCGTCCTCCAGCCGCGCCGTGACAGGGCGCAGTTGCGCCAGCAGCACCCCCGGGATCGCCAGCGCCGCGCCCACCGGGATCGCCGCGTAAAGCCAGGACCGCGAGATATCCAGCATCGCCACCGACTGGCGCGAGACACTCAGCGACAGCTTCGTGCCGAAGAACACCAGGATGCCCAGGAACAGCAGCACGCAGAGCGTCACCGCCCAGCCGATCCAGCGGTCGGCGGCCTTCGGCAGGGCCGCGCGCAGCACCTCGAGCGGGATCATCGCCGCCAGCCGGAACCCGGCGCCGGCGACAAGGAACACCATCCAGATCACCACGGCACGGGCCACGACCTCGGTCCAGGCCCAGCTGTCGCCCAGCAGGAAGCGCGTCACCACCTGCAGGAACACCAGCCCCAGCGCGACCGCCATCAGCAGCGCCGCCAGATTGTGGGTCAGGCGGATCAACCGCTCGCCCGCGCCAAGCATCGCGTCGCGCATGCTGCCTCCCTCCCTTCGCCTCCGCGGGGGACTATGACCGCGCGCGCCGGGCTCTGCCAGCCCCCCGCGCCCGCGATCCGCCGCGGGTGACGCCCCGTCAGCTTGCGCCGGCGCCCCGGATCGGAACTGGCATCTGCCGCCCGACCGGATCATCCTGCGCGCGGCCCGGAGCGGGGCCACACGGGAGGTGCATCATGAAGATCGACACGAACCTCTGGTTCGATCCGCGCAATCTGTTCGTCGGTGGCGGCTGGCGCCCGGCCTCGGGCGGGACCCTGAGCGTCGAGGACCCCTCGACCGCCGAGACGATCGGCGAGATCGGCCGCGGCACCGCCGCCGACATCGATGCCGCGGTCGAGGCGGCCGAGGCCGCGCTCGAGGGCGACTGGGGCCGGATGAGCGCGACCGAGCGCGGGCGCATCCTGACCGAGATGGGCCGCATCGTCCTGCGCCGCGCCGAAGAGCTTGCCCGCATCGAGGCGCTGGACGTCGGCAAGCCGATCCACCAGTCGCGCAACGATTCCGTGGCGCTGGCCCGCTACCTCGAATTCTACGGCGGCGCCGCCGACAAGGTGCATGGCCAGACCATCCCCTATCGCGACGGCTTCACCGTCTACACCCTGCGCGAGCCGCATGGCGTGACCGGTCACATCATCCCGTGGAACTACCCGATGCAGATCCTCGGCCGGTCTGTCGGGGCGGCGCTGGCGATGGGCAATGCCTGCGTGCTGAAACCGGCCGAGGATGCCTCGCTCTCGTCGCTGGCCTTCGCCGCGATCGCCGAAGAGGCCGGGCTGCCGGCCGGCGCGCTGAACGTGGTGACCGGCCTTGGCGCAGAGGCCGGCGCGCGGCTGGCCGCGCATCCGGGCGTGCATCACCTCAGCTTCACCGGCTCGGTCGCGACCGGGCGGCACATCCAGGCGGCGGCCGCGGCGAACGTCGTGCCGGTGACGCTGGAACTGGGCGGCAAGTCCCCGCACATCGTCTTCGACGACGCCGATCTCGATGCGGCGATGCCGGTGCTGGTCGGGGCCTGCATGCAGAACGCGGGCCAGACCTGCTCGGCCGCGTCGCGGGTGCTGGTGCAGCGCGGCGTCTACGACCAGGTCCGCGCCCGGATGGCCGAGATCTACGGCCGGCTCGAATCCGGTCCCGCGATGGGCGGCCACGACCTTGGTCCGCTGGTGAACGCCAAGCAGAAGCGCATCGTGTCGGACTACATCGCGCTGGGCCGGGCCGAGCTGACCGTGGCGGCCGAAGGGCGGATCCGCGACGATGCCGCGCCCGCGGGCCATTTCGTCCCGGCGGTGCTCTTTGCCGAGGTGCCGCCCGATCACCGGCTGGCGCAAGAAGAGATCTTCGGCCCGGTGCAGGTGCTGATCCCCTTCGAGGACGAGGCCGAGGCGCTGAAGATCGCGAACGGCACCGACTACGGCCTTGTCGCCGGGGTCTGGACCCGCGACGGCGGGCGGCAGATGCGGATGGCGCGCAAGCTGAACGTCGGTCAGGTGTTCCTGAACAACTACGGCGCCGGCGGCGGGATCGAGCTGCCCTTCGGCGGCACCGGCCGTTCGGGCCACGGACGCGAGAAGGGATTCGAGGCGCTCTTTGGTTTTTCGCGCCTGAAAACCGTCGCTGCCGCGCACGGATGACGCCACGGCAGCGATAATCGCATCGAATGGTCAAAATTGTGGAAGTCCGTTCCACACCTGCGGTTGCAGGACGGGCGAAGCATGCCTATTCATTAACGAATTAGGAGTATTGATCGCATGCGTTACCGTTCCCTGCCCCCTCCAATTCCTCCGGAGAGCGAGAGCCAGCCCCGTCAGAAGATCGTCCGGCGCAAGCTGTCGGACGAGGTTCTGGACCGGCTGCAGGAAATGATCGAGACCGGGGCATTGGCCCCGGGCCAGACCCTGCCCTCGGAACGGGAATTGATGGACCGTTTCGGCGTCGGCCGCCCGGCAGTGCGCGAGGCACTGCAGCAGCTGCAGACGATGGGCCTGATCACCATCGCGCATGGCGAGCGCAGCCGGGTCAACGCGCTCAGCGCCGACAGCGTCCTGCAGCGGATCGACGCGGTAGCCCAACTCCTGCTGCTCTCCGAGCCGCAGCAGCTGGGCCACCTGAAGGACGCCCGCCACATGTTCGAATGCGGCATGGTGCAGGCCGCGGCCCGCAACGCCACCCCGCAGGATGTGGCCGACCTGCGCGCGATCCTCGCCGACCAGGTCGAACGGATGGACGACGCCCGCGCCTTCATCGCCGCCGACATCCGCTTCCACAGCCGCATCGCCGTGATCTCGGGCAACCCGCTGTTCACCGCGATCAGCCAGACCATGCTGCGCTGGATCTTCCGCTATCACGAAGGCCTGCTGCACTGGTCGGGCCAAGAGCAGGTGACGCTGGCGGAACATCAGCGCATCGTCGACCAGATCGCTGCCGGCGACGCGCACAATGCCTGCCTCGAGATGGGCAAGCATATCGAGCGGTCGAACGCGATCTACATCAAGTCGCTCTGACGAAGGTCAGCCGGGCGCGCGGCGGCGCACTGACGCCGGCCGCCCCGGGATCGACAGCGCCGCATCGGCGCGCGGGCTGCGTGCGATCACCCGGCCCTTCGACACCACCGCCAGCCGCGCCGGGCGCAGCCGCAGCACATCGACGGGGGTCTTCGCGTCCAGCACCACCAGCGAAGCCATGTTGCCCGGCGCGATGCCGTACCCCTCCAGCCCGAGGATCGCGGCATTGGTTTCGGTCACCATCTCGAAGCAGCGGGCCATTTCCGCGGGATGCGACATCTGCGCGACATGCAGCCCCATGAAGGCCACGTCCAGCATGTCTGCAGTGCCCAGCGAATACCACGGGTCCAGCACGCAGTCCTGCCCCCAGCCGACGCGGATCCCCGCCGCCTGCATCTCGCGCACCCGCGTCAGGCCACGGCGCTTCGGGAAGCTGTCGTGCCGGCCCTGCAGCATGATGTTGATCAGGGGGTTCGGAATGGCCGAGATCCCGGCCTCGGCGATCAGCGGCAGCAGCTTCGAGACATAGTAATTGTCCATCGAATGCATCGAGGTCAGGTGGCTGCCCGCCACCCTGCCCTGCAGCCCGTGACGGATGGTTTCATCCGCAAGCGCCTCGATATGGCGGCTCATCGGGTCGTCGGTCTCGTCGCAATGGATATCGACCCTCAGGCCCCGCTCTGCGGCGATCCGGCAAAGCTCGGCCAGCGAGGCCGCGCCGTCGGCCATGGTGCGCTCGAAATGCGGGATGCCCCCCACCACCTCTACGCCCATGTCCAGCGCGCGAAGCGTGTTCACCCGCGCCGTCGGGTCGCGGTAGAAGCCGTCCTGCGGGAAGGCCACCAGCTGCAGGTCGATATAGCCTTTCACCTTCTCGCGCAGCTCGAGCATCGCCTGCACGCCCAGAAGTCGGTCGTCGCAGGTGTCGACATGGCTGCGGATCGCCAGCAGCCCCATCGAGGCCGCCCAGTCGCAATAGTCGAGCCCGCGCGCGACCATATCGTCGACCGTGACGATCTGCTTCAGCTCGCCCCACAGCGCGATGCCTTCCAGCAACGTGCCCGAGGCATTCACCCGCGGCAGGCCATAGCTCAGCGTCGCGTCCATGTGGAAATGCGGATCGACGAAGGGCGGGCTGATTAGATCGCCGGAGGCCTCGATCACCGTGCCCGCGGTGACGCCCTCGGGCAGCGTCTCGACCGCGACGATCCGGTCGCCGCGGATGGCGATGTCGGTGACGCGCCCGTCGGGCAGCGTCCCGCCCTTCACGATCAGATCGAACTCGGCCATCTCGCGGCTCCTTATCTTTCGCCCTTGCGGAAGGGCACCATCAGCGCCGCCGGCACCGCCGCGCGGCGCGACATCACGATCAGCGCCAGGATCGACAGCAGGTAGGGCAGCATCAGGAACACCTGATAGGGCACCGCAGCCCCCAGCCCCGTCTGCTGCAGCCGGATCTGCGCGGCATCGAAGGCCGCGAACAGGAACGCCCCCGCCACTGCCTTGCCGGGCTTCCACGCCCCGAACACGACCAGCGCGATGCAGATCCAGCCGCGGCCGTTGACCATCTCGAAGAAGAACGAGTTGAAGGCGGACAGCGTCAGGAAGCTGCCGCCCACCGCCATCAGCCCCGAGCCCGCGATCACCGCGCCCATCCTCAGCCCCGCGACCGACAGGCCCTGCGCCTCGACCGAGGCCGGGTTCTCGCCCACCGCCCGGATCGCGAGGCCCAGCGGCGTGCGCGCCAGCACCAGCGACAGCACGATCGCCACGCCATAGGCCAGATAGGTCAGCGGCGTCTGGTCGAAGAAGGCGGGCCCTAGAACGGGGATCTGCGACAGGCCCGGCACCGGCCAGGTCGCGAAGGCCTCGATCTTCGGGGGCGAGGTCACCTCGGGCAGCGCCAGCCGATAGGCGTAATAGCTCGACGCGGTGGCAAAAAGCGTGATCCCGATCCCCACCACGTGCTGCGACAGCCCGAAGAGCACGGTCAGCACCGAATGCAGCGCGCCGAAGGCCATGCCGGTCGCGAAGGCCACCGCGACCGCCGGCCAGAGCCCGAAGCCCGCATAGGCCGCGTACCAGCCCGAAAAGGCGCCCGCGACCATGATCCCCTCGATCCCGAGGTTCAGCACGCCCGCGCGTTCGCACAGCAGTTCGCCCAGCGTCGCGAAGATCAGGGGCGAGGCGATGCGCACCATCGCCACCCACAGGCTGACCGAGATCAGGATGCCCCAAAGATCGCTCATGCCCGGCGCACCCGGTAGCGGGTCAGCATCAGCGCCAGCACCATCGCCAGCAGCGCGAAGGCCAGCAGCATGTCGGCGATGTAGGTCGGCACCTCGGCCGCGCGGCTCATGCTGTCGGCGCCCACGAAGATCGCCGCCACGAACAGGGCCGCCAGCACCACCCCCAGCGGATTGAGCGCGGCGAGCATCGCCACCACGATCCCGGTGTAGCCATAGCCCGGGCTCAGATCCAACGTCAGGTTCCCCTTCAGCCCCGCAACCTCGGAAAAGCCCGCCAGCGCCGCCAGCCCCCCCGACAGCGCCGCGGTGCGGATCACCACGCCGGGCACGCCGATGCCCGCGAAGCGCGCCGCGGCCTCGCCCGCGCCGACGGCCCGCATCTCGAACCCGGCGACGGTCTTGCGGTCGATGATCCAGACGGCGACCGCGGCGAGTATCGCCAGCGCGAAGCCCCAGTGCAGCCGCAGCCCTGTGACGATCCGCGGCAGCCGCGCCTCTTTCGCCAGCGCCGCCGATTTCGGCCAGCCCATGCCCATCGGATCCTTCAGCGCACCTTCCAGCAGCATCGAGACGACAAGCAGCATCACGAAGTTCAGAAGCAGCGTCGTCACCACCTCGTCGACGCCGAAGCGCAGCTTCAGCACCGCCGGCCCCAGCAGCATCAGCGCCCCCGCGACCATCGCCGCCAGCGCGATCACCGGGATCAGCACGGCCGAAGGCCAGGGCAGCGCCCCGGTGCCCAGCAGCACGGTGACCAGCGCGCCCGCGTAAAGCTGCGCCTCGGCCCCGATGTTCCACAGCCGCGCCCGGAAGGCGACGGCCACGGCCAGCCCGGTGAAGATCAGCGGCGTCGCCCGGTTCAGCGTCTCGAGCAAGGCAAATTTCGAGCCGACCGCGCCCTTCACGATCAGCCCCAGCACCGCCAGCGGCTCGGCCCCGGCCGCGAGCGCCAGAAGCGCCCCCAGCGCGGCGGTCGCGACCAGCGCCAGCACCGGCGGCAGCATCCGGCGTGCGGGTGTCGGCGCGGCGATCGGTTCAAGCCGCATGATCGAACCCCTGCCCCGCCATCCACAGCCCCAGATCCGCCGTGCCGATGGTGCCGCGCGCGAAGCCCGGCGACAGGCGGCCTTCGGACATCACGTGGATCACGTCCGACAGCGCCGTCACCTCTTCCAGATCCTCGGAAATCAGCAGCACCGCCGCGCCGCGCGCCCGCGCCTCCAGCAGCCGCTCCTGCACGAAGGTCACTGCCCCGATGTCGAGCCCGCGCACCGGCTGGTTCGCCAGAATGACCTTCGGCGCCTCTTCCAGCACCCGGCCGAGGATCAGCTTCTGCATGTTGCCGCCCGACAGCAGGCGAATGCGGGCGTCCGGCCCCGGACAGCGGATGTCATACGCGGCGATCAGCCTCGACGTATGAGTTCGCGCCGCCGCCCAGTCGATCCAGCCCGCGCGCGAGAACCGGGGATCGCGCAATGTCTCCAGCACCGCGTTCTCGGTCAGGGAGAAGTCGCCGATGGTGCCGGTGTGGTGGCGATCCTCGGGGATCCGCGCGATCCCCTGCCCCACCGCCCGGCGCGGCGACCAGCCCTGCACCGGCGCCCCGCCGATCTCGATCCGCCCCGCGACCGGCGAAGTCAGCCCGCCGATCAGAGACGCGAGCGCCCCCTGCCCGTTGCCCGATACCCCCGCAAGCCCGGTGATCCGCCCGGCGACCAGATCCAGATCGACGCCGCGCAGATCCGGCCGGAACCCGGCGGTGGAAACGCCCGCCAGCCGCAGCGCAACCCCGCCCTCGCGCGCGGGCGCAATCGCCGGGGCCGCGACCTCGGCCCCGACCATCATCGCGGCCAGCTGCGCCGGGCTGGTGCCCCCGATCGCGACCTCGCCCACTGCCCGGCCATGCCGCAGCACGACGACGCGGTGCGCAATCGCCATCACCTCGTGCAGCTTGTGCGAGATGAAGATCACCGCCAGCCCCTTCGCAACCGCCTTGCGCAGGGTCGAAAACAGCGCCTCGGCCTCTTGCGGGGTCAGCACCGCCGTCGGCTCGTCAAGGATCAGCACCCGTGCGTCACGGTAGAGCGCCTTCAGGATCTCGACCCGCTGCCGCTCGCCCACCGACAGGTCGGCGACCCGCGCCATGGGATCGACCGCCAGCCCGAAGTCGCGCGCCAGCGCCTCGATTCGCGCCCGCGCCGCCGCCCGGCCCGAGCGCAGCCGCCAAAGCCCGCGTGTGCCCAGCATCAGATTGTCGAGCACGCTCAGGTTCTCGGCCAGGGTGAAATGCTGATGCACCATGCCCACGCCCGCGGCCAGCGCGGCACGGGGCTGGCCGGGGGGCAGCGCCTGCCCCCCCACTTCGATCGTGCCCCCGTCGGCCGTGTAATGGCCGAAGAGGATGTTCATCAGCGTGGTCTTGCCTGCGCCGTTCTCGCCCAGCAGCGCCACGACCTCGCCGGCCGCGACCGACAGCGAGATCGCGTCATTCGCCACCAGCGTGCCGAAGCGCTTGGTGACGCCGGTCAGGCGCAGCGCGGGCGTCATCTCAGGCCTTGGGTTCCGCGTCGTTGACCTCGACCACGAACGAGCCGTCCTTGATCGCGGCCTCCTTGGCGGTGACCAGATCGACCGCCTCTTTCGGCACCTTGCCCTCGAAGGTGCCCAAGGGTGCCAGCGTCGCCCCGCCCGCCTCCATCAGCGAATAGACACCGTAATCCTCGGATTTGAACTCGCCCGCCTTCACCTTGGCGATGGCGGCGTTCAGCGTCGGCTCGAAATGCCACAGCGCCGAGGCCACGACCGTCTCGGGATAGTCGCCCTGCGTGTCGATCACGTTGCCGATCGACAGAACGCCCTTCTCCTTCGCCGCGTCCGAGACGCCGAAACGTTCGGCATACATCACGTCGGCCCCGGCCTCGATCATCGCGAAGGCGGTCTCCTTGGCCTTCGGCGGGTCGAACCACGAACCGATGAAGCTGATCTGGAAGGTGGCGTCGGGCCGCGTCTCCTTCACGCCGGCCATGAAGGCATGCATCAGCCGGTTCACTTCCGGGATCGGGAAGCCGCCGACCATGCCGATGTTGCCCGACTTGGTCATGGCGCCCGCGATGATCCCGCTCAGGTAGCTCGCGTCCTGGATGTAGTTGTCGAAGACGCCGAAATTCTCCAGATCGCCCTCGGGCTTGAAGCTCGATCCCATCAGGAAGGCGGTCTTCGGATAGTCGGCGGCGACCTCGCGCGCCTCCTGCTCGACCCCGAAGATCTCGCCCACGATCAGCTGGGTGCCGGCCTCGGCATATTCGCGCATCACCCGCGGATAGTCGGTGTTCGAGGTGTTTTCCGAATAGGTATACTCGATCTCGCCCGCTTCCTGCGCGGCGAGCGCGGCCTTGTGGATGCGGCTGACCCATTGCTGCTCGACCGGCACGGTGTAGATCCCGGCAACCTTGATCTTCGCGCCCTGCGCCCGCGCCATGCCCGCGGGCAGAGCCAGCGCAAGGGCCAGGGCGGCACCGCTTGCCAGCAGGTTGCGGCGGGTGATGGTCGGCGTGGTGGTCATGGCAATCGTCTCCCTGTCGTTCGTATGATTATGGTTTTCAGCAGTTGTGCCAAAGTTTGACCGATTGGAAAGAAAAAACCCGCGCCGGATCGCTCCGGTGCGGGTCTGGTGCCCAAGACGCAGGCAGTCGCGGGATGGCCCGCGATCAGGTGATGGTCTCTTCCACCCCCGCCTCGGCGCTTTCATCGCTGAGCGTGTCGAACAGGCCTGTCGTCGCCTCGCGCCAACGAGTGATGTTCCACCGCTTGGCCGAGGCGCGCAGCTCCTTCATCCGGGCCCGCTTCTCGTCTGCGCCCATCGCCAGCGCCTGATCCAGCGCGCGATCCATCGAGGCATGGCTGAACGGATTGACCGGAATCGCCCCGTTCAGCAGCACCGCGCAGCCCGCGAATTCCGACAGGATCAGCGCGCCGTCCTTCTCGTGCCCCTTGGCAACGCAATACTCCGCCGCCACCAGATTCAGCCCGTCCGCCAGCGGCGTGATCGAGCAGACATCCGCCGCGCGGTAGTATGATACCAGCTCCGCCAGCGGGATCGCGGTCGAGATCAGCGAGACCGGCTGCCATTCGAAAGTGCCATGGGTGCCGTTGATCCGGCCCGTCAGCTCTTCGATCTTGACCTGCACCTCTTCATAGGCGGTCATCCCCCGGTTCGCCCCGACCGAGACCAGCATCAGCCGAACCTTGCCCTTCAGCTCGGGCCGGCGGATCAGCAGCCGCTCGAAGGCCTCGAGCTGCTCGATGTTGCCCTTGGTATAGTCGGTGCGGCTGACCGACAGCACCAGCTGCCCGTCGCCCATCCAGTCGCGGATCGCCTGCACCTTCTCGGCGACCTCCTGCCCCTCGGACAGCTCCTCGAGGTAGTCGTAATTCACGCCGACCGGGTTCGTTTCCACATGCACCTTGCGGCCCTTGTAGTCCATCAGCACCGGGGTGAAGCGTTCCGACAGCGCCGCGCCGCGCGGCGTCAGGCTGTCCTCGGTGCGCCGGTCGCTGATCGTGCGGGCCGAGGTCAGCGAATGCGCGACGCTCGTGAAGTTCTGCGCATAGCGCGGGATGTGGAACCCGACCGAGTCGCAGGCCAGAAGCGAGCGCACGATCTCTTCCCGCCAGGGCAGCACGTTGAACATGTCGGCCGAGGGGAAGGGCGTGTGGTGGAAGAAGCAGATCTTCACCCCCGGCTTCAGCTGGCGCAGGTAGCCCGGCACCAACCACAGGTTGTAGTCATGGATCCAGACCACGCCATCATCAGAGACGACATTGGCCGCGGCCTCGGCGAAGGCCCAGTTCACCTCGCGGAAGGTCGGCCAGTCGACGGGGTCGTAGTTGTAGCGCTCCTTGAAGCCGTGAAGGATCGGCCAGAACGCCTCTTTCGAGGTGACGTGATAGAAGCTTTTCACCTGCGCCGGGGTCAGCGGCAGGCGGCTGACCTTGTACTTGCCATAGCTGTCGTCGATCTCGATCACCCGCTCGAAGTCGGGGTTCGCGGGATCGTCGGCATGTTTCCAGGCCACCCAGGCGCCATTGCCCATCTTGCCCATCACGCCCTTCAGCGTCGGCACGATGCCGTTCGGGCTGCGGTTCTCGCGCAGCTCGACGGTACCGTCCTCGAGCACATGCTCCTCATAGGGCTGGCGGTGATAGACGACGACGAGATCGGATTTGGCCTGGCTCATGCGAAGACCTCCGCCGGCGGGGTGGGATGCAGCCCGAAGGCCCGGATCGCCTCGGCGATGCCGCCGGTGCCGGGCAGGTCGCAATGACGGGCCAAGGGCAGGCTGCGCGTCGCCTCCAGAAGCCCCGCCTCGCTCTCGCCCACCACGGCGCCATGCAGGCCGGTCAGGAACATCGACAGGTCGTTCAGCGTGTCACCCGCCACCAGCACCCGGTCCTTCGGAATGCTCAGCTGCTCCAGCAGCCGCAAGAGCGACGGCCCCTTGCTGACGCCCCCCGGCAGCACGTCCAGATAGCAGCCGTGCGAGATCAGGATGTCGAGCCCCGCCGCCTCCAGCTCGGCCACCGAGGCCGGGTCATAGGCGACCGGGTCCCAGTGATAGGAGACGCGGTGGCGGAACGGCGTCTGCTGTTCCGAAAGCCCCGGCGCGTCCTTCAGCACCGAGCGGATCCAGTCACCGCGGTCTTGCCACGCGTCACGGATGTGGCTTTCCAGCGCCGCGATCGGCGCCAGCCCCCCTGCCCCGCGATCGACGCCGGCAATGGTGGTGCCGACATCGCCCACGACGTAATCCGGCCAGGGCGCGCCCCCCGAGCCGCACAGTTCCGCAATGAAGCCCGGATCGCGGCCGGTGACGAAGATCAGCCCGACCGCCTCGCGTCGCGCCTCGATCCAGTCGTAAAGGCTTTTGCGCATCTCCGGCGTGCCGCCCAGGAAGGTGCCGTCGAGATCGGTCGCCAGCACGAATTTCCACGCGCTGCGGTCGCGCACCAGGGCGGCCGCGTCGATCTGGTGTTCAGCAAGCAGGGTCATCCGGTCATATCCTCGAAGCGGCGCGTCACGGCCTCAACGGCGGGATGCGCGAATTCCAGTTCAAGCCCGCGCCGCTCGGCACGGATCGGTGCGGCCCAATAGGCCGCGAAAGCCTCGCCGATCACCGCGTCCTCGGCGGTGATCGCGCGCACCATCTCGCAGATCGGCATGTGCAGGTTCAGCCGGCGCGCCAGATCGGTGACGGTGACGGCATTGTGCCGCCCCTCGACCACGACCGGACGCCCCTCGAAAACCTCGGCATCGCCCAGCCCCTGCCCGCGCTGGAACCCGTAGGAGAAGTTGCGCGACTGTTTCGACGAGCAGGTCAGCATCAGGTCGCCAAGGCCGCCAAGGCCGGTGACGGTCTCGCGCCGCCCGCCCAGCCGCACCGCCAGCTCCTTCATCTCGTCCAACCCTCGCGTGATCAGCGCCGCGCGGGAGTTCTCGCCGAAGCCCGCGCCGGCCAAGATCCCGCAGGCGATGGCGATCACGTTCTTCACCGCGCCGCCGACCTCGACCCCCGGCATGTCGTCAGAGACATAGGGCCGGAAACTGTCGGTCGTCAGCGACAGCGCCATCCGCGCCGCGGCGCGCTTCGCCGGGGGGATATGCGCGTCAGAGGTGCAGGCGACGGTGACGGCGGTCGGATGCCCGGCCGCGGTCTCGGTCGCGAAGGTCGGCCCGGTGACAGTGCCGATCGGCCGCTCCGGGGCCATCTCGGCCGCGACATCCGACATCAAGAGGCCCGAGCCCTTCTCGATCCCCTTGGCGCAGACGAAGACCGGCACGCCGCGCGGGCTCAGTCCCGCGATCTGCTCGGCCATGCCCCGGATCGTGGTCGAGGGCGTGACCAGCAACACCGCCTCGGCCCCGCTCAGCGCCGCCGCCATGTCGGTGGTGGCCGCGATCCGCGCCGGCAGGTCGATGCCCGGCAGATAGCGCTCGTTGCGATGACGCGCGTTGATCTCGTCAGCCAGAGCCGCATCGCGCAGCCAAAGCCGCACCTCGCGCCCGGCCCGCGCCGCGACCGAGGCCAGCGCCGTCCCCCAGGCCCCGCCACCCAGAACGGCGATGCGGTGATAGGGTCGCGGCGCGTCCATCGCGGCCTCGCTCGACTTGGGGTTCAGGTCCGGCATCGGGTCAGGTGCGGGCCGCACCAAGGCGGCCTCTCCCGGCTCGGGTTTCGGCAAGGGCTGCTCTGGCCCGGCGACGGTCGGGTGGCTGTCGTCTGGTTTCTGCATGTGCGAGATAGTCTAGGGCAGGTTCCCGCTCATGGCCACCTCGCCCCGGGACTTTCCGCCCACACCCGCCGCAAGCAACTGGAATGAAATGAAAATTTCTGCCTTGATCCGCAGCCGGGCCCGAACCTTCTCGGAATCCCGGTCGAGGTCCAGAAAGTTAATGTGTTTTCATAAACTTAGCATAATTGCCAATTGGCAATTTCCGCTTTCGCACTGGTAAAAATATCCCGGGGGGAGGCCCGGCACGGGCCCGGGGGGCAGCGCC
>NZ_JBAWKD010000005.1:0-127686 GCF_037095735.1 Frigidibacter sp. MR17.14 | reverse complement strand
CCCCCCCCCCCCCCCCCCCCCCCCCCCCCCCCCCCCCCCCGCCCCGGTCCGATCAGCCGCGGAACCGGTGAATTAGATAGGCTTCCAGCGCCGCCCGCAGCGCCGCCTCCGAAAGATTGTCCGAGAATTCGAGCGACACCGACTTGCCCTTGCGCCGCATCACCACGCCGCTCTCGTGCGGGCTGCGGCGGAACACCAGCCCGCGTGCGCCCGCCTCGGGCTTCGGGCCCTTCCAGGCCGATTTCAGCCGGGCCAGCACCTTGGCGACATGCACCGCCTCGCCCTGCCCGTCCCGCGCCCGCGCCTGCTCGGCCGCCAGCGCCCGCGCCTCGGCGATCACCTTGTGCTCGGCATCGGCCAGCATCGGGCGCAGCGCCCGCGCGTGCAGCTCCTTGATGTCGCGGATCGAGGCGAAGGCCGCGACCACTTCTTCGGGCAGCCGCGCCAGCTGCAGGTAGCGCGACAGCCAGGCCTCGGACACTTCCAGCCGCTCGGCCATCGTCTTCTGCCGGCCGCCGTAATACAGGTCGAGCGCCGAGGCATAGTCGCGCGCCCGCTCCAGATCCGACAGATCCTCGCGGTCACGGTTCTCGATATCGGCCAGCCGGAAGGCCTCTTCATCCGTCAGGTCGCGCTCTTCGATCAGGTAGCGGAACTGCGGATAGTTGTTGTCGCGCAGCCAGGTGACGGCGAAATGCCGACGCGCGCCGCAGACCACCTCGTAATCGGCCCCCCGCGCCGCAGCCTCCTGCCGCGACAGCCGGCGGACGACGGCCGGGAATTCCTGCCGCCCCTGCGCCTTGATCGAGTCGATCAGCTCGCGGCAGTTCTCCTCGGTCAGCTGGTCATAGGCGCGGTTGTGCCGCTCCCACATCACGCACCGCTCGGGATCGACCCAGCGCAGCAGCTTCTCTTCGCGCGCACTCGTATCGCTCAGCGCGTTCTGCCGGTTCAGGAACCGCGCCCCCGCGCGGTCTTCCGTCCGGGCCTCGACCGGCGCGGCAGGCTTCGGCGCCTCGGGCGCGGCCATGTCCTTCAGGATGTCGTCGAAGACGGCGTCGTGTCGCTTGCTCACAGCACTCCCTCCTTGCGCAGGGCCTTGTGGTGGCTGGGCCATGTCTTGCGCGCCAGCAGTTCGACCTCGCGGCCGACGGCGTCCAGATAGGCCCGGCACCTCTTGTGGGTTTCGGTCCGGGTCGCGGCGCCGGTCAGTTCGTAGACCGTGCCGAGATTGGCGGTGGCGTTGTCGATCTCGGCCGAGTCCTTCAGGGTCGCGGCCAGCATGTCCTGCGGGAAGACCGCGTCCATCATCCGCTTGATCGCCAGATGTGCCGATTTCTGGTCGTTCATCTTCGACGCCAGGATCTTAACGAAGCTGTACTGGCGCGCGCCCCCGTGGCGGGCCAGCTCGGCCAGCGTCGCCTCCATCATCTTCAGGAAGTGCGCGGTCGAGGCGAAGTCGATGTTGTTCGGCGGCGTCGGCACCAGCAGCGCGTTCGCGGCGCGCAGCACCGACAGCGACAGCATTCCCAGCGCCGGCGGCGGGTCGAGCAGGATGACGTCGAACTGGTCGCTGATGCTCTCCACCCCCTCGCGCAGCCGGTCGAGGATGAAGGCCGGGTCCCGTGCCATCCGCGCCGCGAATTCGTACTCGGCGTCGTAAAGCCCAAGGTTCGCCGGGATCAGCGCCAGCCCCGGCCAATAGGTGGCGCGCAGCGCATAGTGCAGCGTCTTCGGCCCGCCGTGGCGGAAGAACGGGTAGAGCGTGTCCTCCTCCTCGTCGACATCCACGTCGGGGTTCAGCCCGAAGACCGCGGTGGTCGAGGCCTGGCTGTCGCAGTCGATGACGCAGACCCGGTAGCCCTTCAGCGCGAAATACTGCGCCAGATGGGTGACGAGGGTCGATTTGCCGACCCCGCCCTTGAAGTTCTGCACCGCCAGCACCAGCGGCGGATCGCCCTCGGCCCGGTGCGGCTGGGTGCCGAAGACCGCGCGCATCCGGTTGACCTCGGCCAGGCTGTAGCCGTTGCGGCGCCCGGTCTCGGGGTCCTTCTCGGGCTCGGGCAGGCGGCCGTCGGCCTCCGCATCGCGGATCGCCTTCTCGGTCCGGCCCACCATCTCGGCGGCGGTACGCACGTTGAAGGTCAGCTCGAGCCGCTTCTCGGTCCCGGGCGAGAACACGCGCTCGCGCAGGCGCTCGATCACGGTCGAGGCGCGACGGGTCAGCAGCGACAGCTCGTCGAGGCTGACGGGCGGGAGGACCGGCGTCGCCCCGCGGCTTTCGGTGTCTGTGGTCATGCTCGGCTCATATTGATTTGTTTGAGCGGAGAATGCGTCAGACCGGCTCCGGCGTAAAGTTCGGAAATCCGCGGGTGATGCCGAAAAAACCGATAGTGGGCGCTGCGCCGCGTCAGAACGGGAAGCCAGAGGCTTGCGCCGCGTTTCACGGGCCGCGATCACCCAATCGGTAAGAGTTTCCAATTGGCGACCCGATCGGATCCCTGGCCCCCCGAAATCTCTCAAATCGAAAAAAACCGCCTGGGTTCAGATTTCTTTGGGTTCTTATATTCGCAGAGCCGAAACCCCTGCAACAGAGCCGTTTGGCGGCCGCATCGCTTACCGATCGGGACGGTTTCGCTTACGTCCCGGGACGGCTGGCCTTACCTCTCGGGACCCCAATCCTTACTGCCCGGGTGCCGTCCAAGCCTTACATTCCGGGTGCGGCGAAAGGGGGCTGTGGATAGTCTGAAATTCGTCAATCATTCCAGTGTGCTGCGAATCGCCGATTCGAGGGTTTCCGGGCGAAGCCTTACGTTTCGGGTGACCCCGCCGGGCCAGCCCCGCCCCGCACGCCGAATCCATTGAAAGCTTACGCCCACCTCGCTACAAAAGTAAGCAGAGCAGATGTAAGCGCCGCGGATCAACCGTGGCCACGGGACAGACCCATGGCAGAGAAATCCTATCGCACCGTCGAGGCGCGTCCGAATGCCGAGAGCCTGATCAAGCCCGGCGAGCTGGTGGACCTGATCGAGGTCACGCCGCTGACGCTCAACGATCGCCGGATCTACAACCAGCTTCTCGAGAACGCTTGGGAGGCGATCGAGAAGCCGGTGACCCATGTCATCTCGAAGGCGGTCCTGCGCGGAAGCCACAATTCCAACGACCGGGTCGGTGAAAGCCTCGAACGGCTGATGCAGGCGATCGTGAAGGTCGGCGTGGTCTGGGACGGCAAGCCCGCGATCGAACGGGTCCAGCTTCTGGGCGGCAACCTCGAGGCGCTGCGGTCCGACGGGCTTCTGGAATACGAGATCCCGGCGCGGCTTCGCAAGATCATCGGCAACAGCCAGGTCTTCGCCCGCCTGCAGCGCGAGGTGATGTTCGCACTGTCGTCGAAATACGCGCTGACGCTCTACGAGATGGTGCAGAAGCGCGGCAACCTGCGCTGGAAGGCCTCCGAGAAATTCGCCCTCGACCAGCTGCGCGGCATCCTCGGCGTCCCGAAAGGTAAGCTTACGTCCTGGTCGAACCTGAAGCTGCGCGCGATCGACCCGGCAGTCGCCGAGGTCAACGCGCTGTCGGACTACATCGTCGAGATCGAGCCCATCAAGACCGGCCGCGCGGTCACGCATGTCGAGCTGCGCTGGTGGCGCAAGGATGGCGACGCGAGCGGTGCTGCCGACCGCGCGCTGCAGTTCTCGAAGGTCGGGCGCCGCGTCCGCGCCGAGGCGCGCACCGAAGAGGTCACCCCCACCGCGCCGGCAAGGCCGCGCCCGGCATGGCTCGATGCCCGCGGCCCGGCGCTGCGCACCGAAACCTATGAAACCGCCCGCCTGCGTCATCCCGGCTTCGACATCTACTTCGTCGAGGGCGAATGGCGCGCCTGGGCCGCCGGCAAGCCCGCGGCGGACGACCCCGACCGCGCCTTCCTGGCGTTCCTGCGCCGCTACGCCGAAGCGAACCCCGCCTGACCGGAAATTGCCAATTGGCAATTCGGCGCATTAACGCTCACTTTCAGCGACTTACCCCCGGCTTTCGCATTGGTCGAAGTATCCCGGGGGAGTCGCGCGGCACGCGCGGCGGGGGCAGAGCCCCCATTTCTTGCGCCCGGGCGCCGATTCCCGGGACGACCTGCGAGCTTGTCACGACCTCGCCGCAGAAACTTCGACAAACATCCCGAAGTATCGCAACAGGATTGCGCGAATGCCGTCAAACGCGGGCCATCTTGCCAAAACATTTCTGCCGCAAGCGATATCCTTCGACATCAACGGCATCGGCAGCAAGAGATCGGAGATCATCGCATGCGCATCGTGGTTCTGGGGGCAGGGGTCATCGGCGTCACCACCGCCTGGGAGCTTGCCCAGGCCGGTCACGAGGTCACCGTGATCGACCGCCAGCCGGGCCCGGCGCTCGAGACGAGCTTCGCCAATGCCGGCGAGGTCAGCCCCGGCTACTCGACGCCCTGGGCCGCGCCGGGCATTCCGATGAAGGCCGTCAAATGGATGTTCCAGAAGGACGCGCCGCTGATCCTGAACCTGCGCCCCGACCGGCTGAAGCTGACCTGGCTGGGCGAGATGCTGGGCAACTGCACCTCGGCGGCCTATGCGGTTAACAAGTCGCGGATGACCCGGCTTGCGGAATACAGCCGCGACCGGCTGGATGCGCTGCGCGCCACCACCGGCATCACCTTCGACGACCGCCAGAAGGGCACCCTGCAGGTGTTCCGCTCCGACAAGCAGATCGAAGCGGTGCAGAAGGACATCAAGGTCCTGAAGGAGGACGGCGTCGCCTTCGAGGAGCTTGACCGCGCCGGCTGCCTTGCGGCCGAGCCTGGCATGGCCGGGGCCGCGCATCTGATCGCGGGCGGTCTGCGGCTGCCGAACGACCAGACCGGCGACTGCTTCAAGTTCTCGAACCGCCTGGCCGAGATGGCGGCGGCGGCGGGCGTGGCCTTCCGCTGGGGCGTCGGCATCCGCCGGCTCGTCGCCCGCGCCGGCCGGATCGAGGCGGTCGAGACCGACCGCGGCCTCGTCCATGCCGATGCCTTCGTGCTGGCGCTCGGCTCGCATTCGCCGGCGCTGACCGCGGCCCTTGGCTTCCGGCTGCCGATCTATCCGGTCAAGGGCTACTCGCTGACCGCGCCGATCCTCGACGCCGCGCGCGCCCCGGAATCGACGGTGATGGACGAAACGTTCAAGGTCGCGATCACCCGGCTGGGCGACCGGATCCGCATCGGCGGCCTCGCAGAAATCAACGGCTTCGACCAGAGCCTGAACGACAAGCGTCGCGGCACGCTGGAACGTTCTGCCGGCAGCCTGTTCGTGGGCGGCGGCGACCTGAAGGCGGCCAGCTTCTGGACCGGCCTGCGCCCGATGACGCCCGACGGCACCCCGGTCGTGGGGCGCTCGCCGGTCGAGAACCTCTGGCTGAACACCGGTCACGGCACGCTGGGCTGGACGATGTCGGCGGGCTCGGCGCGCGTCATCGCCGATCTGATCTCGGGCCGTGCGACCGACATCGACGCCAGCGACCTTGGCTATGCGCGCTATGTGAAGACCGCGGTGAAACTCGCCAAGGCCCGCGGCAGCCTGCAGCCGGCCTAAGCCCGGCGCATCAGGTAGATGTCCATGATCCAGCCGTGGCGCGCCCGCGCCGCGGCGCGTGTGTCCAGGATCCGGGCCGAGACCTCGGGCAGGGGGCCCGCGATCAGGATCTCTTCCGCCATCCCCGCATAGGCCGACCACCAGATCGTCACGCCTTCGGGCGCAATCGCTTCGAAAGCGCCGCCCGCATCCAGCATCACCACCACGGTGTCCGCGCTCACGGGCCAGCCCTCGTCGCGCAATCGCCGCCCGGTGGTGACCAAGAAGGGCTTTCCGACCTCGTTCAGCGGGATACGGTGCGCCGCGCACAGCGCCTGGATCGAGGTCACGCCGGGGATCACCTCGACCGACGCGGATCTCACCGCCGCAAGCCGTTCCGCGATCCGCAGGGTGGAATCGTAAAGCGACGGATCGCCCCAGACCATCAGCGCCACCTTCGCCGGGCCGGGGCCGATCGCCTCATCCCAGACCCGCGCGATGCGGTCGTGCCAGTCCGAGACGCGGGCCTCGTAGTCGGGGATCGCCGGATCGCGGACGGGCAGGGGGAAGGGGCGCAGCTTCGAGACGTCTCCCAGAACCTCGCCTGCGATGGCGCGGCGCAGATCGGCGAGGTCGGCCTTGTCCTCGCCCTTCTCGGGGATAAGCACGATGTCGGCCGCCCGCAGCGCCTCGGCCGCCTGGAAGGTCAGGTGCTTCGGATGCCCGGTGCCGATACCGACGAGCGAGAGCTGGATCATGGGGGCCTCCGGATGCGAACGGGCCCCGGGGATGATCCCGGGGCCCGCAAGAGTTAGACGGTTTCGCGCGCCGGCGGAAGATCAGGCGGCGTTGTGCAGCCGCGGCGTCACGATGCCTGACTTATCAAGTCCTTTCAATGACTTGGCAGCTGCCAGAACGGCGAGGTCAACGAGCGGCTCCAGCAGCACGACCGACATGTAGGCGACCCCGAAGGAGCCGATGGCGGCAAGGTTCGCGGCCTCGAAGCCGTGACCGTAAAGCGCCCAGAACCCGACCCAGGCGACGATGCCGCCCTGGTAGGCGGTAGAAAGCTTCAGCGCCTGCGCATAGCTCAGGTCCACATAGGCGGTGCCGGGCGCGATGATCCGCGCGGCCAGCATCCGCAGGCCGAAGAGCGGCACCAGCAGCGTGGTGACGTTCATGCCGTATTGCGGCAGGTCGGTCGGCACGAAGAACAGGCCCTGCAGCAGCAGGCCCAGCGCGAGGCCGATCGCGGCCGGGGCGGCGCCGAACAGCAGGAACAGGGTCGATCCGAGGATCAGGTGCACCTCGGAGACGCCCACCGGGTGATGCGGCAGCACCTGGAAGAAGGTGAAGACCGCGGCGGTCGAAAGCGCCGAGCGGGCGGCGAGCGAGGGGATGCCCTTCTCGACGGCGGCCTCGGCGGCCATCTTCAGGGTGGTGAGGCCCGCGGCGGCGGCGGTGCCAAGGCTCAGAAGCAGTTTGGCGCCGGTGACGACGCCGTGTTCGATATGCATGTCGGTCTCCTTGCCGTCACACCCGACGGCGGTTGAGGGTCTCCTCTAGGGCCGGTCTCCTGGCTCGCGGGTCGAGGGCGGGTCTGCGGCCTTCCCGGACCTTCGGTCCAGTGGCGCTCAGGGCAGGCCCGCCTCACCGCATACAGTCGCGGGGGCGGCCGGGGCTTCGGGCGCCGCGATTGGGTCCGCCCTTCCCCGTTCCCGATGAAGCCCGACGCCTGGGGCGTCTTCGCGGGCACCAAAGAGGTGTTCAGGTAAAGTCCTTGTGAGCCGCTCCGTCAAGCCTCGTCAGCGAGCGGACCGTAGAGGATCAGCGCGGGGCTGGTGCCCGGTGTCTCATGCGCGAGACGGGCGGCGAGGGTTGCGAGCGTCATCCGGCTCAGGCTCTGGTCCGGCTGGCTGACGGCTTCGGCGATCAGGGCGGGGGTGTCGGGCGAGAGGCCGCGGGTCATCAGCTCGGTTGCGAAGGTCGGGAAGGTGCGGCGGCCCATGAACACGACGGTCGTGGCCTCGGGGTCGGCGAGGGCGGGCCAGTTCATGTCCTCGGGCAGGCCGCCGGTCACGTCGGCGCCGGTGATGAACTGCACGCGCCGCGCGGTCAGCCGCCGGGTCAGCGGGATGCCGGCCGCGGCGGCCGCGGCGCAGGCCGAGGGCACGCCGGGCACGATTTCGAACCCGATTCCCGCGGCGCGCAGCGCGACGATTTCCTCTTCAAGCCGCCCGAACAGACCCGAATCCCCGGATTTCAGCCGCACGACGCGCAGGCCGCGCTGCGCATGTTCGACGATCAGCCGGTTGACATGATCCTGCTTGGCCGAGGGGCGGCCGGCGCGCTTGCCCACCGCCAGCAGTTCGGCCTCGGGACGGGCGTGGCTGAGCACGGGGCCCGAGGCGAGATCGTCGAACAGGATCACGTCGGCGACGTTCAGCCGGGCGACGGCTTTCAGGGTCATCAGCTCGGGATCGCCGGGACCGGCCGAGACGAAGGCCACGGTGCCGGGGGGGAAGGGCTCGGTCATGACGCCTCGGCTATCAGGTGGAAGAAGCTGCCGGTGGCGCGGCCGCCACCGGAAAAGGCCTTTGCAGAGCCTGTTTCAGGCACCAGCGCCCCGGTCGCATCGGTGACGCGGGCCAGGGGCGCGTCGGGCTGCGACAGGATCGTGGCATAGTGGAATTCGTGCCCGCGCGCGCGCGGTGGCAGGCCGGGGGCGGGGGTCTGCAGATCCGCGAGCCGGTAGCCGAGGTGCATCTTGCGCTTGGCGAAGCTGGTCTCCAGCCCCAGAAGCCCGGCCATCGCATGGCGGGTGCCGTCCTTGGCCACCAGCCCCGCGCCCATCGCCATGTAGCCCCCGCATTCGCCATGCACCGGCTTGGTCTCTGCGAAGCGGTTCAGAGCCCGTTTGAAGCCCTGCGCGGCGGCGAGCCGCGGGGCGTGCAGCTCGGGGTAGCCGCCGGGCAACCAGCAGGCGCCGGCGCTGGGGTCCGGCCCCTCGTCGGCCAGGGGCGAGAACGGCAGGATCGTCGCGCCGCCCGCGCGCCAGCCGGCGATCAGATGCGGATAGACGAAGCTGAAGGCCGCGTCGCGCGCCAGCGCGATCCGCTCGGCCGGCGGGGGCAGCGGGAGATGGCCCGCGGCGTGCAGTCGGCAGGGCAGGGCGGCGGCCCGGATCGCGTCCAGATCGCAATGTTGCGCGACCAGATCGGCCGCGGCCTCGAGGATCCGGTCGAGGTCGGCCTGTTCCTCGGCCTGCACGAGGCCAAGGTGGCGTTCGGGCATCTCGATCGCGGCCAGCCGGGGCAGGGCGCCCAGCACGGTCAGGCCGGCGGCCTCGATGCCCGCGCGCAGAAGCGCCTCGTGCCGGGGCGAGGCCACGCGGTTCAGGATCACGCCCGCGACGCGGATATCGTCCCGGAACCGGGCCAATCCCAGCGCCACGGCCCCCGCCGTCTGCGCCTGGCCCGAGGCGTCGATCACCACCACCACCGGCCAGCCCGTCAGCGCCGCGAGGTCCGCCGAAGACCCGGTGCCGCTTTCGCCGGGGGCAGCGACGCCGTCATGCAGGCCCATCGAGCCCTCGGCAATCACCAGTTCCGCCGGCATCTCTGCCGCGATCAGCGCGGCGATCTGGCCTGCGCCCATCGCCCAGCTGTCGAGGTTGACAGACGGCCGACCGGTCGCGGCGCGGTGGAAGGCGGGGTCGATGTAGTCCGGTCCGCTCTTGAAGGCCTGCACGACAGTGCCCGCCCGCGCGAAGGCGCGCGCCAGCCCCAGCGTGACCGTGGTCTTGCCGGTGCCCGAGGCCGGGGCCGAGACGATCAGGCCAGGCGGTATCATCCCACCTCC
This sequence comes from Frigidibacter sp. MR17.14, assembly GCF_037095735.1. Taxonomy (NCBI): domain Bacteria; kingdom Pseudomonadati; phylum Pseudomonadota; class Alphaproteobacteria; order Rhodobacterales; family Paracoccaceae; genus Frigidibacter; species Frigidibacter sp. MR17.14. The sequence continues at coordinate 118,246 of NZ_JBAWKD010000005.1, read as the reverse complement.
GGGAAGCGCGGATCGGTGCCGACGGGGCGATAGCGGCGGTCGTAATCGCCGGCATAGAGCCTGCTTTCGCCGAAGCCCTCCGCCGCGAGGGTCCGACCGACAAGGATCAGTGCGGTGCGGCCGAGCGTGTCTTCGGTGGCGGCCTCGATGGTGGCGAGGGTGGCACGGACCACCCGCTCGTCGGGCCAGCTCGCGCGCCAGACCACGGCGACGGGGCAGTCGGGGCCGTAATGCGGGGTCAGTTCGGCCACCACCTTCGGCAGGACATGGACGGAAAGGTGGATCGCCAGCACCGCGCCGGTCTTGGCGAAATTGGCCAGCGTCTCTGCCTCGGGCATCGCGGTGGCGCGGCCCGAGGTGCGGGTCAGCACCACCGATTGCGCCTGTCCGGGCAGGGTCAGCTCCGCGCCGAGCGTGGCGGCGGCGGCGGCGAAGCTGGGCACGCCCGGGGTCACGTCATAGGGGATGCCTATCTCGCGCAGGCGGCGCAGCTGCTCGCCCATCGCCGACCAGACCGACAGGTCGCCCGAATGCAGCCGCGCCACGTCCTGGCCCGCGGCATGGGCGGCGGCGATTTCGGCCATGATCTCGTCGAGGCTGAGGGGCGCGGTGTTCACGATCCGGGCACCCGGCGGGCAATGGGCCAGCACGCCCTCGGGCACCAGCGAGCCGGCGTAGAGGCAGACGGGCGAGGCCGCGATCAGGTCGCGCCCGCGCAGCGTCAGAAGGTCTGCCGCGCCGGGGCCGGCGCCGATGAAATGCACGGTCATGGGTCTTCTCCTGCCGAAACGGCGAGCGCTGCCGTGGCTTGTCTGTCGTCCGAGATCACCCGCGGCCCCAGAAGCCGCGCGCCGGGGCCCGCTGCCGCCAGCGCTGCCGCCTCGGCCACCGATCCCGTTTTGTAAGACTTCGAACTTGCTTCGCTGTGTGTCAGTGTGGTCTGCGCCGCCAGATCCTCGGGCGGAATGCTGGAAACCGGCAGGTTCAGGGTCGAAACCAGCGTCTTCAGCACCTCCGCCTTGGCGGCGGCAGTCGCCAGCCGCGTGGGCGCGCCGCCGGTCGCGGCCAGCGCCGAGGCGACCGAGGCCGCGGTCGCGCGCGAGGTGAAGCCGATGCCCGCGACGATCACCCGAGCCTCCATTGCACGACGGGCCGTGCGGCGGTCCAGCCGCGCATCCGGCCAAGCGGCTGCGCCTCGGACAGTTCCACCTTCAGGAGCGTGCCGCCATGCTCGGCCTGCAGGGTCGCAAGCAGCGCCTCGGTCTCCAGCGTCACTGCGTTCACGACCAGCCGCGCGGCGGGGGCCGCGACCTGAAGGGTCGCGAAGAGCGGCGCCGAAAAGCCGCCGCCGACGAAGACCGCCTGCGGCTCGGGCAGGCCGGCGAGGGCGGCGGGGGCGGTGCCCTCGGTCACCGACAGGCGGTGCGCGAGGCCGAAGCGGTCGGCATTGGCGCGGATGTTCGCGGCGCGGGCCGGCTTCGCCTCGATCGTGCAGGCAAGACCGCCCGCGAGGCACCATTCGACCGAGACCGAGCCCGATCCGCCGCCGATGTCCCAGAGCCGTTCGCAGGGGCGGGGGGCGAGCGCCGACAGGGTCAGCGCCCGCACCGGGGCCTTGGTGATCTGCCCGTCATGGGCGAAGAGCGCGTCCGGCAGGCCGGGGCTGCGCGGCAGGAAACCGGTGCCCGCGGCCTCGATCGCCATCAGGCAGGGCGCGGCGGGGGCAAGTGCGAAGGTTTCGGCGGTGGTTGCGGTGATCCGCTCGCGCGGGCCGCCGAGCGCCTCCATCACCCAAAGCCGCGAGGGGCCGTGGCCCTGATCGGTCAGCCATTGCGCCATCTCGCCCGCCGCGGCGCCGTCGCGCAGGGTGACGAGCGCGCGGGTGCCGGGGGCCAGCAGCGGGCGCAGCCGCGCGAAGGGCGCGGCATGCAGGCCGAGCGTCAGGCACTCTTCCAGCCGCCAGCCGAGGCGCGCGGCCGCCAGCGACACCGTCGAGGGCGCGGGCAGGCAGCGCCAGTCGCCGGGGCTCAGCAGCGCGGCCAAGGTGCCGCCGGCGCCGTGCCAGAACGGATCGCCCGAGGCCAGCACCGCCACCGGGCGGCCACGCAGGGCCAGCACCGGCTCGGCATCGAAGGGTACCGGCCAGGGACGGGCGCGATGCGGCTCTATCCCGGCCAGATCGAGGTGGCGGGCGCCGCCGAAGACGACCTCCGCCGCGTCAAGTGCGGCACGGCTTGCGGGGGGCAGGCCGCTCAGGCCATCCTCGCCCAGACCGATGATCGTGACCCAGGGCTCAGCCACGATGCGCATCCTTCTTCTTGGCGGCACCACCGAGGCCAGCCGCATGGCGCGGGCTCTGGCCGATCACCGCCTGCCCGCGATCTTTTCCTACGCGGGCCGGACCGAGGCGCCGGTGGCGCAGCCGATCCCGGTGCGGGTCGGCGGCTTCGGCGGGGCCGAGGGGCTGGCGGACTACCTGCACGCCAACGCGATCACCCATGTGATCGACGCGACGCATCCCTTTGCCGCGCGGATCAGCGCCAATGCCGTCACGGCCTGCGCACGGGCGGGCGTGGCGCTGGTCGCCTTCGAGCGTCCGCCATGGGTGGCGGGGGCGGGCGACGACTGGCGGCATGTGCCCGATGTGGCGGCGGCCGCGGCGGCGCTGCCCGAGAGCCCGGCCAATGTCTTTCTGGCCATCGGCCGCCAGACGCTTGGCGCCTTCGCGGCGCTGGACCGCCACCGCTTCCTGCTGCGGCTGGTCGATCTGCCCGAGGCGCTGCCGATCCCGAACGCCGAGGTCGTCATCGCCCGCGGTCCCTTCACGCTCGACGAGGACCGCGCGCTGATGCAGGCGCATGGCATCACCCATGTCGTGGCCAAGAACGCGGGCGGCAGCGGGGCGCGGGCCAAGCTCGACGCCGCGCGCGCGCTGGGCGTTCCGGTGGTGATGATCGACCGGCCCGGTATCCCGGCGCGCCCGGTGCGCGGCTCGGTCGAGGGGGTGATGGGCTGGCTTCACGAGGCCCCCGCCGCCGTTGGTTCGGGGGCCGACCGCGGCGAATAGACGAAGCGCCCGGCGCGGCGGCCAAGGCTGTTCGTCACCAGCACAACGGTGCGCATGTCGGCCATCTCTGGCGTCGCCTCGGCCAGCGTCACGGTGGTCAGCCGTTCCTCGGGCGTCGAGACGGCGCGCGCGAAGATGATCAGCCGGTCCGGCCCGCAGGCCCCGCGCAGGAGGTCCAGCACCTTGGCGAAGCCTTCGGGCCGGGATTTCGAGCGCGGATTGTAGAAGGCCATGGCGAAATCGGCCTCGGCCGCAAGGCGGAGGCGCTTTTCGACCAGCGCCCAGGGCTTGAGATTGTCCGAGAGGTTGATCGCGCAGAAATCGTGGCCCAAAGGCGCGCCGGCGCGGGCGGCGGCGGCGAGCATCGCGGTGATGCCGGGCAGGATCTGGAGGTCGAGCGCGTCGTCCGCAGGCGTCAGCACCTCGAGCACCGCCGCCGCCATCGCGAAGACGCCGGGATCGCCGGACGAGACGACGACGACCCGCGCGCCGGCGCGGGCCATGTCGAGGGCGGCGCGGGCGCGCTCGGCCTCGACCCGGTTGTCGGAGGGATGCAGCGTCAGGCCCGGGCGCGGGGCGACGCGGGCGACATAGGGAATGTAGCCGACGATGTCGGTGGCCTCCGCCAGCGCCGCCGAGACCTCGGGCGTCACCATCCCGTCCGCGCCGGGGCCGAGGCCGACCACCTTGAGCCAACCACTCATTCGGCGATCTCCGGGCGGCGGCCCTGGCCGTGGACGAGGACGATCGCGAAATAGGGGCAGTCGGCGTCGGCGACCTCGGACAGGCGGGCGACGCGCTGGCCGGGCATGGTGCCGCGTTCCACGAGCCAGGCGTCGTTCAACCGCCCGGCGGCGGCCAGCGCGCGGCGCACTTTCGGCAGGTTGCGGCCGGTCTTCATGATCACCAGCGCGTCGGCGCTGGTCGCGTGGCGGGTGAGCTCGGCTTCGGGCAGGGTGCCCATCAGCACCGTCATCACGTCGTCGCCCCAGGTGATCGGCACGCCGCTTGCATGCCAGCAGCCGGCCATGCCGGGGATGCCGGGGATCACCTCGACCGGCACGCGGCCCTGCAGGCGCGAATGCAGATGCATGAACGAGCCGTAGAAGAACGGGTCGCCCTCGCACAGCACCACCACCTCTTCGGTGGTGGCGAGCGTGGCGAGGCGCGCGGCCCAGTCGTCGTAGAACCGCGCGAGCGCGGTGATGTAATCGGGATGGTCGAAGGGGATCTCGGTCGTGACCGGGTATTCCATCGCGTATTCGGTGGCTTGCGCGTCGATCATCCCCTCGACGATGCGCCGCGCCTGTCCGGCGCGGCCGGCCTTGCGGAAGAAGGCCACGTGTCGCGCGGCGCGGATCACCCGGTCGGCCTTGACCGACAAAAGGTCCGGGTCGCCGGGGCCGAGGCCTGCGCAGATCACCCGGCCGGTGATCTTCACCACGGGTTCATGCGGCTGGGCGGCGGGCGAGGGGGGCATCTGCACGGGCCTCACTCCTTGCGACTGGCCAGCGCGTTGACCGCGGCCACGGTGATGGCCGAGCCGCCGAGGCGCCCCTCGACCACGACGGCGGGGCAGGGGGGCGCGGCGATCAGCGCGGCCTTCGATTCCGCGGCGCCGACGAAGCCCACCGGGCAGCCGATGATCGCGGCAGGGCGCGGGCAGGCCGGATCCTCGAGCATGTTCAGCAGGTGGAAAAGCGCGGTCGGCGCGTTGCCGATCGCGACCACGGCGCCCTCCAGATGCGGACGCCACAATTCGAGAGCCGCGGCCGATCGGGTGTTCGACATTGCCTTTGCAAGCTCGGGCACCGACGGGTCGTGCAACGTGCAGATCACCTGATTGCCGGCGGGCAGGCGGGGGCGGGTGATGCCTTCGGAGACCATCCGTGCATCGCACAGGATCGGCGCGCCGGCCTCGAGCGCTGCACGGGCGGCGATGGCCATGCCGGGGGTAAAGCGGATGTGGCGTTCCAGCCCGACCATGCCGGCCGCATGGATCATGCGGACCGCGACCACCTCTTCCTCGCGGGTGAAGCGTGCGAGGTCGGCCTCGGCCCGGATCGTGGCGAAGCTTTCCAGATAGATGGCGGCGCCGTCGGTCTCATAGGTATGGGGCATCGGTCGTGTCGTCCTGCGGCGGTGTCGCGGTGAAAAGGGCGGGATCGGCCAGCCGTTCGGGGCCGATGTCGCGGATGGCGGGGTCGTCCGAGGCGCGGGCGTCGCGGGCGAAGTCGAAACCGTGGACCGTGGCGGTCAGCACGAAGGGGGCGGGGCCGGGATGCGCGCAGCCCTTGGCGCAGCCCGAGACATGCAGCAGCGCGCCCGGCGGCACATGGGTGGCAAGGCCTCGGGCCAGCGCGCGGGTGGGCGCCAGCGCCTGCGGACAGCGCGGCGCGCCGGTGCAGGCCACGACCCGGCGCAGCGGATCCTCCGGGTCGGTGACGACATGGGGCAGCGCGGGCAGCCGCGTGGCGCCGGCGATCAGGATCATCCGCCAAGGCGTCAGGATCAGGTCATGGCCCATCCCGGCCAGCGCCGACAGGGTCTTGGCGCGGGTCTCGCCCATCGCGAAGCCGATCAGCGCGCCCTCGGGGGTCAGGCCGGGGCCGGGCAGCGGCGCGGTCTCGGCGGGGTATTCGGCGCCGGTGAGCGCGTCGGGCAGCAGGTGGCCGGACTTCAGATGCGCCTTCATCCGGCCCCGCCCCTCGGGCGCGCCGCCGGTGTCGAGGAACCAGCGCGCCAGCGCCACGGCCCTGGCAGGGCCCTCGGCCTCGGTCACCGGCAGGCCGGTTGCCGCGCCGTCGGCGCGCAGGATCAGCCCGCCCGCAGCCCCGCGCTCGATCCGGATGTCGGCGGGGGCATGGGTCAGCAGGCGGAGGGGCCCGGTGTCGAGCGCGAAGCCGAACTTGCCCGGAAGCGTGCCCTCCAGCCCGGCCAGAGCCGCTTCCAGCGCGGCGGCCAGCGCGCGCGTCTCGGCGAAGGGGGTCACGAGGATGTTGCGCCGGGTCTCTGCCGCCACATCGGCGTCGATCAGGCCGAGCGGGCGCAGGTCGGCGATCAGCGCGGGGTGGCTGTCCTCGGTGACGCCGCGGATCTGCAGGTTGGCGCGGGCCGACAGGTCCAGAAGCCCATTGCCATGCGCCATCGCCGCCATCGCGATGCCGTTCGCCTGTTCGGGGGTCAGCCGTCCGGCATGGGCGCGGATCCGCACCACCAGCCCGTCGCCCGATGCCATCGGGCGCAGCGCGCCGGGGCACCAACCCTTGATGTCGAACCCGCTCATGGCGCGCCTCCCAACCCGGCCGCGATCGAATTGGACCTTGTGTGCCACAGCCCGGCGGCGGCAAGACGGCGAAAAACGTCCCTCAGCGCGGCAAGGGCGGCGGGGTTGGCGTCCTGCATGAAGGCCACGAGGTCGTCTCGGCCGAGCGTCGCCTGATGGTAGAGGTCGAAAAGATGCGGCGGCACCACCTGCGCGAGATGGGCGAAGGCGGCCATGTGCTCGGCCGTCGCCGCGATCTCGGCGGCGCCGCGGAAGCCGTGGCGCATCATCCCCGTGGCCCAGGCCGGGTTCGCGGCGCGGGCGCGGGTGACGCGGGCGATCTCTTCGGTGAGGCTGCGGGCGCGCGGGGCTTCGGGGTTGGTGTTGTCGAGGTGATAAAGGCTCGGTTTCGCCGCGCCGAGCGTCGCGGCGGCGGCGGCGAAGCCCGCCTCGTGCGCGGCATAGTCCGAGGCCAGCAGCAGGTCGGATTCGGCAAGGTCCTGGGCATGGACGAAGGCGTCGGCGCCGCGGACGCGGGTTTCGAGCGCGGCGCGGGCCTCGTGCGCCTCGCCGTCCGCGCCGATCGCCCAGGCCGAGGCGGCAAGCCAAGCCTCGCCGGCGGCGGCGCGGGCCTCGGGCGTGAAATCGTCAAGCTCGGCGGTCATGCCGACGCCGTAGAGGCCGGGTTTCGGGCCGAAGAGGCGGGGGATTTCCGTCAGATAGGGGTTGTCGGCGGGGTCTTCATCGCGCGCGGCCAGCGCGGCGGTGCCGGTCTCGAACAGCTGGGCGAGGCCCGGGAAGATGTCGCGGAACAGGCCCGAGACGCGCAGCGTGACGTCGATGCGCGGGCGGTTCAGGAGTGCGAGCGGTGTGACCTCGATCCCCGTCACCCGGCCCGAGCCGGCATCCCAGGTGGGGGCAAGGCCCGCGAGATGCAGGGCCATGGCGAAATCCTCGCCCGCGGTGCGCATCGTGGCCGAGCCCCAGAGGTCGACGACCAGCCCCGAGGGCCAGTCGCCCTGATCCTGCAGGTGGCGGCGGATCAGTTCCTCGGCCAGCCGCACGCCCTGCGCATGGGCGGCCTTCGAGGGCACGGCGCGGGGATCGACCGAATAGAGGTTTCGCCCGGTGGGCAGCACGTCGCTGCGGCCGCGGGCGGGCGAGCCCGAGGGGCCGGCCTCGACCCGCCGGCCGCCAAGCGCCGCCCGCAGGCCCGCGCGTTCGGCGTCGCCGCAGGCCCCGCGGCCGTAGACATGCAGCCCGTCGCCGAAGCGGCTTTCCTTCAGGTCGCAGACGAAGCGGTCGATCTGGGGAATAGCCTCGGCCGGGGCGGCGGTGGCGGGGATCGCGAGGTCGGTTTCCACGCCCGCGGCCTGCGCCTCGGTGCGGATCGCGGCGATCAGCCGGTCGCGCCGCGCCGGGTCGAGCCCGTCGGCGGTGGAATATTCGTCGAGCAGCCGCTCCAGTTCGCGCAGGCTCTCGGGCGTTTCCGAGGCGGCGAGCGGCGGCGGCAGGTGGCCGAGCGTGATCGCCCCGATCCGGCGGCGGGCCTGCGCGGCCTCGCCGGGGTCGTTGACGATGAACGGGTAGATCACCGGGGTCGCGCCGGTCAGCGCCTCGGGCCAGCAGGCGGCCGAGAGGGCGACGGATTTGCCCGGCAGCCATTCCAGCGTGCCATGCGCGCCCATGTGGATCATCGCGTCGACCCCTTGGGCGCGGAGCCAGAGGTAGAAGGCGACATAGCCGTGGCGCGGGGTGCGCGCGAGGTCGTGGTAGCTGTCGTCGCGGGTCGCGACCTCGCCGCGTTCGGGCTGCAGCGCGACCAGGGTGCGGCCGAGGCGGAGCGCGGGGAAGCGGAAGGTGGTGCCATCGCAAAGCGGGTCGGCCTCGGGGGCGCCCCAGGCTTGGATCAGGCTCTGCTGCAACGGCTCGGGCAGGGTGGCGAGGGCCGCGCGATAGGCGTCGAGCGGCCAGTCGAGGGTTTCGGACAGGAGCCGGTCGGCAAGGTCGGGTTCGGGGCGCGCGTCATGGCCGGCGGCGGCGAGGTCCGCGAGCAGCGCCTCGGTCGAGGCCAGCGCGTCGAGGCCGACGGCATGGGCGATCTGATGCGCGCGGCCGGGGTAGGTCGAGAGCACCACCGCGAGGGTTTTTTCAGCCGGGGCGAGGGTTTGCAGCCGTTGCCAGCCGGCAATCCGTGCGACGGCGGCGGCGATGCGGTCGGGGTCGGCGCGATGGGCGAAACGCGACCACTCGAGATCGGGGTCGCGGGGGGAGGGCTGCTTGAAGCTGATGACCCCGGCGGTCAGGCGGCCGTCGACCTCTGGCAGGACCACGTGCATCGCAAGGTCGGCGGGCGAGAGGCCGCGGTCGGACGCTGCCCAGTCGCGGCGCCGCGCGGTGGAAAGCGCGACCTGGAAGACGGGCGCGTCGAGGGCGTCGAACGGGGTGCGACCCTGCCCGTCGCGGGCCGAGAAGGCGGTGGCGTTGACCACGGCCGCGGGCGGGTGCGCCGCGAGATGCGCGGCGAGCCAGGCGGCGGTGGCAGGGGATTTCAGCGAGGGGGCGAAGATCCCGTAGGCCGCGAAACCCCGCGCCTCGAGCGCCGCGATCAGGGCGGCGATCGGGTCGGTGTCGGCGGCGGTCAGGTAGCTGCGGTAGAAGGTGACGGCGATCTGCGGGCGCGCCTTCTGGCCGGCGGGGGAAGGGGGCTCTGCCCCCGCGGCTGCGCCGCCCCCCCGGGATATTTTCGCCAATGAGAAAGCACCGGCGGGGAGGGGGCCGGTCGTGGGGTGCCAGAAGCCGTGATCGGGCAGGGTCTTGGCGCCGGGCGGGGGCGCGAGCCAGAGGCCGGCGGCGAGCGCGAGCTGCGAGAGCGCGGCTTCGGCGGCGAGGGCGCCGCCGGTGTCGCAGAGCGCCTTGAGCCGGTCGAGGGTCGATTTCGGGACCGTGGAGAGGGCCGTCAGGCGCGGGTCGTCCTGGCCGTCGGCTGGGAGGAGCGCCAGCGCGATGTTGCGGCGGCGGGCGAGGTCCTGAAGGGTCGCGAGGCCGTAGGGCCAATAGGCCTCGCCGCCGATCAGGCGCACGAGGATGGCCTTGGCGCCCTGCAGGGTGGTCTCGGCATAGGTGTCGGTCGAGATCGGGTGCTTCAGCGCGACAAGGTTGCAAAGTCTGAGGCTTGGCAGGTCCGAGGGGGGGTGATCCCCGTGCACCCCCTGTACACCCCCTGTACACCGCCGCGCTGCAGCATCGCGGGCTTTCGCCTGCCGCCAGCCTTCCGCGAAGGCGCCGAGGTCGCTGTCGGAGAAGGACAGCACCACCAGATCCGCGGGGCTCTGCCCGGGATCGTAGGGGGTGGCCGTCTCGTCGAGGCCGTGGCTTTCGCGGAAGACGACGTGCATCGGCGCCCGTCAGGCCTCGACGGGGTCGAGCAGGACCGAGCGGATCGCGGCGAGGTCGACATGGTCGTGCTCTGCGATCACCACGAGCCGCGAGGCGCGGGGCCGCGCGCCCCAGGGCGCGTCGAACTGGTGGCGCACACGCTCGCCCACCGCCTGCACCAGAAGCCGCATCGGCTTGCCGGTGACCGCGATGTAGCCCTTCACGCGCAGGATCTGCTGTTCGCGGGCGAGGCGCTGGATGCGGGTGGCGAGGTCGGCGGGATCGGCGATCTCGGGCAGGTCGATGACGACGGTGTCGAAATCGTCATGCTCGTGGTCGTCATGCCCGTCGTGATGCGAGGGGCGGTTGGCGAGGTCGTCCTCGGCCGCGGCGGACAGGCCGAGGATCAGGGCGGGGTCGATCGCGCCCTCGGTCACCGGGATCGTCGGCAGCGGGCGCGGCGCCTCGGCCGCGATCACTTCGCGCGCGGCGGCAAGGCCCGCTTCGCCCGCGAGGTCGGCCTTGGTCAGAAGCACGATGTCGGCGCAGGCGATCTGGTCCTCGAACACCTCCGACAGCGGGGTCTCGTGGTCGATGCTGTCATCGGCCTCGCGCTGGGCGTTCACCGCGTCCACGTCGGGGGCGAAGCGGCCGGCGGCCACGGCTTCGGCATCGGCGAGCGCGATCACGCCGTCGACGGTGATCTTCGAGCGGATCGCGGGCCAGTCGAAGGCCTTCAGGAGCGGCTTCGGCAGGGCGAGGCCCGAGGTCTCGATCAGGATGTGCTCGGGGCGCACGGGCTGGGCGAGCAGCTTCTCGATCGTCGGGATGAAATCGTCGGCGACGGTGCAGCAGATGCAGCCGTTCGCCAGCTCGAGGATGTTCTCTTCCGGGCAGTTCTCGTCGGCGCAGCCCTTCAGGATCTCGCCATCGACGCCGACGGTGCCGAATTCGTTGACCAGCACGGCAAGGCGGCGGCCGCCGGGGTTCTGCAGCAGGTGGCGCACCAGCGTGGTCTTGCCCGAGCCGAGGAAGCCGGTGATCACGGTGACGGGGATTTTCGTGAGGTCGGACATTCAGGCCTCCTGCTGGATGGGGGGGATGCGGGCAAGCGACTGCTTGCGGAAGATGACGGGCCGCTCGCGCCAGGGCACGAGCCCGTCGGCGGTGGCGGCATAGGCGGCGGCGCCCTTCAGGATCTCTGGCGCGTCGGCGGGGGTCATGTGGCCGTAGACATAGGCCCAGCGGCCCGGGGCCGAGAGCGCGACCGCGCAGCCGGTGTTGCAGGCCGAGAGGCATTCGACGGGCACCACGGTGACGCCCGCGGGCGCCGGGCCTTCGGTCAGGGCCGCGTGCAGGCGGGCGCCGGGACGCAGGCCGCCCTCGGGCACCTCTTCGGTGCCGCGGCAGGTGGTGCAGACATGCAGGACCGTCATCGCGCGGTGCCTCCCAGTGAGTGCGGGCGGGGGCCGAACGGGCGAAAGGGCGGGCATGCCGCCTTGCGCCGGTCGCGGAACACCCCGTCCGCCCGAAACTTTCCCGCGCCGGCAGGTCTCCCGGCTTGCGGATCCAGGGAGGAGGCCCCCCAGCGGTCCGTCCCGCCTTCCCGCATCCCCGAGGGGGCACAGTGGCCTTGGGCGGACCTTTCCGGTCACGGTCGCGGGGGCGGCTGCGCTTGACCGGGAGGACCCGGGCATCGCATTCCCTCTTCGCCTGCCCTATGGACAGGAACCAGCGCCCCGCCACCTGAGGCAGGAGGGGGGCTTTTGTCAAGCTGAGGAGGCCCGGATGAGCGACGAGACCAAGGTCGGGGAGAGCGCGCCGGCGCTGTCCGAGGACGAGCGCCACGCGAAGAAGATGGCCAAGAAGAAGGCCGCGCGCGACCGGATGATGGCGACCAAGGAGGGCGAGAAGGGGCTGATCATCGTTCATACCGGGGCGGGGAAGGGCAAGTCGTCCTCTGGCTTCGGGATGATCCTGCGCTGCGTGGCGCATGGCATGCCCTGCGCGGTGGTGCAGTTCATCAAGGGCGCCTGGGACACCGGCGAGCGGCGGCTGCTGACGACGCATTTCGGCGAGCTGTGCCAGTTCCACGCGATGGGCGAGGGCTTCACCTGGGAGACGCAGGACAAGGCGCGCGACATCGCCGCGGCCCGGGCGGGCTGGGAAAAGGCCAAGGAGCTGATCCGCGACCCGTCGATCCGCATGGTGCTGCTGGACGAGATCAACATCGCGCTGCGCTACGACTATCTCGACGAGGCCGAGGTGCTGGCCTTCCTGCGCGACGAGAAGCCGGCGATGACCCATGTCGTGCTGACCGGGCGCAACGCGCGCGAGGCGCTGATCGAGGCCGCGGATCTGGTGACCGAGATGACGCTGGTCAAGCATCCGTTCCGCTCGGGCGTGAAGGGGCAGGCGGGCGTCGAGTTCTGACCCTGCCACAGGTGCCGCGCGCGGGGGTCGTCCGCGCGCCGGCGCTTCGGCGGTTCGCGCGCCGAGGTCTCAGGGGCCTGGGTGTGATCGGGCAGGGGCCGGGCTGCCCGGCATGCGACGGCGTTCGGCCTGCCGCTGGTGCGATGCTGGCTTTCGCGCCCGTGACGCCGGGTGACCCCGGGAAGGACCGCGCGATCTTCTGCGCCCCGGCGTCGTCGCGCTCGGGGAGGGGCAGTCGGGTCGGCTTGGGCCGTCACTGCGGTCGACCAGTCTTGCCCGCCGATGATGGTCGGCAAGGAGGCGCGCCCGGTTGACGGCTGCTGTGGGCCGTCGCGTGGCAGAGAGACGCGCAATGTGCGGTGTCACCGCCGGCTCGCCTCGGCGCGTCGGGGCCGGGGCGATCGGGCGGCGGGTGGCGAAGGCCGGGGCGCTCAGGTGGCGATGGTCAGGGGGATGCCGGCCGTGGCGAGGGCTGCCTGCGCGCCGGGGGCGGGGGCGGCGTCGGTGATGACGGCCGCGAACTCGCCCAGACCCGCCAGGACGTGCAGCGCGGTGCGGTCGAAGCGCGCGTGGTTCACCAGAAGCGCCGAGCGTTCGGCGCAGTCCATCATCCGCCGCTTCACGCGGGTGATGTCGTCATCCATGTGGAAGGCCTGCAGCCCCGCCACCGCGGGGGCCGAGATGAAGGCCAGATCGGCGCGCAGGCCCTTCAGCGCCTCTTCCGTCACCCGCCCGATCCAGGCGTTGTACTTGGCCGAGTAGCGCCCGCCGAGCGCGATCACGGTCATGCCCGGTTCTGTCTTCAGCGCCTCGATCACCGCGTCGTTGTTGGTGATCACGGTCAGCGGCCGCCGTTCGGTCAGCATCGCGCCCAGCATCGCCGCCATCGAGCCGTCGTTGATGATCACCGTCATCCCCGGCTCGACCAGCGCGAGCGCGGCGCGGGCCATCCGCTCCTTGGCGTCGTGGCCCTGCAGCTGGCGGAAGCGGAAGTCGCTTTCGAACTGGGTGCCGGCCTCGATCGAGGCGCCGCCGCGGATCTTGCGCAACAGCCCCTCGGCCTCGAGATCGTCGAGGTCGCGGTGGATCGTCATCTTGGAAACGCCGAAGGCCCCGGCCAGCGCGTCGAGCTGGACCGAGCCTTCGCGCACCAGCTCGTCGAGGATGCGCTGCCGGCGGTCGTCGCGCTTCATGCCGCGCAGCCGTCGTGAAGAGATGCCGTCATGCGCCGCGCGCCCCGTCGGTGTCCTTGGTCCCGCGCCACCCTAACCCGCTGTGAGGGCGGGGAAAAGGGGCGCGGGACGCCGGGGTCAGTAGCGCTTGCTCATCGCTTCGAGCGGGACCGGGGTGATCTGGTCGGCATGGCCGGCGGTGCCGAAGGCTTCGAACCTTGCCTTGCACAACTCCTTCACCAGGCCCATGCCTTCCTTCAGGTATTTGCGCGGGTCGAATTCGCCGGGGTTCTGGGCCAGCACGCGGCGCACGCCGGCGGTCATCGCCATGCGGTTGTCGGTGTCGATGTTGACCTTGCGCACGCCCGAGCGGATGCCGCGCTGGATCTCTTCCACCGGCACGCCCCAGGTCGGGCGGATGTCGCCGCCGAAGTTGTTGATGACCTGCTGCAGGTCCTCGGGCACCGAGGACGAGCCGTGCATCACCAGATGCGTGTTCGGCAGGCGGCGGTTGATCTCTTCGATCACCGTCATGGCGAGGATCGCGCCGTCGGGCTTGCGGGTGAACTTGTAGGCCCCGTGCGAGGTGCCCATCGCGACGGCCAGCGCGTCGACGCCGGTTTCCCTCACGAATTTCTCGGCCTCTTCGGGATCGGTCAGCAGCTGGTCTTCCGACAGCTTGCCGGTGGCGCCGTGGCCGTCCTCCTGATCGCCCATGCCGCTTTCCAGCGAGCCGAGCACGCCCAGCTCGCCCTCGACCGAGACGCCGCAGGCATGGGCCATCTCGACCACGCGGGCGGTGATGTCGCGGTTGTAGGCATAGTCGGCCGGGGTGACGCCGTCGGCCTTCAGCGAGCCGTCCATCATCACCGAGGTGAAGCCGTGCTGGATCGCGGTGGCGCAGGTCGCGAGCGTGTTGCCGTGGTCGAGATGCATGCAGATCGGCACTTCGGGGAAGGTCGCGACCAGCCCGTCGATCAGCCGGGCCAGCAGGATGTCGCCGGCATAGCTGCGCGCCCCGCGCGAGGCGGCGAGGATCACCGGCGCGTTGGTTTCGCGCGCGGCGGAGACGATGGCGAGGCCGGTCTCCATGTTGGTGACGTTGAAGGCCGGGACGGCGTAGCCGTGTTCGGCGGCATGGTCGAGAAGCTGGCGCAGGGTGATGCGGGCCATGAGGGGTCCCCGTGGGTCGGAAGCTGGATGAGGGTGGTCCCGACCTTGCCGGGGCGGGTAGTGGGCGGGCGGTGGGCTGCGGTGGCCGCCCGCTGCCCCGGGGGGCGGCGGGCGGGCCGGTGTCAGGTGGCCGGTGTCAGGGGTGGTACTTCGCGTCGAGCGCGTCGATCGCCTGCACGTTGCCGGCGGACTTGCCCGCGGGGTCGAAGGCGGCGGTCAGGAAGGCCTCGGCGATGTCCTTGGCCAGTTCCGCGCCCACGACCCGCGCGCCCATCGTGATGATCTGCGCGTTGTTCGAGGTCGCGGCCTTGCCGGCGGAATAGGTGTCGTGGGTCTGGGCGGCGCGGATGCCCGGCACCTTGTTGGCCGAAAGGCAGACGCCGATGCCGGTGCCGCAGCACAGGATCGCGCGGTCGTAGGTGCCGTCGAGCACGCCGGCCGCAACCCGTTCCGAGAGGTTGGCATAGAAGGCGTCGGGCCCGGCCTCGGTGCGCGAGGTTTCGGTCACCTCGTAGGCGGGGTTCTGCTTCAGGTGGTCCGCGAGGATCTTCGCGAGGCCTTCTCCGGCGCTGTCGCCGGCAACCGCGATCTTCATGGGGCTTCTCCTCAGAGCTTTGCGGCGCAGCGCGCCAGGATGTCGAGATAGCCGGCCACGTCCCAGGCAGAGCGCCCGATGAAGAGGCCGTCGATATGCGGGCAGGCGATCAGTTCCTCACAGTTGCCCGTGTTGACGGAGCCGCCGTAGAGGCAGGGCACGCGGCGGCCGAGCACGTCTTCGGCCACGGCGATGATCTCTGCCTGCCGGGCGTCGGCGTAATCGGCAGTGGCGGGGATGCCGTTTTCGCCGATGGCCCAGACCGGCTCGTAGGCCAGCCAGATCTCGGCCTGCGTCTGCGCGCCGGACAGTTTCGAGAGCGCGCCGCGCACCTCGCGTTCCAGCACCTCGGCCGCGCGGCCGCTTTCACGGTCGGCGAGGGTCTCGCCGATGCAGATCAGCGGGATCAGCCCGTGGCGCACCGCGGCCTCTGTCTTCAGGCCGACGGTCTCGTCGGTTTCGCCGAAGAATTCGCGCCGCTCGGAATGGCCCAGCTCGACGATGTCGAGCCCGCAGTCGACCAGCATCGGGGCCGAGACCTCGCCGGTCCAGGCGCCGCGGTCGGCCCAGTGCATGTTCTGCGCACCGACCTTCGCCGGGGTGTCGGCCAGCATCTGCTTGACCTCGCGCACAGCGGTGAAGGGCGGGATCACGAAGCTCTGGATCCGGGGATCGAGCGGCGCGGCGGCCAGCCCCGCGGCAAAGGCGCGGGCCTCGGCCAGCGTCTTGTTCATCTTCCAGCTGGTGCCGATCCAGGCCTGGGTCATGCGTTGTCCTCCCGAGTCTTCCGGACAGAGAGATAACATTTCGGCGTGATGAAACAACATAAAAAATGTGATGTTGTTAGAATCTGATGTTACGCATAGTTTGCGCTAACAGGAGGACTTCCAGATGCTCGACACCCAGACCCTTGCGGCGAAGGCCGCGATCGACCCGCAGAATTTCGCGCTGGCCAACTGCCTGCGCGCCTTGGCCATCGATGCGGTGAACGCCGCGGACTCGGGCCACCCCGGCGCACCGATGGGCATGGCCGATGCCGCGACCGTGCTGTTCCGCAACCATCTGAAATTCGACGCCTCGGCCCCGGACTGGCCGGACCGCGACCGGTTCGTGCTGTCGAACGGCCATGCCTCGATGCTGCTTTACGGGCTGCTGCACCTGACCGGCTACGAGGACATGACCATCGGGCAGATCCGCAACTTCCGCCAATGGGGCGCGATCACCGCGGGCCATCCGGAATGGGGCCATGCCAAGGGGGTCGAGACGACGACCGGCCCGCTGGGGCAGGGGATCGCCACCGCGGTCGGCATGGCGCTGGCCGAGCGCGCGCTGGCGGCCGAGTTCCCGGGGCTGGTCGATCACCGCACCTGGGTGATGCTGGGCGACGGGTGCCTGCAGGAGGGGATCGGGCAGGAGGCGATCTCGCTGGCCGGGCACCTCGGGCTGGGCAAGCTGAACGTGCTTTACGACGACAACGACATCACCATCGACGGGGCGACCTCTGTCAGCTTTTCCGAGGATGTGCCGGCGCGGCTGCGCGCCTGCGGCTGGCATGTGGTGCGCTGCGACGGGCATGACGCGGCGGCGCTCGATGCGGCGATGGCCGAGGCGAAGGCCGAGACCGGCCGGCCGAGCCTGATCGCGATGAAGACGGTGATCGGCTTCGGGTCGCCGAACCGTGCGGGCACGGCCAAGGCGCATGGCTCGCCGCTGGGGGCGGACGAGGGCGCGTTGGCCAAGGCGGCGCTTGGCTGGACGGCGGCGCCCTTCGAGATCCCCGCGGATCTGGCGGCGGAGTGGCGGGCGATCGGGGCGCGCGGGGCCGCGGCCCGGGCCGAGTGGCAGGCGCGGCTGGACGGCTCGGCCGAGGCCGGGGCGTTTGCGCAACGGCTGTCGGGCGATCTGCCCGCGGGCTATGGCGCGGCGGTGGCGGCGGCGCGGGCGGCGCTGTTCGACGCGCCCCAGGCGGTCGCGACGCGGCGTGCGAGCCAGATCGCGCTCGAGGCGCTGGCGGCGGCGGTGCCGGCGATGATCGGCGGCTCGGCCGATCTGACCGGGTCGAACCTGACGCGGGTGCCGGCGGTCGACAGCCAGTTCACCCCGCAGGCGCCGGGGCGCTACATCGGCTATGGCGTGCGCGAATTCGGCATGGCGGCGGCGATGAACGGGCTGGCGCTGCATGGCGGGTTCCGGCCCTATGGCGGCACCTTCCTTGTCTTCTCGGACTATGCGCGCAACGCGATCCGGCTGTCGGCGCTGATGGGGCTGCCGGTCACCTACGTGATGACGCATGACTCGATCGGGCTGGGCGAGGACGGGCCGACCCACCAGCCGGTCGAGCACCTGGCCTCGTTGCGGGCGATCCCGAACCTGCTGGTGTTCCGTCCCGCCGATGCGGTCGAGACGCTGGAGGCCTGGGACATCGCGCTGCGCACGCCGGGGACGCCGGCGCTGCTGGCGCTGTCGCGGCAGGCGGTGCCGCAGCTGCGCGGGCGGGGCGACGAGAACCTGACCGAGCGCGGCGCCTATGTGATCCGCAGCTTCGGCAGCGGGCGCGATGTGACGCTGCTTGCCACCGGGACCGAGGTCGCGCTGGCGATCGAGGCGGCCGAGGCGCTGGCAGCCGAGGGCGTCGCGGTCGCGGTGGTGTCGATGCCGAGCTGGGAGCTATTCGAGGCGCAGCCCGCCGACTATCGCGCCGAGGTGCTGGGCACGGCGCCGCGGCTGGCGGTCGAGGCCGCGGGCACCTTCGGCTGGACCCGCTACGTCGCGCGGGACGAGGACGTGATCGGGCTGCGCGGCTTTGGCGCCTCGGCCCCGGCCGAGCGGCTTTACGAAGAGTTCGGCATCACCCGTGCGGCGATCGTCGCCAAGGCCCGCGCGCTGATCGGCTGAGCCTGACGAAGAAGCCCCCGCCCGGTGACGGGCGGGGGCCTTTTCATGCGGCCTTGAGACGGGCGTTTCGGTGGATCACTCCAACGCTTCGGCCATCGCGCGCAGGGTGACATGGGTCGAGCAGGCGCCCGGGTCCATGTGCCCGATCGAGCGCGCGCCCAGCTTGGCCGAGCGTCCGCGGCGGCTTTCGATATCCGCGGTCGCCTTGGCGCCGGCCTCGGCCGCGTCGCGGGCCGCGATCAGCACCGCGTGCTCGTCCGCGCCGGCGGCGGCGGCGGCGACGGCCGCTTCGGCCGCCGGAAGCCAGGCGTCGATCATGGTCTTGTCGCCCGGGGCGGCGCCGCCGCGCGACAGGATCCCGTCGCACATGCCCTTCACCCAGGCCGCCATCGCGGTGCCGTCCAGCGCCAGCCGGTCCTCGACCGCCGCCGCCGCGCCGCGGAAGGCCGAGGCATAGAGCGGCCCCGACGAGGCCCCGACCGCGGTCAGGAAGGCCTGGGCCATGTCCTCGCAGGTTTCCGAGATCAGCCGGTCCTCGGGCAGGGTGTCGAGCACCTTCGACACCGCGGTCCAGCCGATGTCCATGGTCACGCCGTGGTCGCCGTCGCCGATCACGCCGTCAAGCTGCGAGAGCCAGTCCTTGTTCTCGCGGATCGCGGCGGCGATGGCGCGCATCTGGGCCACGAAGCGGTCGGGCGTGACGCTGCCGCCGGTGGCGAGGGTGGCGCGGTCGCGGCGGGTTGCAGCCTCGGCGGTCTTCACCCGGCGCGGCGAGAGGCGGCTGCCGGTCGAGGGCGCCTGCGGCGCGCCGACCACGAGGCCCGGCGTGTGGCAGGGATGGTCGAGCAGCGGCGTCAGCTGGTCGTCGAGCTTCAGCAGCGTGACCGAGGCGCCGGCCATTTCCAGCGAGGTCGCGTATTCGCCGACCCAGCGGGCGTGAATGTCGACCCCGCGCGCGTCGAGGATCTGCTTCACCCGGCGGAAGATCACGAACAGTTCGAGCGGGGTGGTCGCGCCCAGCCCGTTGACCAGCACCGCGACCCGGTCGCCCGTGGCCAGCGCCAGTTCTTCAAGGATCGGGGCCATCAGCGCATCGGTCACCGCATCGGCGGGGGCGAGCTTTTCGCGCCGGATCCCGGGCTCGCCATGGATGCCCATGCCGATTTCCATCTCGTCGGCGCCCAGCTCGAAGTTCGGGGTGCCGGTCTGCGGCAGCGAGCAGGCGCCAAGCGCCACGCCCATCGAGCGGCACATCGCGTTGGCGTGCTGCGCAAGCTCGACCACGCGGTCGAGACGTTCGCCGGTATCGGCGGCGGCACCGGCGATCTTGAAGACGAAGAAGTCGCCGGCGATGCCGCGGCGCTCGCCCTTGCGGGCGAGGGGGGCGGAGGCGACGTCATCGGCCACCGCGACCTGGCGGGTGGGGGTGCCTTCGGCCTCGAGCGCCTCGAGCGCCATGGTGAAGTTCAGCACGTCGCCGGTGTAGTTGCCGTAGAGCAGCACGACGCCCGCCCCGCCGTCGACGGCGCGGCCGGCCTCGGCGATATGTTCGGGCGAGGGCGAGGCGAAGACGTTGCCCACCGCCGCGGCATCGGCGAGGCCGCGCCCTACATAGCCCGCGAAGGCCGGTTCATGGCCCGAGCCGCCGCCGATGACGATGCCGACCTTGCCGTCGCGGGGGCCGTCCTTGGCCACGATGGCGCGGCCAGTCGCGCCGGCAGTGGTCAGGATGTCGGGATAGGCGCCGAGGAATCCCTCGATGAACTCGGGGATGATGTCCTCGGGCGCGTTGATCAGCTTCTTGGTCTTGGTGGTCATGGCTCCTCCGGACATGGGTCACCGAATGGTGTGCGAGTCGGCGGCGCTCCTCCGCGCTGCCGTCCTGCATTCTGCATACACTATAATTTAGACAGACATGCAATGATTACCCGGCACCAGCCGCTTCGCGGCGGCGACGGTGCGGGCAAGCCAGACATGTTCCTCGGCGCGGGTGGCGGCCATGTCCTCGGGTCTGTGGGGCAGCCAGTGTTCGAGGATCACGCTCATGTCGGGATCGCGGTCCGCCAGCGCTTCGATCACCTCGGACAGTTCCGCCCGGCCCTCGCCCAGCGGCGTGCCGTGGATGCGGAAGCCCACGCCATAGGGATCGGGGGTGATCTCGTAATCCTTGAAGTGCAGGTTGATCGCGTAGGGGGCGAGCATCCGCACCGTGGTCATCGGCCATTCGCCGGCGCAGATCGAGTTCGCCACGTCGAGGCAGACCCCGAGCGCCTCGTCGGAGACGGCGTCGAGCAGCTGCACCATGCGCGGCGAGGGGTAGTTGAAGTGGTTCTCGATAGCGAAGCGCAGGCCCGCGCGCTTGCCGTCGGGCAGAAGTTCGCGGATCTGGGCGGCAAGCTCGGGCACCGGGATCAGCGCGTCCTCGGCATCGAGCGCGACGCGCAGGATGTTCGAGCCGATGCGTTCGCCGATCGGGATGTAGCGGGCGAGTTCGGCGGCGTCGAAGCTTTGGGTGCCGAGTTCCAGCGTCATGCCGTAGCTGTCGGCGCGGGCCTTCAGCGCGAGATGCTCCTCGGGTGAGAGCCGGTCGAGCGGCAGGTTGTCGGCATATTGCACGACGGCAAGGCCGTGGGCATGGGCGGCTTCCAGCACTTCCATCGCCGTCATCGGCACCGGGGGCTGCTGGTCCTTGATGCCGATCGACCAGCGGAAGGCATAGCTGCCAAGGCCGAGTTTCATGGTCGTCTCCTCCCAGAGGGTCCGCGCGCCCGGCGAGGGCGCGCGGGACAGGATCAGTGGATCAGCGAGCCGCCGTTCACGTCGACTTCCGACCCGGTCACGTAGGACGACAGGTCCGAGGCGAGGAACAGCGCGCAGCCCGCGACATCCTCGGCGGTGCCGGCGCGGCCCATCGGGATACCGTCGAGCACCGCGGCGCGCATCTCGTCGGTCAGCTTGCCGGCGGTGATGTCGGTGGCGATGAAGCCCGGGCAGATCGCGTTGACGCGGACGTTGAAGGGCGCCATCTCGCGCGCGCAGGCCTTGGTCAGCCCGAGGACGCCGGCCTTGGCGGCCGAATAGTGCGGGCCGCCGAAGATGCCGCCGCCGCGCTGGGCCGAGACCGAGGACATGTTGACGATCTTGCCGGCCTTGTTGGCCTTCATGTGCGGGATCACGGCCTGGGTGCAGTAGAGCGTTCCGCGCAGGTTGACGTCGAGCACGGCGTCATAGTTCGCGGGCGCGATCTCCATGAACTTCAGCGGCTGGGTGATGCCGGCGTTGTTCACCAGGATGTCGATGCGGCCCCATTTGGCGATGAGCGCGTCCATGACCTTCTGCACGCCGTCCAGATCGGTGACGTTGCAGGCCATGCCGACATGGTTCGGGCCGAGGTCGGCCGCGGCTTCCTTGGCCTGCGCCTCGTCGAGGTCGAGGATGGCGACGGTCGCGCCGTGGTCGGCGAAGAGCTTCGCGGTGGCCTTGCCGAGGCCGCGTTTCGAGGCAGCACCGGTGATGACGGCGAATTTGCCCTCGAGCAGAGCAGTTCCCATTGGTTCCTCCCTTGGGATCGTGTGGCCGGGGCGGCGATGCCGGGGCCCGGCCGGAGTGGTGACAGGGGTGGGGGGCGTCAGAGCCAGTCGCGGATCTGGCGCCCGATCGCGGCGGTCGAGATGCCGTAGCGGTCGTGCAGCGTCGGCAGGGCGCCGGCGTCGAGGAAGCGGTCGGGCAGGCCGATCATCCGGAACGCGGGCGTCACGCCGTTGGTCAGAAGCGCGCCCGCCACCGCCTCGCCCAGACCGCCGACGACGGTGTGGTTCTCGGCGGTGACCACGAGGCGCCCGGGCTTGCCGGCCTCGGCCAGGATCGTTTCCACGTCGAGCGGCTTGATCGTCGGGCAGTGCAGCACGCCGACCGAGATCCCGTCCTTCTCCATCTCGACCGCGGCGTCGAGCGCGCGCATCGTCATGAAGCCCGACGAGATCACCAGCGCGTCCTTGCCGTCGCGCAGGAGTTTCGCCTTGCCCAGCTCGAACTTGTAGTCCGGGCAGTGCTTGCGGATCACCGAGGGCACGGCGCCGCGCAGCAGGCGCATGTAGACCGGGCCTTCATGCGCGGCGATGGCGGGGACCGCCTCGGCCACGTCGATCGCGTCGCAGGGATCGACGATGGTCATGTTCGGCAGGCCGCGGAAGATCGCCAGATCCTCGGTCGCCTGGTGGCTGGGGCCGTAGCCGGTGGTCAGGCCCGGCAGGGCGCAGACGATCTTGACCGGCAGGTATTCCTCGGCGATGGCCATGGCGATGAAGTCGTAGGCCCGGCGCGAGGCGAAGACGGCATAGGTGGTGGCGAAGGGCATGAAGCCTTCGCGCGCCATGCCGGCGGCGGCCGAGATCATCACCTGTTCGGCCATGCCCATCTGGTAGAACCGGTCGGGGAAGGCCTTCGCGAAGACGTGCAGGTCGGTGTATTTCGCGAGGTCGGCGGTCAGGCCGACGATGCGGTCGTTCTTCTGCGCCTCTTTCACCAGCGCATGGCCGAAGGGCGCGGGGACCGCGTCATAGCCTTCGGCGGCGAGCGAGGCGATCATCGCCGAGGTGCGGCCGCCCTCGCCCGGTTTCGGGGGCGTGCGGGGGGTCCATTTGCGGTGCGGATCGTATTTGGTCATGGCGCTTACTCCGCTTTCACTCGGGCCGGGTCGCGTCGAGATGCGCGAGCGCCTTCTGCCATTCATCGGCTTCGACGCGGACGAAATGGGTGATCTCGCGCTCTTCGAGGAAGGGCACGCCCTTGCACATCAGCGTGTCGCAGATGATCACCCGCGGCTTCGGCTCGCGCAGGGCGCGGGCGGTGTCGAAGGCCTCGACCAGCGCCGCCATGTCGTTGCCGTCGACGCGCTGGACATGCCAGCCGAAGGCGGCCCATTTCTCGGGCAGCGGTTCCGAGGACAGGGTCTGGGTCGACTTGCCGTCGGCCTGCTGGTCGTTGAAGTCGATCAGGCAGATCAGGTTGTCGAGCTTGTGGTGCGCGGCCGACATCGCCGCCTCCCAGGTCGAGCCTTCGCCCAGTTCGCCGTCCGACATCAGGTTGTAGACGAAGGCCGGGTTCTTCTTAGCCTTCAGCCCCAGCGCCATGCCGACGCCGATGCCCAGGCCCTGACCCAGCGAGCCGCCGGTGATCTCCATCCCCGGCGTGTAGGCGGCCATGCCCGACATCGGCAGGCGCGAGTCGTCGGTGCCGTAGGTCTCGAGCTCGGTCTCGGGCAGGATCCCCGCCTCGATCAGCGCGGAATAGAGCGCGATGGCGTAGTGCCCGATCGACAGAAGGAAGCGGTCGCGCCCTTCCCATTCGGGATCCTCGGGCCGGAATTCCAGCGCGTGGAAGTAGGATACGGCCAGCACGTCGGCGACGCCGAGCGCCTGGCCGACATAGCCCTGCCCCTGCACTTCGCCCATGCGCACGGCCTTGCGCCGGATTTCCCAGGCGCGGCGCGCAAGACTGGTGTTCGACAGCTGAGCTGCCGCACTGCGTTCGGTCATGTCTCCTCCCTCGGTCCGGGGCACCGGGGCGCCCGCGTCCCCTTTTGATGCGCCTTGGGATGGACGGCAGCAATTAAGCAAATCGAACGATCTGTTAAGCAGAGCTTAGGTGACGTGGGCGGGCGGATCGGTAAGGGTCAAGCCTGACAGACGGGGAGGACGTCTGGCGGAGGAGCGGGGCGGCGCGTCGATTTGCGTCGCCGTCAGGGGAGAGGCGCGGTGACGCCCGTATCCCCATTGCGTCCGGGCGGTCCCCCCATGTCATTGATGACGCGAGTCAAAGGGAGGAGACCGTATGAATCTTCGTCATTTCTTCGCCGCGGTGAGCACCGCTGCGCTTTTCGCGATCCCGGCCGGGGCGCAGACGTTCCAGCTGTCGCACAACGCGGCGCCGGGCAACCCCAAGGACGTGGCCTCGCAGAAGTTCGCCGAGCTGGTGAAGGAAAAGTCGGGCGGCAAGATGACCGTTGACGTCGGCGGCTCGGCCCAGTTCGGGGACGATGCCGAGACCATCACCAACATGCGCCTGGGCACGATGGCCTTCTCGGCCAACTCGCAGGGCACCACCTCGGGCGTCGTGCCCGAAATCGCGCTGCTGGGTCTGCCGTTCCTGTTCCAGAGCCTGGACCAGGCCGAGGCGGTGATGGACGGCCCCGTCGGTGACGAGATCGCCAAGGCCGCCGAGGCGCAGGGACTGGTGGTGCTGGCCTGGTGGAACAACGGCATCCGCGAGACCTCGAACTCGAAGCATCCGATCACCAAGCCCGACGATCTGAAGGGCATGAAGATCCGCACGCCCCCCGATCCGATGACCATCGACATCTTCACCGCGCTTGGCGCCTCGCCGACGCCGATGGCCTTCTCGGAGCTGTACATCGCGCTGCAGCAGGGCGTGGTCGACGGGCAGGAAAACCCGCTGATCAACATCTATTCGTCGAAGCTGCACGAGGTGCAGCCCTATATCTCGATGACCAACCACAAGTACGAATCGACGCCGTTCCTGGCCTCGAAGGTGGTGTTCGACGCGCTGTCGCCCGAGGATCAGAAGATCATCCGCGAAGCCGCGGACGAAGCCGGCAAGGTCAACCGCGACATGGTGAAGGAGCAGTCGGGCGAGCTGCGCGGCAAGCTCGAGGCCGCGGGCATCAAGGTCAACGACGTCGATCCGGCGCCCTTCGTCGAGGCGACGCAGCCGGTCTACGACAAGTGGCGCCAGCAATATCCGAAACTGGTGGACGAGCTTGTCGCGGCCGCCAAGGCAGCAAAGAGCCAATGATGGCAGCTGACAGCATCAAGGCTGGCACGGCCAAGGCGGGACATCCCGCCTTGCGCCTGGCCAATGCGATCGGAAAGGTCATCGACGTGGTGGCCATGACGATCGCCATCGCCTGCATCGTCGTGATGTTCTTCTCGCTGATGCTGGAAGTCATCGTCCGTTACGTCACCCATACCGGCCTTGGCTGGCCGAACGAGATCCCGAACCTGCTGTTCCCCTGGCTGATCATGGGGGGCATCGTGCTGGCCGCGCAGCGCGGCGCGCATATCGCCGCCGAGGCGATCCGCGGCTTCCTGTCGCCGGTGCAGCTGCGGATCCTGATGATGGGCATCCACCTGCTGGTCGCGGTGGCCTTCGCCTTCCTCGCGCAGCTGTCGCTGCAGGTGATCGCGATCACCCGCATGCAGGTCTTCCCGATCACCGGGCTTGGCCAGTCCTGGGCCTACATGTCGATGCTCTTCGGCTTCTGGGGCATCGCGCTTTCGTCCCTCGTCAACCTCGTGCGGGTGGCCTTCGCCGCCGACCCGAGCGCGGTGCAGCACACCGATCCGGAGCACATGACATGACCTTCATCATGACCGGGATGTTCTTCCTGCTGCTGGCGCTGTCGGTGCCGGTGGGCTACGGGCTGATCGTCGCCGCCGGCTCGGCGATCCTGATCAACGGCGGCCAGCCGACGGTTCTGGCGGTGGTCAAGCTGTTCCAGCCGACGCAGAGCTTCCCGCTGCTGGCGATCCCGTTCTTCATCCTGTCCGGCTCGCTGATGATGTCGGGCACGCTGGGCCAGAAGCTGGTGAGCTTCGCCGCAGCCCTCGTCGGACGTTTCCACGGCGGCATCGGCCAGGTGACGGTCGTCGGCTGCACGATCTTCGGCGGCGTGTCGGGCTCTGCCGTGGCCGAAGCCTCGGCGCTCGGATCGATGCTGATCCCGTGGCAGAAGAAGGAAGGCTATCCGGCGGGCTTCGCCGCCGCGGTGACCGCTGCCTCGGCCGTCATCGCCGGGTTGATCCCGCCCTCGATCGCGCTGATCCTATATTCAACCGTCTCCAACGTCTCGATCGCGGCGCTGTTCTCGGCGGCGATCCTGCCCGGCCTGCTGCTGGCGGGCGGCTACATGACGGTTTGCTACGTCTCTGGCCGGGTGCGCGGCTTCCCGCGGCTGGGCAAGGAGGCGGGGCTCGCCTCGCTGCTGCCGACGCTGAAATCGGCGCTGCCCGCGCTGTTGATGCCGCTGTTCATCGTCGTGCTGCTGCGCGCCGGCATCGCCACGCCGACCGAGGTTTCGGTCATCGCGGTCTTCTACGCGCTGGTCGTCAGCACCGTCTTCTACCGCGACCTGACGATCACCCGGCTGTTCCACGCGCTGAAGGACACGATCCTGACCACGGGCATCGTGATGCTGGTGATCCTGGCCTCGAACCTGGTCGGCCATGTGCTGATCACCGAGCGGATCCCCGCCACCGTCGCCACCTGGTCGATGGAGACGCTGAAGGAGCCGTTCCTGATCATCCTGATGATGAACCTCATCATGCTGGTCGTGGGCATGTTCCTGGACCTGCCGGCCGCGATCCTGCTGCTGGGCCCGACCTTCGTCGCCATCGGCAACGCGATCGGCATGGATCTGGTGCAGATGGGCGTGATGATCACCGTCAACCTGTCGATCGGTCTCTTCACCCCGCCGATCGGCACCACGCTCTTCGTCGCCGCGGCCATCGCCAAGGTGCCGATCGGGACGGTGGTGAAGGAGCTCTGGCCCTTCTACCTCGTGGCGGCCGGCGTGCTGATCATCGTCTCGTACATTCCGTTCCTGACCTTCTACTGAGGCGATGAAGATGAGCGACGCAAAGACCATCGCCTTCGTCGGACTGGGCTCGATGGGCCTGCCGATGGCGACCAACCTCGTGAAGGCGGGGCACCGGGTGCGGGGCTTCGACATGCGCGAGGCCGCCATGGACGCGCTGGCGGCCGAGGGGGGCGAACGCCCCGCCTCGCTCGCCGCGGCCTGCGAGGGCGCCGGGGTGCTGGTGCTGATGGTGGTGAACGCGGCGCAGGCGCGCGGCGTTCTGATCGGGGCGGGGGCGCTGGCGGCCCTGCCCGAGGGGGCGCATGTCTGCCTGATGGCGACCTGCCCGCCCGACGAGGTTGCGACGCTGGCGGCCGAGGTCGCGGCGGCGGGCCGGGTCTTCGTCGACTGCCCGGTGTCGGGCGGCGTCGTCGGCGCGAAGGCCGGCACGCTGACGATCATGGCCGGCGCCGCGACACCGGCGTTCGAGGCGGTGGCCCCGGTGCTGCGGGTGATGGGCGACAAGCTTTATCACTGCGGGACCGAGCCGGGGCAGGGCGCGGCGGTGAAGGCGATCAACCAGCTTCTGTGCGGCGTGCATCTTGCCGCCGCGGGCGAGGCGATGGCGCTGGGGCAGAAGGCCGGCGTCGACACCGCGACGCTGCTGGAAATCGTCTCTGGCTCGGCGGCGTCGAGCTGGATGCTGAAGGACCGCGGGCCGCGGATGCTAATGGACGAGCCGCCGGTGACCTCGGCGGTGGACATCTTCGTCAAGGATCTGGGCATCGCGCTGGCGGCGGGCCGGGCGGCGGGCATGGGCCTGCCGCTGGCCGCAGCCGCCCACCAGATGTTCCTCGCGGAAAGCGGCGCGGGGAACGGGGCGCTCGATGACAGCAAGGTCGTCGCCGCCTACCGGCGTCTGAACGGGATCGGCTGATCCCCGGCGCCACCGGCCGGGAGGTCCTCCTCCCGCGCTTCCCGGCCCTGTCCGCCCGCCACCTCGTCCGGAGCCTCCTCCCGCCGGACCGGGTGGCGGGCGTGACGCCTGCAGCGGCTTGACGCGCGCCGGCCCCCTGCCTCTTGTGGGGCCCTGCACGGACCGGAGGCGCAGATGCCGATCAGCCCCAACCTCAATTGCCTGGCCTATTTCGAGGCGGTCGCCCGCACCGGCCGGGTGTCGCTGGCCGCGGCCGAGCTTGGCGTGTCGCCCGCGGCGGTCAGCCAGCAGCTGCGCCAGCTGGAAGAGCAGTGGGGGGTGCGCCTCTTTCGCCGCACCGACCGCAAGCTGACCCTCACGCTGGACGGCGAGCGGCTGTTCCAGACCACCACCGCCGCCTTCCGCATGATCCGCGGCGCCCGCGCCGCCGTGCTGCGCCAGCGCGACAGCCGCCAGCTTTCGGTGCGCTCCAGCCCCAGCTTCGCGGTGCGCTGGCTGACGCCGCGGCTGAAGGGGTTCCTTGACGCGAACCCGGACTGGGGCGTGCGGGTCGATGCGACCCCCGACTTCTCGGATTTCGAGACCGAGGTGATCGACCTCGACCTGCGCTATGGCTCGGGCAGCTGGGAGGGCTTGCAGACCGAGATGGTGGTGAACGACTTCGTGCTGCCGATGTGCAGCCCCGAGTATCGCGACCACCTGCGGGGCCTGTCCGACGACCCGGCGGTGCAGCTGGGGCAGGCGCGGCTGATCCATTCGGTAAAGGCGCTCTATCAGTGGGATCTGTGGCTGGCGGTGCATGGCATCGACCGCCCCGAAGAGATGGCGCCGCTGCGCTTCGACCGCTCGTCGATGGCGATCCAGCTGGCGCGGGACGGGGCGGGGCTGATCCTCGATTCCGCGACGCTGGCGCATGAGGATCTGGAGCGCGGCACGCTGGTGCCGCTGTCGCCGGCCTTTGCGGTGGTCGAGTTCCCGGCCTATTGGATCGTCTGCCCGCCGCGCCACACCAACCGGCGGATCGTGCGGCTGTTCAGCGACTGGATGCGGCACGAGGGGCAGCTTTACGACACCGGGATCCGGGCGCTGCTGGACGGGCTGGGCTGCCGGCTGCGGATCGCCGACGAGGGTGAGCCGGGGCTGCTGTGACCGGTCCGCGCCGCCGCTGCGGAGATTGTTATTGCTGGAAAATGCCGCGTCTCTGGCAGATTTGACCAAGTGTCGGGCCTGCGGCGCCGCAGGGGCGGCAAATGGGTTGTGGCCCTGTCGCGCCGGTCGTAAGCGAGGAGCGACGCAGCGCAGAGGCAAGAGATGAGCATCGATCCGGCACTGTCCGAAGCGGCCCTTGCGGCCCTGTTCCAAGAGGCCCGCACCCAGAACGCCTGGGCGGAGCGGCCGCTGCCCGCGGGCACGGCCGAGCGGCTGTGGGATGCGGTGAAGATGGGGCCGACCTCGGCCAACTGCCTGCCGGGGCGGCTTCTGTTCATCGAAAGCCCCGCGGCCAAGGCGCGGCTCGAGCCGCTGATGTCCTCGGGCAACCGTGCGAAGACGATGGCTGCGCCGATGACGGTGATCGTCTGTCAGGACATGGCCTTCTACGACAAGCTGCCCGAGCTGTTCCCGCATGTGGACGCCCGGCCGTGGTTCACCGGCTCGCCCGAGAAGATCCGCGACACCGCGGCGCGGAATTCGACGCTGATGGGCGGCTACCTGATCCTTGCGGCGCGGGCCATGGGTCTGGACTGCGGGCCGATGTCGGGCTTCGATGCCGCGGGGGTCGCCCGCGAATTCCTTGACGGCACCGGCTGGGAGCCGAACTTCATGGTCAATATCGGCTATGGTGATCCGGCGGGCGTGCAGGCGCGCCTGCCGCGGCTGGCCTTTGCCGATGCCTGCCGCATCCTCTAGCCGCTTCCCCCGGCCGCCTTTCTGGAAGGAACCGCCATGCTGACCGAAGACCACGTCGCCCGCGAACTGTTCCGCGACGGCATGTCCCGTCTGGCGGGGGCGGTCAACATCGTGACCACGATGGCCGAGACCGGGCCGGTGGGGTTCACCGCCTCGGCCGTCTGTTCGGTCTCGGACCAGCCGCCGACACTGCTGGTCTGCGTCAACAACGGCTCCTCCGTGGCGCCGGCGTTCCGGGCCGCGCAGTCGCTTTGCGTCAACACCGTCGGGCCGCGCTATGCCGAGCTTGCGCGGCTGTTCGGCGGCAGGACCCCGATGGCCGACCGCTTCGCGCAGTCGGTCTGGCATGACGGGATCACCGGCGCCCCGATGCTGGACGAGGCGCTGGTCTCGTTCGACTGCCGGGTGAGCGAACGGGCCGAGGTCGCGACTCATTCGGTGCTGTTCTGCCGGGTGGTCGATGTGCGGATGTCGGTCGAGGACCTGCGCGCCAGCGTCTGGTTCGGCCGCAGGTTCCACGAGCTGGACTGACGCAGCCGCGGCAGGGGCGCTGTCTGCGGGACGGGCTGTTCCTCAGCCCTGCGCGAGCGTGGCGACGCGGCGCAGGCCCAGCCGATAGCCCTCGGTCCCGCAGCCGGCGATCACGCCGTCGGCGCGCAGGCTGACATAGGAGTGGTGGCGGAAGGCCTCGCGCTTGTGGACGTTCGAGATATGCACCTCGATCACCGTCCCCTCGAAGGCGTTCAGCGCGTCGAGCACCGCGACAGAGGTATGGGTGAGGGCGGCGGGGTTGATCACGATGCCGACGGCCGCTTCGCGCGCCTCGTGGATCCAGTCGACGATCTGGCCTTCCCAGTTCGACTGCAGGAACCGCAGTTCGAGCCCCAGTTCGCTGGCAAGGGCGGTGCAGTCGCGTTCGACATCGGCCAGCGTCTCGTGGCCGTAGATATGCGGCTGGCGCTTGCCGAGAAGGTTCAGGTTGGGTCCGTTCAGGACATAGACGAGCTTCGTCATGGGGCTATCCGGCGTTTGGGAGCCGCGCCCGTCAGCGGATGCGGCGACGCCGGACCTTTGCCCAACGTCGCCGGATTGCCAAGCCGAAGCTTGCGCTCAGCGCAGGGCGCCGACCGCGCCGCCGGCAACCGCGCCGGCCGCCACGTTGTTGTTCGTCGCCGCCGCCAGACCGCCACCGATCAGCGCGCCGGTGCCGACACGCATGCCCTTCGAGTTGCCACAGGCCGCAAGGCCGATGACCGAAAGGCAGGCGACGATCAGAATACCACGTTTCATAGTGTCCTCCACGGGATGGTCCTTGGCCCCCAACTGCGCAGGGGCGATCCGGTTCCCGCCCGTGGCGCCACTCTTGTGGCCGCTCTTGTCGCCACTCTTGTCGCCGGGCCGTCGCGCGCCTATAAGGGCCGCCCCGGTCGCAGCCTACCCGGGTAACAAAACAAGGGTCCCTATGAAAACGCTCGTCATCTGCTCCGGCGGACTGGATTCGGTGTCGCTCGCCCATGTCACGGCGGCCGAAGGCCGGCTGTCGCGCCTTGTCTCCTTCGACTACGGCCAGCGCCACGCGAAGGAGGTCGACTTCGCCCGTGCCGCCGCCGCGCGGCTGGGCGTGCCCTTCCACCTGATCGACCTGCGCGCGATCGGTGCCGCGCTGACCGGCTCGGCGCTGACCGACGATGTGGCGGTGCCCGACGGGCACTACCGCGAAGAGACCATGCGGATCACCGTGGTCCCGAACCGCAACGCGATCATGCTGACCGTGGCTTTCGGCGTCGCCGCGGCGCAGGGCGACGGTGCGGTCGCGACCGCCGTGCATGGCGGCGACCACTTCATCTATCCCGACTGCCGCCCGGCCTTCACCGAGGCTTTCGACGCCATGCAGCGCGCGGCGCTTGACGGCTATGCCGATGTGCGGCTGGTGACGCCCTTCGTGCATCGCTCGAAGACCGACATCGTCACCGCCGGCGCCGCGGTCGGCACGCCCTTCGCCGAGACCTGGTCCTGTTACAAGGGCGGCGAACGCCACTGCGGGCGCTGCGGTACCTGCGTCGAGCGGCGCGAGGCCTTCCACATCGCCAGCGTCGCGGACCCGACCGATTACGAGGATCCCGATTTCTGGGCCGAGGCCGTGGCGCGCAAGGCCGCAGAAGATCAGGAGACGGGCCGTGTATAGGATCGCCAAGGAATTCGCCTTCTCGGCCTCGCACCAGCTGCACGGGCTGGCCGAGGATCATCCCTGCGCGCGGTTGCACGGGCACAACTATGTCGTGGTGGTCGAGCTTGCCGCGCCCGATCTCGACGCGGTGGGCTTCGTGCGCGACTACCGCGAGCTGTCGGCGCTGAAGCGCTACATCGACGACAGCTTCGATCACCGGCACCTGAACGAGGTGCTGGACGGCAACCCCACGGCAGAACGGCTGGCGAAGCATTTCCACGACTGGGCGGCGGCGCGCTGGCCCGAGGTGGTGGCGGTGCGGGTGTCCGAGACGCCGAAGACCTGGTCGGAGTATCGCCCGTGACCCTGCGCATCGCCGAGATCTTCGGCCCCACCGTGCAGGGCGAGGGCGCGCTGATCGGCGAGCCCACGGTCTTCGTGCGCGCCGGCGGCTGCGATTATCGCTGTTCGTGGTGCGACAGCCTGCACGCGGTCGACAGCGCCTTCCGCGCGACATGGGCGGCGATGGAGCCCGAAGAGATCTGGGCCGAGGTCGAGAGCCTGTCGGGCGGGGTGCCGCTGACGGTGTCCATCTCGGGCGGGAACCCGGCGATCCAGGACTTCTCGGGACTGATTGCGCTGGGGCGGGCCAAGGGCTATCGCTTCGCCTGCGAGACGCAGGGCTCTGTCGCGAAGCCGTGGTTCGCGGATCTTGCCATGCTGGTCCTCAGCCCGAAGCCGCCGTCGAGTGGCGAGAGCCCGGACTGGGCGGCCTTCGACGCCTGTCTTGCGGCCTCTGGCGCGGCGCCGAAGGCGCTGAAGATGGTGATCTTCGACCGCGCGGATTTCGACTGGGCGCGCGGGGTGGCCGAGCGCTATCCGGACCTGCCCCTGTTCCTGCAGCCCGGCAATCCCGAGGTCGACCCGGAATTGCCGGTCGATCCGCAGCGGCTGGCCGACCGGCTGTTGTGGCTGGTCGAGGCGGTGACGGAGGCGCGCTGGTTCCGGCCGCGGGTGCTGCCCCAGATGCATGTGCTGATCTGGGGCAACCGGCGCGGGGTGTAGCTCAGCGCCGCTCGTGCGCCAGCGCCATCTCCTCGAGGCTGCGGCCCTTGGTCTCTTCGACCAGCCGCCAGACGAAGAAGAACGAGACCAGCGCGCTGAGCGCGTAGAGCGCATAGGCCAGGTCGAGGCCGACGGCGGCGAGGATCGGGAAGGTCGTCGAGACCACGAAATTCGCCAGCCATTGCGCGGCCCCGGCAAGACCGAGACCCATGCCGCGGATCCGGTTCGGGAACATCTCGCCCAGCAGCACCCAGACCGCGGGGCCCCAGCTGGCGCCGAAGCCTATGATGAAGACATTGGCCGCGACCAGTGCCACCGTGCCCCAGGGCTGCGGCAGGCTGACGGCACCGCCTTCGGTCACCGCATAGCTGAAGGACCAGGCCATCGCGCCAAGGCTCAGCGTCATCAGCGCCGAGCCCCAGAGCAGCAGCCTGCGCCGGCCGATCGAGTCGATCAGCAGGATCGCCACCACCGTCGCCGCGACATTGGTGATCGACATGATGACCGAGATCAGGAAGCTGTCGCTTTCCTGGAACCCGACCGAGCGCCAGAGCGTGGTCGAGTAGTAGAAGATCACGTTGATCCCCACGAGCTGCTGGAACACCGACAGGATGATCCCGAGCCAGACCACCGGCAGGAAATAGGCGCGGCCCCCCGTCAGGTCGCGGAAGGACTTGCGCGCCTCGGCGCTGACGGTGCCGCGGATCTCTTCGATCTTCTCGGCCAGCCGCGCGGGGCTGGCGATGCCGACGACGCGCGACAGGATCTCGCGCGCTTCCTCGGTCCGGTTCTTCTCGACCAGGTAGCGCGGGCTTTCGGGCAGGCCCATCGCCAGCAGGCCGTAAAGCGCCGCCGGCAGCAGTTCCGACAGGAACATCCAGCGCCAGGCGGTCAGGCCCATCCACATCTCGCCCGCGGCGCCGCCGGCGATGCGCGCGAAGATCGCGCTGACCAGAAGGGCGAGGAAGATCCCCAGCACGATGGCCATCTGCTGCAGCGTGCCCAGCCGCCCGCGGTGTTCCGAAGGCGAGACCTCGGCGATGTAGGCCGGCGCGATCACCGAGGCGAACCCAACGCCGACCCCGCCGACGACGCGCCACAGGATCAAGTCCCAGACGCCGAAGGCCAGCCCCGAGCCGAGCGCCGAGACCGCCAGCAGCACCGCGGCCACCACCATGGTGCGCACCCGTCCCAGCCGTTCGGCGCAGACGCCCGCGTACCAGGCGCCGACCATCGCGCCCAGCAGCGCGCAGGAGACGGTGAAGCCGATCGCGGCGGCCGACAGGCCGAACTCGTCGCGCACCGCGTCGACGGTGCCGTTGATGATCGAGCTGTCATAGCCGAACAGGAAGCCGCCGAGGGCGGCGGTGCCGGTGCTGAGCACGAGTTGGCGCGACAGGATGCCGTCGCGCCCGCGCTCGGTCGCGGGCGTCGTCAGGGTCACGTGGGGATCCTTTCCATTGGGGAGGCGGAGGAGGGTTCCGTTTCGCCGCAAGATGGCCCGGTCACGGCCCCGGTCAATGGTTTGGCGGCGGCTGGCGCGGGGCCTTGCGTCGCGTCAGCCGGGCGGATGCAGGCGGGGCGCGGGGTGGTCGAAGCTGGGCCGCCCGGCCTTCAGCCCCCAGAGCGGGCGGGCGATGGTCGCGACCGCCTCGGCCCCGTTGCGCGCGGGCAGCAGCACGAGGTCGGCGGGGGCGCCCTCGGCGATCGCCGGGGCGCGGCCCAGCAGCGCGGCGGGGGCATCGGTCACCATCCGGAAGGCGCGGTCGAGATCGGCCTCGGACCCCAGCTGGCAGACGTTGGCGTAAAGGTTCGCCATCCGCGACAGCGAGCCGTCGCCGAAGGGGGTGAAGGGGTTCAGCACGTTGTTGGTGGCGATGGTCGCGCAGACGCCGCAGTCCTGCGCGCGATGCGCCGGGGCAAGCCCGCGCGGCACGTTGTGGTCATGGGCGCGGCCGGTGATGAAGAGGTCGGTGGCGGGCAGCACGGTCAGCGCGATCCCGGCGTCGGCCAGAAGAGCGAAGCTTTCCGCCAGCCGGTCCGGCGGCAGCGCCGAGAGCTTGGTCACATGCCCGACCGCAACCCGGCCCTGCCAGCCCCGCGCGACGGTCTGGCGCGCGACCTCGTCGAGATGGCGCCAGCTGGGGTCGAGGTCGAAGTCGAGGTGGAAGTCCAGATCCACGTCGATGTCGCGCGCCATGTCGAACAGCAGCGCGATCTGCCCCGCGGGGTCGCTGTCGGTATAGGGACAGCCGCCCAGCAGGTCGGCGCCCTCCGACAGGGCCTGGCGCAGCAGCGCCTCGGTCCCCGGCAGGTTCAGCAGGCCCTCTTGCGGGAAGACGCAGATCTGCAGGTCGATCCCCCATGCATAGTCCGCCTTCAGCCGCCGCACCGCGCGGAAGCCCGCAAGGCCGATCGTCGGGTCGATCTCGACCTGGGTGCGCACGAGGTTGGTGCCCTGTCCGATCGCCATGTCCAGCACGCGCGCGCCGCGGGCGTAGACATCGGCCTCGGTGAAGTCGCGCTTGGCGGCGCTGACTGCGGCGATGGCCCCGGCCAGCGTGCCCGCCGGGTTCGCGGCGCGGTCCATCAGGCAGGCCTTGTCGAGATGCAGATGGCTGTCGGTGAAGCCGCGGATCAGAAGCTGGCCGCCTGCCGCGCGTTCGGGGGCCGGGCTGTCGATCCGCGGCGCGATCGCGGCGATGTGGCTGCCGGCGATGCCGATGTCCATCGGGAGGGTGTGGCCGTCGATCCGGGCCTGCCGGATCACGAGGTCGAGGGTCATGGCGCCGTCCTGTCTGCTTGCCCGATGCTTCGGGCAGCGGCGCGGCGATGTCCAGCCTGTTGAAAAGGCTGCGGGGAAAAGACGACGGGCGCCCGCTGGGGGCGCCCGCCGGGGTCGGGGAGGACCCTGTTCCGTGTCAGTCGGCGCTGGCCTCGTTCAGGCGCAGCCCGGCGGGGGCGCCCTTCAGCTCGCGATGCGGGGCGGCCGTCGCCGTGGCATCGCCGTTCAGCGCCGCGTTCAGGGCATCGCGGTCCAGCGCGCCGTGCCAGCGGCTGACGACGATCGTGGCGACCGCGTTGCCGATGAAGTTGGTCAGCGAGCGGCATTCCGACATGAAGCGGTCGACGCCGAGGATGATCGCCATGCCGGCGACCGGCACCGTCGGCACCACCGAAAGCGTGGCGGCGAGGGTGATGAACCCGGCACCGGTGACGCCCGCGGCGCCCTTCGACGACAGCATCGCGACCGCCATCAGCAGCAGCTGCTCTTCGAGGCCGAGGTGGGTGTTCGTCGCCTGGGCGATGAACAGCGCGGCCAGCGTCATGTAGATGTTGGTGCCGTCGAGGTTGAACGAGTAGCCGGTCGGGACCACGAGACCCACGACGGGACGCGCGCAGCCGGCCTTTTCCATCTTCTCCATCAGCGAGGGCAGCGCCGATTCCGACGACGAGGTGCCCAGCACCAGCAGCAGTTCGGCCTTCAGGTAGGCGATCAGCTTGACGATCGAGAAGCCGTTGGCACGGGCCACCGCGCCCAGCACGACGAAGACGAAGAGCAGCGAGGTCAGGTAGAAGGTGCCTACCAGCGCGGCAAGGTTCACCACCGAGCCGATGCCGTATTTGCCGATGGTGAAGGCGAAGGCGCCGAAGGCACCGATCGGGGCGGCCTTCATCAGGATGTCGACGACGCGGAACATCGCCTGGCTGACGGCCTCGAGGAAGGACACGACGGGCTTGGCCTTCTCGCCGATCAGGATCAGCGCGATGCCGAACAGGATCGCCACGAACAGCACCTGCAGGATGTTGCCCTGCGTGAAGGCGCCGACCAGCGTCGTCGGGATGATGTCCATGAGGAAGCCGGTGACGGTCGTCTCATGCGCCTTGGTGGCGTAGTCGTTGACCGCGGTCGCGTCGAGCGTGGCCGGGTCGATGTTCATGCCCGCGCCGGGATGCACGACGTTGGCGACGATCAGGCCGACGATCAGGGCGAGCGTCGAGAAGGTCAGGAAGTAGGCGAAGGCCTTGCCCACCACCGAGCCGACGCCCTTGAGCGAGCCCATGCCGGCGAGGCCGGTGGCGATGGTCAGGAAGATCACCGGGGCGATGATCATCTTCACCAGCTTGATGAAGGCATCGCCGAAGGGTTTCATCGCAGCGCCGGTCTGCGGATAGAAGTGACCCAGCAGCGCCCCGAGCGTGATCGCGCAGAGAACCTGGAAATAGAGCTGCCGGTAGAACGGGCGCGGCTTGCGCGCCACGGCGGACTGGTCGATCTGCATGAAGGCTCCTCCACCTGCGATGACACTTTCGTGTCGAAAAGCATACAGAGCCGCGTCACAGAGGTGAAAAAGGCGGCGCAAACCGGCAATGCGTTGATTTCATGGCTCTTGAAGGGGGTGGGGTGGAGTATTTTGTGTGGAAATCCGCATGGTCGATTTCGACTGGTGCGAAAATCCGCACAGGGTAGGATGGCGGCAAGATGCCCAGCGACGCCGATTCCCACCGCCCCTCGTCCCGCCGCCTTCCCCCCCGGCGGCGCTTCGTGCTGCGGCTTGGGCTTTGCCTCGCGGCGCTGGTGCTGCTGGGGGCGGTCTTCGCGGCGGCGCGCGGGCAGGCGCTGGTCCGGCTTGGGGCGCAGACCGAGGCGGCGGCGCGGATCCGGGCGCTGGCGCTCGACTCGATCCTGGCCAAGCAGCGGGCGGTGGCGGCGATCCTGGCCGACGACCGCGAGGTGATCGCGGCGCTTGGCGCGCGCGAGACCGGGGCGGCGGTGTCGCGCAAGCTGGAGCGGGTGCAGGCCGAGACGCAGAGCACGGTGATCTACCTGCTCGACGATCAGGGCCGGGCGATCTCGGCCTCGAACTTCGACGAGCCGGGGTCCTTCGTCGGGCAGGACTACAGCTTCCGCGACTATTTCCGCGCGGCGATGACCTCGGGCACCGCGCTGCAGTTCGCGCTGGGGACGGTCAGCAACCGGCCGGGTCTGTACCTGTCGCATGACGTGCGCGACGGCTCGGGCGCGATCGGGGTGGTGGTGGTGAAGGTCGAGTTCGACGCGGTCGAGGCCGCCTGGGCCGCAAGCCGCGACCGCACCCGGGTGACGGACATGGGCGGAACCGTGCTGCTGTCGAGCCGCCCGTCCGAACGTTTCGCGCCGATGCCCGCGTCGCAGGGCGACCATCTGTCGGTCGCGGTGCCGGTCGAGGGCGCGGACTGGCGGCTGGTGCAGGAGGTCTCGGGCGCGCCGGCGCTGGAGACCGCGGCGCTGACCACCGGCGGCGTCGGGCTGGCGCTGGGGCTGGGGGCGCTGGGGATCGGGCAGGCCAGCCGCGCGCGGCGCCGGGCCGAGCGGCGGCAGGCGGCCGAGCGGCAGTATCGCGACGATCTGGAACGCGCGGTGGCCGAGCGGACCGAGGCGCTGTCGGCCGAGATGCACGAACGCCGCGCGGCCGAGCGGCGGCTGGCCGAATTGCAGGCGGATCTTGTGCAGGCCAACAAGCTGGCCGCGCTGGGCCAGACCGCGGCGGGTGTCGCGCACGAGGTCAACCAGCCGCTGGCGACGATCCGGGTGCTGGCGGAAACCGGGCTCGACGTGCTGGGGGACGAGGGCGATCCCGAGGTCAGCGGCAATCTGGCGACCATCGTGCGGATGACGTCGCGGATCGCGCAGATCACCACCGAGCTGCGCAATTTCGCCCGCAAGGCCACCGGCGAGATCACGCAGGTCTCGCTGGCCGAGGCGGTGAAGGCCTCGCTCCTGCTGACCGAAAGCCGGCGGCGTTCGGGCGACATCCCGCTGGAGCTGGCGCCGATCGACCCCGGCCTGCGGGTGATGGCCGAGACGGTGCGGCTGGAGCAGGTGCTGGTGAACCTCTTGCAGAATGCCGAAGAGGCACAGGGCGGCCAGCCGCGGCCGTGGATCCGGCTGGGGGTCGAGGCAGGCGACGATGCGGTGACGGTGACGCTGGCCGACAATGGCCCGGGGCTCGACCCCGCGCAGGCCGAGCGGCTGTTCACGCCCTTCGCCACCACCAAGCCGGGCGGGCTTGGCCTTGGGCTGGTGATCGCGCGCGAGATCGCCCGCGAGTTCGGCGGCGATCTGCGCGCCGATCCCCCCGTGCCGGGGCAGGGCGCGGTGTTCCGCCTGACGCTGAGGCGCGCGCCATGACCGAAGACCCCGGACCGCTGGTGCGGCTGATCGACGATGACGAGGACCTGCTGACGGCGCAGGTGCAGTCGCTGCGCCGCGCGGGCTTCACGGTCGAGCCCTTCGCCGATCCGCGCGCCGCGCTCGAGGGGCTGGGGGCGGATTATCCCGGGGTGGTGCTGTCCGATGTGCGGATGCCGGGCATCGACGGGTTCGAATTGCAGCGTGAACTGCAGGGGCGCGATCCCGATCTGCCGGTGATCCTGCTGACCGGGCATGGCGACGTGCCGATGGCGGTGGCGGCGCTGAAGGGCGGGGCCTGGGACTTCCTGACCAAGCCCGCCGCGCGCGACGACCTGATCGCGGCCCTGCGCCGCGCGACCGCGGCGCGGGCGCTGGTGATGGAGAACCGCGCGCTGAAGCGCGCCGCGCGCGAGGCGGCGCCGGTCGATCCCTTTCTGGCCGGCGACAGCGCCGCGATGCGGTCGTTGCGCGGTGCGGTGGCGCGGCTGGCCGAGGCCGGGGCAGAGGTGCTGATCCTTGGCCCCACCGGTTGCGGCAAGACCCCGGTGGCCGAGGCGCTGCACCGCGACAGCCCGCGCCGGGCCCGCGCGCTGGTGACCATCGACTGCCCGACGCTCGACCCTGCGCGCTTCGAGGTCGAGATGACCGGCAGCGCCGCCACGGGGCAGGTCGGGCGGGTGCAGGGGCGGCTCGAGGCCGCGCATCGCGGGACGCTCTATCTGTCGGGGATCGACCGGCTGGCGCCCTCGCTGCAGCCGCGGCTGCTGGCGATGATCGAGGCGGGCGAGATCTGGCCGCCGGGGACGGCAGCGCCGCGGCCGCTCGACCTGCGGGTGCTGGCCTCGGCGCGCGAGGATCTGGGCCGGATGGCGCAGGAGAGGCGGTTCCTGCCCGACCTGCATTACCGCCTGTCCGGCGTGGTGCTGAGCGTGCCGCCGCTGGCCGCGCGGCGCGAGGATCTGCCCGCGCTCTTCCGCCGCTTCCTTGTCGAGGCCTGCCAGCGCCTGTCGCTGCCGCTGCCCGAGATGACGGTGGCGATCAAGGCGCGGCTGGCGGGGCATGGCTGGCCCGGCAACCTGCGCGAGCTGCGCCAGTTCGCCGAGGTGGTCGCGCTGGGCCTGTCCTCGGCGCCCGAGGCCACGGCCAGCGGCGAGGCGCCGGGCCTGTCGGATCTGGTCGCGGGCTACGAGGCCGAGCTGATCCGCGAGGCGCTGCGGCTGGCGGGCGGCCACGCCACGCAGGCGATGGAGCGGCTGCGGCTGCCGCGCAAGACCTTCTACGACAAGCTGGCCCGCCACGGCATCCGCGCCTCTGACTTCCGGGGCTGAACGCCTTGCGCGCAAGGGGATTTCGTCCTTGTGCCTGCCCCCCGCTTGTCTAGAACCGTGGGGAGGAATGACGATCAGGAGGTGTAGGGTGAAGGTTCTGTCCGTCGGCGAATGCATGGTGGAGCTTTCGGGCACCGGAGAGCCCGGCCAGTGGCGCAGCGGCTTTGCCGGCGACACGCTGAACACCGCCTGGTACCTGCGCGCGCTGCTGCCCGCGGACTGGTCGGTCGACTACCTGACCGCCGTGGGTACCGACCCGCTGTCCGACGCGATGCTGGACTTCCTGTCGCAGGCCGGCATCGGCACCGGCGCGATCGCGCGGCACCCGACCCGTGTGCCCGGCCTCTACATGATCGACCTGAAGGACGGCGAGCGCAGCTTCACCTACTGGCGCGACAGCTCGGCCGCGCGGACGCTGGCCGATGATCCCGCCCGGCTCGACGCGGCCTTCGCGACGGCGGATGTCGTCTATTTCTCGGGCATCACCATCGGCATCCTGACGCCCGAGGCGCGCGCGACGCTGTTCGCGGCGCTGGAGCGCGCGCGGGCCGCGGGCAAGACGGTGGTGTTCGATCCGAACCTGCGTCCGAAGCTCTGGCCCTCGGGTGAGGCGATGTGCGCGGCGACGACCGAGGCCGCGCGTCGCGCCGACATCGTGCTGCCCTCGCATGACGACGAGGCGCACTGGTTCGGGGATGCCTCGCCCGAGGCCACGGCCAGGCGCTATCTGGCGCTGGGGGCGGGCGAGGTGCTGGTGAAGAACGGCGGCGCCGAGATGGTGCTGGGCACGGATCAGGGCCTGTCCGAGATCCCGGCGATGGAGCGGGTGAAGCCCGTGGACACGACCGGGGCCGGCGACAGCTTCAACGGCGGCTATCTGGCGGCGCGGCTGACCGGAGTGCCGGCGGCCGAGGCGGTGGCGAGGGGCCACGGCGTGGCGATGAAGGTGGTGATGCACCGCGGCGCGCTGATGCCGGTCTCGGCGCTTTGAACTGAGGGTCGCCCGGGCGGGAGAGAGAGAGTCGCCCGGGCGCCTGTGACGCGGATGCCGGTTCAGAGCACTGCTCAGAGCACCGCGCCGATCTTCCACGGCACGAATTCGTTGTCGCCGTAGCCGAAGTCTTCCGATTTCGTGTGCTTGCCCGAGGCGGTGTCGAGCAGCAGGTCATAGATCCGCGCGCCCATCTCCTCGAGGCTCAGGCCCTCGTCCACGACGACGCCGCAGTCGATGTCCATGTCTTCGTGCATCTGGCGATAGAGGGTCGAGTTCGAGGCGAGCTTGATCGAGGGCGCGGGCTTCGCGCCGAAGCACGAGCCGCGCCCGGTGGTGAAGGCGATCAGGTTCGCGCCCGAGGCAACCTGCCCCGTGGCCGCGACCGGGTCGTAGCCGGGGCTGTCCATGTAGACGAAGCCCGGCACGTCGATGCGCTCTGCATAGGCGAAGGCGCCCGACAGCGGCGAAAGCCCGCCCTTCGCGACCGCGCCCAGCGATTTCTCGAGGATCGTGGTCAGCCCGCCCTTCTTGTTCCCCGGCGAGGGGTTGTTGTCGAGCGAGGCGCCGTTGCGGTCGGCATAGTCGCGCCACCAATCGATCATCGCGGTGATCTTCGCGCCGGTCTCGGGCGTGGCGCGGGCGATCAGCAGATGCTCGGCCCCGAAGATCTCGGGCGTTTCCGACAGGATCGAGGTGCCGCCGGCCGCCACCAGCATGTCCGAGGCGACGCCGAGCGCCGGGTTCGCGGTGATCCCCGAGAACCCGTCAGAGCCGCCGCATTGCATGCCCAGCGTCAGTTTCGACACCGGCTGGGTCGTCCGCCGGTCCTCGTTCGCGGCGCGCGCGATCGGGTCGAGCAGCTCCAGCGCCCGGCGCACGGCCGAGGAGGACCCGCCGACCTCCTGGATGTTGAAGGACAGGAAGCGTTCCTTCGTCCAGTCGGTGGGCTTGTAGAGGGTCAGCTGGTTGACCTCGCAGCCAAGGCCCACGATCAGCACGCCGCCGAAGTTCGGATGGTCGCGGTAGCCCTTCAGCGTGCGCACGAGCGCGTCGAAGCCCTCGCCCTGGTTCGCCATGCCGCAGCCCTGGTCGTGCACGATCGGGGCGAAGCCGTCGATATTGGGGTATTTCGGCTTCAGGATCCGGTTCGCGGCATCGGCGATGGCGTTGCACACGGTCGACGAGCAGTTCACCGAGGCGAGGATGCCGATGAAGTTGCGGGTGCCGACGCGGCCATCGGGGCGCAGGTAGCCTTCGAAGGTCGTGCGCGCGGGCACGGCATGGGTGACGCCGTGCTGGTCCGAAAGGTCCGAATGCGTTTCCGACATGCCGATATTGTGGACATGGACATGCTGGCCGGGCGCGATGTCGGTCTTGGCCTCGGCCATGATCTGCCCGTATTTCACCACCGCCGATCCCGCCGGCATCGCCCGCACCGCGAACTTGTGGCCAAGCGCCACGTCGTCGGTCAGCGTCACGCCCTCGACCGTCTCGCCGGCGCTCAGCGGGCGCAGGGCGATGGCGACGGTGTCGGCCGGGCTCAGGTGCATCGAGATCGGCGCGTTGGCTGCACGATGTGGCAGGATCGGAGGCTGGCTCATGACGTGGCTCTCTCGATGATGGCTTGCAGGCGCGGCACGGCCGGCCCCGCGGTTCCGACCCAGTCGGTGAAGGCCTTGATGCGGCGCTCGACCTTCTGGGGATGGTTCTGGGCGATGTCAGCGACGCGGTGGTCGAGGAACGGGTTCTCGAAACGCTCGAGCGTGGTGGCGAGATAGGCGCGGGCCTCGTCGCCATAGCCCTTGGCCGCGAAGCCCGGCAGGACCTCTTCGGCATAGATCGCATCCAGCGTCTCGCGCGCGGGACCGGTCATCATCTGGCGCACGAAGCGGTCGGGGTCGGCACCCTCGGCGGCCCAGAGGTCGGCCAGCGCCGTGTGCCCGAGGTTCAGGATGTGCAGCTTCAGACGCTCGATCTCTTCGAGGTCGGGAACAAGCTGCACCGCCGGGTGGACGCAGGGCAGGGTGACGCCCGGACCCGCCTCGACCGCCCAGAGCGCATAGGGCTCGGCCACCGCGCCCGCGGGCTCGATCGGGGCCGAGACGATGCGGTCGACGAGGCTGTTGACCCAGACGCAGGCCGAGAGCCAGTCGGTCAGCGCGGCGGGCGCGC
Organism: Frigidibacter sp. MR17.14; assembly: GCF_037095735.1. Lineage (NCBI taxonomy): Bacteria > Pseudomonadati > Pseudomonadota > Alphaproteobacteria > Rhodobacterales > Paracoccaceae > Frigidibacter > Frigidibacter sp. MR17.14. The sequence continues at coordinate 74,926 of NZ_JBAWKD010000005.1, read as the reverse complement.
CGTTGGCCGCGGCGATGTCCAGCACGCGGGCCTTCAGGACGCGGCCGTTCTCGGGCACCAGCTCCATCGGGTAGATGGTCAGCGGCGCGCCGCCCGCCGCCTGCCGGTGCGCCAGCAGGTGGAAGAGCTTCGCGGGATAGCTCATCGCCTGGTCGAAGGCGGGCGCGGTGTCGGCCGGCATCGGCAGATAGCCGCGGTCGCCGGTGTTCGACAGGATCGCGGTGACCTCGGAGGCCGCCAGCGCGCAGAGCGCGTCCCAGTCCGTCGCGGTGGACAGCGTGCGCTTGACCGAGGTCACGCGGCGCTCTTCATCCAGCGTCCGGCCATTCTCGATCCCGCGGATCCGCACCGGGTAGCCGTCCGGCGCGGCCAGCGCGCCAAGGCGGCCGGCGCGCGCGGCATCGCCCGAGCTTTGCACGACGGTGACCGCGACTGGAGTCCCGGCCTCGGCGAAGAACAGGTCGGCATGCGCCTGCAGGAAGCGCGAGGTGCCGAATTGCAGGATCGGGGTCACGTCAGACACGGATGATCGCCTTGATGAGCGTGCCGCGGTCGCCGGCCCAGAGCGGCAGGTTGGTCACCGCGTCCTCGAAGCTGGTCGCATGGCTGGCGAGCTTGTCGACCGGCACGCGACCGTCGCGGATGCAGGCCATCACGTGCTCGAAGTCCGACTTCAACGCATTGCGCGAGGCGAAGAGCGTGGTCTCGCGCTTGTGGAATTCGGGGTCGGCGAAGCTGAGGTCGCCCTTCACGACCGACAGCAGCACATAGGCGCCGCCGTGCCCGACCCAGTTCAGGCCGGCGTTCATCGCGTGGATGTTGCCGGTGGCGTCGAAGACCGTGTCATAGGCGCCGGGCTGTTCCTCGCCCACCAGTTCGCAGCGGGCCTCGGGCAGCACCGACTGCGCGAGCTTCAGGCGGTCGGGCGAGCTGTCGCGCAGCGTGACCTCGGCCCCGTCGATGGCGGCGAAGATCGCGGCACCAAGGCCGATCGGGCCGGCGCCGACGATCAGCGCCGACGAGCCCTTGCGGATCCGCGCCCGCGCCACGCCATGCGCGCCGATGGCAAGGAATTCGACCATCGCGGCGGCGGTGTCGGTCAGGCCGGTCGCCGGGTAGAGGTTGCCCTCGGGGACGACGATCTCTTCGCACATGCCGCCGTCGGTGTGCACGCCGAGCACCGCGATCGCCTCGCAGCAGTTCGGCTTGCCGTTCGCGCAGGCGCGGCAGGTGCCGCAGGTCAGGTAGGGGTTCACCACCACGAGATCGCCCACGGCGATGGTGCCGTCGGAACTGGCCTCCATCGCGCGGCCCGACAGTTCGTGGCCCATGACGCGGGGATAGGCGAGGAACGGCTGGTGGCCGCCGTAGATGTGGTAGTCGGTGCCGCAGATGCCGATGTGGCCGACCTTGACCCGGACATGGCCCGGCTTCGATTCGGGGCGCGGACGCGAGGTCAGCTCCAGCTTTCCGGGCTCAACACAGAGCAGCGCCTTCATCTCGGTCATGTCGCTTCGGCCTTTGGTGCAGTTGTCAGGACGTGTTCGGTTCTTTATTGAATAAATACTTTCACCGTCAAACGCTTTCAAGCGGCGTTTCGACGATCCCCCGAAACGCGGTCAGGAGGCCTTCGCGATGGCGCGCGACAACCGGCTGTTCAAGGCGCAGGTGAACCGGCTGCTCGACCGGCTGGCGGCGGGCGGGGCCGAGGCGCTGGGGTCCGAGGCCGAGCTTGCGCAGGCGCTCGACGCCAGCCGCACCACGGTGCGCGCGGTGCTGTCGCATCTGGCGGGGGCGGGGGTGCTGGCCTGGGACGGGCGCGAGAAGCGGCTGCTGCGCGCGCCTTCGCCCGCGGATTACTTCGATGTCGAAGAGACCCGCGGCAGCCATGCGCTGATCGAGGAGCGGTTCCTGCAATGGGTGCTGCAGGGCGACGTGCCGCCGGGAACGGTGCTGAACGAGACGCAGCTGGCGCGGCAGTTCGACGTGCCGCTGGCCGCGGTGCGCGAGTTCCTGATCCGGTTCGAGCCCTTCGGCCTGATCGAGAAGACGCCGAACCGCCATTGGGTGCTGAAGGGCTTCACCCGCGCCTTCGCCGAAGAGATGTTCGACGTGCGCCTGATGTTCGAGCGTCGCGCGCTCGACCGGTTGATCGCCGAGCCGGACCCGGACCTGCTCAAGCGGCTCGAGCTGCTGGCCGAGGCGCATCGCGCGGTGATCGGGGGCGGCGAGGACGAGGCGCTGGCCTTCCCCGAGCTTGACGCGCGCTTCCACGCCTGGATTTGCGCCGGGGCGCGCAACCGCTTCATCGCGGACTTCAGCCGCACCATCGCGATCATCGTCCACTACCACTACCTGTGGAACAAGAAGGACGAGGTCGGCCGCAACCGCGATGCGGCCGCCGAGCATCTGGTGATTCTCGATGCGGTGCGGCGCGGGGATGCCCCGGCCGCGATGGCGGCGCTGGATCGGCATCTGGCGACCGCGCGGCGCACCCTCTTAGCCTCTGTAATCTGGACAGATTCCTGATTTCTGCATGGCCGCCATGCGTGGGGCGATTGACTTCCGCCCCTGTCATCCCATAGTTTGGTCCAACCACAGAACCAAAGGCGCCGGAGGAGGGCGGGGTTTGGCCGGAGTTTCAGCCGTCGAGGACGTGAGGGGCGTGCTGCGCCGCGAGATCGTCACGCTCTATGCGGCAGGGGACTACCTGCCGAATGAGCGCGATCTGGCCGAGCGCTTCGGCGTGGCCCGCAACACCATCCGCGAGACGATGATCCATCTCGAGGCCTTCGGGCTGATCGAGAAGACCAAGCGCGGCGCCAAGGTGCGCGAGCCCGATTTCGACCCGATCTTCGAGGTCTTTACCCAGCATTTCGACGCCAGTCCCGGCAAGCTCGAGGATGTGCTGAACTTCCGCCGCATCGTCGAGACCGGGGCGGCGCGCTATGCCGCCGAGGGCGCGGATGCCGAGGTGATCGCGCGGATGGAAGAGGCCAATCGCCGGATGGGCGAGGCGGTAACCGTCTCGGAAGCCGCGGGGCACGATTACGACTTCCACCTCGGGCTGGTGGAGGCTTCGCGCAACGACGTGCTGTTGCGCATGTACCGCGTGATGGCGGTGACGCTGCGCTTCTACCTCGAGGTCGGCAAGTCGCAGCGCCCCGACACCGAGGCCGCCGTCGCCCAGCACAACAGCATCATCGAGGCGCTGAAGGCCCGCGACCGCGTCGCCCTGGCCAAGGCGCTCGACATCCATTTCGACCATTCGGGCTCGGTGCTCGCCATGATGAAGGCGCGCAGCGGGACCGTCCAACCCTGACCATCCTCGGGAGGATACCGATGAAACTGACTGCCCTGACCCTGTCCGCCGCCTTGGCCGCGCTTCTGGCCGGCCCGCTGGCCGCGCAGGACGTGACCGTGAAGGTCGCCTACGAGAACAACCCGGGCGAACCGGCCGACCTCGTGATGCACCGCTGGGCCGACCTGGTGAAGGAGAAGTCCGAGGGCAAGGTCGCGCTCGAGCTCTACCCCTCGTCGCAGCTCGGCGCCAAGCAGGACGTGATCGAGCAGGGCCTGATGGGCGTCAACGTCGTCACGATCGCCGACGTGGGATTCCTGACCGACTATGACCCGGACCTGGGCATCCTCTTCGGCCCCTACCTGACCGACAGCCCGGAAAAGCTGTTCCAGATCTATGATTCCGACTGGTTCAAGCAGAAGGAAGAAGAGCTGAAGGCCAAGGGCATCCACATCGTCATCAAGAACTACCTCTATGGCACCCGCCAGCTGCTGACCAAGACCAAGGTCGAGACGCCGGATGACATGAAGGGCCTGAAGATCCGCACGCCGAACAACCCGATGCAGATCAAGGCGATCGAGGCGATGGGCGGCACCGCCACCCCGATGCCGCTGGGCGACGTCTACCCGGCGCTGACCCAGGGCGTGATCGACGGCGTCGAAAACCCGCTGCCGGTGCTCTATGGCCAGAAGCTGCACGAGCAGGCCAAGCACCTGTCGATGATCGGCTACCTGACCAACACCTCGCTCTGGCTGGGCGGCGAGGCCTTCTTCTCGACCCTCGATCCCGAGGTGGTGAAGATGCTCGAGGACACCGGTCGCGAAGCCGGCCTCTACAGCCAGGAACTGGCGGCCGAGGCGGACAAGAAGATCCTCGCGGACATGGAAGCGCAGGGCGTCGAGATCACCTATCCCGACCTCGCGCCGTTCAAGGAGAAGGCCAAGGCCTTCTACACCCAGTTCCCCGACTGGTCGGCCGGTCTCTACGACCAGATCCAGGCGCAACTGACCAACTGAGCCCTCCCGCCGCCGCCGCCCCGCGCTCCCCCGCGGGCGGCGGCTCTTTCCTGTCAGGACAGTCCCAGATGAAATACATCGCCGGCCTCGCTTCGGCCCTTGGCGGGGTGATGATCGCGATCCTCGTGACGATCACCGCCGCCGCCGTCTTCATGCGCTATGTCGTCGGCGCGCCGATCCAGTGGACCGAAGAGGCCTCTGGCATCCTGATGATCTGGATCGTCATGCTGGGCGCCATCTCCTGCGAATGGCGCCGCCAGCACCTGACCATCGACTTCGTGGTGATCGCGCTGCCGCCGACCGCGCGCCGGGTGATGACCATTCTCGTCGCGCTGGCCTCGATCGCGGTGCTGATCCTGATGGCCTGGCTGGCCTGGCAACTGGCGCAGACCGCCAGCTTCAAGCGCACGCAGATCCTGCGCGTCTCGTGGTTCTGGCTCGACCTCGCGGTGGTCGTCGGCGCCATCGGCACCGCGGCGGTCACCCTGCACCAGCTTTTCTTCCCCCCCGAGCCCGTCTCGGACGACCAGATCGGACACTGAGACAACACCATGAGCTGGTTCATCATCATCCCGATCATGCTCGCCATGTTCATGCTGAACATGCGCATCTACCTGGCGATGTTCGCGGGCATCGTCGCCTATTTCGTCTTCTTCTCGAACGTGCCGCTGGCCATCGCGGTGCAGCGCTTCATGTCCCCGGCCGAGAACACCTCGCTGCTGGCGATCCCGTTCTTCGTGCTGCTGGGCACGCTGCTGGGCTCGGCCGGCGTCGCGAACCGCCTGCTGAAGCTGGCCGACCTGCTGGTCGGGCGGCTGACCGGCGGGCTCGGACACACCAACGTAATGCTGTCCACGCTGATGGGCGGGATCTCGGCCTCGAACCTCGCCGACGCGGCGATGATGTGCCGGATGATCGTGCCCGAGATGGAGAAGCAGGGCTACAAACGCTCGATCGCCGCGGCGATCACCGCTTGCTCGTCGCTGATCACCCCAATCATCCCGCCGGGGATCGCGCTGATCGTCTATGGCCTGGTCGCCGACGTCTCGATCGGCTCGATGTTCGCCGCCGGCATCCTGCCGGGCATCCTGTGCTGCGTGCTGCTGCTGTTCGCGGTCTGGGCGGTCGCCAAGAAGCATGGCTACAAGCCCTCGCGCGAGAGCTGGCCGACCGCTTCCGAGACCGGTACCGCGCTGCTGGGCGCCTGGCCCGCGCTGTTCCTTGTCGTGGTGATCGTCGGCGGCATCCGTTTCGCGATCTTCACCCCGACCGAGGCCGGCGCCATCGCCACCATCGTCACGCTGATCATCGGCCTGTTCGTCTATCGCGAGATGAAGATGCGCGACGTGACCTCGGCCCTGACCGAGACGGCGCGGCAGACCGCCGCGGTACTGCTGGTGATCATGACCTCCTCGGCGCTGGCCTGGATCTTCTCGCTGGAGCGGGCCGGGATCGGCATGGCCGAGTTCATCACCGGGCTGACGACGAACCCCTATGTCTTCCTTGCGGCGATCAACCTGCTGCTGCTGGTGCTGGGGATGTTCATCGAGGGCACGGCGCTGATGATCATCCTCGTGCCGCTGCTGAAGCCGGTGGTGCTGCAGCTGGGCATCGATCCGGTGCATTTCGGGCTGATCATGATCCTGAACCTGTCGATCGGCACGCTGACGCCGCCGGTGGGGACGGTGCTGCTGCTGGTCTGCAACCTGACGCGGGTCTCGATCGTCGAGTTCGTCCGCGACGGCTGGCCGTTCCTGCTCGCGATTTTCTTGGCGCTAGTGATGGTCACCTACATCCCGTTCCTGTCGCTGGCGCTGATCTGACGGCGCACGCCCTGGGAACGACGCGACGCCCGGTGCCTGGCCGCACCGGGCGTCTGCCGTTTCAGGCCAGCCGGATCAGCGACTTGCCCTCGTTCTGCCCGGCGTAGAGCCGGGCCAGCGCCCCCGGCGCCGCCTCGATCCCCTCCTGCAGGTCGGTCTTCCAGCGGATCGTGCCGGCATGGGCCATCCCGGTCAGCGCCGCCGCGGCCTCGGCCCAGCGGGCCATGTGGTCGAAGACGACGAAGCCCGACCAGATCAGGCGCCGTGTCAGGATCTCGCGTTCGTTGCGCGGGCCGGTCGGCGGCGGCGCCCAGCTGGCGACAGAGGCGGTGCCGCATTGCACGATCCGCCCCGCGACCCGCATCTGCCGCAGGGCGGTGTCGAGGATGCTGCCCCCGGTGTTGTCGTAATAGATGTCGATGCCGTCGGGGGCCGCGGCCTGCAGCCGCCCGGCGAGGTCCGGCGCGCGGTAGTCGAGCGCGTGGTCATAGCCGAACTCGGTCAGGCAGGCCTCGATCTTGGCCGGGCTGCTGGTCAGCCCGATGGTGCGGCAGCCCATCGCCTTGCCGATCTGTCCCACGAAGCCGCCGACCGAGCCCGCCGCGGTCGAAACCAGCAGCGTCTCGCCCGCCTGCGGGCGGCCGAGCGCGGTCAGCGCCACCCAGGCGGTGATGCCGTTGATGCCCAGGAGGCTGCCGAAGGCTTCCAGCGGCAGGTCCTCGCGGCAGCGGTGCAGCACGGCGGACGGCGGCACCGCGGCATAGTCCTGCCAGCCGAAGAAGCCATAGACGATCTCGCCCTTGGCCAGTTCGGGACTGCGCGAGGCCAGCACCACCGCCACCGCCAGCGCCCGCATCGGCGTGCCGAGCGGCACCGGCCCGGAATAGTTCGCCACGTCCGCCGCCCAGCCGCGCTGCGCCGGATCGACCGAGAGGTAGAGATTGCGCACGAGGATCTGCCCTTCTGCCGGTTCCGGCACCGGCGCGCTTTCGATGCGGAAATCCTCGGGCGCGGCGATGCCGGTGGGGCGATTGACCAGCAGCACCTGCCGGTTCTGCGGCGGCAGGCTGGGGGTGGGGACGGAACGGGGCATCGGCGGCTCCTCGGGCTTCGGGGCTTGGGGCGTGGCGAACGCTAGGCCCGCGTCGCGGCCGCAGGCCAGCCCTACGTCGCGTCCCGCCCGAAGCGTTGCGCGGTGGCGCGGCTGCGGGTAGGAACCGCGACGCAGGACATGGGAGAGCGGCGATGACGGAACGGGCGAAGGTGCTGGTGATCGGTCTGGGCGGCACGATCGCGATGGCGCCCGGCGCGGCACCGGGCGTGGTGCCCAAGTTGTCGGCCGAGGCGCTGGTCGCCGCGGTGCCGGGCCTGTCCGCCGTGGCCGAGGTCGAGGCGATGAGCTGGCGCCTGCTGCCCAGCGCGCATCTGACGCTGGACGACATCGAGGCGCTGGCCGGCCTGATCGCCGAGCGCGGCCCGGGCCTGACCGGCGTCGTCGTCACACAGGGCACCGACACGATCGAAGAGACGGCCTTCGTCCTCGACCGCCTGCTGGCGCCGGGCCTGCCGGTCGTGGTGACGGGGGCGATGCGCAACCCGTCGATGGCCGGGGCCGAGGGGCCGGCGAACCTGCTGGCGGCGGTCACCGTCGCGGCCAGCCCCGCGGCGCGCGGGATGGGCGTGCTGGTGGTCATGAACGACGAGATCCACGCCGCGCGCTTCGTGCAGAAGCGGCACACGACCTCGACCGCGGCCTTCGTCTCGCCCTCGCTCGGGCCGGTGGGCTGGCTGAACGAGGGACGGGCGGTGCTGCCGCTGCGCCCGGACCGCAGCGCTCTGCCGCTGCCCGCGGCGGCGGTCGATCCGGCGCCGAAGGTCGCGCTGCTGACCATCGGCATGGGCGACCGGGGCGAGCTGATCCGCGCCGCGCTCGACGCGGGCTTCGACGGGCTGGTGCTGGCCGGGGTCGGCGGCGGCCATGCCGCGCCGGATGCGGTCGCCGCGCTGGCCGATGCCGTCGCGCGGGTGCCGGTGATCCTGACCAGCCGTTCGGGCGGCGGCGCGGTGCTGACCTCGACCTATGGCTATCCCGGCTCCGAGATCGACCTGATCGGCCGCGGGCTGGTCCCGGCGGGGCTGCTCGACCCGGTCAAGGCGCGGCTGCTGCTGCTGCTGCTGCTGCGTCGCGGGGCCGATCGGGGCCAGATCGCGGCGGCCTTCGCGGCCGAGGCCTGATCCGCAATTCCACGAGAGTTCCGGCGCAGACTTCCTCCGGGGCGGTCGCGCGCACTGCTGTGCACAACCAGCGATTTCATTCGTACGCGAATATGTCCAACCGCGGTCGCATCTTCGCCGCAACTGCTAACTAGGTCTCCGAAACGGAGCGTCATCAGACACTTGCTGACCGCCCGCGACGAAAGCCGGACTGGGCACCGCGAGATCGGGCCGCAGGCGGAGACGAGAGGCAGAGATGTATATCGAACCCGTGGCCGGTGGCGGCCGAGACGATGTTGTCGATCTTGGCCAGCTGATGGCCGCGATCGACCGTGCACAATCGGTGATCTGGTTCGACCTCGACGGCACGATCGTGACGGCCAACGAGAACTTCCTGCGGGTGACCGGCTACGAACTGCCCGAGATCCGGGGCCGTCATCACCGGATGTTCGTCGAAGAGGCGCATGGCCGCTCGGCCGCCTATCGCGCGTTCTGGGAGGCGCTGGGGCGTGGCGAGGCGCAGAAGGGTGCCTTCATGCGGCTTGGCAAGGGCGGCCGGCCGGTCTGGCTCGAGGCCAGCTACATCCCGATCCCCGGTGCTGACGGGCGCCCCGAGCGGGTCGCGAAATTCGCCTTCGATGTGACCGCACAGCATCTGGCAGCGGCCGACCACGCCGGGCAGCTTGCCGCGATCTCGCAATCGCACGCGATCATCGAATTCGATCTCCAGGGCCATATCCTGGCCGCCAACGACAACTTCCTGCGCGCGACCGGCTACGGTCTTGAAGAGATCCGCGGCCGCCACCACCGGATGTTCGTCGATGAGGCCGAGGCAGCGAGCGCGGTCTACGCCAACTTCTGGCAGAACCTGCGCGACGGCCGCTTCGACAGCGGCGAGTTCAACCGCCAGGGCAAGGACGGTCGGCGCGTCTGGTTCCAGGCCAGCTACAGCCCGGTCTTCGACAGTCGCGGCAACGTGGTCAAGATCGTCAAATATGCGACCGACGTGACCGAGGCCAAGTTGCGCTCTGTCGACTACAAGAGCCAGTTGAGCGCGCTGTCGAAGGCGCAGGCGGTGATCGAGTTCGCGCTGGACGGCACAGTGCTGACCGCGAATGACAATTTCCTGGCCACCTTCGGGTATCAGCTGGCCGAGATCCAAGGCCAGCACCACCGCATGTTCGTGGCCCCCGGCGAGGCGGGCACCGCCGAATACGCCGAGTTCTGGCGCACCCTCTCGGCCGGCGAGTTCCAGGCGGCGGAGTATCGCCGGATCGGCAAGGGCGGGCGCGAGGTCTGGATCCAGGCCAGCTACAACCCGATCTTCGACCCCTACGGCAAGCCCTTCAAGGTGGTGAAGTTCGCCACCGACATCACCGACCGCATGCGCGAGCGGGGCGAGGACACCGACGGGGCGCAGACCGTGTACCGTTCGGCGCAGGAGGCGCTCGAGGCCAACGAAGAGCAGTTCCGCACCACCATCGATCTTGCCCCGATGGGCATGGCGCTGCTGGATGAGGACTGCCGGCTGCTGCATGTCAACGGCGCGCTCTGCCGCTTCACCGGCTACGGCGCGGAAGAGCTGCTGAGCATGCGCCTGTCGCAGATGATCCCGCCGAACCGCCGCGTCATCTCGGAACGCGATCGCGCCGCGATGCGCTCGGGCGACATCAAGCTGCTGCAGCTGGAACGCCGGGTGATCCGCAAGGACGGCACCGAGGCCTGGGCGCTTCTGCACATCTCGCAGCAACGCTCGGCCCGCACCGAGGCGGTCGAGTTCATCGTGCAGGTGCAGGACATCACCGAGCGGCGGCAGATGGAGCAGATGAAGTCGAACTTCGTCGCCACCGTCAGCCATGAACTGCGCACGCCGCTGACCTCGATCAAGGGCGCGTTGTCGCTGGTGCTGGGCACGATGGCGAGCGGTCTGGAACAACGGGCGGAACGGCTGCTGGGCATCGCGCTGAAGAACTGCGACCGGCTGACGATGCTGGTCAACGACATCCTCGACATGGAGAAAATCTCGTCGGGTCAGGCGCGGTTCCGCCCCGTCGAGACGCAGATCAGCACTCTGCTGGAACAGGCAGTGGCGATCAACCAGCCCTATGGGCAGGAGCACGGCGTCACTTTCGAGCTGTCGCTGCCCTCGCGAGAGGCCTGGATCCGGGTCGATACAGACCGCTTCCAGCAGGTCATGTCGAACCTGATGTCGAACGCCGCGAAATTCTCGCCGAACGGCAGCACCGTCCGCATCGCGGCGGCGATGCGGGATGGGCGTGTCCGGCTTGGCGTGATCGACGCCGGTCCGGGCGTGCCCGACGAGTTCCGCGAACGGATCTTCACCCCCTTCAGCCAGGCCGACAGCTCGGCCACGCGCGAGAAGGGCGGGACCGGCCTGGGGCTGAACATCTCGCGCCAGATCGTCGAGCGGATGGGCGGCGAGATCGGCTTCGACAACCTTGTCGGCGGCGGCTGCGAGTTCTGGGTGATCCTGCCAGAGGTCGCGCCCTCGGCGGTGAGCGAGCCCGAGATCGAGCGCATCGGCGACGGCAAGCGCCGGCCCGCGATCCTGCACGTCGAATATGACCGCGACTTCGCCGAGGTGTTCCGCTCTGCCTTCGCCGGCCGGGCCGTGACCACGCAGGCGGTGACGCTGGCCGAGGCCGCCTGGTATGCGCGCCAGAGCCATTTCGACCTGGTGATCATCGATTGGGACGGCATCCGCAGCGGGGCGGGCGAACTGCTGGACGCGATCGAGCGGCTGCAACCGAACGTGCCGATCTACGGCCTGAGCGCGAGCGAGGCCCCGACCGACCGCCGCGTCCGGCGCAACCTGATCAAAAGCCGCGTGCGGCTGGACGAGGTGGCCACCGCCTTCCTCGGCCCGGTCGCGGGTCTGGCGTGACCTGACCGCCCGCCGCGAAGTGCGACGTGGCCGGGGCCCTGACCCCCGGGCCTTGAGAAATGATGTATTTCGGGGGAACCTGACTGCCGGTCCCGCGTTCGGGCGCGGGGCATGATGGCGAAGGCCACGACCAGCGAAGGCACGACGGGGGGGCAGGACGGATCTTGGAACGCGGGCACGGCGATGTGCCGCCGGCAGGGCGGTGGCGGGCATGACGGACGGGATCGACTGGCCGATCGGCGACTCTCAGATGGCCCGGATGGTCCGCGGCTTCGACTGGGCCGCGACCTCGCTCGGGCCGATCGTGGGCTGGAGCGCGCAGCTGCGCTCGACCGTCGACACGATGGTCAACTCGCCCATTCCCAAGGTGCTGATGTGGGGCGCGGACCATGTGATGGTCTACAACGACGGCTATGTCTCTATCGCCGGCGCCTATCACCCCCGCGCACTGGGCGGCACCGTTCCGGGCATCTGGCCAGAGATCTGGGACTGGAACCGGCGCATCCTTGAAGAGGGCTTCCAGGGCCGGGCGCTGTTCTACCAGGACCAGGCGATGACCCTGAACCGCTACGGCGCGCCCGAGGAAGTCACCTTCGACCTCTTCTACACCCCGATCCACCTGGGTGACGGCAGCGTCGGCGGGGTGCTCTGCACCGTGCTCGAGACCACCGCCAAGGTCGCGGCAGAGCGTGCGGTGCAGCGCAGCAACCAGCGGTTCCGGCTGGCGATCGACGCGGTGAACGGCGTGCTCTGGACCAACGACGCCGAGGGGCGGATGAGCGGCGAGCAGCCCGGATGGGCCGCGCTGACCGGTCAGAGCCTTGAGGAATACCAGGGCTATGGCTGGGCGCGGGCGGTGCATCCCGACGATGCCGCGCCGACGGTCGAGGCCTGGCAGCGGGCGGTCGCCGCGCGGTCGACCTTCCTGTTCGAGCACCGCGTCCGCCGCCATGACGGCGCCTGGCGCAACTGCTCGATCCGGGCGCTGCCGGTGATCGACGCGTCGGGCGCGCTGGTGGAGTGGATCGGCGTCCACACCGACATCACCGAGCAGCGCGAGGCCGAGCAGCTGATCCTCGAACATGCGCGCAGCCTTGAAGCCGAGGTCGCGCAGCGCCAGGCGGCCGAGGCGCAGCTGCGGGCGCTGAACGAGACGCTGGAAAGCCGCGTCGTGTCCGAGATCGAGGCGCGCCATCAGGCCGAGCTCGCGCTGGCGCAGGCCCAGAAGCTGGAGACGATCGGCAAGCTGACCGGCGGTGTCGCGCATGACTTCAACAACCTGTTGCAGGTCGTCTCTGGCAACCTGCAGCTTCTGGCGCGCGACATCGCCGGCAATGCCCGGGCCGAGGGGCGGATCACCAATGCCATGGCCGGGGTCGCGCGCGGGGCGAAGCTGGCGGCGCAGCTTCTGGCCTTCGGGCGGCGGCAGGCGCTGGAGCCGAAGGTGGTCAACATCGCCCGGTTCGTGCGGGCGATGGACGACCTGCTGCGCCGCGCCGTGGGCGAGGCGGTCGAGGTCGAGATCATCACCGGCGGCGGGCTGTGGAACACCTTCATCGACCCGACGCAGGTCGAGAACGCGCTGCTGAACCTTGCGATCAACGCCCGCGATGCGATGGATGGCGGCGGCCGGCTGACGATCGAGATGGGCAATGCCAGCCTCGACGACGGCTACACGCGCCATGAACCCGACGTGTCCCCGGGGCAGTACGTGATGCTTGCGGTCACCGATACCGGCTGCGGCATGGACGCCGAGACCATCGCCCGCGCCTTCGAGCCCTTCTTCTCGACCAAGCCCGAGGGCAAGGGCTCGGGCCTCGGGCTGTCGATGGTCTATGGCTTCGTCAAGCAGTCTGGCGGCCATGTGAAGATCTATTCCGAGCCCGGGCATGGGACGACCGTCCGCCTGTATCTGCCGCGCTCTCTCGAGGCCGAGGATGTCGAGGTCAACGCCCCGCGCGAGCCCGTCGTCGGCGGCACCGAGACGGTGCTGGTGGTCGAGGATGACGAGGATGTCCGCGCCACGGTGGTCGAACTGTTCCGCGATCTTGGCTACCGGGTGCTGAAGGCCGTCGACGCGCAATCGGGGCTGGCGGTGATCGAAAGCGGGGTGCCCATCGACCTGCTGTTCACCGACGTGGTGATGCCGGGGCCGCTGAAGAGCCCCGAGATGGCGCGCAAGGCCAAGGAGCGGTTGCCGCGGCTGGGGGTGCTGTTCACCTCGGGCTATACCGAGAACTCGATCGTCCATGCCGGGCGGCTTGATGCCGGGGTCGACCTGTTGTCGAAGCCCTACACGCGCGAGGATCTGGCGCGGAAGGTGCGCTCTGTGCTGGCGGCGCAGTCGAAGGTGCCGGCGGCAATCGGCGCCGGCAACGTCGATTACGGGCAGGCACGCAAGGCCTGCAGCATCCTGCTGGTCGAGGACGACGTGCTGATCCGGCTCGACATGGCCGAGACGCTGCGCGATTTCGGGCATCAGGTGGTCGAGGCCGGCACCGCCGCCGAGGCCGAGGCGCTGTTCGCCGCGGTGCCCGTGGACCTGCTGTTGACCGATCAGGGCCTGCCCGACCGCAGCGGCACTGAACTGGCCGCCGCGCTGCGCCTGAAGATGCCGACGCTGGCGGTCGCCTTCGCCTCGGGCGACAGCGGCGTGCGGGCCGACCGCGCGGTGACGCTGGTCAAGCCCTATGGCGAGCGCGAACTGCTCGACGCCGTCGCGCGCGCCATTGCGCTGGCCACGGACTAGACGCTCCGGCGCCGCCCCACCTGCGGGATCGCGGCGATCAGGGTCTTGGTGTACTCGGCCTGCGGCGCCTCGAACACCGCCTGCGCGACGCCCTGTTCCACCACGCGGCCACGGTGCATGACCAGAAGCCGGTCCGAGATCAGCCGCACCAGGTTCAGGTCGTGGCTGACGAAGATGAACGACAGGCCCAGCTCGCTGCGCAGGTCCAGAAGCGTGCGGATCACATGCGCCTGCAGCGAGGCATCGAGCGCCGAGGTCGGTTCGTCCAGCAGTATCATTTTCGGGCGCAGCACGATCGCGCGGGCGATGTCCACGCGGGCGCGCTGCCCGCCCGACATCTGGTGCGGGTAGGCCGACATCAGCCGTTCGGGCAGGCCGGCAAGGCGCGCGGCCTCGGCCACCAGCTCTGCCGCGCGGCCGCGTTCCGCCGCGGTGCCCAGCCGGTGGACCGGGTCGCCGATCGCCTCGCGCGCGCGGAACCGCGGGTTCAGGCTGGCCAGCGGGTCCTGGAACACCATCTGCAGCGCCCGGCGTTTCGGATGCCGGGCGAATTTCGCGCCGGAAATCCGGGTGATGTCCTCGCCGTCGAAGGTGATGCGGCCCTCGTCATGCGGGATCAGCCGCGCGGCGATCCGCGACAGCGTGGTCTTGCCCGAGCCGCTTTCCCCGACGATCCCCAGGATCTCGCCGGGCATGACATGGAAGTCGACGGCATCGACCGCGGTCACGCTGTTCCCCCCGGGCACCGGGTAACGCTTGGTGATCGCGCGCAGATCGAGAAGCGGGGTCATGAGCGGGGGCCCTCCGCGCCGGGGGCGCTGTCTTCGGGATCGGTCCAGGTCATCGGGCGCAGCTCCGAGGCATCGGTCTTGCCATAGGGCAACGCGTCCAGAAGCGCGCGGGTATAGGGATGCTGCGGGTCGGTGAAGACGCGGTCGGCCGGGCCTTCCTCGACGATGCGGCCGGCGTTCATCACCACTGCCCGGTCGCAGTATTCCGAAGCCAGCGCGAGGTCGTGGGTGATGAAGATCACCGCGACGCCGCGGGCGCGGGCGGCCTCGGTCAGCGTGTCCATCACCAGCTGCTGCGTCGTCACGTCCAGCGCCGAGGTCGGTTCGTCCGCGATGATCAGCTCGGGGTCCGAGGCCAGTGCGGCCGCGATGCCGATGCGCTGGCACATGCCGCCCGACAGTTCGGACGGATAGGCACGCGCGCGTTCTTCGGGCAGGGCGATGCCGATCTGCGCCATCAGCCCCACGACCTTCTGCAGCGCCTGTTTGCGGCTGAGCCCGGTGGTGTCATGCGCCAGCACGATGTCGGCCAGCGTGTCTCCCACGCGACGGATCGGGTTCAGCGACGCCTTGGCATTCTGGAACACCATCGCGATGCGCCCGCCGCGGATCCCGCGCATCTGGCGTTCGCTGAAGGACAGCAGGTCCTGCCCGTCGAAGCGGATCGCACCCTTCGCGATGCGCGCGTTGGCGCCCAGAAGCCGTAGGACGGTCAGTCCGGTGACCGACTTGCCGGAGCCGGACTGGCCGACAAGGGCCACCAGCTCGCCTCGGTCGAGATGGACCGAGACGCCGCGCAGTGCCGGCAGCAGCCCCTGTGCACCGTCGAAGCCAAGCTGGAGGTCTTCGATCTCGAGAAGCCGGTTTTCGTGAGTTCGGGTCATCAGCTGCGCCGCCTCGGGTCCATGATGTCGCGGATGCCGTCGCCGAGAAGCGAGAAGCAGAAGACGGAAAGCGCCAGTGCCGCGCCGGGGAAGACCACGACCCACCATTGGCCAGAGATCATCATCGCCGCGCCCTCCTGGATCATGATCCCCCATTCCGGGGTCGGCGGCGCCACCCCGAGCCCGATGAAGGCGAGGCCGGCGGTGTTCAGGATCGCCCAGCCGAGGTTCAGCGAGATCTGCACGATCACGGGCGGCAGGGCGTTCGGGATCAGGAAGGTGAAGAGGATCCGCCCCAGCCCGTTGCCGTTGATGATCGCGGCCTCGACATAGCCCGCCTCGCGGCGCTGGGTGATCTCGGCCCGCATCAGGCGGAAGTAGAAGGGCAAGTTGATGATCGCGGTCGCCAGAACGATCGACTGGACCGAATTGCCAAGGACCGCGACCAGCGCCATCGCAGCCACGAACAGCGGGAAGGCCATCATCACGTCGACGAGGCGCGACAGAAGCTTGTCGACCCAGCCGCCGAGATAGCCCGAGAAGGCGCCGACCGCCGTGCCCGCCGCGGCGGACAGCGCCACGGCGATGATCGCGATGGCGAAATCGAGCCGTGCGGCGGTGATCACCCGGCTGAAGATGTCGCGCCCGAGGTGGTCGGTGCCGAACCAGTAGCTGGCCGACGGCGGGCGCAGCACCTCGCGCAGGTTCGTCTGCAGCGGATCGTGCGGCACGATGTAGGGGCCGATGATCGCCACGACCATCAGCACCACGATCAGCACGCCGGCGATCGCGGTGACAAGGTTGCGGCGCAGGATGAAGCGGATGTCGGCAAGGCTCAGCATCGGCTCAGCCTCGCAGCTTGTAGCGCGGATCGACCGCGGCCGAGATCACGTCGATGACCAGCGTCATCAGCACGAAGATCACCGCCACGATCAGCACGAAGGCCTGCACCGGGGCATAGTCGACCGCGATCAGCGAGTTGACGGCATAGGCGCCGATCCCGGGCCAGGAAAACAGCTTTTCGATCATCACGTTGGCACCGAGCATCGTCGACAGCACCATGCCCATCGTCGCCAGCACCGGCAGCATCGCATTGGGCAGCGCATAGCGCAGGATCACCCGCGCCCGCGACAGGCCGAAGGCGCGCGAGGCCAGCACGTAGTCGCTGTCGAGCGCGTCGATCATCGCGCCGCGCATCATCCGCAGCAGCGGCGCCACGGCGAAGATCGCCATCGAGGCGGCGGGCATCACCATCTTGGCCAGCGCCATGCCGAACAGCTGCCAGTCGCCTTCCATCAGCGCGTCGATCGTCGCGAAGCCGGTGATCGGCATCGGCGGGATGATCATCGAGGGCCAGCGCCCGATCGGTTCCGACGCGACGCCGAGGCGGAAGTAGAAGATGTAGATCAGCAGCAGGCCGAAGAAGAACACCGGCATCGCCGCCGCGAAGGAGGACAGCACCCGGCAGAGCTGGTCGAACCAGCTGTGACGGAAGATCGCGGCAAGGATCCCCAGCGGCAGCGACACCGCGACCGCCATGACGAAGGCCATCACCGCCAGTTCGATCGTGGCCGGCAGGCGCACCGCGAAATCGGCCAGCACCGGCTGCCCGGTCTGCATCGAATGGCCGAAGTTGCCCTTCAGGATCTCGCCCACGTAGATCAGGAACTGCTCGACCACCGACCGGTCGAGGCCCATCTCGCGGCGGATCGCGGCGATCTCTTCGGGGCCGGCGCCGGGCGAGGTCGCATACTGGATCGCCGGATCGCCGGGCAGGGCGCGGATCAGCACGAAGGTCACGATCAGCACGCCGATCAGGACGGGAACCGCGCTCCAGACGCGGGCGAGGATGGCGCGGGCGAGCGAATGTCGCATGTCGGGCGGGGGTCCTTGGTCTCGGCCGGGCCGTCGAGGGCGGCCGTCATTGCGCCGGGGCATCCTGTCGCCCCGCGCGGGAAAGGAAAAGGCCGGACCGGCGGGGGAGAGGTCTCCGGCCAGGGAGAGGGGCCGGGCGAGGGGATCGCCCGGCACAGGTCCGCATCAGGCCCCGTCTCAGGCCTTGTCGAGGTGGCGCAGTTCCAGCGAGCGGTGGAACATGTAGGTGTAGCCCGACATCGCCGGCGAGATCACCGTGTCCTGGAAGGCCGACCACAGCGGGATCACCGGCACCTCGGTCCGCGCCAGCTCGATCATCTGCATGACCAGCGCGTCGTATTTCGCGGGGTCGTTCTCCCAGCGGGCATCGGCCACGGCCTTGACCATCTCGGGGTTGGCGTAGCTGCCGAAGTTCCAGCGGGTCTCGCCCTGATAGAAGATCCGGAAGAAGTAGTCGGGCGAGCGCAGCCAGGCGCCGGCATTCGCGATGAACAGAGGCAGCTTCTTCTCGGTCAGCAGGGTGCCCATCTGGCCGGCGGGCACCTTGTTGATCGTGACCTTGATCCCGATCTTGCCAAGCGCCTCCTGCATCAGGATCGCCACCGGTTCGCCCACGGTCACGTCGTCGGCGTCGATCGAGAAGGTGGTTTCGAACCCGTCGGCGAAGCCGGCCTCGGCCAGCAGCGCCTTGGCCTTGTCCAGGTCCTGCGTGTAGGGCAGCGGTGCCGGCCACTGGGTCGAGCCGGCCTCGGCCGGGCCGCCGAACATCGGTACGCCGCGCTCGTAGAGCACCGCCTCGAACATGTCCTGATAGGGAACCGACCAAGCGATGGCCTGACGCACCTTCACGTTGTCGAAGGGGGCGATCAGGTTGTTCATCGCGATGTAGGTGACGGTCGCCGGGTTGGCGATGCCCAGCACCTTGACCTTGCCGGCATCCATCAGATCCTTGACGTCGCGCCCGGGCAGGTCGCGCACGAGATCGGCCTCGCCGCGTTCGGCGGCCAGACGGCGCGAGGCCGCCTGCGGGACGATCTGGTAGAGGATGCGGTCATTGGGCAAGCGGTCGCCGTTCTTCCACTCGGCGAAGGGTTCGAGCACGAACTGCTGGCCGGCCTGATACTGGCCGAGCTTGAAGGGACCGCCGCCGGCGACATTGGTCTTGAGCCATTCGGTGGCCCAGGGATCCTCGGCGGTGGCGTGCTCCTTCGCGACCTTCGAGTTGATGATCGCGGGGAACAGTAGCGCGAGGTTCGGCAGGGTGAAGCGGTCGGCCTTCGGCACGGTGATGGTGATGGTGGACGGATCGACGACGGCGAACTGGCCCACGTCGGTCATCGAGCCGGTGCCCATCTGGTTCTTCGCGGTGGTGACGTTCACCGCGCGGTCGAGCGACCATTTCACGTCCTCGGCCGTGACCGGACTGCCGTCGTGGAAGGTGGCGTCGGGCCGCAGCTTGAAGGTGATCACCGTGCCGTCGTCCGAGACGGTCCAGCTTTCCGCGGCCTGCGGCACGAGGGTGTCATAGTCGTAGATGAAGGCGCCGTCCTGTCCCTCGCCGGTCAGGGGCTTCTGTCCGAAGGTGATCAGCCGGTCATAGACGTTCCAGATGATGTTGACCGAGGGGATGTTGTAGCCGGTGCCGGCCGGGTCGAAGGTGTTCGGCGCGCCTTCCGCCAGCACCCGGATCACGCCGGCCTGGGTGGCGGCGCGCGCGAGGCGGGGGTTGAAGGTCAGCCCGAAGGCCGCGGCGCCGCCAAGGGCGAGGCCCTGGCCGAGGAAGTCGCGTCTGCGCATCGTTGGTCCCATCCTGTTGGTGTGCTTGTTATTCATTCCGCCGCCGTCTCGGCAACCGCGGAACGGCCGTAGCCGCCGCCGCCCGAGCTTTCGACGACAACCAGATCGCCGCGGGCGATCCGGATGTTCTGCTTGCCGCGCAGTCTTTCGCTGCGCCCGTCGGCCCGCGTGAGCACCGCCCCGAAGGGCGCGCCCGGCGCGCCGCCGTCCAGCCCGTAGGGCGGCACGACGGCGCGTTCGAACATGGTGGTCACGGTGGTGTCGTCCCCGCGCATCCGGTAGCCGCGCAAGATGCCCTCGCCGCCGCGATGCGCGCCCTCGCCGCCCGAACCGGCGCGCAGGCGCTGGAATTCGACCGTGATCGGGTATTCGGCCTCGATCACCTCGGCGGGAGTGTTCATCACGTTGGCCAAGTGTACCCGGGTCGAGGCCATGCCGTCGCGGTCGATGCGCGCGCCCTCGCCGCCGGGGTGGACCTCGTAGAAGGTCTGCCAGCCGGCCTCGGTCCGG
Organism: Frigidibacter sp. MR17.14; assembly: GCF_037095735.1. NCBI lineage: Bacteria > Pseudomonadati > Pseudomonadota > Alphaproteobacteria > Rhodobacterales > Paracoccaceae > Frigidibacter > Frigidibacter sp. MR17.14. Next base: position 55,061 of record NZ_JBAWKD010000005.1, on the reverse strand, counting down.
GTGCCGAAGATCAAGAGCCCCGCGGTGGTCGGCCCGCCCGCCGACAGCAGTGGCGCCGCGACTGGGATCAGCGCGTGGAAGATCGCGTCGGCCAGACGCTGGCAGGTCTCGTGGTTGCCGCCCACGACCGGGCGGTCATAGGGGGCGTCGGCGATCGAGCCCGGACGCGTCACCACCTTCAACGGTCGGTAGCAGCCGCCCGAAGGCTGGATGTCCGGGCCGTAAAGGGCCTTCATCGCGTAGAAGACCGCGGCGCCAGCGATGAATTTCGTGGTGTTGATCGGGCCCGGCACCGCGTCGGCGCTGTCCGAGAAGTCGAAGGTCGCGGTCTCGTCCTCGATGGTGACGGTGACGCGGATCGGGACCGGCGGCCCGGAATGGCCGTCATCGTCCATGAAGTCCTCGCCGCGGTAGACCCCGTTCGGGATCGCGCGGATCGCCTCGGCCATCTGGCGTTCGGCGCGGTCGTGGATCGCCTCGAAGGCCGCGGTCATCCAAGCGGTGCCATGCTTGGCCGCCAGCTCGTCCAGCCGTCGCGCCGCCACCGTCGTCGCCGCGATCTGGGCGAGGATGTCGCCCTTGCGCTCATCCGGCCCGCGGACGTTGGCGAGGATCAGCGCGAGCTTCTCTTCGTCCAGCGCCTCGCCCGCCACCAGCCGGGTCGGCGGCATCCGCAACCCTTCGGCCCAGGCGTCGCGCGCCTCGGCGAAATAGCTGCCGGGCATCGCGCCGCCGACATCGGCCCAATGCGCGAGGCTGATCGAGAAGGCGTAGAGCGCGCCGTCGCGGAACACCGGGCGGATCAGCTTCACGTCGGGCAGGTGATTGCCGCCGATCTCGGGCAGGTTCAGGATCCAGACATCGCCGGGGGCGAGGCGCTCGGCCGGGACGCGGGCAAGGAACTCGCGCACGGTGAAGCTGAGCACGCCCAGATGCACCGGCACGTCGGCGCCCTGCGCGACAAGGAAGCCCTGCGCATCGGTGAGGGCCGAGGAATGGTCCCCCGCCTCGCGCAAGAGCGGCGAGCGGGCGGCGCGCATGACCACCATCGACATCTCTTCGGCAATGGCGGTGAGCGCGTTGCGGATGACCTCGAGTGAGACGGGGTCGATGACGGGTCGTGTGGTCATTGCGCCACCTCGATCAGCAGGTTTCCGGCGGCATCGGCGGTGAGCGCGTCCTGCGGCGGGACGATCACGGTCGACCAGGCGTCCTCGACGATCAAGGGCCCCTGCAGTCGCAGCCCCGGCGGCAGCGCGGCGCGGTCGAGGATCGGCACATCGGCGCCCTCGCCGGTCTCGAAGGTCACGCGGCGGTGGCCGGTGGGTGTGGTGTCGGGGACGGCGGCCTCGGTCGCCACGGCCGGATGTTCGACCGGGGCCGACACCTCGATGCGCAGCGAGGCCAGTTCCCAGGCCTCGCCGGTCGCGTAGCCGTAAAGCGCGCGATGCGCGGCATCGAACTGCGCGCCAAGCGCGGCGGGGTCGTCCAGCACGGGGGCCGGGATCTCGGTCTCGTAGCTCTGGCCCGAATAGCGGATGCCGGCGGTCATCCGGGTGACGAGGGCTGCGGCGTCGTGGCCGGCCTCGACCAGCGCCGCCGAAAGCTCGGCCACCTGCGTGGCCACGGCGGCAGAGAGCTGCACCCCGTCCCAGGCGGTGGATTTCCGGCCGACGCTCATCTGACGCGAATAGCTCATCACCGCATCGACGCAGCCAAGCGCCGAGAAGCCCGACGAAAAGGCCGGCACGACGATCCGCCCGATCCCGCAAAGCCGCGCGACCTCGACCGCATGCATCGGGCCGGCGCCGCCGAAGGCCACCATCTCGAAGCTGCGGATGTCGAGCCCGCGCTCGACCGTGGCGCGGCGCAGGGCGCGGGCCATGTTGGCATGCACGACGCGGGCGATGCCGGCGGCGGCCTGCGGCACGGTGAAGCCCATCGCCTGCGCGAGCGGCGCGATGGCGGCCTCGGCCTTGTCCATCGACAGGGTGATGGCGCCGCCCAGCGTCCGCGCCGGGTTCAGGTGGCCAAGGATCATGTCGGCATCCGATACGGTGGGTTCGGTTCCGCCCTTGCCGTAGCAGGCGGGGCCGGGCCTGGCACCGGCGCTTTCGGGGCCAACCATCAGCGCGCCCGAGACCAGCCGCGCGATCGAGCCGCCGCCGGCACCGATCGAATCCACCGCCACCATCGGCATCCGGATCCGCTGGCCGCCAAGATCGCGGTTCACCGCGATCTGCGCCTGCCCTTCGACGATCAGGCAGACATCGGTGGTGGTGCCGCCCATGTCGAAGGTGACCGCGTGGGAGATGCCAAGATCCGCCGCCGCCTTGCACGAGGCCGAGACGCCGGCCGCCGGGCCCGACATCGCCAGCATCAGGGGCCGTTCCGCGATCAGTGCCGGCGCGGCCATGCCAGAGGCGGAATGCATCAGGTGCAGCTGGCTGCCCTCGGGCTTGCGCGCGGCGATCAGGCCCAGATGGCGCTTGATCTTGCCCATCATCATCGCGTTCAGCACCGTGGTGTTCATCCGCTCGTATTCGCGGAACTCGGGGCTGACCTCGTGCGAGAGCGAGACATGCGGCACATGTTCGCGCAGGGCCGCACCCAGCCGCGCCTCGTGCTCGGGGTTGCGGAAGGCGTGCAGCAGGCAGACCGCGACCGCCTCGGCGCCCGAGGCGCGGACCTCGGCTACCACGCGGGCGATCTCGGCCTCGGTCAGGGCGCGTGTGACATGGCCTTCGTGGTCGAGGCGTTCGGCGACCTCGAAGCGCAGCGCCGCGGGAACCAGCGGCGCCGGGCGCGGCAGCGCCTCCATCCGGTAGAGGCTGCGGCGTGAGCCACGGGCGATCTCGATCGTGTCGGCGAAGCCCTCGGTCGCTATCAGCGCGCAGGGGGGGAAGCGGCTCTCGACGATGTCATTGGTCACGATCGTCGTGCCGTGCACGATCTCGGACACCTCGGACCAGTCGAGCCCCACCGCGCCGATGGCGTCGACGATCGCGCGGATCGGCTCCTGCGGCTGGCTGGGGACCTTCGCGGAACGGCGGCTGCCGCCGCCCGGTGCGACGGCGATCACGTCCGTGAATGTGCCCCCAATATCGATGCCCAAGCGCCAGCCTTCCACGTTGCGTCTCCTCAGAATTCCGAAATTCGCAATAAGATTGCGATAAGCGGAATATTCACGCCGGCCGTCTGCCTGTCAATCGCCGATGCGGCACAGCGGCCGTCGGTCTGTCGAATCCTGTGTCTCTGGATCTGGGTCGACATGGGTTACCGTTTCATTATTTGACATGCAGTTTCGAAACACTGCAGCTTCTCTGTCAAGTGATCTCATGTTTCGACGAGAAAATGGGCATCGAAAGCCGATCAATTCATGAAATTTCGTTTCACATAGTGAAGTGATGTTGCAATATGTGCGGCACCCCGACACTGTGCCCATGAAAGCGGCAGCCTAGGAGTGCCTGATGCGCCTCGATCCCGACCGACTCGTTTCGCTGGTGATTCCCGACCGGACCGTCACCTGGCAGGACCGCGACGCGATGCTTTACGCGCTGGCCGTGGGCGCGCGCGCCGACGAACTGGCGCTGGTCTACGAGCCGGCGCTGGCGGTGGTCCCCAGCTTCGCGCAGATGCTTGCCTTCGACGATGGCTGGCTGGACCTCGCGGGGGTGGAGCTGGCCTCGGTCGTGCATGGCGGGCTGGACCTCAGCTTCGATGCGCCCTTCCCGGCGGCGGGCGAAGCGCGGGTGTCCGGCAGCATCGCGGCGCTCAGCGACAAGGGCGAGGGCCGCGGCGGCATCCTGCATCAGGAAACGGTGCTGTCGGGTCCTGCGGGGCGTTATGCCACGGTGCGGTCGAGCCTTTTTGTTCGCGGCGGGGGCGGCTTCGGCGGCGATCGCGGGCCGCAGCCCCTGACGCTGAAGTCGCCCGACCGCGCGCCCGACGCGACCGAGACGGTGGCCACGGCCGCCAACCAGGCGGCGCTATTCCGGCTGCTGGGCGACCGCAACCCGCTGCATATCGACCCGGCCTTCGCCGCCGCGGCAGGCTTCCCGGCCCCGATCCTGCACGGCGCGTCCAGCTTCGGCCTGGCCTGCCTGACGGTGATCCGCAGCTTCTGCGCCGGCGATCCCGCGAAGCTCGCGCGGTTCGCGGCGCGCTTCACCGGCCCGGTGTTCCCGGGCGAAAGCCTGACCTTCGACTTCTGGCACGACGCGGGCGATCTGCGCTTCCGCGCCGGCTCGGCCGAGCGGGGCACCGTCGTGCTCGACGGCGGCCTCGCGACCTTCCACTGATCTGGGGATCCTCATGACTGACAGCGACTACTGGGGCGCGACACGCGCCATCGTCACCGCCGGCGCTTCGGGCATCGGTCTGGAAATCGCCCGCGCGCTGAAGGCCGCCGGCGCGCAGGTCTGGGTCTGCGACATCGCCGAGGGCCCGGTGGCCGCCGCCGCCGCCGAGGGCTTCGCCGCCCGCATCTGCGACGTGGCCGACATGGACGCGGTCACCGCCTTCATCGACGAGGCCGCGGCGGCGATGGGCGGGCTGGACGTGATGGTGAACAACGCCGGTATCGCCGGGCCGGCCGCGCCGCTGCACGAACAGGACCCCGAGGCCTGGCGGCGCACCTTCGACGTGAACGTGCATGGCCAGTTCTACACCGCCCGCGCCGCGATCCCGCATCTGAAGGCCGCGGCCGCCGCGAAGGGCGCGGCGAGCATGATCTGCATGGCCTCGGTCGCGGGGAAATACGCCTTTCCGCTGCGCTCGCCATATGCCGCTTCGAAGGCGGCGGTGATCGCGATGGCGCGCTCGCTGTCGGTCGAGCTCGGCCCCGAGCAGATCCGCGTCAACGCCATCGCCCCCGGCGTCGTCGCTGGCGACCGCATCCGGCGCGTCTTCACCGACCGCGCGGCGATGAAGGGCATCTCCTACGAGGAGATGGAGGCGATCGCGCTGAAGGCGGTCTCGATGAAGACCATGGTCGATCCGGCAGAGATCGCGGCCCTGGTCATGTATCTGGCCTCGCCCGCCGGGCGGCCGATCAGCGGGCAGGTGATGAGCATCTGCGGCGGTCTCGAATACACGGAGTGACGGCAATGGCCGACAAGAAGATCATAACCTGCGCCATCACCGGCGGAACCCATACCCCCACCATGTCGCCCTATCTGCCGGTCACGCCCGACGCGATCGTCGAGCAGGCGGTGGGCGCGGCCGAGGCCGGCGCGGCGATCCTGCACCTGCATGCCCGTGATCCGAAGACCCAGATGCCCACGGGGGATCTGGAGATCTGGCTCGACATCCTGCGCCGGATCCGCGACCGCACCGACGCGGTGCTGAACATGACCACCGGCGGCTCGACCTACATGTCGATCGAGGACCGTCTCGGCGCGCCGCTGACCGCCTCGCCTGAGCTTTGCTCCTGCAACATGGGCTCGATGAACTTCGGCAGCTTCATGATGAAGGACAAGTACAAGGGCAAATGGGTCAACGACTGGGAAGAGGACTATCTGGAAGCCTCGCGCGGCGCGATCTTCCGCAACACCTTCGCCGACATCGAGACGATCATGACGCGGCTTGGCGAGGGTGGGACCCGGTTCGAGTTCGAATGCTATGACGTGGGCCATCTCTACAACCTGGCCCACATGCTCGACCGCGGCTTCGTGAAGCTGCCGATGTTCGTGCAGATCATCGTGGGCACGCTGGGCGGCATCGGCCCGGGCCCCGAGAACCTGATGTTCATGAAGGAAACCGCGGACCGGCTGTTCGGCAAGGACTATCGCTGGTCGGTTCTGGCCGGCGGGCGCCACCAGATGAACATGGCGACGATGGCCGCGACCATGGGCGGCAACGTCCGGGTCGGTCTGGAGGACAGCCTCTATGCCGGACGCGGCAAGATGGCCGAAAGCAATGCCGAGCAGGTGGAGATGATCCGCGGCGTCCTTGAGGGGCTGACGATGGAGATCGCGACCCCCGACGAGGCGCGCGCGATCCTGGGCCTGAAAGGCCGTGAGGCGGTGGCCTTCTGAGGACGAAGGGGGCCGGGCGCCGCGCCCGGCCTCAGCCGATCCCGCCGAGCGCCTTGCTGAGGCGGTCGGCATGGGTGCGCACGGCCACGCGGATCTGTGCCAGATGCGCGTCTTCGCACCGCGCCGTGGGCAGCGTGATGCCGATCGTGCCCAGAAGTGCGCCGTCCACGCCGTGGATCGGGGCCGCGATCCCGCTGACGCCCACGTTGTATTCGTCATAGGCCTCGGTCACGCCGGTCTCGCGGGCGCGGTCGATCTCTGCCTTCAGCTTGGCAAGGCTGGTGAGCGTCCTTTCTGTGAATTTCGCGGGCCTCTTCATCTGCGGCCAGAGCGTGGCGAAGTCCCCCAGAAGCAGCGCCTTGCCCAGCGACGAGGTATGCAGCGGCGAGCGGCTTCCCAGCGGCGACAGCGTTTGCACCGCATGGTCGCTGTCGCGCTTGTCGATGATCACCACATCCGCGCCTTCCAGCACCGCGAGCACCGCCGTCTCGCCGGTTTCGCGCGCAAGCTCCTCGAGATGCCGCCGGGCCCAGGCGCGGATGTCGAAGTTGCGGAAGGCGCGCACACCGATCGCCCACATCCGGGTGGTCAGCATGTAGCGGCTGTCCTCGTCCTGCCGCACATAGCCCAGCTGCCCCATCTTCTCGAGCAGCCGATAGGTGGTGGACTTGTTCATCTCGAGCTCGCGCGACAGGTCGGCCAGCCGCACCGGCTGACCGTGGGTCGACAGCAGTTCCAGAACCTTCAGGGCCTTCTCGACCGTTGCCGACACGTCAGAGCATCTCCTGCAAAATCACCGACCTATCCCACATCCCTGCCGCGCCGGGCAAGCGGCACGGTTACTCCGGCATCTCGACCGGGCCGCCCGCGGCCTTCCAGGCCGAAAACCCACCCGCGACATGGGTGACGGGGGCCAGTCCCATCTCTTGCGCGGTCTTCGCCGACAGCGCCGAGCGCCAGGCAGAGGCGCAATAGAACACGAAGGTCTTGTCCTGCTGGAACACCGGTTTGGCATAGGGGCTGTCCGGGTCAATCCAGAATTCGAGCATACCGCGCGGGCAGTGGAAGGCGCCGGGTATCTTGCCCTCGCGCTTCAGTTCGCGCGGATCGCGCAGGTCGACGAAGACGTGGTCGGGGCTGGCGGCCAGCGCGATTGCCGCTTCCGTGGGCAGCGCGGTGACGGCGGCATTCGCCTGTTCCAGCAGGGCCTTGTAGCCCGTGGTGATCGTCGAAGGCATCGGATGTTCCTTTCTTGTGCAGATGCGGCGGCATCGCTTTCCGGCACGCTCGCATGTCTTGACAGGTCCGTCAAAATAATAAAATTGTGGTTCACATAATAAAACGCTGCAGTGCGAATCCGGAACGTCTGGAGGTGCCGGCCAGCGTCCCGACACTCCCATGCCCGAAGGACCGATCCCGATGAGCTTCGCCCTGACCGACGACCAGCGCATGATTTCCGAAGGCCTGCGCGCCTTCGTCGCCGCTGAGCTGCAGCCGCACGAGGCGCTGGTCGAAAAGCTCGACGCGGTGCCGGACGAGCTGTTCACAGAAATCCAGCGCAAGGCGATCGCCGCCGGCTGGTATGCGATCAACATGCCCGAGGAACACGGCGGCGGCGGGCTTGGCGCCAGCGAGCGGGTGATGGCGGAAATGGAATTCGGCCGCACCAGCCGCGCGCTGTCGGTGATCTGCAACCGTCCGGCCCCGATCCTGAAGGCCTGCGTCGGCGACCAGATCGAGACCTATCTGAAGCCGGTGATCACCGGCGAGCGCTGGGAATGCTTCGCGCTGACGGAACCGGGCGCTGGATCCGACGCCCGAGCGATCCAGACCAAGGCGGTGCAGGACGGCGACGATTACGTCATCAACGGCACCAAGCAGTTCATCACCATGGCGATGCGCGCCGATTTCATCATCGTCTTCGCGGTGACCGGGGTCGAGCAGGGGCCGCGGAGCGAGCAGAAGCGGATCACCGCCTTCCTCGTCGACAAGGCGACGCCGGGGGTCGAGGTCGTGCCGCTCGACGTGCTGTCGAACCGCGGGATGAAAAGCTGCATCATCTCGTTCACCGACGTGCGGGTGCCGGCGCGCAACATCCTTGGCGGCGAAGGCAACGGCTTCGGGATCGCCAAGGCCTGGATCTTCTCGGGCCGGGTGATGCTGGCGGCGAACTGCGTGGGCCTCGCCGAACGCGCGATGGGCGTGGCGGCCGACTGGGCCAACACCCGCAAGGCCTTCGGCCAACCGATCGGCCGCTTCCAAGGCACGGCCTTCAAATTCGCCGACATGGCGATGGAGATCCACGCGACCCGGCTGATGGTTCTGGACGGCGCCGCGAAGATGGACGCGGGCACGATCACCCAGCGCGAGGCGAGCCAGATCAACCTCTACGGCTCGGAAATGGTCGGCCGCGTCACCGACAATGCCCTGCAGGTGATGGGCGGCATGGGCGTGACCAAGGAGATGCCGCTGGAACGCTTCTGGCGCGACGCGCGGGTCGAGCGGATCTGGGAAGGCACCTCGGAGATCCACCGCGACATCATCTCGAAAGACGTGCTGCGTGAGTTCGCGGCATGAACGCGGACGGATTGCAGGACAGCCGCCTTAGCGTCGAGATTCGCGGGCCGGTGATGGAGATCACCTTCGACCACCCCCCGGCGCATGCGGTGAACGAGAAGATGAGCCGCGACCTGACCGCGGCGATCCAGCGTCTGGAGGATGACCCCGCTCTGCGCATGGCGATCGTCACCGCCACCGGTGATCGCATGTTCTGCGCGGGCTGGGACCTGAAGTCGGTCGCGGCCGGCGAGACCGGCGAGGATTTCGGGCCCTACGGCTTCATGGGCCTGAAACGCAACGACATGCGCAAGCCGGTGATCTGCGCGATCAACGGCCTTGCCGTCGGCGGCGGCTTCGAATTCGCGCTGAATTCGCAGATCGTGATCTGTGCCGAGGGTGTGGAATTCGCGCTGCCCGAACTGCAGCGCGGCTTCATCCCGGAAGCGGGCGCGCTGTGGCGGGCGCATCGGCGCCTGCCCCACAACCTTGCCACCGAATTGCTGCTGACCGGGCGCCGCCTGACGGCGGACGAGGGCCTGCGCCTTGGCTTCGTCAACCGCATCGTGCCGCGCGCCGATCTGATGGCGATCGCGCGCGAGATGGCCGAGCGCATCTGCGCCTCGGCCCCGCTGGCCATCGCGGCCTACCTCGAGGTGCTGCAGGCGGTCGAGGGATCGACCGACCAGCAAGCCTGGGACCTGCTCTATTCCGGCCTGCCCGCGCGCGACGCGATGCGCGCCTCCGACGATTTCAACGAGGGCCCCCGCGCCTTCGCCGAGAAACGCGCCCCCGTCTGGAAAGGACGCTGAGATGAACTTCGACCTCACCGACGAACAGAAGCTGATGCGGGACTCGCTGCGCACCTTCCTGACCAAGGAATGTCCGATCGAATACGTCCGCGCCTGCGACGAGGAAGAACGCTTTCCCTTCGAACTTTACGAAAAGCTCGCCGCCGAAGGCTGGCTCGGCCTGCCGATCCCCGAAGCCTATGGCGGTATGGGCGGCAGCTGCACCGATCTGGCGGTCTTCCTCGAGGAATTCGCCCGCCACTTCGAAAGCGGCGCCAACATTTATTACACCACCGTCGTGATCGCGACCGATGCCATCACCCATTTCGGGACCGAGGCACAGAAGCACGACCTGCTGCCGAAACTCGCCCGGGGCGAGATCCGCTTCGCCTTCTCGCTGTCCGAGCCGAACTCGGGCTCCGATGCGGCGTCCTTGCGCACCCGCGCGGTGCTCGAGGGCGACGAATGGGTGATCAACGGCCAGAAGATGTTCTGCTCCTGCGCGCAGGAAGCCGATTACATCCTGCTGATGGCGCGCTCGGACACCGACGCGCCGAAGCACAAGGGCATCACCATGTTCCTGCTCGACCCGAAGACGCCAGGGGTCGAGATCCGCAAGCTGAAGAAGCTGGGCCTGAAGCCCATGGACCTGAACGAGATCTTCCTCAGCGACGTGCGCCTGCCGAAGGACGCGATCATCGGTGACGTGAACACCGGCTGGACCAATGCGCTGAAGACGCTCGATTACGAACGCTGCTGCCTGTCGGCGGTGAACGTCGGCGCCGCGCAATGCGTGCTGGAAAAGTCGGTGGCCTACACCAACGAGCGCGAGCAGTTCGGCCAGAAGATTTCCAGCTTCCAGCTGACCCGCGCCAAGCTTGCTGACATGGACATGGAGATCGAGGCGGCGCGCCTGCTGCTCTACCGCTCGGCCGATCTCGTCGACCGCGGGATCCCGAACAACAAGCAAAGCGCGATGGCGAACCTCTATTCGTCCGAAACCTACGTCCGTGCCGCGCTGAACGGCATGCGGATGATGGGCGGTTGGGGCTATCTCATGGAATACGACATGCAGCGCCACTTCCGGGATTCGAAACTGGCCGAGATCGGCGGAGGCACGTCGGAAATTCTGCGCATCATCATCTCGCGCGAGATCACCAAGTGAGCGGCGCCGGCGACCGCATCGCCACCCGCGCGGTCCATGCCGGCCATGACCCCGCCGCGCATCAGGGCGCGGCGGTGCCACCCACCTATGCATCGGCGACCTTTGTCGCGTCGGACACCGAAACGCTGGAGGCACTGAACGACGGTCGCGCCCGCGGCTTCGTATATTCCCGGGTCCGCAATCCCACGGTCTTCGCCGCCGAACAGCGGCTGGCCGCGGTCGAGGGGGCGGAGTCCGTGGTGCTGTTTGCCTCGGGCATGGCCGCCATTTCGGGCGCGCTTATGCCGTTCCTCAGGGCCGGTGACGAGGTGGTCGCCACACCCGATCTCTACGGCGGCACCGCGCGGCTCTTTGCAGAGGTGCTGCCGCTGCAGGGCATCACGATACGCTGGGCCGACAGCCTTGCGCCCGACGCCGTCGCGGCAGCGATGACGCCGGCGACAAAGGCGATCTATGCCGAGACGCCGACCAACCCGCTGCTGCGCCTTGTCGATCTGGCGGCGCTGTCCGCGGTCGCGAAGCGGCAGGGCGCGTTGCTGATCGTCGACGGCACGCTGGGCGGCCCGTTGAACCAAGACCCGCTGTCGCTGGGGGTCGATCTGCTGGTGCAGTCGGTCTCGAAATACCTCAACGGCCACGCCGACGTGCTGGGCGGCGCGGTTGCGGGGTCGCGCGCGCTGACCCGCAAGGTGCGCAGCCTGCAGCAGGCGGCGGGCGCGATCATGGACCCGCATGCCGCGCAGCTTCTGATGCGCGGGGTCGCGACCTACCCGCTGCGGATGGCCCGGCACAATGCCTCGGGCCAGCGCATCGCGGGCTGGCTTGCGGGCCATCCGAAGATCGCGCGGGTCCATTATCCCGGCCTCTCCGATCACCCGGACCACGCGCTGGCGCTGCGCCAGATGACGGGCTTCGGCGGGCTGATCTCGTTCGACTGCGGCAGCGATGCCGCCGCGCGCAGGGTGGTCGACCGCACCCGGCTTTTCGGGATCGGCGCCAGCCTCGGCGGGATCGAAAGCCTGATCTCGCAGCCCGGCAACACCTCGCACCATTCCGTCCAGCCCGCGCGGCGGGCGGAGATGGGCATCACCCCCGGTCTCGTCCGGATCTCGGTCGGGATCGAGGATGCGGACGACCTGATCGCGGATCTGGAACAGGCATTGGAGCAGGCATGACCGATACGGTGATCCGCGGCGGCACAGTGGTGCTGCCCGACGGTCCGGCAGAGGCTGACATCGTGATCCGCGGCGAAGAGATCGCCGGGATCGAAGCCCCGGGGCGCGGCCGCGGTGACCGGGTGGTCGATGCGACGGGCCGGATCGTGTTGCCCGGCGGCGTCGATCCGCATGTGCATCTGATGGTCGGCTTCATGGGGCAGAAGTCTGTCTATGACTTCGGCTCTGGCGGCATCGCCGCGCTGCGCGGGGGCACCACCTCGGTCGTCGATTTCGCCCTGCAGCGACGGGGCGGCTCGATCCTGAAGGGGCTCGCGCACCGTCGCAAGCAGGCCGAGGCCAATGTCACCGTCGACTACGGACTGCACTCGATCATCACCGACGTGAACGGGGACAGCCTTGCCGAGCTTGCGTCGCTCCGGGCCGCGGGCGTCGCCTCGCTCAAGGTCTACATGATCTACGAGGATGACGGGCTGAAGGTCGAGGATGGCCAGCTGCACGCGCTGATGGCGCAGGCGGCGAAGGACCGGCTGATGCTGGTCCTGCATGCCGAGAATGCCGGCATCATCGAGCGGCTGCGCGCCGAGGCGGTGGCCGCCGGCCACACCGCGCCGGTCTGGCACGCCCGCACCCGCCCGCCCGTGACCGAGATCGAGGCGGTGTCCCGGGCCATCCTCTTCTCGGAAGACACCGGCTGCCCGATCCACATCTTCCATCTGGCCGCCGCAGGCGCGCTGCCTCTGGTCGAGGCCGCCCGCCGTCGCGGCGTCCTTGTGACGGCCGAAACCTGCAGCCACTATCTCGCGCTCGACGAAAGCGCGCTTGAACGACCCGACGGCCACAACTGGATCCTGTCGCCGCCGCTGCGCTCGAAGGCGAACCAAGCGCTGCTCTGGGACGGGCTCGCCAACGGCGTCTTTTCGGCCGTGACCTCGGACGAGGTCAGCTATTCTGCCGAGGCGAAGGCGATGGGCGCGGCCAGCTTCGCCACCGTCGCCAACGGCGCGACCGGGATCGAGGCGCGGCTGCCGGTGCTGTACACGCTTGGCGTGGCCGAGGGGCGGATCCCACTCAAGCGCTTCGCGGAACTCTTCTCGACTTGGCCCGCCGAGATCTTCGGGTTCGACCGCAAGGGCAAGATCGCGCCGGGCTATGACGCCGATCTTGCGATCATCGACCCGGAAATGCGCCGCTTCATCGGCACCGCCACCGACTATGGCGCCATCGGCTACAACCCCTACGAGGGGATGGAGCTGACCGGCTGGGCGCGGCAGACCTTCCTGCGCGGGCGGATGGTGGTCGAAGACGGCCGCTTCCTGGGCGAGATGGGGCAAGGCCGCTTCGTGCGCCGCGCCGATCCCGTCAGGCCGGATCTGCCATGAGCGATCAGGACTTCCGCGACGATCTTCAGGCGCTTTCGCGGATCGGCCCCGATCCGGCGGGCGGCTGGTCGCGCCCGGCCTGGAGCGCGGCGGAAAACGAGGCGCATCTGTGGTTCGCCGCGCGGGCCCGCGCCGCCGGGCTGGAGGTGCGCCGCGACGCCTTCGGCAACACCATCGCCCGCCGCGAGGGAAGCGTTGCGGACCTGCCTGCCGTGGCGCTCGGCTCGCATCTCGACACGGTGCTGAACGGCGGACTTTACGATGGAGCGCTGGGCGTGCTGGCGGCGCTCGAGATTGCGCGGCGCACCGCGCCGGGGCGCCACCCGATCGAGATCATCGCCTTCCGTGACGAGGAAGGGCGCTTCGGACCCTTCACCGGCAGCCGCGCAATGATGGGCCTGCTGCCGCCCGAGGTCCTGGGCGCCCGCGCCGCCGATGGCGCGGTGCTGGGCGAGGCGATGGCTGCCGCAGGCCTTGTGCCCGAGGGGGCCGGGGCCGCGGCCCGCGACCCGGCCGGCATCGGGTGCTGGCTGGAACTGCACATCGAACAGGGGCCGGTGCTCGAGGCGGCGGGACTGCCGCTGGGCATCGTCACCGCCATCGCCGGGCAGGAGCGGATGTCGCTGCGCTTCGCCGGCGAAGCTGGCCATGCCGGCACCACGCCGATGACCGGCCGCCGTGACGCCTTCCAGGCCGCCGCCCGCTTCGCCACCGCCTTCGACGCGATGATCCGGGCCGAGCCCGATGGGCCGCGCGGCACCATCGGCATCGTCCGGGTGTTGCCCAACCAGGGCAACGTGATCCCGCGCGATGTGCGGCTGAACCTCGAGATCCGCGACGCCTCGGCCGAGACGGTGCAGCGCCTTGCCGCGCAGACCGGGGCGCTGGCTGCCCGCATCGGCGCCGAGACCGGGACGGCGGTCGAGACCCGCCGCGGCTTCTCGGCCGCGCCGGTGCCGATGGCGCCGGCGCTGGTCGATCTGCTGGCGCGGCAGGCCGGCGCACAGGCGATGCGGCTGGTGTCCGGCGCGAACCATGACGCGGGCGTTCTTGGCGCGCTGATCCCCGCGGCGATGGTCTTCGTGCCCTCGCGCGGCGGGCTGAGCCATGTCCCCGAGGAACACAGCGACGAGGGCCCGATCCTCGCCGCGATCGACGTGCTGGCGCGTGCGGTGCAAGAGCTTGTGGAAGCGATCCCCCGATGACCGACCTGTCTCCCCATTGGCCGCAGGGCCTCGACTTCCACCTGCCGCTGCCCGAGGGCAATGCCTTCGGCATGCTGGCCCGCTCTGCCGCGCGGGACCCGGACCATCCGGCGATGCTCTACTACGGGGCCGCGATCTCGTACGGGCGGCTGCTGGCCGAGGTCGAGGCGCTGGCGGGCCACCTGCATCACGCCTGTGGCGTCCGCAAGGGCGACCGGGTGCTGATCGACATGCAGAATTCGCCGCAGTTCATCCTCGCCTTCCAGGCGATCCTGCGGTGCGATGCGGTGGTGGTGCCGGTCAACCCGATGAACATGGCGCCCGAGCTTGCGCATTATCTTGCCGACAGCGGCGCGCGGGTCGCGATGGTCGGCGACGAGTTGGTCGAGCGCTTCGCCCGCTTCCTCGGCACGGCGCTGGATCACCTGATCGTCGCCCGCTACGCCGATGCGCTGCCCGACACCTACACCGACCCGCTGCCCGAGGTGATGCTGCGCCCCGCCGCCGCTCTGCCCCCCGGCGCGACACCGCTGGCGATGGCTTTGGCCGAGACGCGCCGCGCGCCGGCGACCACCGGCACGCTCGATGACCTTGCGGTGATGCCCTACACCTCGGGCACCACCGGCCATCCCAAGGCCTGCCGTCAGCCGCATCGCGCGGTGGTCTTCACCGCGCTTGCGCAGGCGAAATGGTACGGGATCACGCCGGACAGCGTGATGACCGCCTTCATGCCGCTGTTCCATGTCGCGGGGATGCAGGCCTCGATGTCGAACGCCCTGTCGCAGGGGGCGACGCTGCTGCTGATGACGCGCTGGAACCGCGACCTGATCCCGTCGCTGTTCCTGCGCCACGGCGTCACCTTCTGGAGCGCGGCCCCCACCATGATCGTCGATGTCATGGCGTCGGAGCGTTTCGACGAACGCGCCTTCGAGAAGATCACCGTGCTGACCGGCGGCGGCTCGTCGATGCCCGCCGCGCTGGCGGCCAAGCTCGCCGACCGCTATGGGCTGCGCTTCTGCGAGGGCTATGGTCTGTCCGAGACGATCTCGGCCACCCATATCAACCCGGTCGCGAACCCCAAGCCGCAATGCCTCGGCATCCCGATCTTCGACACCTTCTGCCATGTCGTCGAACCCGGCACGACGCGGGTCCTGGCGGTGGGCGAAACCGGCGAGATCCTGATCTCGGGCCCGCAAGTGATGCAGGGCTACTGGGGCCGGCCAGAGGCGGATCTGGACGCGTTCGTCGAGATCGAAGGCCGGCGCTATCTGCGCACCGGCGACATGGGCTGGCGCGATGACGAGGACTATTACTTCATCACCGACCGGCTGAAGCGGATGGTCAACGTCTCGGGCTTCAAGGTCTGGCCGGCTGAATGCGAGGCGCTGCTTTACCGCCATCCCGACATTCAGGAATGCGCGGTGATCGCCGTCAGCGACCCGCGCCGCGGGGAAAGCGTGAAGGCCTTCGTCACCCTGCGCCCCGAGGCCCGCGGGCGGGTGGACGAAGACGAGGTGATCGCCTTCGCCCGCACTGTGATGGCCGCCTACAAGGTGCCCCGCGCCGTCGAGTTCCGCGAGGCGCTGCCGCGCACCGGCTCGAACAAGATCGACTGGCGCAGCCTGCAAGAGGCCGAGGCCGCAAAACCGGAGGCCGGGGCATGAGCGCGCAGATCTGGTACGAGGATTTCGAGCCCGGCCGGGTGCTGGTCTCGCCCGAGCGCGAGGTCACGCTGGCCGATATCGACGCCTGGGCGCAGCTGACCGGCGAGGATCACCCCGTGCACATGGACGAGGCCTTCGCGCGTGCCGCGGGCTTCCGGGGCAGGATCTGCCATGGCCTGTTCAGCCTCGCGCTGATCGAGGGGCTGAAAGCGAAGATGGGCGGGTTCGACCGCTCGGTCACCGCCTCGCTCGGCTGGAGTGAGGTGTCCTTCCGCGCGCCGCTTTATCCGGGCGACCGGGTCAGCCTGCGGCTCGAATGCGTCTCGAAGCGACCGACGAAGGTGGCGGGGCGCGGCCTTGCGGTCGAGCGTGGCGTGCTTGTCACCTCGGACGGAACCGAGATCGTGCGTGGCGACCACACCGTCTTCCTGCTGTCGCGGCCCGAGGGCGCGTGACCCTTGGGCCGGCTGCCGTGGCGCAATGGGCGGATTGACAGGGCCGGGGGGCGACCCTACTCGGAAGGCTGGCCTTCCGGATACCGGAAGCCAGCCGCCACCGGCCGGGAGGACCGCACCGATGTCCGATTTGGAAGACAGCCCGATCGGGCGCGCGCTGAGGATCGTCGAGATCCTTGCGGCGCGGACCGAGGGGCTCAGTCTGACCGAGATCGCCGCCGAGGCGGAGCTGGGGCTGACCACCGTTCACCGGCAGCTGGCGACGCTGACCGGGGTCGACATGGTGCGCAAGACCAATGCCAAGACCTATGTCGTCGGCGACCGGGTGCTGCGGATCGCGGCGCTGCTGGCGCAGGGCGAGGATGTGGCGGCGCTGGCGGGCCCGGTTCTGGCCGAGCTGGTCGATCGCTATGGCGAGACGGCCTTCCTCGCCAAGCTCGACGGCAGCCATGTGCAGCTGGTCGCGACCGCGCTGCCCGACCAGCAGGGGCAGGCCTATGCCCAGCCCGGTCGGGACATGCCGCTTTATGCCGCGGCCTCGGGCAAGATCCTGCTGGCGCTGCAGTCCGAAGAGTTCATCGACCGCTACCTGACGCTGAAGCGCCACGCCTTCACCCCGGCGACCAAGACCGACGAGGCGGCGATCCGCGCGGACATCGAGCGCGCGCGGGCGCGCCACATCGCGGTCTGCGACAACGAGTTCGACCCCGGGATCCTGTCCTATGCGACCGCGCTGCGCGATCCGCGCACCGGGCAGGCCTATGCGATCGCGATCTTCGGGCTGGGCGACCGCTTCGGCAGGGTGAGCGCCGCGACTGTCGAGACGAGTCTGATCAATGCCGCGCAGAAGCTGTCGCGGCTGCTGAAAAGGCCCTGACTCCGCACTTTCATAAAGCGGAAATAAATTGCGTTAATCGGAATTATGAGACAGGTTCGGGTCATGACCCAGCCTGACTCGTTCCGTTATCTGAGCCTCGAGACGCTGCCCGGCGATGTGCTTGCGGTGACGCTCGACGATCCGTCGGGCCGGGCGAACCGCACCACCGACCTGTTCAAGGCCGAGCTCGGACGGCTGCTCGACCGGCTCGAGACCGGACCGCGGCCCGCCGGGGTGCTGTTCCGCTCTGCAAAGGCCAGCTTCGGGACCGGCGGCGACATCGGCGAGGTGATGGGCTACGCGGCCCGCGGCCCCGAGGCGAGCGCTGCGGATTCGCGGGCGCTGAAGATGCTCTTCCGCCGCATCGAGCGCCTCGACCTGCCGACGGCGGCGGTGATCGAGGGGACGGCGGCGGGTGGCGGCTGGGAACTGGCGCTGGCTTGCCGGCTCAGGATTTGTGCACCAGATCCCGCGATCCGCCTTGGCCTGCCGGAGGTGGGCTTCGGCCTTGTGCCGGGCGGCGGCGGGTTGCAGCGGCTGCCGCATCTGGTCGGCGGCACGCGGGCCGGGGAAATGATCGCCGGCGGTCGCCTGCTGTCGCCCGTGCAGATGCAGGCCGACGGCCTAATCGACGCGCTGGTCGCGGATCCCGCCGAACGCATCGCCACCGCCTGTGCGATGATGCGGGGCTGCGACCCGCGCCAGCCTTGGGATCGGCCCGGCCACCGTCCGCCGGATCTGCTCCGGGCCGCGCTGCCGGCGGACGCTAGGCCCGGCGCAGGCGCACCGCTTCTGGCGCTGGACGCCATCGCGCGGATCGTCACGCAGAGCTTCGACGCGGGCGCCGAGACCGAGAGCCTCGCCTTCGCCGAGGCCGCCTGCTCGGCCGAGGCGAGGGCGCTGGTCGGGCTGAATTTTCTGGATCGCAATGCCCTGCGCCGCCGGTCCGGGGCCGAGGCCGAGATCACGGCTTTGGCCGGCGCGCTTTGCGGACAGGACGACATGGCCGCGGCGGCGCTTCGGCTGATCGCGGCGGGGCGGGTGCCCTCTGCCGCGGTCCTGAATGCGGCCTCGGTCCGCGCCGGGGCGCCCGAGGTCGAGGGCGGCATCCTGCGTGCCCTCGCCGCCTGCGGCGCGATTTCTGCAGACCTTCACGCGGCGCTTCAGAACGCCGACATACCGACCCAAGCATCGACAGGGACCGACCGATGAAACGTCTACTCTCCACCGGCCTCAACGCCGGATCCGAAACCGTGGTCGAGGTGACCGGCGGGCAGGGCGCCTGGTTCGAGCTGTCGAACGGCCGCCGCGTGCTCGACGGGTCGAACTCGGCGGGCGTGCTGGGCCATGCCCATCCCGAGATGGTCGAGGCGGTGCGCGCCGCCGCCGGCCACCCGGCGGTGAGCGAGGGCTGGGCGTACCGCGACCGCGAACTGGCAGCCGAGGACCTGATCGACATCGCCTTCGAGGGCGAGACCTCATGGGTCGGCGCGGTGCGTTTCGGTCTGTCGGGCAGCGAGATCAACGACCTTGCCCTGTCGCTGGCGCAGGCGGTTACCGGCCGCGCGCCGATCGCCACGCGCGAGCGCGCCTATCACGGGCTGGTCGGCCTGTCGCGCGACGTGACGGTGCAGCCGCACTGGCATGGCGGGCTGTCGCGGATGACGGGTGGCGTCGCTCCGGCCGCACCCACGGTCGAGACGCGGGTGATCTCGGCGCCGACGGGCTCGCTCTGGGGCGAGCGGGTGCAGGACCTTGCGCCGATGTCGCCCGATGCGGTACGTGCGACGCTGGATGGCACCGCGGCGGTGATCGTCGACTACACGCAGGGCGGCATCTATCACGACGCCGCCTGGCAGGATGCCACCGCCGCCGCCGCACGCGACACCGGCAGCCTGTGGATCGCGGACGAGGTGGTGACAGGCGCCGGGCGCTCGGGCCGCTGGTTCGCCTTCCAAGGCGGGAAAAGCCGTCCCGACATCGTGACGATGGGCAAGTCGCTGGCCGGTGGCGCCTCGCCGATCGGCGCGGTGATCCTGTCACAGGAGATGGTCGAGCGGATGGGCGGTTCCGCCTGGCAGGCCTATTCGACCTTCCGGGGCCACCCGCTGGCGATGGCCGGGGTGCGCACCTACCTGAAGATCGTCAAGCGCGACGGGCTGCTGGACCGCGCCAACCAGCTGGCCGCGCTGATCGGGCCGCGGCTGGTCGAGATCGCGAAGAAGCACCCCTCGGTCTCGCGCGTGGACGGGCGCGGCATGCACTGGACGATCGAGCTGCACGGGCCGCACTGGCGCGACTGGCGCGCCGACACCGCCGCCACGCCGCTGGCCTCGCGCGTGTCGGGGCGGGCCTTCGACAATGGCGTCATCATCGGCACCTCGGGCGAGGAGACCTCGCTGTTCCTCGCACCGCCGCTGATCGTCTCGGATGCCGAGATGCACCAGATCCTCGACGCGCTCGACGACGCGCTCGATCTGGCAGACGCGGAATTCGCCCGGACCGCGGGCTGAGGAGACAGACCATGACCAGCTTCACCTGCCTGTCCGGCACTCCCGACGAGGCCGGCCTGCGCGCCACGCTGACCGACTATTTCGACGGGCTCTACCACGGCGAGATGGATCGCTTCGGGGCGGCCTTCCATCCGTTGGCCCGGCTCTGGACCGTGGCCGAGGGCACGGTCTCGGCGATCGATTACGCGCCCTACATGGAACGCTGCCGCGGCCGTGCGGCCCCGGCCGCCTCGGGTGCCGTGCAGCTGGCCGAGGTGCTGGAGCTGACGCAGAGCTCGGGCGACACTGCCCATGCCCGGGTGCGCGACGCTTTCCCGCCGCGGGTCTACATCAACGACCTGACCCTGGTGCGCAGCGAAGGGCGCTGGCAGATCGTCGCCAAGGTCTACCACGCCGAAACCTGACCGCCGCCGGGTGGCGTCCGATCGACGAGGGGGCGTGGATCGAAAGGTCCGCGCCCCGTCCTGTTGCAGAGGCGGCCACATCGAGACTATCAGGAATATGAATTCCCATCGTCAAAGATCGTATTGATGGCTATATTCCCGCAATCGCCGCGCTGGCCTAGCCTAGTCCCTGACACTTCAGAGGGACGATCATGGGCGCGCTTGACGGAATCCGGGTTCTCAGCTTCAACCACTTCCTGTCCGGCCCTGCCGCGGCGCAGCATCTGGGCGATCTTGGCGCCGATGTCATCACCGTCGAGCCGCTGACCGGCGCCTTCCAGCGCAATTGGGCCGTCGCGAACCGCTTCGTCGACGACATATCGGTCAACCACATCACCACCGGGCGCAACAAGCGTTCGATCGCGGTCGACCTGAAGTCGTCCGAGGGCATTGCCGCGGTCAAGCGGCTGATCGCCACCGCCGATGTGGTGATGGAGAACTTCCGCCCCGGCACGCTGGACAAGCTGGGCCTGTCCGAGGCCGAGATGCGCGCGGTCAACCCGCGGATCATCATCGCCGCGACCACCGGCTATGGCGCCGACGGCCCCTATGCCAAGCGCCCGGGGCAGGATGTGCTCTTGCAGGCAATGGCGGGGCTGGCCGCGCATACCGGCAGCATGGAGACGGGCCCGGTGGCCGTCGGCTCGGTCCCGATCGACCACCATGCGGCGGCGCTGACCGTGGCGGGGATCATCGCCGCGCTCTTCGAGCGCGAGCGCACCGGCGTGGCGCGCCGGGTCGAAGTGAACATGCTGCAGGCGGCGATGGACCTGCAGGGCGAATCGATCACCGCCTGGATGAACGGCGCCGACCGCACGGGCCCGCGCGGCCGCGACGGGATGGCGAACTGGTTCAGCCCGGCGCCCTACGGGATCTATGCCACCACCGACGGCCACGTCATGATCTCGATGTCGAAGCCGGTCGATCTGGCGCAGGCGCTGAACTTGCCTGAATTCGCCGCCTTCACCGAGAAGGACGGCTTCGACCGCCGCGGCGAGGTCAGCCGCAAGGTGCGCGAGGGGATGGCGGCGCTGTCGACTGAGGACGCCGTGGCGAAGCTGTCGGCTGTGGGCGTCTGGCACGAGGTCGTGCGCGACTATGACGGGCTGCGCGACAACCCGCAGGTCGCGCATCTGCAGGCCTTCACCGAACTCAACACCGAACAGGGCAGCCCGATGGTCATGCTGTCGCACCCGGTCCGCTACGACGGCGAGACCCCGGCGATCCGCCGCGCGCCGCCGGCGCTTGGCGCGCAGAGCCGCGAAGTGCTGGCCGAGGCGGGCTTTTCGGACGCCGAGATCGCGGCGTTGATCGCCTCGGGCGCGGTGGTCGAAACCAACAAGATGCGTGGCTGAGCGCTGACGCGCGCGCGCCTCGACAGGACAGGCAGGACGACGATGGATTTCACGATCTCCGACGAGATGAAGATGGTCACCGAGGCGGTGGGCCGCTTCGTGCGCGAAAAGGTGCAGCCGCTGGAGCAGGCGACCGAAGAGGCGGCGAAGATCCCGCCCGAGGCGCTTGCCAAGGTGCGCGGCGAGGCGCTGGACCTGGGCTTCTACGCCTTGAACATGAGCGAAGAGGTCGGCGGTGGCGGTCTGGGCGTGCTGGACATGTGCCTGGTCGAGGAACAGCTGGGCCAGACCTCTGACGCGCTGATCCGGCGGATCTTCGGGCAGGTCTATCCGATGCTCGAGGCGTTCAAGGGCCCGCTGCGGGACAAGTACCTGTACCCGACCGTGAAGGGCGAGAAGATCTGCGCGATGGCGATCACCGAGCCGGGTGCCGGCTCGGACGCGGCGGCGATCAAGACCAACGCGCGGCTCGAGGGCGACGAATGGGTGCTGAACGGCACCAAGCACTTCATCTCGGATGGCGACATCGCCGACTACGTCATCGTCATGGCGGTGACCGACACTGAAAAGCGCGCCCGTGGCGGTATCACGCTGCTGATCGTCGACAAGGAGATGCCGGGCTTCACCGTAGCGCGCAACCAGCCGATGATGGGCCACCGCGGCTATGGCCATGCCGAGCTGAATTTCGACGACGTGCGCATTCCGAAGGATCAGATCCTTGGCGAGGTCGGCGAGGGCTTCAAGGTGATGATGGCCAATGTCGGCGGCATCCGTCTGGGCCATATCGGCGCGCGCGCCGTGGGGATGGCGTCCCGCGTGGTCGAGCTGATGCGCCAGCACGCCGCGACCCGCCAGCAGTTCGGCCAGCCGATCGGCGATTTCCAGATGGTCCAGCAGATGATCGCCGACAGCGCCATGGAGATCTTCGCGACCCGGATGATGGTGCTGAACACCGCCTGGGAGATCGATCAGGGCATGGACCCGCGCGACAAGGTCTCGATGGTCAAGGTGCAGGCGTCCGAGATGCTCGGCCGCGTCGCCGACCGCGGCATCCAAGTCTTCGGGGGCTATGGCTTCACCAAGGAACTGCCGCTGGAACGCATCTACCGCGATGCGCGGGTGACGCGGATCTATGACGGCACCTCGGAAGTCCACCGCATGTTGATCGCCCGCTCGGTGATCAAGCGCGGCCTGCATCTCTGACCCTTTCGGAGCCCCTCCCATGACCAGCTTCCGTCCCGAAACCGGGCAATCCGTCACCTTCCGCAAGACGATGAGCGTTGCCGAACAGGGCTTCTTCACCGGCATCTCGGGCAATCTCGGCGGGCTTTACGTCGACCGCACCAAGGCGCAGGCCGAGGGGCTGGCCGACATGGCGGTGTTCGAGCTTGCCGCCGGCGCGCTCTTCACCACCGCGCTCGCGCGTCTGGCCGGGCCTGGCTGGCGGATCGAGGCGATCAGCTTCCGCTTCAAGCGCGCCATCGTGCTGGGCGAGACCCTCGCCGCCACAGCGACCATCGCCCACACCAATGGCACGCTGACCTGCCTGTTGTCGGGCACGATCGCGGACAGCGAGGTGATCGAGGGCGAGGCGCGCCTCGCTCCTGTGGTGGCAGACCATGTATGACATCCGCGCCATCGACGAACTGAACGTCGGCGACCGGGTTTCCGTCTCGAAGACGGTGACCGAGGCCGACGGCGCGATGTACATCGCCGCGACCGGCGATTTTGGCCCGGTCCATGTCGATGAGGACTATGCCTCGGGCACCCGCTTCGGCGAGCGGCTGGCGCCCGGGATCCTCGTCGCGGGCATCTGCACCTCGGTCCTGACGGCGGAGCTGGTGGGCACGCTGGGCGTGTCGATCCGCGACAGCTTCTGGTTCACGGGTGCTGTGCGCTACGGCGACACGATCACCTTCGACATCTGGATCTCGTCCAAGGACGAAGAGAACCGGACCGTCGACTGGCAGGCCTCGGCCAAGAACGAAGAGGGCGTCGAGGTGCTGAAAGCCGACGCCACGCTGAAATTCCCCCGCAAGAAAGTGACGACATGACCCTGACCGGCAAGGACCTGCGCGGCGTGACCGTGGCCACCGTGCTGCCCTTCGACGAGGCGGGCGCGATCGACTGGGACGGCTACGCGGCGGTGCTCGATCACTGCGCCAAGCCCGAGACCACCGACTGCGTCTTCGTCAACGGCCATGCCGGCGAAGGCACGGCGCTGTCGGATGCCGAGCGGATCGAGGTGATCCGCCGCACCCGCGACCAGATCGGCGCGGGTCGCCCGCTGCTGGCCGGCATCATCCCGACCGGCATCCCGGACGCGCTGCGCCAGGCCGACATCGCCCGCGAGGCAGGCGCCGATGTCGCGGTGATCTTCCCGGCCGAGGCGCTGGGGGGCGGCAATGCCTCGACCAAGGCCGCGGTGCGGATGTTCGAGCTGCTGGCGCGCGAGGTGCAGATGCCGCTGTCGCACTTCCAGTTCCCGATCGCTTCGGGCTTCGGCCTGTCGACCGAGGTCATCGCCGAGGTCGCGCAGATCCCGGAAGTGATCGCGATCAAGGAAGGCTCGGCGACGCTGCTGGCCTATGACGAGAACCGCCGCGCGGTTAAGGCCGCAGCGCCCGACACCGCGATCCTGCCGTCGAACTTCCACTGGTTCTTCGCGCAGGTGGCGCTTGGCGGCGACGGCATCCTGTCGGGCCTCGCGAGCCTCGTGCCCGGTCTGCTGGCGGACCTGTGGAAGGCGTCCGAAGCGATGGATCTGGCGGCGATGCGGGCGGCGAACGACCGGCTTTACCCGGTGGTGCGCGCGATCTACGGGCCCGCGCCGGTGATCGACATGCACACGCGGATGAAGGATGGCCTTGTCGCGATGGGCGTGATCAGGAACGCGACCCCGCGCCTGCCGCTGCTGCCGCAGAGCCTGGCGATCCGCGACGGCGTCGTCTCGGCGCTGCGCGCCGCGCAGGTGCTGTGATGACGGGCGCGGGCGGGCTTTACGCCGCGACGATCTGCCCGATGACGCCCGAGGGCGCGCTGGACCGCGCAAGCCTCGAGCGGCATTTCGAAGCCGTCCTGTCCGATCCCGGGCAGGCGGGGCTGCTGCTGAACGGTCATGCGGGGGAGGGTATCCACCTCAGCCGCGCCGAGCAGGCCGAGGTCGTCACCATCGCCCGCGCCGTCGCCGGCCCGCGCCGGATCCTTGCGGCGGTGTCGAACGAAAGCACTGCCGTCGCTGTGGCCGATGCCCGGGCGGCGCTTGAGGCCGGGGCGGATGCGATCATGGTCTTCGCGCCCTTCTCCTGGGCGCTGGGGGCCGACCCGCGCGCCATCGTCACCCATCACCGGATGATCGCCGAGGAAACCGGTGCGCCGATCTACCTGTTCCAGGGCTCAGTCGGGGCGGGGCGCACCGCCTATACCCCCGACGTCCTCCGCCGGTTGCTGGAGATCGAGGCGGTCGCGGGGATCAAGGAAGGCAGCTGGGAGACCAAGGCCTACGAGACCACGCGCCGCATCACCCGCGCCGAGCGGCCCGACGTGGCGGTGATGGCCTCGGGCGACGAACATCTGTTCCCCTGCTTCGTCATTGGCTCTGACGGTTCTGCCGTCAGCCTGGCGGCGGTGATCCCCGAGCTGATCACCGCGCTGGACACCCATGTGCGCGGCGGCCGCTTCGAGCAGGCTCGCGCGATCCACGAGGCGCTTTTCGACTATGCGCGCCTTGTCTATGGCGCGCCGGGGCATCTGGCGGCGGCACGGCTGAAGGTCTGCCTGGCAGAGCTTGGCCGCATCGCCTCGCCCGCCTGCCGCGCGCCCACCCCCGCGATCGAGCGCGCGGAAATCGACCAACTGATGGCGGCGCTGCGCCCCTGCCTGGACCTGATCCCATGACCCAGACCCATATCGTCTTCGTCGACATCGACCCCGAACACGAGGCCGCCTTCGACGACTGGTACGTCACCACCCATATCCCCGACATCCTGGCCTGCCCGGGCTGGCTGGATGCGCGGCGCGAAAAGTGCATCGAAGGCGGGCCGCGCCATGTCGCGATCTACACGATCACCGGGCCAGAGGCCTATGACACGCCGGAATTCCACGCTATCAAGGGCTTCGGCCCGTTCAGCGACAAGGTGCGCAACTTCACCCGCATCCGGCTGACGCAAAGCCAGGGCTAGGACCGGCCCCATGCGGTCCGTTGGAGGACCGGTCGGGACCATGCTCAACCTCAGACAGCTCGAGATCCTGCGCGCGGTGGTCGAATACCGGACCACCGTCGGCGCGGCCGAGCATCTGGGGATGTCGCAGCCCTCGATCTCGAACACCATCCGTCACATCGAGTCGGTGCTGGGCTTTCCGCTGTTCGAGCGCGTCTCGAACCGGCTGCAGCCGACCGAAGAGGCGATGATCTTGCTGCAGGAATCCGAGCCGCTGTTCATGCTGCGCGATGCGGTGAACCAGCGGGCCGTGGACCTGCGGATGGGGCGGATCGGGCATGTCCGCGTGGCGTCCACCGCCGAGGTGAGCGAGGGCGTGCTGCCCCGCGTGATCGCCGATTACGCGACCGAGCATCCGCGGATCCGGATCTCGCTGGAAACGCACATGCTGGCCCCGGTGCTGCAGATGGTCGAGAACGGCGTTGCCGACGTGGCCTTCGTGCTGTCGCCGCTGGAGCGCCCGGCGCTGCAGTATGACGCGATCGAGGTGCTGCAGGCGGTGGTGCTGTGCGACGAGAAGGACCCGCTGGCGCGGCTGGATGTCGTCACACCGCGCGATCTGGCCGAGCGCCCGATGGTCGGCCCGCAGGTCGCGAACCGGATCGGGCTGATGTTCGCCGACAGTTTCCGCGCCTCTGGGCTCGAATACCAGCCGGTGATCGAGACGCGGTTCATGAACGCCGCGGCGCGGATCGTGCGCGACGGCTGGGGCGTGGCGCTTGTCGACGAGCTGTCGGCCTTCACCGCGATGCGCCCCGGCCTGGTGGTGCGGCCCTATGGCGCGAACCTCAGCTTCGAGCTGGCGGCGGCGACGCCGCGGGCCAAGACCACCTCGCGCCAGACGAAGCGCTTCATCGAGCTGTTCCGCCAGCGGGCCGCGCTGCGCATCGCCGAGGTGCGCGCCGCGACCCAGCGCAGCGCTCAGGACTGAAGCGCGGCGATCGCGGCGGCGCCGCCCTGCACGATCAGGTTGGTCTCGTTCGTCACCACCAGCGCCGTCGCGCCAAGCGCCAGTGCGTGGCTTTCGACCAGCGCCGGCGGCAGGCCCATCGCGCCGAAGCCCTTGCCCGCGGCCCGCGCCGCCGCCGCGATCCGCGCGAAGGCGGCCCGCACCTGCGGATGGTCGAGCTGTCCGCGCAGGCCGAGCCCGTCGGCGAGGTCGTTCGAGCCGATGATCAGCATGTCGATGCCCTCGACCGCCGCGATCTCTTCGCAGGCGGCAAGCCCGGCGGCGCTTTCGATCATCGCGATCACCTGCGTGTTCCTTTCGGCGCCGGGGCAAAGCTGCGCTGCCGGAACCACGCGGTAGTCGAGCGCGGGCAGCGGACCCGGCAGCGCACGGGCGCCGCGCGGCGCGAAGCGGCAGATCCGGGCGATGTGGCGCGCCTCTTCCACCGTGTCGACATGCGGCACCACCACCCCGGTCGCGCCGCAGTCGAGCACGCGCGCGATGTCGCCCGAGGTCGGGCCGGTGACGCGGCCCCAGACCGCCATCCCGGCGGCGAGGCCGGCGGCGGCGGCCTGCCCAAGGTCGGAGATCCCCAGCGGGCCATGTTCCATGTCGATCACCACGAAGTCGAATCCCGCCCCGCGCGCCAGCAGAACCGCCTCTGACCGGCCCAGAAGGCAGAAGGCGAGACCCAGCGCCGGCTGCCCGGATTTCGCGCTGTGCCCAGATTTTGATGTTTCCGTCATATTGCCGCTCATTTCATCATCGCCCGGTTTTGGGCCTGATCAGATCATATCGCGCGATCGCCCAAGAATATTCGATCGAAGTGCGCATCGAATAGTTCGTATCAGTTTTCTTATAGTCATGCGCCTTCATCGACGCCTCGCAGTCGATAACCTGACCTCAGACAGGCGATGCGTCAGGGATCAACCCCCGCGCATCTCTCCGATCCGAAGGAGGCGTGCCCATGCTCGGGCGGACCATGACAGGCGGTGCCGGCACCGCGACCAGATCCCCGATCCTGAAGGCCTTCTGCCTGGGCCTGACGGCGCTGCGCCGGCTGGTCGACGCCGTCGCGCTGCTGCTTCTGGCCTATATGGCCTGCGCTATCCTTGCGCAGATCGTGGGGCGGTACTTCTTCAACTACTCGATCGCCTGGAGCGAGGAGACCGCGACCTTCGCGCAGATCTGGCTGACGCTGCTGGGGGCCGGGATCGCGATGCGCCACAACCAGCATGTCGGCGTCGACGTGCTGGTCCGCAAGCTGCCGCGCCCGGTGCAGCAGGCCTGCGGCTTCGCGGGACTGGCGCTGGGGGCCTGGTTCCTGGCCACGGTCGTGGTGGGGTCGCTGTCGATGCTGGCGATCGGCTTCATGATCAAATCGCCCGCGCTCAGGATGCCGATGGCGGTGCCCTACATGGCGCTGCCGGTGGGCTTTGGCTACTTCCTGCTCGAGTTCGTGATCGCCACGATCCCGCGCGCCCTGCGGCCCGAAACCATCGGCGCCACCCCTGACGAGACGGAGAGCGCGGCATGATCTGGGCGGCTGGCGGTTTCCTTGTCCTTCTGATCTCCGGCACGCCCATCGTCCTGGCACTTGGCATCGCCGCGCTACTGGCGATCGAGCTGACCACGACCGCGCCGATCTCGATCGTGGCGCAGCGGGTCTATGGCGGCATCAGCTCGTTCACCCTGATGGCGATCCCGTTCTTCGTCGTCTCTGGCCTGCTGATGGAGGCGGGCGGCATCGCCCGGCGCTTTGTCACCCTGGCCGGTGCGCTCGTGGGCTGGATCACCGGTTCGCTCTATCTGGTGGCGATCGTCACCGGCACCGGGCTTGCGGCGATTTCGGGCTCGGGCTCGGCAGACACGGCCGCGATCAGCGCAGTGATGACGCCCGAGATGCGCAAGCGGCGCTATGACATCGACCTTGCGGCCGCGGTGATTGCGGCCTCGGGGTCGCTCGCCTCGATCATCCCGCCCTCGATCGTGATGATCGTCATCGCCGTCACCGCCAACCAGTCGATCGGTGCCATGTTCCTGGGCGGGATCGTGCCGGGCCTGATGGTGGCGGGCTCGATGATGCTGGGCTGCTGGCTTTACGCCCGCCGCGGGGGCGAGGCCTATCGCGACACCGAGGCCTTCACCGGGGCGCGGCTCTGGCGCGGCTTCGTCGATGCGGGGCCGGGGCTGCTGGTGCCGGTGGTGATCATCGGCGGCATCGTCGGCGGCATCTTCACCGCGACCGAGGCCGCCTGTGTCGCGCTGTTCGTGACGCTGATCGTGACGCTGTTCGTCTACCGCGAGATCACGGTGGCAGACCTGCCGCGGATCTTCCTGAAGGCGATCAGCCTGTCGGCGACGGTGCTGATCATCATCTCGACCGCCTCGGTCTTCACCTGGATCATCGCGACACAGGGCTTCCCGGCGATGCTGAAGGACTGGCTGACCGGGATCACCGACAACCCGATCCTGTTCCTGCTGATCGTGAACCTGCTGCTGCTGGTCGTGGGCATGTTCATGGAGAGCATCTCGGCGATCCTGATCCTGCTGCCGATCCTGCTGCCGATGGCGCAGAGCTACGGCATCAACCCGGTGCAGTTCGGCATCATCGTCGCGCTGAACCTGTCGATCGGGCTGATCACCCCGCCCTACGGCATCTGCCTTTACGTCGCCTCGTCGGTCGCCGGCCGGCGGATCGAGCAGGTGTCGCGCAAGATCTGGCTGCCGCTCGGCTGCATGCTGATCGTGCTGTTGCTGGTCACTTATGTTCCCGCGATCTCGCTCTGGCTGCCTTCGGTCCTGCTCTGAGCCTGACCCCTTCACCCCCGTCAACGACGCATCAGAAAGTCAAAGACATGTCCAACAGAACCCTGCTTCTCGCCTCGGCCCTGGCCTCGGTCCTGGCACTTCCGGCCTTCGCGGCCGACTATACCTTTAAGGTCGCCCACACCAACGCGGCGGGCGAAGTGCAGGACAAGGGCCTGCAGAAGATGAAGGAACTGCTCGAAGCCAAGACCAACGGTGCGGCGACGCTGGAAATCTATGCCGGCGGCCAGCTGGGCGACGAGCAGCAGACCGTCGAGGGCGTGATGCTGGGCTCGCTCGACATGGGCATGACCTCGAACGCGATGCTGTCGAACTATGTCGAGGCCTACAAGGTCTTCGACCTGCCGTTCCTGTTCCCCTCGGTCACCGGGCTCGGCGACAAGATCGACGCGAACTGGGACCTGATGGAAGGCGCCGCCAATGACGCGGGCTTCGAGCTGGTCACCGTCTTCTCGTCGGGCCTGCGTCACCTGATGACCACCAAGCCCGTCGCGAAGATCGAGGATCTGAAGGGCATGAAGATCCGCACCATGCAGAACCCGGTGCATGTCGAGGCCTTCCGCGCCTATGGCGCCAACCCGACGCCGATGTCCTATTCCGAGCTGTACGGCGCGCTGCAGTCGGGCGTGGTCGACGGGGCCGAGGGCGCCGCGACCGGCTACGAGGGCATGAAGTTCTGGGAAGTCGCCCCCGACTTCGCGCCGGTGGGCTGGCTGAACATGACCGCCCCGGTGACGATGAAGAAGGACAGCTTCGACGCGCTGCCGGAAAACATCCGGACCGCGCTGCTGGAAGCCGGCTCGGAAGCGGCCAAGTGGCAGCGCCAGTATGTCGTCGATCAGGAGACCCCGCTGATCGAGGGCTTCAAGAAGCATGGCGTGACCATCACCCAGCCCGATCCGGCCCCGTTCATCGAGGCGTCGAAACCCCTGTATGACAGCGCGCTGACCACCGACAGCCAGAAGGCGCTGTTCAAAGCCCTGACCGCCAACTGAGCGGTCCCTCTCCCCGCGGCGGCGCCCTCTCCCGCCGCCGCGGGCTTTTCCCTGACCGACACCGGGACGCCAAAATGCTCGACCTCGCGATCCGCAACGCCGACATCGTCACCGCCGCCGACCGCTATCGCGCCGAGATCGGCATCCGCGACGGGCGCATCGTGACGATTTCCGAGGATGTGGGCCCGGCCCGCGAAGAGATCGACGCGGCGGGGCTGCTGGTCCTGCCCGGCGGGATCGACGCGCATGTGCACCTGGCGCAGCCGCAGGGCGGCGGCGTGGTGATGGCGGACGGGTTCGAAAGCGGCACCCGCTCGGCCGCGGCGGGCGGCACGACGACGGTGATGCCCTTCGCGCTGCAGCAGAAGGGCCAGTCGCTGCGCGAGGTGGTCGAGGCCTATCACGCCGAGGCCGACGGCAAATGCCATGTCGACATCTCGTTCCACCTGATCATCACCGACCCGACACCGGCGGTTCTGGGGCAGGAACTGCCGGCGCTGGTAAAGGCGGGCTACACCTCGTTCAAGGTCTTCATGACCTATGACGACATGGTGCTGAACGACGCCGAATTGCTCGAGGTCTTCGATGTCGCGCGGCGCGAGCGCGCGATGGTCATGGTCCATGCCGAGGGCTATGACGCGATCAAGTTCATGGCGAAGCGGCTGGAAGAGGCGGGCAAGACCGCGCCCTACTACCATGCCGAAAGCCGCCCGCAATCGGTCGAGCGCGAGGCCACGCATCGCGCGATCAGCCATGCCGAGTTGACCGATGTGCCGATCACCATCGTCCATGTCTCTGGCCGCGACCCGATGGAGCAGATCCAGTGGGCTAAGAGGCGCGGCCTGAACGTCCATGCCGAGACCTGCCCGCAGTACATCGCGCTGACCGCCGATGACCTGAAGGGCCTGAACATGGACTTCGAGGGCGCGAAATACGTCTGCTCGCCGCCGCCCCGCGATACCGACAGCCAGAAGGCGATCTGGGAAGGGCTGCGCGACGGCACCTTCGACATCTTCTCGTCCGACCACTGCCCGTTCCGCTTCGACGATCCGGCGGGCAAGGACGTGGCGGGCGCGCGGACCTCGTTCCGCTGGGTGCCGAACGGCATTCCGGGGATCGAGACGCGGCTGCCGATCCTGTTCTCGGAAGGGGTGTCGAAGGGGCGGATCAGCCTCGAACGCTTCGTGGCACTGACTGCCACGAACCCGGCGCGGCTCTTCGGGCTGGCGCCGCGCAAGGGATCGATCACCGTCGGCGCGGATGCGGACCTGACGCTGTGGGACCCGGCGCGCAAGGTGACGATCACCCACGAGATCCTGCACGATGCCTGCGACTATACCCCCTACGAGGGGATGGAAGTGACGGGCTGGCCGGTGCGCACCCTCCTGCGCGGGCGGACCATCGCCGCCGAGGGCGCGATCACCGGCACGCCGGGGCAGGGCGTCTATCTCGAGCGCGGGACTAGCCGGGCCTTCGGCTGATCCTCAGCGGTCGGGCGCGATCCGCGACACGAGGTCTTCCATCATCGCGGCGTTCTGCATGCGCAGGATCGCCTCGGCGCCGGTGGCGTCGTGGCGGCGGAGCGCCTCGATCAGCAGGCCCATCTCGTCGGCCATGATCCGGCGCCGGCCGATGCCGTAGCCGTAGCCCGAGCGGAAGGCGAAGATCGCGTCCCAGCCGCGCAGGAAGACGCGCAGCGCCTCGCGGTTTCCGCCGAATTCGACAAGGCGGGCGTTGAAGCGCCGGTTGGTCTCGATCGCGGCGATGTCCTCATGCGCGGCGATCTGGCGGCGGTAGTCGGCGGCAAGCGCTTCCAGCTCGCGGATGCGTTCCAGCGTCAGCGTCGCCATCCCGCGGCGCATCGCGCAGATCCTGAGATCGGTGTTCAGCTCGAAAAGATCGGTGATATAGGCGCGGTCGAGCTGACGCACGGTCGCGCCGCGGTTCGGCTCGATCTCGACCAGTCCCTCGCCTTCCAGCTTCCGCAGCGCCTCGCGCATCGGCATCGTCGAGAAGCCGAGGCGCTTGGCAAGATCGGCTGTCTTCAACCGCTCGCCCGGACGGATGCGGCCCGACAGGATGTCGTCGCGGATCAGGCGCGTCGCCTGATCCACCGAATTCTGCGCCGTCTCGAGCGAGAGGTCGTCGGCCATCAGGCGGCCTTCCGGATCAGCGAGACATGCTGGGAATCGATCAGCAGCGTGCCGTCGGCGCGGATCAGGCGCACGGCCTCGGTGATCACGCCGGCGGTGCCCTTCGCGTTCTCGCGCTTGGCGGTGAAGTCCATCTCGACATGGACCACGTCGCCGGCGACGAGCGGGGCCACGAACTTCACCTTGTCCCAGCCGAGCGAGGCGATCGAGGTATCCTCGTAAAGCTTCAGCTCTGTCTTCAGCCCCTCCATCAGCGACAGGCCGTAGAGGCCGTGCGCGATGATGCCGGGGAAGCCCGCCTTCTTCGCATAGGCTTCGTCGGTGTGCAGCGGATGGTGGTCGCGGGTCAGGCGGCAGAAGTCGGCGATGTCGGCGACGGTGATCTCGTGCGCGGCCGTGGTGTAGCGCGCGCCGATCTCGACATCCTCATAGGTCAGGTTCATGCGTAGGCCTTCTGCACCTGGCGCGCGATGATCATGCGCTGGATCTGGTTGGTCCCTTCATAGATCTGGCTGAGCCGCACGTCACGGAACAGACGCTCGATGCGGAATTCGCGGCTGTAACCGTTGCCGCCGTGGATCTGCAGTGCATTCGAAATGTGCACCTGCGCCATGTCGGTGGTGAAGAGCTTGGCCTGCGCGGCTTCCAGCGCGATCGGGTGGCCGGCTTCGTAGAGCTTCGCCGCGTTGTGGATCAGCAGGCGCGCGGCAGCGATGTCCTTGGCCATGTCGGCAATCATGAACTGCACCGCCTGATGTTCGAAGATCGGCTTGCCGAACTGCCTTCGGTCATTGGCATAGGCGATCGCATCCTCCATCGCCGCCTGCGCCATGCCGAGCGCCATCGACGACATCATCAGCCGCGAGAAGTTGAAGTTCTCCATCGCCATCTTGAAGGCGCCGTGTTCGGGCCCGATGCGGTTCGTCACCGGCACGCGGACCTCGTCGAAGCTGACCATGCATTCGGACAGGCCGTGCATGCCCAGCAGATGTTCCGACTTGCCGCGGGTCACGCCGGGGCGGTCGGTCTCGACCAGGATGCACGAAATGCCCTTGGCGCCGGCGGCCGGGTCGGTCTTGGCGAAGACCATGATCACGTCGGCGACCTGACCGAAGGTGACCCAGGCCTTGGTGCCCTTGATTACATAGTCATCGCCGTCGCGGCGCGCGGTCGTCGTCATCGCGGCCACGTCCGAGCCGTGGTCGGGCTCGGTCACGGCGGTGGCGGGAATCGTGCGGCCTTCGAGGATGCCGGGAATCAGCGCCTTGTGCTGGTCGGTGCCGTGGTGGTTGAGGAACAGCGCCGCCTCGACCGGGATCGCGAAGGCGTTGCCGACCGCGCCCGAGCCGCGGGCGATCTCTTCCATCACGATGCAGGCCGCCATCGCGTCAAGGCCGACACCGCCCGCGTCCTCGGCGAGTGCCACGCCGAAAAGACCCTGTTCGGCAAGGGCTTCGTAGATGTCGCGCGGGAAGACGTCGTCACGGTCGATGCGGGCGGCGGCGGGGGCGACCACATCCTCGGACAGGCGGCGCGCGGTCTCGCGCACCATGCGCTGCTCTTCGGTGTAGAACTGATCCAATGTGATCTCCGTTGGGCTGTATATTGTCGGATTTGATCTTGGCCTACACGCGGCCGAGACCCCGGGTCAAGCCGAGGCGAGGCCGGCGTGGAACGCGTCCGAGGGGGCGCGGTCGAAGAAGTAGACGATGACATCCTTCGGGTTGGCGCCGTAGGCCGCAACGACGCCGTCCGTCATCGCGCGGGCGGCGGCGGCCTTGGCCTCTTGCGGGCGGGGGAAGGCGTGGACTTTTATAAAAATGCGGAAGTTTTCAGCGTCCGCGCCGTGTTTTCCGGCATGTCCGTAGGAATACTCGGGGGCCGAGAAATAATAGCAGGTGACGATTTCCGGCTTGATCGAGAAGGCCTCGCAGAGACCATCGGTCAGGGCGCGCGTTGCTTTTGCCCGTGTTTCTTGGGCTGCGTCGCGGTCGATGATCTCGATGAAGGGCATGGGGGATACTCCTGGGAGGGGGAAGGTCGCCGCCCGAAATTCGAGCTGTCGCGTTGACTCATTATCTGATCAGATCGAAGCTCAACGCAAGGAATTTGGATCGGCTCGGTTGAGAGAGTCGGAAAGGACCGGAATGAGCTTCAGGGGCAGCTACACCGTCTGCGTCACCCCCTTCGACGCCGCAGGCAACGTCGATCTCAAGGCGCTTGGCGACTATGTCGACTGGCAGATCGCGGACGGCGTGCACGGGCTGATCCCGCTGGGCTCGACCGGCGAATTCCTGTCGCTGACCCGGGACGAGCGCGCGGCGGTGGCCGAGACGGTCATCAAGCGCGCCGCGGGCCGGGTGCCGGTGCTGATCGGCACCGCCGCCGAATGGACCGACGAGGCCGTCGAGATCAGCCGCGAGGCGGAGAGCCTTGGCGCCGACGGGGTGATGCTGGTGCCGCCCTACTATTCCTCGCCGACCGAGGAAGAACTGGTGGTGCATTTCACCAAGGTGGCCGAGGCGCTGTCGATCCCGGTGATGCTCTACAACAACCCGTTCACCGCGAATGTAGACCTGACCGCGAAGCTGGTCGGCCGCCTCTCCGAGGTCGATAACATCAGCTACATCAAGGACACCTCGAAAAACGTGCACCGGGTGACCGAGCTGCTCGAGGCGTGCCAGGGCCGGATGACGGTCTTCGCGGGCTACTATCCGTGGGAAAGCTATCTGGCCGGGGCCGAGGGCTATTCCTCGGTCATGTCGAACATCTCGCCGAAGCTGTCGGCCCTGACCTTCGAGCGCACCGTCGACGGTTCGGGCGAGGGCCGGGCACTTTACGTGAAAACCCTGCCGCTGATCAACGCGCTGGCGGGTGACCTTTACGTTTCGGCCACCAAGGCCGCGATGCAGATGATCGGCCGCCCGATGGGCGAGCCGCGCGCCCCCCGCCTGCCGCTGCCGGCGGCGAAGCGGGCAGAGCTGAAGACCATCCTCGATACTCTCGGGCTCTCGGCGGAGGCCTGACCCCGGGGGCCTGCCGGCCCCCGGACCGCGATACCGCCCCAACAGCAAGACGAAACAGGGAAGTCACATGAAACACACGCATCTCGCCCTCTGCCTCGCGCTGGCCGCGAGCACGGTCGCCGCCCCGGTCTTCGCGCAGGAGATCACGCTAAAGGCCAGCCACAACGCGAATGCCGAAGAGCCCTATGGCGTCGGCATGCGCAAGATGGCCGAGATCCTGAAGGAGAAGTCGGGCGGCAAGGCCGCGATCGAGGTCTATGACAACGCCACGCTGGGCGACGAGATGGAAAGCATCCAAGGCACCCAGATCGGCACCGTCGACATCGCGGTGACCGCGAACGAGACGCTGGCGAACTTCGTGCCGGACCTGTCGGTCTTCTCGCTGCCCTTCATGTTCGACGATGCCGCGCAGATGGACCGCGCGCTGTCGGACAAGGCGGTGCTGGGCGAGATGCAGACCGCGCTGGACGCGCAGGGCTTCCACCTGCTGGCCGTCTTCTCGGCCGGGACCCGCCACATCATGACCCGCAAGCCCGTCGAGAAGATGGAAGACCTTGCCGGCATGAAGATCCGCACCATGCAGAACCCGGCGCATGTCGACACCTTCACCGCCTTCGGCGCGAACCCGACGCCGCTGGCCTATACCGAGCTGTACGGCGCGCTGGAGACCGGCGTGGTGGACGGCGCGGAAGCCGCGAACACCAACTTCTACGCCAAGAAGTTCTACGAGGTCGCCCCCGACTGGGCGATGGTCGGCTGGCTTGAGCTGGTCGCCCCGGTGATCATGGGCAAGGCCGCCTACGAGGCGCTGCCGGCCGATGTGAAATCCGCGCTCGACGAGGCCGGGCAGGAAGCGGGCCAGTTCCAGCGCAAGGCCTATCTCGACAGCGACAACGCCCGCGTCGCCGACATCGAGAAGGCCGGCGTGAAGATCACCCATCCGGACATCGCGCCGTTCCGCACCGCCGCCCAGCCGATCTACGACAAGTACGTCACCACCGACACGCAGAAGAAGATCTTCGAGCTGGTCAAGGCGGTGAAGTGACCGCTATCTGACGCCCTCGCCGGTCGCGGGAACCGCCCGCGGCCGGTCTTCCTGTCCGACTGCACCGGGGGTTGACCCGCGATGTTCGCGCTTCTCGAAGGTTTCTGTCTTCTGGTCCGGCGGGTGGTATCCGCCGTGGTGATCCTGCTCTTCGCGGTGATGATGGCCGCGGTGCTGGTGCAGGTCGCCGGTCGCTACGTCTTTGGATATTCGATCGCCCAGGCGGCCGAGATCGCCACCTACGGCCAGATCTGGCTGGTGCTGCTGGGGGCGGGCGTTGCCGTGGCCCGCGGTCAGCATGTCGCGATCGACATGGTGCCCGCCGCGCTGCCGAAGCCGCTGGCGCGGGTGGCGCTGATCGCCATCGCGCTGGTCGTCGCGGCCTTTCTGGCCGTGCTGGGCTGGGGCACGCTGCCGCTGATCAAGATGGGCGCCTTCCAGACCTCGCCCGCGCTGCGCATCCCGATGCGCGACATCTACCTCTGCCTGCCGGTGGGCGCCGCCTACATGGTCCTTGAACTGCTGCTGTCGGTCATCCGTCGCTGGGACGATCCCTTCCCGCCGCCCGAGGTCGAAGCCGAGGAGATCGCCTGATGTCCGTCATCGCCCTTGCCTTCTTCGGGCTTCTGCTGCTTGGCGTGCCGGTGGTCTTCGTGCTGGGCGCCTCGGCGGTGCTGGCGCTGGTCATGACCACCGACGTGCCGGTCGTCATCGTCAGCCAGCGCGTCTTCGCGGGCCTGAACTCCTTCACCCTGATGGCGATCCCGTTCTTCGTCTTCGCCGGCGTCATCATGGACGCGGGCGGCATCTCGCGCCGGATCGTCGATTTCGCCTCGGCGCTGATCGGCTGGATGGTGGGCTCGCTCTACCAGATCTCCTGCGTGGCGGCCGCGGGCTTGGCCGCGATCTCGGGCTCGGGCTCGGCCGACACCGCCGCGATCTCGGCGATCATGCAGCCGCAGCTGCGCCGCAAGGGCTATGACGTCGACTTCGGTGCGGCGCTCATCGCCTGCGCGGGGTCGCTGGCGCAGGTGATCCCGCCCTCGCTGACCATGGTGATCATCGCCGTAGTGTCGAACGTTTCGATCAGCGCGCTGTTCGTCGCGGGGATCGTGCCGGGGCTGATGTGCATCCTGATGCTGATGACCATCGCCTATTTCACCGCCAAGCGCGGCGGCGAGACCTATCGCGACGCCGAGCCCTTCACCATGGCGCGCCTTGGCCGCACCGGCCTGGCCGCGCTGCCGGCGGCGGGCATGCCTTTCGTGATCCTCGGCGGCATCCTCGGCGGCGTCTTCACGCCGACCGAAGCCGCGGCGGTCGCGGGCTTCTACGGGCTGATCGTCGGCATGTTCGTCTACCGCGACCTGAAACCCGCGATGCTGCCGGGGCTGATCCTGCGCTCGGCCTCGATCGCGGCCTCGGTCATGCTGATCATCGGCACCGCCAGCGTCTTTTCCTGGCTGATCGCGAATGCCAACGTGCCGAAGATGCTGGGCGAGTGGATCGCCTCGGTCTCGACCTCGAAGCTGGTGTTCCTGATCATCGCGAACCTGCTGTTCCTTGTGGTCGGCATGTTCATGGAGACGATCGCCGCGATCCTGATCATCGTTCCGGTCCTGTCGCCGATCGCGGCGCAGATGGGGCTCGACCCGATCCACTTCTCGCTGGTCGTGATCCTGAACTGCGCGATCGGCACCGTGACGCCCCCCTACGGCATCTCGCTCTTCGTCGCCTCGAGCGTCGCGGGCCGCCCGGTGCTGAGCGTCGCGCGCAAGCTTGGCTGGCCGCTGGCCGGGCTCTTCGCGATGCAGCTCGCCGTCACCTTCATCCCCGAACTGTCGCTGACTTTGCCGCGGCTCTTCGGCCTCATCGACTGACAAGGACACATCATGGCCCAGCTCAAGGTCACCATCGCCGGCATCGTCTTCGACGCGAAATTCGAGGAAGAGAAGGCGCCGAAGACCGTCGCCGCTTTCCGCGCGCATCTCCCCTACCGCAGCAAGGTCGTTCATGTCCGCTGGAGCGGCGAGGGCGTCTGGATCCCGCTGGGCGAGACCGACTTCGGCGTGTCTTACGAGAACCACACCAGCTTCCCGGCGCCGGGGCAGTTCGTGCTGTATCCGGCCGGCATCTCTGAGACCGAGATCCTGCTGGCCTATGGCGGGGTGCATTTCGCCTCGAAGATGGGGCAGCTGGCGGGGAACCACTTCATCACCCTGACCTCCAATCTGGACAAGCTGGCCGAAATCGGGCCCAAGGTCCTGTGGGACGGCGCGCAGGAGATCCTCTTCGAAGAGGTCTGAGCGGGCCCTCGGATGCGGGATCTGACGATGAGCGATGCGATGACCTTCGGCGCCCGGTTGCGGGCGCTGGCCGCCGAGCGGGGCGGGGCAGAGGCTGTGCGCTTCCTGCCTGCCGCGGGCGACGAGGTCTCGCTGAGCTGGGGCGAGCTTGATCGCAGGGTCGACGGCTTCGCCCGCGCGCTGACCGAGCGTGGCGTGGGGCAGGGCGATGTCGTGGCCTTCGCGCTGCCGAACATCCCCGAGCATCTGATGCTGGCGCTGGCAATCTGGCGGCTGGGCGCGACGACCATGGTGCTCGATCCTGCGATCGGGGCCGAGCGGGCGGCGGCGATGCAAGCGCGCAGTGGCGCACGGGTGCTTGTGTCCGCGTCTGGGGGCCTTGGTGGCGCGGCGCTGGCCGAGCTGGCGGCGCGGGCGGCGGCGCTGCCCGAGGGGCCGGTCTCGGATGCGGTGTCCTGCCCGGGAAAGATCGTGCTTTCAGGCGGGTCGACCGGCTTGCCGAAGATGATGGCCGATGCGCGGCCTTTCCTGCGCGTCCCGGGCGCGAGCTGGGGCCGCGTCGCGCCGCGGCTGGGGTTCCGGGCCGAGCAGGTGCAGCTGGTCTGCGGGGCGATGTCGCACAACGCGCCCTTCACCTGGGCGCAGAACGGGCTCTTCGAGGGTAACCGGCTGGTGCTGATGGAGCGGTTCGACGCCCGCGCCGCGCTGGCCGCGATCGACCGGTTCGTGGTGGGCTTCGTCATGTTGGTGCCGACGATGATGGTGCGGATGATCGACGCGCTGCCGGGCAGCAGCGCCTCGCTGGCCAGCCTGCATGCGCTCTATCACACCGGCGCGCCCTGCGCCGACTGGCTGAAGGCCGCGTGGATCGAGGTGCTGGGCCCGGCGCGGGTGACCGAGATGTATGGCTCGGGCGAGAACACGGGCCAGACCACGATCACCGGTGCGGAATGGCTGGACCATCCCGGCTCGGTCGGGCGGGGTTTCGAGACCGAGATCCGGATCTACAGTCCCGACCGCCAGCTTCTGCCCGTGGGCGAGACTGGCGAGATCTTCATGCGCCCCGCTGATCTGTGCGGGCGCAGCGAGTATGTCGGGCCCGAGGCGCCGCAGCCCGAGCGCGACGGTGACGGCTTCCAGAGCATCGGCGATGTCGGGCGGCTCGACGCCGAGGGGTATCTCTACCTCGGTGGGCGACGCGATGACGTGGTGAATACCGGCGGCGTGAAGCTGCACCCAGAGACGGTCGAGGCAGCGCTTCTGCGCCATCCCGATGTCGCGGATGCCGTGGCCTTCGGGGTGCCGGATCGCGACTGGGGCGAGAAGCTGGTGGCGGGCGTCGTCGCCAAGCCCGGGCGGGCGCTGGACGCGGCCGGGCTGCGGTCCTTCTGCGCGGGTCTGTTGTCTCCGCAGGAGGTTCCGAAGCTCTTCAGGGTCTGCGAGGCACTGCCCCGCGACGGCTTCGGCAAGATCCGCCGCAAGGCGCTGCGCGCCGAATTTCTTGACGATGG
Source organism: Frigidibacter sp. MR17.14 (assembly GCF_037095735.1). Classification (NCBI taxonomy): domain Bacteria; kingdom Pseudomonadati; phylum Pseudomonadota; class Alphaproteobacteria; order Rhodobacterales; family Paracoccaceae; genus Frigidibacter; species Frigidibacter sp. MR17.14. The sequence goes on along the minus strand of NZ_JBAWKD010000005.1, from coordinate 14,408 downwards.
TGCGGCGGGGCGCTGAACCGTGACCCGTCGGGGCGCGGGCTTGTCGCCCCCCTGACAGGGCCACGGGCCCCGATCGGTCACCGAGAGGAGGGCGTCAGTCGACGAGCCCCTCGCGGACCCGCTCCCAGCCGCGCGTCAGATGCGCCACGACGATTTCCTGCAGCGCCGGCGCGTCCCGCCGTTCCAGCAGCTCCATCATCTGCTCGTGCTCGGCCACGGCGTTGGCCCAGCGCTCGGCACCCTCGTGGCCGAGGAAGCGGATGCGCTTCACCCGGTTCTGCAGCTGACCATGGACTTGCGCCAGCACCGCGTTGTCCGCCAGCGCCACCATCGCCGAATGGATCTGCTGGTTCAGCTTGTAATAGGCCAGCCGGTCGCGGCGCGCGTAACAGGCCATCATCTCGTCATGCAGGACCCGCACGGCGGCGATCTGGGCGTCGGTCGCGATGCGGCAGGCCTCGCCCGCGGCAAGGCTTTCCAGCGTCTTGATCACCACGAGCATGTCGTGGACTTCCTTGGCGGTGAACTTCTTCACGATCGCGCCGCGCGCCGGCACCAGCTCGACCAGCCCTTCCGAGGCCAGATATTTGATCGCCTCGCGCAGCGGCGTGCGCGACACGCCCAGCTGCGCGCCGATCTGGCCCTCGTTGATCCGGGTGCCGGGCTCGAGCGCGCCTTCGATGATCATGTCGCGCAGGCGCGTCAGGATCGCCTCGTGAAGCGACTGCCTCTCGATCCGGTCGGGCACTTCAGTCTGTCCGGCGCCGAGCGACTTCGCAGCGTCCACCGCGATCCTCCTCCTTGGGTAGGTTCTGGCTACGCAGAGACGGGCGGGAAGTCAACTCGGCCTTCTGAATGCTGCATACAGAATTAGGTTTCGCTCGCCGGGCTGGATTCCTAATGTCGGGCCATCGACCGCGATTCGGAGGAGGGACCGATGTTCGATCACGCCCAGGCGACGGGGGTCCGGAAATGACCTGGACCGCCGAGACATGGCCGATCGCGGCCGCGATGCTGCCCTTCCCGGGTCTGCTGCCGGACGGAACAGCCAAGCAGGATGCCGATCCGGCGGTCTGGGCGGCCGACCTTGCAGAGGTGGCAGGAGCCGGCTTCACCGCCGTCGATCCGACCGACAGCTGGATCTCCGTCGCGGCGCTGGATGCTGCGCGGCGGGCAGCTTTTCTGGAGATCTGCCGGGATCTGGGGCTGTCGGTGCCCGCGATCTCGACCTCGCGCAAGAACCTCGTCGATCCGCTGCGGGGGCCCGAGATGCTGGCCTATGCGCATCGCGTGATCGACTGCGCGGCCGAGATCGGGGCCCAGGCGGTCAGCTTCGGCTTCTTCGGGGCGCTGACGCCGGCGCAGCTGGCGACGACCTGGTTCTGGACCGCACAGGGCCAGCCGCTGCCCGTCGATCCTGAGACCCGGGCGCTGGCAGTCGAGCGCACTCGCGAACTGGGCCGCCATGGCGCCGAGGTCGGTGTCGAGGTGGCGCTGGAGATGTACGAGGACACCTATGTGGGCACGGCTCGCGACGCGGTGGCCTTCGTCGAGGATGTCGATCATCCCTCGGTCCGCCTGAACGTCGACATCGGCAACCTCGTGCGCCTGCACCGCCCGGTGGAGCCCTGGGCCGAGATGATCCGGCTTTGCGCGCCGCACGCCGGATACTGGCATCTGAAGAACTACGCGCGGATGGAAGATGCGGCGACCGGCACCGTGCTGACGCATCCGGCGCCGTTGCTGGGCGGCACGATCAACTGGCGCGCGGCGATCCGCAGCGCGCTCGGCCACGGGTTCGCCAGTCCGTTCCTGCTCGAGCATTACGGCGGTGACGGTCTCGGCGTCTGCGCCGAGAACCAGACCTATCTGCGTCAGGTTCTCGCCGCATCGCTGTCCAGAGCGGCGGTGTGAAAGAACGGGGTTGGCAGCACACATAATGCTGTATACAGAATTACGAAGCAAATGAACGGGGGGAGATTCGATCATGCGCACAGCTCTCGCAATCGGTGATGCAGGCGGCGTCGGGCCCGAGCTCGCCGCGAAACTTCTGGCACATCCCGAGATGCAGGGCCGGGATTTCGTCGTGATCGGCGATGCTCGGCTGCTCGAAATGGGCAAGACCCATGCCGGCGTGGCCTTCGACCTGCCGGTGGTGGCTGCCTCTGAAGTGGCCCGTGGCCTGCCCGCCGGCCGGGTGATGGTCGATCTGGCCAACTGCGGCCCCGAGGCGATCACCAAGGGCAGCTCGAACCCGGCTGCCGGGGCGGCCTCGCTGCAGAACTTCGCCGCCGCGCTGCGGCTGGCACAGGCCGGCATCGCCGACGCGGCGATGTTCACGCCGTTCAACAAGCATTCGATGCGGCTCGCCCGCCCCGATTACGTCGACGAGATCGGCTTCATCGACCGCGTGCTGGGCGCGACCCGTTCGGGGCGCGAGTTCAACGTGCTGGAAGAGGTCTGGAACGCTCGCGTCACCTCGCATATCCCGCTGCGCAAGGTCGCCGACACGCTGAGCGTCGAGCGGATCCTGGCTTCGATCAAGCTGACCCACGAGGTGATGGAAGGCGCCGGCAAGCCGAACCCGCGGATCGGCGTCGCGGCACTGAACCCGCATGCCGGCGACGGGCGCAACTTCGGCGAAGAGGATGACGACATCATCGAGCCCGCGGTGCGGGCCGCCGCGGCCGAGGGGCTGGCGGTCAAGGGGCCGATCCCGTCGGACACCGTTTTCGTGCGCGCCATCCGCGGCGAGTTCGACGCGGTGCTGACCATGTATCACGACCAGGGTCAGATCGCGATGAAGCTGATGGGCTTCGACCGCGGCGTGACGCTGATCGCGGGCTACGGCTTCCCGATCTGCACCCCGGCCCACGGCACCGCCTATGACATCGCGGGGCAGGGCAAGGCCGATCTGGGCGCGACGCTGGCCGCGGCGCGGCTGGCCGAGAGCCTGGCGAAACTGAATCCGCCGCGCGGGGCCTCGGTCGCGCTCGGCGCGGACTGGGCGACCGGCGCGGTCGAGACCGAGACTGCCCTCGCCGACTGAAACGTGCGTTGATGCGGGTTGAGGAGCCCGCGGGCCGCTAAGGCCGAAACAGAGGAGGAGAGACCCATGAAGACCCTGATGACCAGCGCGGCCCTCGCGGCGCTCGCCCTCGGCGCCGCGCTGCCCGCGGCCGCCGACTGGGCCCCGAACCGCCCGCTGGAATTCGTCGTCGCCTCGGGCGCCGGCGGCGGCACCGACAACTTCGCGCGCACGATCCAGTCGATCATCGTGAAAAGCGACGACCTCGGCCAGCCGATCGTCGTGCTGAACAAGGGCGCGGGTTCGGGCGCGGAGGCGTTCCTGTATGCCAAGCAGAACAAGGCCGACCCGAACAAGCTGATCTTCGGCACCAACAACGTCTACCTGCTGCCGCATGTCGCCAAGCTCGCCTACAAGGTCGAGGATCTGCAGCCGGTCGCGGCGCTGGCGCTGGACGAGTTCCTCGTCTGGGTGAAGGCAGACGCGCCCTACAAGACGGTGATGGACCTCGTCGAGGACGCGAAAGCGAACCCGGGCAAGATCCCCTTCGGCGGCAGCCAGTCGAAGGACACCGACGAAACGCTGGTGGCCCTGATCGAGCAGACCACGGGCGCCGACTTCAAGTACGTGCCCTTCAACGGCGGCGGCGAAGTGGGCGTGCAGCTGGCGGGCGGCCACGTTGCCGCGAACGTCAACAACCCGAACGAGAACCTCGGCCAGTGGCAGGCCGGCGCGGTGCGCCCGCTCTGCGTCTTCTCGAAGCAGCGGATGGCCAAGTCCGAGCCGATTCATGACGGCATGGGCTGGGGCGACATCCCGACCTGCATGGAGCAGGGCCTGCAGATCGAAAGCTACCAGATGCCGCGCACCGTCTGGGTGCCCGCCGACGTTCCGGCCGAGGCCGTGGCCTTCTACGAGGCCGAGCTGAAGAAGGTCTCGGAAGCGCCCGAGTGGAAGGACTACCTGAAGAAGACCTCGCAGAGCGCGGCCTTCCTGGCCGGGGATGAGCTGAACGGCTTCATCAAGGACAGCGAAGCCAAGACCGTCGGCGTCTTCGAGAAGCAGGGCTGGGCCTCCAACTGACCTGAAGGGTCAGCCAGAGCCTCGCGGGTCCGCCCGCGGGGCTTTCCGTGCCGGGGTCCGCCCGGACATCGCCACAGGGAGGGGGCGCGATGACCGTCAAGAGATTTCATGCCGAGCTTGCGACCGCGGTCGTGACCGCTGCCGTCGGGGTGACGGCGGTGATCGGCGCCGAGGAGCTGGGCCACGGCTGGACCGACAGCGGCCCGCAGTCGGGCTATTTCCCGTTCTACGTCGGCCTGATCCTGATCGCGGCGAGCCTGTGGAACCTGGTCGCGGCCGTGGCCAAGCACCGCGTCGGTGGACGGCTGGCCGCGGTGACCGGCGATGTCGAGGAGCCGTTCCTCGACGGCGAGAAAGCGCGCCGGATCGGCGGGTTCCTCGCGGTGATGGTCGTCTTCCTGGTGATCACTCTGGTGATGGGGATCTACGTCGGCTCGATCTGCTACATCTCCTGGACCGCCTGGCGGCAGGGCGGCTACCGGCTGCCGATCGCGCTGGGCCTTGGCGTGGGCTTCGCCGTCGCGCTTTACCTGATTTTCGAAGTCGCCTTCCTCGTGCCCCTGCTGAAGGGCCCGATCGAACCGCTGCTCGGCATCTACTGAGGACCGGACCATGGCCAATTTCGACATGCTCATCCATGGCTTCGGCATCGCCATCACGCCGATGCATCTTCTGCTGATGGTGGCGGGCGTGCTGCTGGGGCTGATCGTCGGCGTTCTGCCGGGGCTTGGCGCGCCGAACGGCGTCTCGCTGCTGATCCCGCTGACCTTCACACTGGACCCGACCGCGGCGATCATCCTGCTGTCGTCGATGTACTGGGGCGCCCTGTTCGGCGGTTCGACAACCTCGATCCTGTTCAACATCCCCGGCGAGCCATCCTCGGTCGCGACGACCTTCGACGGCTACCCGATGGCGCGCAACGGCGAGTCGACCCGGGCGCTGACGCTGGCCTTCATGTCGGCGGGCATCGGCGCGCTGACCGGCGTGCTGGTCATCACGCTGCTGGCCAGCTGGGCGTCGAACTTCGCGCTGCGCTTCGGCGCGCCCGAGTATTTCGCCGTCTACTTCCTGGCCTTCGCCGCCTTCATCGGCATGGGCTCGGCCGCGCCGGTCAAGACCATCGTGTCGCTGACGCTGGGCCTCGTGCTGTCCTCGGTCGGCATGGACAACGTGACCGGCGAGATCCGCCTGACCTACGGCTACGACGCGCTTCTGGGCGGGATCTCGTTCCTCGTGATCGTCATCGGCCTCTTCGGCATCGGCGAACTGCTGGCCACCGTGCAGGAGGGCCTTCGCTTCCGCGGTGTCGCCTCGAAGATCGACCTGCGCGACGTGCTGAAGACCGTGGTGGAACTGCCGCGCTACTGGGCGACCACCCTGCGCTCGGCCGCGATCGGGATCTGGATGGGCATCACGCCGGGCGGACCGACCGCCGCCTCGTTCATGTCCTACGGCGTCGCCCGCTCGGCCTCGCGCAAGGGCAAGCCCTTCGGCACCGGCCGCCCCGAGGGCATCATCGCCCCCGAGACCGCCGACCATTCCGCCGGCACCTGCGCCATGCTGCCGATGCTGGCGCTTGGCGTGCCCTCCTCGGCCACCGCCGCGGTGATGATGGGCGGGCTGATGATCTGGGGCCTGACCCCGGGGCCGATGCTGTTCGCGACCAAGCCCGACTTCGTCTGGGGGCTGATCGCCTCGATGTACATCTCGAACATCGTCGGCGTGATCCTCGTGCTGCTGACGGTGCCGATGTTCGCGGCGCTGCTGCGCATCCCGTTCTCGATCATCGGCCCGATGATCGTCGCGATCTGCTTCGTCGGCGCCTACACCGTGTCGAACGCCACCTTCGATCTCTGGGTCGTGCTGGTCTTCGGGGTGGTGGGCTACATGTTCTCGCGGCTCGACTACCCGCTGGCGCCGATGGTGCTGGCCATGGTGCTGGGCCACAAGGCCGAGAACGCCTTCCACCAGTCGATGCTGCTGTCGGACGGCTCGCTCGGCATCTTCTTCTCCAATTCGCTGGTGACGGCGATCATGGCGGTGGCGATCGCGCTGCTGGTCGTGCCGAAGGCCTGGGCCTTCGCCGGGCGGCTGCGCCGGGCGCAACCGGCCGAATGACGGGACGGACACGATGAACCATCTTCGCTACTTCGCGGGGCGCGATACCGCCCAGGTCGAGTGCGCGATCATCGGAACCGGTGGCTTCGGGCGCAGCTTCCTGGCGCAGGCGCGCCATGTGAAGGGGCTCAGCTGCCGCGTCGCCGTCGACCGTGACGCGAGCATTGCCGCGGCGGGCCTCGCCTCGGTCGGACATGCCGCGGACGACATCGCCGTGGTGAAGGATGCAGAAGGCATCCGCGCCGCCTGGGCCGCGGGCCGCGCCATCGCCTGCGCCGACGCGGCGCTGGTGGCCGAGATCCCGGTCAAGGTGGTGCTCGAGGCCACCGGCAGCCCGGAGGCGGGCGCGCGCCACGCGCGTCTGGCCATCGAGGCGGGGCAGCACGTCGTCATGGTCACCAAGGAAACCGACAGCGTCATCGGCCCGATCCTCGGCCGGATGGCGGCCGAGAAGGCCTGCGTCGCCTCGCCCGTCGACGGCGACCAGCCGAGCCTGTTGATCGGCCTCGCCACCTGGGCCGAGGTCGTGGGCCTCGAGATCATCGCGGCAGGCAAGTCGAGCGAGTACGACTTCGTCTTCGACCCGGCGACGGGCCGGATCACCTCGAACGGTGTCAACGTCGATGCGCCCGGGTTCGGCGCCTGGCTCGACCCCGCGGGCCGGCCCTGGGCCGAGGTCGCGGCGGGCCGCGCGGCGGCGGCTACGATGCTGCCGCAGCGCGCGGTGCCGGACCTGTGCGAGATGACGGTGGTCGCCAATGCGCTGGGGCTGGTGCCCGACCGCGCCGACCTGCACTGCCCGATCGCGCGGATCACCGAGATCGCGGACATGATGGCGCTGCAGTCCGACGGGGGCCTCTTGTCGGCACCCGGCAAGCTTGACGTCTTCCACTGCCTGCGGCTGCCGGGCGAGCCCAGTTTCGCGGGCGGCGTCTTCGTCACCGTGGCCTGCCGCGATGCCGAGACCTGGGAGATGCTGCGCGAGAAGGGCCATGTCGTGGCCGCAAACGGCCGCACGGCCATGCTGGGCCTTCCGCGCCACCTGCTGGGGCTGGAGGCCGCGACCTCGGTCTTCGAAACCGCGCTGCTGGGCGCGTCCTCCGGCGCGGTCGCCCCGCGCCCGGTGATCGACCTGACCGCCCATGCCGATGTCGACCTGCCGGCGGGCACGGTGCTGAACGCCGTGGGCCATCACCACACCATCGCCGGCGTCTCGGGCCGGATGACTCCGGCCCAGCCGCTGGAGCCGGACAGCGCGATCCCCTATTACCTCGCCGCCGGTCGCCGGCTGCTGGTCGACGTGCCGGCAGGGCAGGTGATCCGCTGCCGGGATGTCGATCTCGACGAGGGGTCGGAGCTGTGGTCTCTTCGCCGCCGGCAGGACGCGGTGACGGAGTGGTCCGCCTGAGGCGGGAAGGAGAACGCCATGCTTCTGGGATGCATCGGTGACGATTTCACCGGCTCGTCCGATCTGGGCGCGACGCTGGTCAAGGGCGGGATGCGCACCGTCCAGTATTGCGGCGTGCCCACGGCTCCGGCCGATCCGGGGGTCGAGGCCGGGATCGTCGCGCTGAAGTCGCGCTCGATGCCGGTGACCGAGGCGGTGGCGCTGTCTCTGCAGGCGCTGGACTGGCTGCGCGCGCAGGGCTGCCGCCAGATCCTGTTCAAATACTGCTCGACCTTCGATTCCACGCCCGAGGGCAACATCGGCCCGGTGGCCGAGGCGCTGGCGGATGCGCTGGGGGCCGAGGGCGTGATCTTCTGTCCGGCCTTCCCGGCGACGGGGCGGCGGATCTTCCAAGGCCACCTTTTCGTCGGTGATCGGTTGCTGAGCGAAAGCGGCATGCAGGACCATCCGCTGACGCCGATGACCGACCCCGACATCCGCCGCTGGCTGTCGCGCCAGTCGCGCCGGGGCGTCGGGCTGATCGGCGCCGACACCGTTTGGGCCGGGGCAGAGGCCGTGCGCGCGGCGCTCGCGTCCGAGACGGCGGGGGGGCGGCCCTTCGTCGTGGCCGACGCAATCCGCGATGCCGATCTGGTGACGCTGGGCGAGGCCGCTGCGGATCTTCCGCTGATCACCGGCGGCTCCGGCATCGCGCTGGGATTGCCCGAGAATTTCCGCCAGCGGGGCCTGATCTCTGGTCATGCCGCGCGCTGGCAGGGCGAGCCGGGCCCGGTCGCGGCGCTGTCGGGCTCGTGCTCGCGCGCCTCGCGGGGCCAAGTCGCGCGGCACATCGCGGACGGCGGTGCCGCGCTCGAGGTCGCGCCCGAGGCGATCCTCGACGGCTCGGTCACTGCCGCCGAGGCCGCGGGCTGGGCGTTGGCGCAGCCGGGCCTGCCGCTGGTCTATTCCTCGGCCGATCCCGCGGCGGTCGCGCAGGCGCAGGAACGCTGGGGGCGGGACCGCGTCGCCCATGCGCTCGAGGCGTTTTTCGCCGCGACCGCGCGCGCGCTGGTCGCCGGCGGCGTCACCCGGCTGATCACGGCGGGGGGCGAGACCTCGGGCGCGGTGGTCGAGGGACTGGGGCTTGAAAGTCTCGAGATCGGGCCGGTGATCGCGCCCGGCGTGCCCGCGATCCGCGCCGGCGCGCGACTGGTGCTGGCGCTGAAGTCCGGCAACTTCGGGGCCGAGGATTTCTTCGCCACCGCCGCCGCCGTGCTGGCCGCCGAAGAGGTTCCCGCATGAGCGAAGAGGCCCGGCTGCGCGAGCGGATCTGCACACTCGCGGCCTCGATGTTCGACCGCGGGCTGACCGCTGGCTCGACCGGCAACATCTCGGCCCGGACGCCGGACGGGGGGCTGCTGGTCTCGCCCACCGGTACCTCGTTCGGGCGGCTCGACCCCGCGCGGCTGGCGAAGTTCGACGCCTCGGGGCGGCAGGTCGAAGGCGACCGGCCCACGAAGGAGATGCCGCTGCATCAGGCCTTCTACGAGACGCGCGGGCGGACGGCGGCGGTGGTGCACCTGCATTCCTGCCATTCCGTCGCGCTCTCGACCCTGCCGGATGCCGGCGTCGAGGATTTTCTGCCGCCGATCACCCCCTATGCCTTCATGCAGCTGGGTCGCGTGCAGCTGTTGCCCTATTTCCGCCCGGGCGATCCGGCGATCGGCGATGCGGTCCGCGGGCTCGCGGGCAAGCGCAGCGCGGTGATGCTGGCCAATCACGGGCCGGTGGTCGCGGGGCTCGATCTAGAGGGCGCCTGCAACGCAATCGAAGAGCTGGAGGCGACGGCGCGGCTGGCGATGCTGCTGCGGGGACAGACCCCCAACATGCTCTCGCCCGCGCAGGTGGCCGATCTGGTGCGGATCCATGACGTGGCCTGGGGTGCGGCATGACGCGTTTCTCTGCCAACCTCGGTTTCCTATGGGCAGACCTGCCGCTGCCGCAGGCGATCCGCGCCGCCCATGCCGCAGGCTATGACGCGGTCGAGTGCCATTGGCCCTATGACACGCCGGCGGCCGAGGTGCGGGCGGCATTGGCGGACACCGGGCTCGAGATGCTCGGGCTCAACACCCTGCGCGGCGCACCGGGCGAGAACGGGCTGGCCGCGATCCCGGGGCGCGAGGCCGAGGCGCGGGCAGAGATCGACCGCGCCATCGACTATGCCCGTGCCATCGGCTGCGGTGCCGTCCATGTCATGTCTGGGATCGCCTCGGGTCCCGGGGCCGAGGCCGCGCTGCGCGGCAACCTTGCCCATGCCGCCGCGCAGGCGCCCGAGCTGACCTTCCTGATCGAGCCGCTGAACCACCACGACGCCCCGGGCTATTTCCTGAACACCTCGGACCAAGCGGCCCGGTTGATCGAGGCCTTCGCGATCCCGAACCTGCGGATGATGTTCGACTGCTATCATCTGCAGATCATGGAGGGCGACATAACCCGCCGCCTGCGCCGGCACCTGCCGATGATCGGCCACGTGCAGTTCGCCTCGGTCCCCGACCGTGGGGCACCGGACCGTGGCGAGCTGGATTATCGCCACGTCTGCGCGGTGCTGGCCGATCTTGGCTGGGACCGGCCGGTGGGGGCCGAATACCGCCCCGGCGTTCAGGGGCCGGGCCTTGGGTGGGCGGCTGCGCTGGCGCCCTGAGCCGTCGCCGGTGGGCTGACGCGCCCGCGCCGCGCGACGCGGTCGATCGCCGCGATCACAGCCTCGGGCGCGGCGTGATGCGCCATGTGCCCGACGCCGGGCAGCAGGGTCAGATGCACGTTCGGCAGGGCGGTCATCGGGATCGCGTGCACCCGCGGCGCGATGGTGCGGTCGGCGCTGCCCTGCACGATCTCGATCGGCAGCGTCAGCTCGCGGTAATGTGGGCCCATCCGCCAGAGATAGGCCTTCAGATGCGTGAGCTGTCGCAGGTTGGTGCGCATCGGGCCCGGCCGCAGGGCAAGCTCCGCCCCGGTGTCGGCGGCATAGTCCGGCGGCAGCGGTTGCGGCGCGAAGAGCGTGCCGATGATGTGGTCCAGCAGCCAGTCCGGCATGAAGGCTGCGGCCAGCGGCTGCAACGTCGCCTCGGCAAGCGGGCTTGCCGCCAGCCCGTAGACGCCGTCATACCCGCCCTCCCAGGGCAGCACCGCGCCCGACACCACGACGACGCCGCGGGTCTTCGGCTCGATCAGCGCCCAGGCCATCGCCACCGCGCCGCCGTAGCTGTGGCCGAGGACGATGGGTTCGCGGACCCCGAGCTGCGCGGCCGCCGCGCGCAGGTAATCGGCCTGCACCAGCGGGCTCAGCCCCGCCGTGCCGAGATCGCCGGAATAGCCCAGGCCGGGCCGGTCGAACGAGATCACCCGGTAGCGGTCCTGCAGGCGCCGGGCGAGGTCGTCCATGTCGCGGGCGCTGCCGCTGGCCCCGTGCAGCAGGACCACGTCGGGTCCGTGGCCGCGGACCTCGGCATGGATCCGGGTGCCCGCGACCTCGAGGAACTGCCCCTGTGGAGGGTTCCGCGCCTCGATCCGTGCGGCGCGGCGATCTGCCAGCGGGGCACAGGCGGCCAGCAGGCAGGCCAGGGCCATCAGGATCCGTGTCATCGTGCCGGCGCGCCTTCTGTCAGGTTCCCGTGATCTAGCGTGCCCCGCGCTGCTCGCAATCAATTCCGCGACGGGTTGCGGCCAGGCGTCGGTGATCTTATGAAATGTCATAACATAACGAATCGCGGTGCTTGGGACAGGCGGGTGGGGATGGCGGCTGGCGGTGGAAACCTCGTGACGGGTCTGAAGCGGCGCGGCACCGGCTGCCCGATGGCGCAGTACGACCGCCTGCCACCACCGGCGCGTGCCTGGATCGCGGCGGCCGTCCTGCCCTGGAGCGCCGCCTCGGTCGCGCGGCTCTGGCGACGGCTCGCCCGGGACTGCGCGGGCGACGTGGCGCAGATCACGGCACGACTCGACCTGGCCGAACGCCGGACGCTGGCGCGCGAGGCGGCGCGGGTTCGGCGCAGTGGGGCCGGGCTGCACGCGAATTGGGCAGCGCCTCGGCCTGCGCCCGGGGCGCGGCCGGGCGCGCGGCGGGCTTGACGGCGGATTTGACGGCGGCCTGCGCCGGGCGCTAGGTCGATGCCGGATGGTCAGGAGATGGCGACCGGTGTTCGAATCCTTCTTCCCGCGCCCGCGGTTGTTCTTTTCCTCGGTGCTGCTCTGGACCGCGATCGGGATGGTGGTCTGGTATGGCCCCGGCGACCGCATCGCCGGGATGCTCGGCTTCGACCTCTCGGCGGCCGGGGACCCCGTAGTCGGGCTGGGCTATTTCCACACGCCCGAATTCCTGTGGTTCTATCTGTTCTACTTCGTCTGGGTCCTGCTGTTCTACGCGTTCTGGACCATCGCCCAGCCGCATCCCTGGCAGCGCTGGTCGATCCTCGGCTCTGCCTTCATCCTGTTCACCACCTATTTCGGCGTTCAAGTCAGCGTCGCGATCAACAACTGGCGCGGTCCGTTCTTCGACACGTTCCAGAAGGCGCTATCGGGCAGCGGCACGGTGACGGCGGGCGAGCTTTACGGGCTGCTGTCGATCTTCGCAGAGATCGCGCTCACCTCGACCGTGGTCTTCGTCGTGACCCGCTTCGTCGTCAGCCACTACGTGTTCCGCTGGCGCACGGCGATGAACGACTTCTACATGGCGCGCTGGCCGGTGATCCGGAAGATCGAGGGTGCCTCTCAGCGGGTGCAGGAAGACACCATGCGCTTCGCCACGATCATGGAGGGGCTCGGCGTCGCCATCGTCGACGCGGCGATGACGCTGATCGCCTTCCTGCCGGTGCTCTGGCGTCTGTCGGCGCATGTGACGGAACTGCCGCTGGTCGGCGCGATCCCGCATCCGCTGTTCGTGGCGCTGGTGGTCTGGGCGGTTTTCGGAACGGTGCTGCTGGCGTTGGTTGGGATCCGGCTGCCTGGCCTCGAATTCGCTAACCAGCGGGTCGAGGCCGCCTATCGAAAGGAGCTGGTCTATGGCGAGGACGATGCGGCTCGTGCCGATCCGCCGACGGTGGCAGAGCTGTTCCGCAATGTGCGGGCGAACTACTTCCGCCTGTACTTCCACTACATGTATTTCAACATCGCCCGCGGCCTCTATATCCAGGCCGACAATGTCTATGTGAACATCATCCTGGTGCCGACGATCGTCGCGGGGAGGCTGACGATGGGTCTGTGGCAGCAGATCCTGACCGCCTTCGGGCAGGTCAGCAGCTCGTTCCAGTTTCTGGTGAATTCCTGGACGACGATCGTTGAGATGCTGTCGATCTACAAGCGCCTGCGCGCCTTCGAGGCGGCGTTCCGGGGCGAGCCGCTGCCGGCCATCGAGCAGCGCCCCGAAGCCGACTGACGCTACGCAAAGGAAAGCCCCCGGCGGCGCGACCGACCGGGGGCCTCTCCGGCCTGGGGGCCGAAGACCATTTCCTGGCCAAGGCTCAGATCCGGCCAAGCCCTTCCGAACGGGCGCTGTCGCGCGCCGTGTCGGCGACCTTGTGCGCCGCGGTTTCGGCAGCATCGCGCATCCGGCCCGTATCGACGCTGGCCTTCAGCTCTGCTCCCGCGGCGCGCAGCTGCGCTTCGGCCTCGCCGGCGGTGGACTTCAGGACGGCGGCGGCCTTTTCCTTCTCTTCCTGGAAGATGCGCTGCGCCTCGGCGGCGAGGGCATCGCTCTGTGCACCCAGATGCTCGTCCTCCCAGCGGCTGCGCGGCAATGCCCCGGCGATCGCGGCGCCGGCGGCCACCGCCAGCGCCCCGGCCACCAGCGGCTGGTCGCGATAGAAGCCCTCGGCGCGGACCCGGCCGTCATGAGCCGCCCCCATCACCTGCCGCCGCGCCTCGTAGGCGGCCTCGCGCGCCTTCACGATGCGGTCGCGCGCTTCTGTCGTCAGCCCTTCGGTGCCCTCCGAAAGCCGGTCGCGCAGCTTCGCGGCGCGGTCGAGCGCGCGGGCGCCGGTCTCGCTCACCGTGCGGTGGCCAGCGGCATAGCCCCGTTGCGCCGAATCCGCCATCGCGCCCGCGCCCTCGGCGATCCGGCTGGCCAGTCCCGAGGCCTGCGCCGCGGCCCCGGTGCCGGGCGCGGCGTCGCCCTTGGAATAGTCGCCGGCCGCGGATTGCGAGGTCGCGGTGCCATAGCGGTCCTCGCCCTCCCAGTCATCGTCGAGCCATGCGGGGTCAGAGGCATGGCGCGGCGTGGCGTAGCGCTCGCGGTGGCGGGGCAGGGGGCGCTCGTCCCAGTTGCGCGCGGCGGGCGCCCGCCCGGCGGCGCCGGCCGGGGCGTGGCTGCGACCGACGGCCAGCCACAGAAGTCCGGCCCCGGTCAGGATCGCGGCGGCAGGATTGCGGCGCACGACGCCGGCGACGCCGCGCATCAGTTCTCCGCCTTGGTCGCGCAGTGCGTCCGAGATCTCGCCCATCAGCCCTTCGGCCGAGAAGCGGTCCTGCAGGTCGTTGATCGAGGCGCTGAGCCGGGCACGGTCGCGCGCGAGGTCCTGCTCGATCTGGTCGGGGGTGCGGGTGTCAGTCATTGTAGGCCTCCTTGAGGGCTTCGGCGTCCTGCGCGAGGCTGCGGGCCACGCGGCGCGGCGCGATGCTGAGGGTGGAGAAGCGGTGGCGGGCGGTCAGCCCGAAGATCAGGGCGAGCAGCGCAAGCCCCCCGGCAACGGCGAGTGTCGCCGCCAGCGGGGACAGCCCGGCCGCCACGAGCGCGGTCAC